>CAYZTC010000015.1:0-3710 GCA_964481345.1 uncultured Candidatus Saccharibacteria bacterium | reverse complement strand
TCTCTGTACTAACAATATCGCATATGGCAATCTCAGAGCCTGCCTTTCCCAATCCCTTAGCAATGGCAGAACCTAAGATACCTGCTCCTCCAATAATTACTGCCTTTTTCCCTTCAAGGCCGAACATATTTAAAATTTCTTTCAATTTTTTCTCCTTATTGTTTTCGCTTTAACCTTCTAATAAAATAAGAAAAATTGAACAAGAAAGAAAATCTGGAAATTCTCCTCCTTCTTTACTTTATCAACTTTTAACTTGTGGGATAACATCCCCTCCATATTCTATTATTCCTATCTTTGCATTTGCTCCTTGCTGCTCGAAAGCAATTTCAAGCGCATCTTCTATATTCGCTGTAGGTACGAAATTAAGATTTAACTTCTCTTCGAAACTTAATCCATCTGAGACGCAAATTACTTTTGTTCTCTCAGTGCACTGTACATGCTCCATCAAAGCTGCTGCGCATACACCATCTCTTATTTCTCCTTTTGCAAACAATTTTTCAACATCCTTATAAGTTCTATCTCCATATTTTTTCAGCTCAGGGTGAGTAGGAGAAATACCTTCGGAAAATTCCCCTATAAGAATCAAAGTTCCTTTTTCTTTTAACCCCTTTTGAGAAAGAAGCAATGGTTTTATTCCTTGCCAATAATCTAAATCAGCCGGATAGGCATTTGTAATAACAATGTCGGCTAGTCCAGGTATATCTTGCTCATAAATGGGACGAGCATATTTTGCTCCCTCTCGGTGAGCCTTTACTGGATCTCCACTCACTATCTCTATAAGGTTCTCTTTGCTATCTAAAACAACATTTAATATAAAATTTAATCCGACTTTTTTAGCCACAAGTTCTATTTCCTTCCGCACAGAATTTTCTGCGTTTCCAAGAGCACCTATAAGATCGTGTCTAGCAGCCAGAAGATGCGTTGCCTGTGTTGTCTCCCAAGAACAAACTCCTGGCTGAATAATCTTACCACCACCGCTCCAACCTGCCAAGTCATGAGTAGCAATAATCCCTACGCCAATCACATAATCAGCCTCGTAAACTCTTCTATTAACTATTACAGATGTTTTATTTTCCGTGTCTCCTATATTTATAAACTGTTTTTGATCTTTCCATTCGTTATTTAAGATCTTTACCCGACTTGTTGTTTCTTCTCCAAACCGCTCAGTAATTTCCTCCTGAGTCATATATCTATGAGTTCCAAGGGCTATAAGTAAGGTAATATCTTTATCCTTTATACCAGCTTTATTCAACTCTCTCAGAAGGATAGGAAGAATTTTCTTATGAGGTGTAGGACGGGTAATGTCATCTACTAACACAACAACTTTCATACCTGATTTAACCTGGTTTGACAAGGGGAGAGAAGATATCGGTTCCTCTAAAGTTTTGCTAATATCTGTCTCATTTTTCATTATTTTAGGATTATTAGGCTCAATACTATAAAAAAGATTTTTCTTAGGAATATTTACCGTGATAGTTTTTTTTGCACATCTCAAAGTTTTTTGTATCACTTTAAACTCCTTCTTATAGATTTTCTAAAAAGTCTTGCTTAAGTTTCTCATAAATCTAATCTCTACAATACCAATCTTTTCAACTATTTTTTACGCCTATTTTTTCTCCAAGAGAGAATTACGACTCATCCAGTAATCTCTTTCTTGCTACCTATTCCTATCATAAGTTTCACAAGTCTATCTTCCGAAGCTTCACTTGTTATCTCCTCCCCAGCTATGATACCCCGTCGCATCACAAGAATACGATCAGTCACAGCAAATATATCCAGAAGATTATGGCTAATAAAAATAACGGGAACTCTTTCCTCCTTTAATCTTTTCACTAAATTAAGAGCGTTACCTCTTTCCTTAACTCCTAATGCTGCTGTAGGCTCATCCATTATCACTAATTGGGCATTCCAGTAAATGGCTTTTCCTATTGCTACAGACTGACGCTGTCCCCCGGATAAATTTTCTACGGGATCTCTCATAGATCTATAATCAATTTCAATATCTAACTGTTTTAGTACTGATCCAGATTCATTTTCCATCTTCTTTTTATCTAAAATACCTATAAATCCACCCATAAATTGCTTAAGTATTTCTTTCCCCAAAAATATGTTAGCTGCCACATCTAAGTTATCTGCTAAAGATAAATCCTGATAGATGGTTTCAATTCCTAACTCTCTAGCATACCTAGGGGAATTTATCTCCATCTTTTTCCCCTTCCAGAATATTTTACCTTCATCAGGAATATAAACTCCAGAGATCATTTTGATTAAAGTAGATTTGCCAGCTCCATTGTCTCCCACTAAACCTAATATTTCTCCCTTGTATAACTCAAAACTCACTTTTTCCACAGCATGAATCCCACCAAAACGCTTAGATAAGTTAACTACTTTTAACATTGGATTCAAAGCACAGCTCCTTTCCTTTATTTATTTCTTCTTCGTCAATACAAAACTTCCAAAAATATCTGCGTCATTTACTACAACCACCATTTCAACGGCGGTGCCGAAGCTGATCGATAGATACAGCCATAATTAGAATAACACCTACTGATACCATTTGCCAGTATGGCATTACACCTATAACTATCAATCCAACTAATAAAATTCCAATAATAAAAGCACCAACAACGCTTCCAAATATACTTCCCGTTCCACCACCTAAGACTGCTCCTCCCAAAATTACTGCTGTGATAGAATCTAAATTATCAGTTAGTCCAGCCATAGGTGAGGCTGTGGCAAAACGACCCAATACTAGCATTCCTGAGACACCTGCACAGAGACCACAAATAGCGTATAGGATAATAATATATTTATCTACTGGTACCCCAGCTCGTTTGGAAGCTTCCCGGTCGCCTCCTATAGCATAGGTATAACGACCTAATCGGGTTTGTGATAACATAAAAATAAAAAGAATAGTCATGCATATAGCAACTACCACTGGTATTGGAATCATAAATAATTTTCCCACACCGATTTGCTCCAGTCCGGGTGGTAAATCACAAACTGAGGCTCCCGCTGTAAGTACATATGTAAGTCCTCTCGCTACGCCCATGGTGCCCAGTGTTACTATGAAAGGATTAATCCTTAGTTTTGCAATTAATACACCGTTTAATACCCCGATACCTGTTGCCAACATTATTCCAATTATCATACCTATGGCAATACTTAATCCGGCATTTTGTAAACTGATGTAAAATACTCTCATAGCAATTGCCGCTACTACCCCAGACAAAGCGAGTCCTGCTCCCACTGACATGTCAAAGCCACCTGAGATTATCACTAGTGTTTGACCAAGAGCTATAATAAGCACCTCTGTGGTATATACACAGATATTTACGAAGTTATAAAAGCTGAAAAACCCTGGTGCTGTCAAAGAGAAAAAAGCAAAGAAACCAAGGAGAATAAAAAAAATCCACTGAGTAGACAAAAAATTTACAAACTTAAAAAAGTAAGATTCTGAAATTGTCTTTTCTTTAACAACTTTCGCTTTAGTCAAATTTTTATTCTTATCCATATATTTTTTCTCCCATTTTTACTTTTTGTCCATTTTTCATTAGCAGTAGGCAGCCTTGTGGTAAACATTAAAGCTTTCTTCTTCCCAGTGAGAGGCAAGAAGAAGTTTTTTCTTCTTGCCTCTCTAAAATCATAGAGTCTAACTATCCTATTACTTAGGAATTTCAGTCGTGTAAATCCACTTAGCTGTTTCTGGA
>CAYZTC010000014.1:0-3770 GCA_964481345.1 uncultured Candidatus Saccharibacteria bacterium | reverse complement strand
AATTAGAGCCCAAGAAAGATTTAATTACTTTTGTTGAAGATCAAGTGCTGTATCTTCAAGAGGCTAATATGTATATTCCAGTCTATTCGAACAGCTAATCCAGTTTTATCCGAACGGGAACTATTTATTAATCCTCCTGTCAAAATAAATCTATAAAAGTGTTCGCTTTAAGTCAAATTTGAAAGAGCGTTTTATTAATTAAATATTAAATATCATAACATCGTAGACTCTTAAAGTTCGATTTAGTATAAATCAATAGATGTTTTTAGTAAAGAATAGTCAAATTTCTCTATCAGTTTAGAATCATGAATCCTCAAAGTCAAGTAAAATTCCAGAGTTAAGGCCAGACTTTTTTCCATAGGGGTTTTTCCTCCTAAAGTGCTGCAGTGATGATTTTGATTGTGAAATATCTCAAAGCCTTTAGCTTTGTTGAAAAAGATAATCGAAGCTCTTAAGATACTGAGTACGAAAGAACATCTTATCAAAAACGTCCTGAAAGTGTTCTATAATCCCATTTCTCCGTGGTTCTCCTGTAGGAATGAAGAGTGGTTGAATGCCAAGCTTAAGGCAGAAACGAATTACCAATCCAAAAGAATGGGGATAGCGATTGCTACCACGGGCAGATAAAATATTATCCATCTGCAGACAAGAGGATATTCCTAAGGTTTGCCAGGAGCGAATTAAAGCATTTGCAATATCTATTCGGGTTTGTCTGCGCACAGGATTAACACTACATCTACGATCAAAAGCATCAATGATGTTACCTGAATAAAAGCGAGCATCAGTTTTTAAATATCTTGGACCTACTAGATCAAATTGATGCAGATAGTTACTCTGAATGACTTCTAAAGAAGGATAATTGACTCCTTTAAGCGTGTATTTAGGCCGTTTACGCACCAAATTGTTCCGTTTAATAACTCTACTAATTGTTGCAGTTGAGGGAAGAGTTATTTCTCTTTGAGATAGATACCAACTAATATTAAGTACTCCAGTTTGAGCATAAAGTTTTTTCTCAAGAGATTTTCTTGCTTTAATTATAGTTCGTTCCATATCTTTATCAATCTTTCTAGGAGTATGATGGGGTCTTCGAGAATAGCTTTTGGCCCAATCTTCTTTATCGTGTTTTACCGGTTTAACCATTTGAAAAACCATGCTTTACTTTTACCAAAACTTTGATAGATTCCTTCAGGAGATTCACCTTTTTCGTCTATACTGGCCTCCTTTTTTTTGGAGGTCAGTATAGAAGGTTATATATCCAAAGTCTACGATGTCTTGATATTTGAAAGGATTTTTCTCATAGATTCACCTTTTAAATTTATCTTATGAGCATTATGAATTAACCTGTCACATATAGCATCTGCTATAGTAGGATCTCCAATGACATCGTGCCATTTATCTATTGGCAGTTGACCACAAATAATTGTAGAGCGCACATTATGCCTATCTTCTGTAATTTCTAAAAAGTCTCTTCTTTCAACATCTGAAAGAGAAGAAAGTCCCCAGTCATCGACTATCAATAATTTTACTCTTGATAGTCTTTGAAGCAGTTTGATATATCTTCCGTCAGCCCGGGCTATTTCAAAATCTTTTAATAACCGCGGCAACCTCACATAGTAAGTACTTATGCCTGCTCTGCAGGCATTGTTGCCAAAAGTGCAGGCAATATAACTTTTTCCGACCCCAGTAGAACCGATTATTATTATATTTTGCTTATTTCTTATCCATTCATTCTGAGCGAGTTTCAAAATTACTTGTTTGATTATTCCTCTTTTTACCCTGAAATTGATATCTTCAATACACGCATTAGGATATCTCAGATGGGCTTTTCTCAGCAGCATCTGAAGCTTCCTGTTATCCCGGCAAACCATCTCTTTATCCACAAGCATACCGAACCGTTCTTCAAAGCTCAAATCTTTATACGCAGATGAAGCCATTTGTTCTTTAAGACCATCGCTCATTCCATATAATTTCATTAAATCCAATTTATCCATTGTTAACTGCATCATTTGTCGCCTCCCTATAATATTCTTTACCTCTTATGTTATCATGCTGGATTATTTTAAATTCTTCCATTTTGTTATAGTTAAGTTTATCCAATCCTTTCTGTAAAATTGATTTCACACTTCTGTAATTGTAAGAGTTAACCGATAAAGCTCTCCTGCAGGCATTCTCTACCCTCTGGGGTGAATACATCCTGGATAGTCTGATTACTCCAAGACATCCCCTGAATGCATATTCAGGAACCTTCTTACTCTCAATCATTTTCTCCATTAATATTTTTGTGTTTTCTCCTATTTTTCTTCCCCATTGTTTCATCCGCTGTGGAGTCCATTCAAGATATTGCCTGTGCTCATGAGGCATATGTAATTTATCCGTAACAAATTCGCCTTTTCTGTGGCTTCTTTTGTGCGAGGCCGCTCTTTTACGGATACCTTTGTCTTCATGAAATATTTCCACTATTTTGTTATTATACCTTGCTTCAACCTGTTGACCTATCAAGGTGTAGGGGACGCTGTAATAACTTTTCTCGACTTGCAGATGATAGTCTATGTGTATCTTACCTTTCTTCCATTTGTATATGGTGAATCTGTCCTGGGGCAAAGGCTTAAGCTGTGAGCGTTCTATTTCCATGTATAATTCATATCTGGATTTACCTGTTAGTGTCATCGGACGCTTGTTAAGTTTTTCAGTTGCTTCTCTAACAGCTTCTCTTAACTCCCAAAGACTGAAAAAGGTCATGTTTCTTAACACAGCAATTATTCTCCTCTGTGCCTGCAGGACTGCATTCTCCACTTTTGCTTTATCTTTGGCTTTATACGGCCGGGCTGGAAGTACGGCTGTGTTGTAATGTTCCGCCAGGTCGGCAAACGTCCGGTTAATATCCGGATCATAGTAACATGCGCTTGTTACTCCGGCTTTCAAATTATCAATAACTATACATTCTGGTACACCTGCATAATACTCAAAAGCTTTCACGTTACACTCAGTAAAATTTTCTATATTCTGATTGGCTACTACATATGCAAATATATATGAACTTGCTCCTAATACTGAGACAAACAACTCAACTTCTATCTGTTTGCCTGTTGTTGGATCAGTATAGCTGAGTTTGTCCCCGGAGAAATCTTCAAACATTTTCTCTGCTGCTTTGTGATTAAACCTCATTGTGGGCTGCAGCCTTTTTACATGCTTTCTATACATTTCGTAAAACCAGCTCTTTGAATATCCAGAAGGGTTTTCATCTATGTATTCTTCATACAAAAGCTGTAATGTTACCCCTTTCTTTTTCATCTCTGTAGCAAGATATTCAAAATCAGGTACAGGTCTATTTGCAGCTTTCTTTTTATTTTCCGGGAAAAACAAATTATGCAGCTTTCCCTCATTCATATTGATAATCTCCTCGTAACTGAGATTCAGTTTCTTCAGCTTATTTACATAAGTATGTGCTGTTGATGTGGATATTTTGCATGATCCTGCAATCGCCTGGATACTAAATCCCAACTTCAGATACAACCTACTAATCTCTTTGATCTTTCGCACGGATAACCTCCTTTTTCTTTTCATCTCGCCCTCCTTTTAATTGTATTACATAACGGAGGACATTTTACCATATTCAACAGGAGGTTTTTGAATTCCAGTTTTTCCCGAACACTAATTCCAGTTTTCTTAGAAAAAGTGTTCGATTAATTCTGGAATTGCCGTTCGGTTAAGGCTGGAATTAGTGTTCGATTATTTCTGGAATTGGTGTTCGATTTTGGCTGGAATTTACA
>CAYZTC010000013.1:0-3814 GCA_964481345.1 uncultured Candidatus Saccharibacteria bacterium | reverse complement strand
TTGGGGTATTTTGGGGGCAGAACTTAGAGAAAGCACCTGGGAGTGGTAAGATTCTAGATGCTCGACTCTGGATGCTCAATACTTGATGCTTGGAAGGGGAAATGACACCCGGGAGCGGAATCAACAATAGATACGATTCACGAGATAAGAGACATGAAAATTGAACCGAAACAGCGGATGAAAACGTACCAGCAAAAGGGCGCAACAAAGAATGTGTTTATTAAGATATGGTGAATGAAATAGCAGACATTTATGACTATGAAGCGGGAAAACTCATAAAGCGTTTAATCGAGTTTCTTGGAGAAAACAATGTTAAGCGTTGTCTTAGGAGGCATGAACAAGCTCTGAAATCTGCTGGGCCCATATTTGGAGAGTATTATCTGAAACGGAGACATCCGTGGTTGAGTGCATTCAAACAATATTATGGACTTACTAATAGGGCGAGGTCTATTCACAGACATATGACTCCAGAATTAAAGGCTTTGGTAATTGATGCCAAGAAAGTTGTCACTTTACTGAAGAACATGTCTGACTCCGTCAAGAATAAGTATAAAAGGGATTTTATGGACATGGATAACGCCCGTAACTACTTATTTGAAATAAAAATTGCGTGGCATTTCTTTGTGAAAGGTTATGGCATAAAATGGTATGAGGAAGATTCGATCAAACATCCAGAATTTCTTGTTACTGCACCGGATTTAAAGTTCGATGTCGAATGTAAGTGGATAAGTGTTGATATAGCAAGGAGAATACACAGAAAGGATTTCTACGGATTTGCAGATAGACTTACACCTGAGATTGAAAAAAGGGAGTATACTGGGAGAATTGATATTGTACTAGATGATAAGCTGTATGGAAGTACTATTAGAAGTTTGTGTTTTAAGGTATTAGAGCTGGTAGATGGTGGTGAATTGAAGGGAGAATATCAGATTTCTCCCTTTGGAACTTTAGTCTTAGATTTGAATTATGTTTCCTCCGTTGTTATTGATATGAAAGAAAGGATGAAGAAGCTTTGCGAAAGGAAGGCGAATGAGGCTCATGGAGAAATTTTTGCAAGGTCTAAGGATGGAAAACCGGTTGATCCGATTGAGTTAACTGTGATGTCTGAGAAGGCGGATAAAGTACTATATAGGATTGAGGACAAAATCTCGAACGCCGAGGAGCAATTGGATAAATCGAAGCCCGGTTTAATAGTCTGTTTTTTGGAAGGTGTTAATGGTTTTGAACTGCAAAAGCTCGGAAGTGAGAGTGGGTTACAGCTTACGACCAAAGATGTCCTTTTAAAGGATAAGTTTTCTCATGTTGTGGGAATAGGTTATTCATCCGAAAGTATGGCTGAAAAAAGAGATAGTTCCGAGGAAATCTTCGGACCGGCACTTTTTTTTAGGAACCATAACTGTAAGTTTGAAGAAGCAAAAACTTTCACATTCGTATCGCCTCCGAGATTTTGAGAGGAGGGGAGAAGTATGTCCCAGGTTTGACCCAATAGGTACAAGAATAAAATAAGAACGTCTGGTTTTGATTAATAAGATTTAGGAGTACAATTTTGCCCATGGATAAGAGAGAAAAAGGCAACGAGCAGTATAAAAAGCTTATGAAAACTTTTGCTGATTCTTGTGAAGGCATAATTTATCATTATACATCGGCTGAAGGACTGAGAGGAATAATAGAAAACAATGAGATATGGCTAACTAATACTGCGTTTGTCAATGACACTACAGAATGTAAGGCTTTGCAAGAAAAAAAGGATTTGTTCATCAACGAGGAGTTCTCTAATGAATATATAAGAGAGGCGTGGTTTAATTTCATAAAACACCAATATAATCGCAATACAATGTATATTATATCGTTTAGTAGAGGTAAAGAATCTCTTGAACAATGGCGTGCTTATGGCAATTTCCGTATTGGCTTTGAAACAAAGAAATTAGTAAAAAGTAATTTTAACTTATACGAGTGTGTTTACCACAAGCAGGAAATTAAAGACTGGATACTCGAAAAGGAGAAAGTAAATGAATGGAAAGGTGATTGTCTTGAAGAAATGCACAAGAAAGGTGCGGCATTTAACCTGATCTATGTTGCCTCAGTTAAATATAAAAATGTAAATTACATAGCTGAAGAGGAAATTCGGTTAATTGGGATATCTCATCATACGTGGGAACCATATCAAAAAAGCCCTGGGATGTTTGAGAAAGATCCTCCTATACATTTTAGAGATCATCCCGTGTATAAGATACCTGTTCCCTATGTTAAATTCTTTATCGGAAACGAGGAAGAAGAAGTAATTAAAAAAGACTATAGGCAAATAGAGTCGGCTATACAAATGAAGCGAAGGAAATTAGAGGAGGAAAAAGATAAGAAAAGGGAACTCTTGCCAATCAAAGAAATTCTAATTGGTCCTATGCTAAACCAGAAAGATGCAAAGATTGTATGCGAAATACTCTTATGTGAAAAAGGGCATGTAAATGTCAAAGTGAATTCTTCAGATATACCTTATAGAGGATTTTGAGAAGATAAAAAGTTAGTGGGATTGTCTTACCAGTAAGATTGACGTTGTGCGGGAAGGGATAAGTCAATAGTTGGGAAAATAAGAATATGAAAAAAGGAAATATTACAAGCACACAAAAAGGAGTAATAGCAGAACACATAGTGGCCAATGAATTGATGATTGAAACCGATGGCAGATTTTCACCCTTTTCACCATTAGCTGATGATGAAGGAATAGACTTACTAATATATGATAAGAAAACTGGTAAAGCACTACCAATACAAATAAAATCCCGCTCCGGAGGAATTATCAAGAAAGGTAAAGAAAGCAATACCATCCATTTTGAAATACGTTCTGTTTCGCTGAAAAACAAAAGATATGCTTATTTTCTTGCTGTACTTCTAACCAAAGATAGCAGATCCATCGAAAGAGCATGGTTTATCCCTATGAAGGATATTTCCAACCTTTTAAATATGCGCAAAAAACAAGAAAAATATATAATGAGAGCAAATAGAAGTTTAAAGACTAAGGACAAATTCAGAACATATCAGTGCGAAAGTATAAAGGACGTTGCTCAGAGGATTAAGAGAATTCTTGAAAATGTTAAATAGATAACTAAGAAAGAGTAGAAGCGTTCATAAAGTTTGCACAGCAGGCCGAAGGCCCCTTGCCTGAGAATTGGCGGGGCAGGCGGCAGTTGAGGGAAGGTAAGTGTAGGGGGCCCCTTAGTCCCCTCCATAAAAAGGGAGGATGATTTTTGCATGAGATTGCAGGTGAGGGCGTATTTTCTGGGTCCCTGCCTACTGCATGCAGGGATTCGGGGAGGCAAAAATACTGCTGTCAATCGCTTTTGTGGGCTTCATCTTCGAGTTTAACTGCCAGCAAGGTAGGCTCCACAATATGTAAATTGTTCAGCAAAGGCTCGGTGTACTTGATGTCTCCGAACTCGGCCCCGCCATAATGATGCTGCTTGCCTACATGATTGTTCCAGTCCACCCCTTCAGTGAGGAAGCCCTTGTCGCCGTGATGATGTTTGGCAATCGCACGCAAGATAGTGAGCGCATCGAGTAGATACGACTCGTTCTTAGTATCTTGATAAGCTTCAAGATAGGCCAAAGCAGCCTCTGCGTTTTCCCAGAGGTATGCAGTGTCCCAGCTTTTTTCCATATAGAGCAGGCCCTTTGTCCGGACGCCGTTTCGGTCGTCGGTCATTTTGAACTGGTCGAGGCCCGCAAGGCATTTTTCGTATGCAAAGGCGCGGATTTGGCCGTCGTCGAGCACTTTAGCCGCCTGACGCAGGACCCTAAACGCAATGGAGTAAGCAACGTT
>CAYZTC010000012.1:0-7527 GCA_964481345.1 uncultured Candidatus Saccharibacteria bacterium | reverse complement strand
CAAGCTCATTTAGGCATGGTTTTTCCACCAAAGGAGTTTATACCAGGAATTAGAAAAATTTGTGATGATTATGACATTACCTTGGTTTTTGATGAGATATGTATGGGAATAGGCCATACTGGTAAATGGTTCTCTTGTGAACACTGGAATGTTGTGCCAGATATTATAGCAATTTCAAAAGCACTTTCAGGTGGTGTCTGGCCTTTAGGAGCTGTAATAGCTAAGAAGGAGATTTTTGATGTATGGGGTGAGGAACCGGATAGACATATGGGTACATACCATGGAAATCCAGTAGGATGTGCTGCAGCTTTAGCTAATATTAAGACAATAGAGGAGAGAAAGTTGTTAAAGCGTGTTGAGGAGATGGGAAAGTATTTCTTGGCAGGAATTCAGGATTTGATGCAAAGGCACAAAATGGTGGGAGAGGTAGTTGGATTAGGGCTTGTATTAGGAATAGAATTTGTAAAGGATAGAAAAACTAAAGAACCGGCAACAGAGGAAACAAAGAAAATTACTTTTGAAGCGTTGAAACAAGGAGTAATGTTAAATCGAGTGGGATATTTTAAAAATAGGTTTAATTTTCACCCTCAATATACAGTATCTAAAGATGAAATTGATACAATTATAAACGTTTTAGATAGCTCAATAACTAAAGTAGAAAAAGTATATTAAATTAGATCTGATTATAGGAGATGTAAAGAGTTTATGTAGAAAATAAAGGTTATTAAGGAGACAAAAAATGTTAGATAAACAAAAATTGGGGAAGCGGGTAGTTTATTTGGATGGGAAATTTATTCCCGAGAGTGAGGCAAAAATTTCTCTATTTGATGCAGCTTTTGTTCATGGTGATAGTGTTCAAGAGTTTACGAGAACTTTTAATGGGAAACTATTTAAACTTGATGAACATATAGAGCGTCTTTTTAGATCGCTGCGATGTACCCGGATAGATCCCGGCTTGAGTCCTACTAAAATAAAAGAGATATCTCTGGAAGTCCTTCGTCTCAATAGACCTTTATTAGGGCTAAATGATGATGGCTGGATTATTCACCAAATCTCATCGGGAATTCTTCCCAAGTGGGCAGATGAAATAAGTATTCTACCAAAGGGTCCTACTGTTGCAGTGCACTTTAAACCATTTCATTTTGAATCTTACGCCAAGTATTTTAAAACGGGGGTGCATGCTCTTAATGCTTGGACTAGACGGATTTCTCCCCGAGGTATAGACCCTAAGGTGAAACAATGCAGTCGAATGGATTTGAACTTAGCTACCAGAGAAGTGGAACTTATGGATCCAAATGCTTATGCTCTTTTACTTGATCAGGAAGGTAATATAGCTGAAGGAGACGGACAAAATTTCTTCATAGTAACCAAAGGAATATTGCGAACCCCTACTCTTCGTAATGTTTTAGGAGGAATTAGTCGAGAGAATGTGATAGAGTTAGCTAAAGAAATAAAAATTCCTGTAAAAGAGGTAGATATACAACCCTACGATGTTTACAATGCTGATGAAGCTTTTTTTACTGCTACAAGTTTTTGTATTTTACCAGTAACTAAATTCAACTGGACTCAAATTGATAATGGTAAACCTGGACCAATAACTAACCGTTTATTAAAAGCTTGGAGTAATAAAGTAGGTGTTGACATAGTGGAACAAGCGATAAGTCACTTAGAAGAAAGATAAGAAGTATCCTTAAGATAACTCTTTAAATTATTCAGCTGAATCTAAAATTTAAGGTGAAGGAGAGAAAATTAATGGAGAATAATCAATCTATTGGAAATAAAAAGATAGATGTTATATCCTATGGTCTTGGACCGATAGGAATGAAAGCAGCCAGAATTGTTTTGGATAGCCCTCGGTTAAAAATGGTGGGTGCCGTTGATATAGCTCCTGAGAAAATAGGAAAAGATATTGGTGACCTATTGGGTCTTAATAAGAGAACAGGAATTTTAATCTCCAATGATGCCAGTAAAGTTTTTGGCAGTAAGCATGCTGATGTAGTTTTGCATGCTACAGGATCCAAAATAAAAAAGGTATATTCTCAAGTTCAAGATATCGTTTCAACAGGAATGAACTGTGTATCTTCTTGTGAGGAACTATTTTTCCCCTATTCACAGAACTCTCATCTTTCGGAACAGATAAATACATTAGCCAAAGAACATAACGTAACTGTATTAGGCACAGGGGTAAATCCTGGTTTTGTGATGGATACTCTTCCTCTTTTTCTTACAGGTGTGTGTCAAGAAGTAAAAAGTGTTCAAGTAGAAAGAGTGCTTGATGCATCTACTCGGCGATTACCTCTGCAAAAGAAGATTGGAGCAACACTTTCTCCGGAACTATTTCGAGACAAGGTTAAAGAAGGATTGCTTGGTCATATAGGCTTGACCGGAACAATGAAATTCATTGCTCATAACTTAGGCTGGAACTTAGATAAAGTTCAAGAAACAATAGAACCCGTGGTAGCTGATGAAAATTTATTGACCCAGTATCTTAATATACGAAAAAATTGTGTAACCGGCATAAATCACACTGTTTATGGGATTAAAAATGGAAAGAAACTAATTAGTTTGAATTTACAAATGTATGTAGGAGCTAAAAATCCGCATGATTTGATTCGCATTAAAGGGAATCCAGATCTTGAAGTTCATATTAAGGGAGGAATCCCAGGAGATATAGCTACGGCTGCAATTCTTGTGAATGCTATTCCATTGATTCTTCAAGCCGAACCAGGGTTGATAACCATGAAAGATTTACCTTTACTTCATATTATAGAGGAAGATAGCGTTTGATATAATGTTACTTTAATAAATTATAAAGAGAGCGTTGGTTGTTTTAGAAGAAGTATTGAAACCTGATACGGTATTCTAAATTTAAATATCTTCAAAGAAAATCTAAGGAGAAATATGAGGAATCCAATAGAGGAAATAGATACTCCTATGGGCTGCCTTGAGGAAAAAGGAAGACAAACTTACCTACCAAGAGAAGTTAGATATTTAGTAAAGGAAAAGGTGTTGAAAGAATTAATTTTTTTTGAGAACTTTTTACAGAAAATGAACGATATATAAAGAAGGTAAAAGATGGAAAAAGGGAAAATAGATGCTCAAGCTATAAAAACCCTTACAAAGCAGGAAGTTATAGATAAAGCTTATAGGTTGGGATTTGAATATGAGCAGACTCGAGGATGGTGCGCTCAATGCACGGTAGCTGCCTTAGAGGAGGTACTCAAAATTAAAAATGAAAGTATCTTTCAAGCTGCGTATCCTTTAGCTGTAGGTGGTGGATATTATCAAAGTACCTGTGGTGCTCTTTTGGGAGGAACTATGATTTTAGGTTACTTATATGGGCGCAACAAGGAAGAATTTGAGAAAAAAGATACCTTAGACAAAAGAGCTGGTTACCTGTATAGGGAGCTTTATAACCGTTTTATCCGAGAACATGGTAGCTGTCTATGTAAAGATATTCAAATGAAATTGTTTGGGTGTAGCTTTGATTTGTGGAACAAGAAAGATAAGAAAGCTTTTGAAAAAGCAGGGGGTCATAGGGATAAGTGCCCTACTGTTGTTGGTAAAGCTTGTGCCTGGACTGTAGAGATTATTTTGAATGAGATAAACCATAATTGAAGGGAGGTTTGTAATGAGTGTTTTATCGTTGTATGAGCTATCAAACCGTAAAGCAATTGTAACTGGTGCAGGTCAAGGTTTAGGACAGGCTATGGCGATGGCACTTGCAGAAGCTGGAGCAGATGTAGTAATTGCTGACATTAATATCGATACGGCTCAACAAACTGCTGCAGAGATTGAGAAGTTAGGAAGAAAATCGCTTGTTGTTAAAATGGATGTTTCCAAATCTGATGAAATTAATCAAGCAATTGATATGGTCATTAAAGAGTTTGGAAGAACAGACATCTTAGTGAATAATGCAGGTATTAATAGACGTGTTCCTGCAGAGAAGATGAGTGAAACTGATTGGAGAAAGGTGATCGATGTTAACTTGACAGGAGTTTTTTTATGTAGTCAAGCAGTTGGCCGACAGATGATTAAGCAAAAGAGTGGAAGAATTATCAATATCGCCTCTATGTCAGGTATGGTACTTAATAGAGGGGTAACACAGATAGCTTATTATGCTGCCAAAGCCGGTGTTATTATGCTTACCAAAGCATTAGCGGTGGAATGGGCTAAGTACAATATATGGGTAAATTCAATTAGTCCTGGCTGGATGCGGACATCCTTAGTTGAAAGTGAGTTCATCGCCGATAAAAAGAGATATCAGGAGATCATTGAAGATACTCCAATGAGAAGATTCGGTGAACCAAAAGAGTTAGGTCCAGCGGTAGTGTATTTGGCTTCCGAGGCCTCAAGTTTTGTCACGGGAGAAAATTTAGTGATTGATGGTGGTTATGTGGCTATGTAGATTGAGTAGAAAACAATCGCCAAACCAAAAATATTGTTGTAGTAAAAATAGGTCTTAAAATTCTTCGGAAAGTTTTAAGTATATATTATTTCTACCAGGAGGTTACAATGAAAATAGGTTTTGGTCAAATGAACATCACTCCTCCCATCCCTACTTTAATGGCTGGATCAGTTACTATAAGGATAGCTGAGAAAGTTCATGATGACTTATTTGCAAAAGCAATGGTTTTAGATGACGGAGAGAGAAAGATTGCTATTGTGGGATGTGACGTAATTGCTCTTAAACGGCAAACAGTAGCAAAAGCACGGGAAATTATCCAGAATAATTCTGGGATAGATAAAGTGATCATATCTGCAACTCACAATCATGCTGGACCTCTTACCACTGAGATCTTTAGTCAAGCTCCTGATGAAATTTATCTGGAAGTTTTAGCTCACAAGATAGCAATGGCTGTTGCTGTGGCTAATCAGAATTTGACTGAAGGAGAAATTGGGATAGGAACAGGGAAAGCAGAAGAAGCTACTTTTAACCGCAGATTTATAATGACTGATGGTGAAGTACAAACTCAGCCTTCTCCAGGAGATAAGAGAATAGTGAAACCAGAGGGACCAAAGGATTCTGAAGTAGGAGTTATCTATGCAGAAAAACAAGGAACTCTTTTGGGAGGAGTAGTAAATTTTAGCTCTCATGCTCTGTGTGTAGGATGGATACCAGAAAAAGACTATGTTATTTCCGCAGATTACCCAGGTTATATTGCTCATACCATAAGAAAAACAAAAGGGGAAAAGTCTATAACTGTATTTTTAAACGGAGCTTGTGGCAACTTAAATCCTGTTGATTATCTTAGTCCAAGCCTTCAGAAAGAAAGCCACCAACTTGCCGAGGAACGAGGTAAAAGGATTGGTAGGGAAGCTCTGAGGATAATGGAGGAAATGAGTTTATCCTCACAACATTCTATCCGCGCTGCTTCTAAGATAATAAGTCTTCCCCTACGAGATATCTCTAAGAAGGAGTTGAAAGAAGCAAGGCAGCTCGGAGAAGAAATAACAGAGGATTTGCAAAAGGAGGAGTTTACTTCAGGCTTTATGGATAATCATATGGAGCTTACACTTACTAGCCTTCGAGGGAAGAAACTTTTCGCCCAGGAAATTCTGGAATTATATAAAGAAAGAAAGGGAAATCCTTATATTAATGCAGAGGTCCAAGTAATAAGGATAGGAAATGGAGCTATTGTAGGTATTCCGGCTGAACTTTTCACTGAATTTGGTCTCGAGATAAAGAAAAGATCTCCGTTTACCTATACCTTTGTTGCGGAACTATCCAATGGATGTGTAGGATACGTGCCTACAGAGGAAGCTTTTTTAAAAGGAGGGAATTTAAGTTATGAGACCCATACTGCTCGCTCCAGTAAGCTTGCTCCTGAGGCTGGAAAGATGTTCGTGGAAACCGCAATTGAACTATTGAAGAAGCTATCTGGTTAGTTGTGAAGAATATACTAAGTCTTCACAAAAGAAAGAGGGTAACTATGTTACGAGGGGAGTTAAATATCTGGAAAAATAAGGATTTAGATCAGTTGCAAGAAGCTGTAATAGATGTTGTTGAAAACGTGGGGATGAGAGTCGAAAATACCTCTATACTGGAGATACTTTTTGAGAAGGGAGCCGTAGTAGACAAAAGAAACAAGACTGTAAAGTTTCCTATTGGGATGATAGAGGATATCATTAGTTACTTCAAAGATAATAAGTCCGATAAAGAAATTAGACCTGATAACTTTAAACTAATAATTGAGGGTGGAGGAGCACCTTCAATTCTTCAATACGGAAAAAAAGAGAGACGTAAGCCGACTCGTAAGGATTTTATCGATGTGATCAAACTGGGAGATGGTTTGGAAAAAGTGAAAATGATATCCCATCCACTAACCTATTCAAGGGCAGATCCAAAAATTGGATTAATAGAAACCGCCGCTCTACTTCTTCAATATACTGAAAAACCAGTTCATGTGGAAGTAACAGACTCTAAATCAGTTAAATATCTTGTTAAAATGGCAGAAATCTTTGAGAGAAAACCATCCAAATTTATGACAGCCGATAATGCCATAACTTCCCCTTTAATTTGTGGGGAGGGAACAGGAAAGACCCTCCTGGAAATGGCAAAATACGGTATTCCTGCATTAACAGTAGGGACAATGCCTGTTAGTGGTCTTAATTCCCCAGTAACTCTTGCTGGAACTGTAATAATCGCCAGCGCTGAAATTTTAGGTGGGCTTATAATAAACAAAGCTATTAATGAAATTAAAATTGGGAAATCAAAAGAGATAGATGTCTATGCCGTACTGATTAGTGGAAGTTTCGATATGAGCACAATGAAACCAGTTTGGGCTTCCCCTGAGGCAGATCTTCAAGATATTGGAGCCTATCAACTACTAAAAAGTAGATTCGGCATACCTGTCCGTATTTTTCCTCGGTATGTGGATGCCAAAGTTCCAGGCGTACAAGCGGTATTTGAACGTATGCTTAAACAATTGACTTGTGAGCTTGTAGGGGGGATGTCCGATCTTTGGGATCGAGGTTTAGGGATTGGATCCTTAGATGGAGGAGCTATTTTTTCACCCATACAAGCAATACTGGATATAGAGTTTGGTAAAGCAATATGGAGATTTTTACAGGGAATCAAAGTTAACAAGGAAACGATGGCTCTGGATGTCATAAAAGAGGTAGGTATAGGAAGAGATTATCTTACCCATGAGCATACGTTGAGAAATTTCAGGCAAGAATTTTGGTTTCCCGAGTTGTTAGATAGAACAGTACAGGAGAAAGAAGAAAATATATTAGAAAAAGCCTATGATAAGTATAAGAGTATCTTGAGAGCGTATAAGCCACCAATTATAAATAGAGACAAACAGATTGAGCTTAAAAAGATATTAAACTGTGCTAAGAAAGAGTTGTTAAGTATTTGAAAGGGAATTATCTTTTTATCCAAAGATTTCATCAGAAAAGTTATGTGAGAGCATAAAGTTAGTTTGTTTAAATGAACAAAAAATTTTCATTCTGTAATGAAAAAGGAAACATATTAACTCGAGAATAAAGTAATGTGAAATAAGGTAAAACCTGGAGGTAGTT
>CAYZTC010000011.1:4900-13079 GCA_964481345.1 uncultured Candidatus Saccharibacteria bacterium | reverse complement strand
GCTTACAGGTGTTCCTACGGGATTTAAGCTTATTGATAATCTGCTTGGTGGTTTACAGCCATCTGATATGATAGTTGTTGCTTCAAGGCCTTCTGTGGGGAAGACTGCTTTAGCTCTTGATATTACTAAACATGCAGCAGTTGTGGAAAAGAGGAAAGTTGCTTTTTTTTCTCTTGAGATGTCTGATATTCAGCTTATGGATAGAATTCTTGGTATGCAAGCCAGGGTGCCCTTCTGGGATTTAAGGATGGGTAAGTTGAAGGAGGAGGGATTTGAAAGACTTGCTGATGCAATGGGACAGCTCGCTGATGCTGATATCTATATTGATGATACTCCAGGACAGAGTGTAATGGAGATAAGGGCAAAGGCTAGAAGACTTCAGATGGAAAGAGGTGTTGATTTGATAGTTGTTGACTATATGCAGCTAATGCACTCAAGAAATCTTGAAAATAGGGTGCAAGAAGTATCAGAGATATCGTTAGCAATGAAGAATATGGCTAGGGAGCTTAGTGTTCCAGTGCTAGCACTATCTCAGCTTTCCCGGGCAGTAGAGGCGCGCTCTGAAAAAATACCGCTACTGTCTGACCTTCGGGAAAGTGGGAGTATAGAACAGGATGCCGATGTTGTTTTATTTATTCACAGAGAGGATCAGTATAATCCTGATACAGACAGAAAAGGTATTGCAGATTTCATAGTTGCAAAGCACAGAAATGGTCCAACCGGTAGATACGAGGTAGCATTTGTAAAGGAGCTTGGAAGTTTTAGAAATCTTGAAAAGAGAGAAAGTAAGGCGGAGAAAAAAGAGTAATTAAAATGTCGTTTTCATTAGGTTATAATTGTTACAACTAGCTGAGGTGGTCCTTCGACTTGTCCCGCAATGCGGGACAAGTCGAAGGACAAACAGTTGTTGACTAAAGTTCTTTATACTTCTTTAATAGTTAAATTAATAAGATTGTACCGAATGCCGAGGTGGTGGAACTGGTAGACACGCGGGACTCAAAATCCCGTCCCTGAATAAGGGGTGAGGGTTCGATTCCCTCCCTCGGCATTTACTATGGAAGGCGGGCACGCGGGACTCCCCGCCATATTTCATATAGCGGGGTAAACAAAATAAAGAAGGGGTGAGGGTTCGCAGGGACGTATCCCATGAACGCAGTGAATGGATGATACATCCACGTACTGACATCGAACGAAGTGAGATGGAATGTGATTCCCTCCCTCGGCATTTTTAGACCACTATTCATGAAGTGTATTTATTGTTTCAAAACATATAAAGAAGTTTCATTTAATGATAGAGAGCATGTTATTCCTGAGTTTCTTGGTACTTTTGGTGATTCGACACCAGTTCTTCATGATATTGTTTGTAGTGAGTGTAATAAACTGTTTAGTAAGCTCGAGTCTAATTTCAAAACAGGTACTCTAGAAGGGTGGTATTCTGATCATATTTTGTCAAAGAATGTTGGTTCCAAAAGAATTGATCATAAGAGACTTAAGATAGATATTGACTTACCGGATTACTTACCCGATATTCTAAAAGGGATAATACCTTTTTCTAATTTTTTTGATGGGAATCCTCGTCTCAATGTTCGTCCTCTAGCCATGTTAATTCTTGAAGATTGGCAAATACGATTTTCATTAGACAGTCTAGAGAAGATCCGTAAATCAAAATCCAAGAAGTACTTTAAAAGACTTCAGATACTCAAGGAGTATGCTGCTAATAAGGGAACTTTAATGGTGGTGTATTCAGACGAATGGGACCCCGTACGAACCGATCAACTATTAAAGGAGTATAAGGTTGAGTACAAATACGACGATTATATTGAACTAGGTTCTTCAAAAGGAGATCAGACTTTTGGTATGAAAATTAGTGGAGAATTGGATGAAGATATGCGTAGGGTGATTTGTAAGATAGGGTTTAATTTCTTTTCTTATTGTGCAATTCAGGATCGTCTAGAAGATTTGTCTTATCATACGAATTTTAAAAGGTTTAGAGAGTTCATAAGGAATGGATCTACAAAAATTGATTTTTTAATGAGAGAAGGAGTAAATCTCGAGAATGAGTTTCGCAATCCTCAGTTAAAATCACATTTGTTAATATTCTACAGGAATAGTTCTGATGAAATAGTGATAATTATCAGTTTATTCAGATTCTTTGTATACAGAATGGTTATTGGATACTGTCCTGATCATGTATTGGAAAGTAAATCCCCTGGTTTAGGGAATATTGTTGTAGCTGATCCCATTAAGAACGAGTTTTACAATTACTCTAAAGGAGGAGAATTATTAACCACCGATCACAAATTCAGTCTATTCAATTTCTACTAAAGAAAATTTATGATACAATCCCACGAGAGGTGATAATTTGTTATGCGCGTTGATATGGCAACACTTTCGAATACTGACCTAAGGAACGGAGTGATTTTTAAGGATGGTGACAAATACTACAAAGTGATAAAGTATGAACATGTCTCGAGCGGGAGAGGTGGTGCGGTTGGAAAGGTAAAAATTAAAGACCTTAAAAGTGGTTCAATCGTTATTAGATCGTATAAGCAGAATGAAAAAGTTGAGTCTGTCGATGCAGAAAGAAAGTCAATGCAATATCTTTACTCAGATGATAACTCTTCTTACTTTATGGATGCAAAAAGTTACGAGCAAATATCTCTTCCTGTTTCGATAATTGACGAGTCAATAAAATATATTTCAAATGGTGAAAAAGTGATTGTGCTATTTGTCGATGACAAGCCAATTTCTATCGAGGTTCCTAAGTCTGTGAGACTTAAGATATCTTATACTGAGCCAGCGGTGAAAGGGGATACTACGAGTAATGCTATGAAAGAGGCAAAACTAGAGAACGGTCTTAGAGTTCATGTTCCGTTGTTTATTAAAATCGGAGATGTTGTTAAAATAAGCACCGAAACCGGGAATTATGTTTCTAGGGTAAAACAAGCCCAATCAAATTAGTAGGTATTAAAAATGGGTCTTCTTGAATCAGTCTTTACATTTATTGAGTTTCTTGGACAAGTAAACTTTAGCATAGTGTTTTCTGTGTTTGGAGTTGGACTATTTCTTTTCTGGATGGTGGTTATTGGCTGGGCATGGGCAGACGCACTAGAAAGATATCGATCGAGAGGGGCAGCATTGATGATAGTAATTCTTTTGTTTGTACTAAATATCTTTGGTTTACTAATATACTTGGTAATTCGACCTAGATATACAAGGGAAGAGGAGTATTGGGGTGATCTTGAGAAAAGGTTTTTAAAGTATGAAGCACAAGGAATTGGGGATTGTCCACATTGTGGAGAAGAAGTACAGCCAAGTTTTATACACTGTCCTAGTTGTGGAAAGAGCCTTAGAGTGAAATGCAAAAACTGTGATATGTATCTTGAACCTGACTGGAAGATATGTCCATTTTGTGGGAAAAGTCAAAAGAGTGAAAAGAAAGAAATAAAGACCGCTCCAGTAACAAATATTGATACAGCTCCTAGCAAGAAAATACTTAAATGGGGGAAGAGGATCGACAAAGTATTTCGATCCTGGGTAGAGAAGTTGAAGCAGATTGGATCCAGTCCCCAAAAGAAGGCTAAAAAGTCAAAGAGGAAAAAGTAATATGCAATATAATTTTCTGTCCATTATTCAAGATCTGTCTTCTGACAACTTATTCTGGATAGTGTTAGCATGCTGCTTAATAATACCGGTATATCCATTGTGGGTGAACTTAAAGGGAAAAGAAAAGAAGGCACAAGAGTTTTTTCGAACAGAACACGTATTTGATTTCATTGTTTTTTCCTATTTGTTTGGGATAGTTTTTTCGAGATTGCTATATATCATTTTAAACTATGATCTCTTTCAGGATGCTAGATGGTTTTGGATACCTTATGAAAGAATTGAAGGTGATGTATTTTTATTTCAAAGTTTTCCGTGGCTTTTCTTTAAGATGGATCTTGAGACTGTAGTAATTGATGGGTTTGCGATTGGTTTCTTTTGGGGTTTGGGATTTGTAAGAAGTATGCATAAACTTGAGTGGAAAAAAATATCGATGGCGTTATGTGATTATGTGGGGTTGCTTATAGCATTTGGCTCTTGGCTTGGGTATATATATACAAAGCTAGAATTTCTAGTGTATCCTGTTTTAATTCTTTTAGGACTTTGGTTAACAAAGGAACTTACAAAATCATCTTTTGAACCATTTAAAAAGCTAACGGCTTTTCTTTGGAAGTTTTTCTCTATATCAGCGGCTCCATTGATAATTACCTATAACTATTTAAGGTCAGGATTGTGTTGCATGTTATCTAGTCAGACATTTTTAATTTCTGCCATTTCTTTAATATGGATATACTTTATTATCAATATTTTTTTTGGAAAAAAGAAAAAGGTTGAAGTTCAAAAAGCAAGACCGGGAAGAAAATGGGTGCCCGGCTCTGTGAAGGAAAGGAAATTTTCTCTCTCATACAGAACACTTACTGGAAGTTGGTGGAACAAATTAACGTCTACCTTTAAATCTAAAGATGAAAAATCACAAGATAAAAAATGAAGAGCTTTGTGCTATCGGCGTCTTCTTTTTAATTGATATCTGCTCGAAACTTCTAGCAAAGATGCTTGGGGTAGGGATTGTGAATACTGGTATGTCCTTCGGTTTGTTTTCTGATGTATCTGGAACATGTATCTATTTTATTGACCTTGGAATAGTTATTCTCCTGTGGGTCATTCGAAGGATTGTGGTACTGGATAGGGTGAGTAGGACAGGGTTTATATTAATGCTTTCTGGAGTCTTAGGTAATTTTATATGGAGAATATTATTTGGTCATGTACTTGAGTGGATAGACCTTCTATACATTCCGACTTTTAATATTGCTGATATCATGATTATTTTAGGAGGGGTAATTACTATCTTTGGAATTGTTTGGCATGGAGTTGAATAAATACAAAGTAGATAAATCTGGTATTCGACTTGACAAGTTTATGTCTGACTCAGTCAGAGATATTTCTCGGTCCAAAATTGTGGAAATTATTGAACTTGGTCTTGTAAATGTAAACGGTAAACTAGTGAGAAAACCTTCGTATAAATTGAGCCCTAAAGATGTAGTTTCTGTTGCAAGATCGGATCTTGAGATGTTTATATCTACTTTAAAGAAAAGGAAGGATTTAGAGGGGTTTGGGGAGCTTGGAGATGAATCAGTAATAAAGCCTGAGGGGATAGCATTAGATATAATATATGAGGATGATGATCTTTTGGTGGTAGATAAACCAGCTGGGATGGTTGTTCATCCTGGTACAGGTAACTATGAGGGTACATTAGTAAACGGGTTGATGGGTTATTTTCGAAGGACAAACATTGATCCACCAAGTAGGGTTGGACTAGTTCATAGGCTTGATAAAGATGTGTCTGGTCTTATTGTGATAGCTAAATCAAATGAGTCTCTAAAGATCCTTTCAGAGCAGTTTAGTAGCAAAGGGATTAAAAATGAAAAGTCAGATACTTCTTTGAAGTCTCAGAAAATATATTGGGCTGTTGTAGAAACAAGGGATCTTGTTAAGAGTGGGTTAGATGGTGATGAAAAAGAGACGGAAGTAGCTATCCAAGGATATGTTAGCAGGGATCCTTTTAATCGCAAGAATTTTCGATTTACAAGCTACGACGATGGGACTGGAAAGTACGCATTAAGTTATTTAACTGTAAAAGAAAAAGGTAAGGACTTGGCATTGATAGAGATAAGGATAGTTACCGGGAGAACTCATCAAATCAGGACTCAGCTGACAAGTCTTGGACTTCCAATTATTGGTGATATAAAGTATAGAGGTAAAGATAGTGCAAAAAACGGGATAGGTTTGAGATGCGTTTCGTTAAAATTTATACACCCGAGGGTATATAAATATCTTGTTAAACAAGGGAAAGTGGGGATTCCTGAAAGCGGAGTCAAATTATCGTCTAAAGATAGAAACAGATATGTATTTGAAGTGTCAGACTATAAAGTACCATTGGGGCTAGAAATTTCGTAAAGAATGACGTTTGAAGATAAAGTATTTCTGTAAGTTGTGGGTGTGAACCACCCGCTTTAGTCACAATATTTTTGTTTATAGGATTAAAAAGAGTATGAATATGGATTATCATGACCTAAACACGTTTTATTTGTGTTAATTATTAATACGAATATCAGTAGTGAATAATACTTTTATAATAATGTTAAGTCAGGGTAACAAATTTATACATGTTAGTGCAGCTTAGTCTTTTAGTTTAGATGTGACGAATAACTTTTACACTTGTGTTGCCCTTCAATTTTTTAATTACTCTTTATGGTACAGCTTTTCTTATGTTGTATTTTCATATCATATTTATATCACACTAAAAGGAGGACTATTCTAGGTCCTATAACATTAGAAGTGTTTGACTTTGTGATGGGTTTGTTAGAATGTATATAGTACTTCCAAATGAAAAAAAGAAAACCCAATAAAAAGTATAATTTTGTTTCGATTTTAAAGTTTACCTTCTTTATTCTGACAGTTTTAGTAGTTTTAGGCGCATTGTACTTTTTTGTCTTGAGTCAGTTAGAGGAGTTAAGAAAACTTGAGTTCTCGGATTCTTCAATAGACGAGTTTTTGGATTCGGACAGGGAGTCAGGTTATGGGCACGATCTTCCATTTACCTTAATTATATTGACTGAGTTTGACGGGAGTACAAAGGAGCAAGTAGATGGGTTTGTTGTTGTTCAGTTGAATACGAGGTCTGGTACTGCAACAGTAATATCAATTCACCCGGATATATATTTTTACTCAAGGGTGTATTGCATTGATCCTGACGATA
This sequence comes from uncultured Candidatus Saccharibacteria bacterium, assembly GCA_964481345.1. Taxonomy (GTDB): domain Bacteria; phylum Patescibacteriota; class Dojkabacteria; order SC72; family JAFGCJ01; genus CAYZTC01. The sequence continues at coordinate 6,280 of CAYZTC010000011.1, read as the reverse complement.
GTCAGCTTGTTAGAATAAAGGATCTCTTTGTTGTTGGGGAACTTGAGACACCGCCGAGACCTTGCGCGTATACAGTTTATTCAATGGAGGAGCTTCTTGCTGTTCGTATTGACGGTTTTCTTTGGGTTAAAGGTGAGAATATTGCGGATTTCGTTGAAGTTGGGAAGAAGAACATTCCACAGGAACAGTTGGAAGATGTTAAAGGGTTTGAAAACTGGGGGAGTGAGTGGAATCAATATTGGATAGGTTTTCTTAACTCAGTATCACTTTGGAATATATGGAAAAACAGAGGAGTTATTACTCATATTGAAAGTAACATGGACGTAATTTCTATGTACAATTTTCTTGATGATTTTAAATCAATAAAATCTGATCAGATATATTCTGTTACTGTTTCGGATGAGTTGCTTGATGAAGTTGTGAATAACAGGGGTGATGTAGTAAGCCTTGTTACTGAAGGAGCGGTTGATGAGTCACTTGAGGATCATCTTGTTGATCTTGCAGTGGAAAGAGAGCAGGCAAGGGTGGAGATATTTAATGGGAGTAGAGTAAATGGTCTTGGTGCAAGATATAGAAGATGGATAGATAATTTGGGTGCTGATGTAATTAGGGTTCAAAATGCACCAGGTGAATGGGAGAAAACCACAGTATATATTACGGACATTGAGGAGTTTCCGTACACTTTAGAAAAGGTGACGGGTTTGTGGGGAGAGGATGTAAAAGTGATTGAAGAAAGACCCGATTTTATCACTACTGGAGATATAATTATTGTTTTGGGGTTGGACTTTTCACAATACTAAAGTTATACTATTTTTCGTGGAAACTATATTCTTGATAATGTTTGTCATAGGTTTTTCGGTACTCTTGTACTTCCTTTTTTTCCGAAAAGATGATGAAGGTGTTATTTATGAGATTATCAGAGACCCATTAATTCTTCATATCGAAGTGCCAAGACAGAATGATAAAACTCCACTTGCAGCGGAACAAATGTTTGCGTCCTTACATGGAATATTGAGGGATAGTGAAAGGTCCGTTGATTTTTTAAGTTTTGAATTTATCTCTGACAAGGTAACTGGAATAAATTTCTATGCTGTGGTTCCAAAATATCTTGTTAAGTTTGTGGAGGGACAGATATATGCCCAGTATCCAAATGCAAACATAGCTCTTGTCGATGACTATATTAGTAAGCCTCCTAAAGATATCGATTCTTCAGCCTATCAACCATATATTTCTACTTCAGAAATCGAAATGGCAAAAGATTTTGTCTTTCCAATAAAGACGTTTCGAGATTTTGAGGTTGATCCTTTGTCTGCAATAACAAGTACATTGGCTGATGTAGAAAGTGGTGAAAGAGTAATGGTGCAAGTACTTGTAAGACCA
>CAYZTC010000011.1:0-4890 GCA_964481345.1 uncultured Candidatus Saccharibacteria bacterium | reverse complement strand
GAGGATGGTAGAGATCCTACAGTCAAATGAAGATTGGGGTTGGGAATTCTCGGGACTGCCTTGAGGGTAGTAGTTGATGTACTTGGTATATTTTTTTCGCCTAGTTCTTCTGAATTAGTAGTTGAGCAAAAACCAAGTGTGAAACTCATCCCTGGTCAAGATGAGGAGTTAAGACAGGTGGCTGACAAAATGTCAAAGGTAGGATTTGAGGTGGCAATCAGGATAGTTACAAAGGCTTTGTCGTCTGAAAGATCAGATCAGTTGCTGCAAAACGTGATTGCGTCGTTTAAACAGTTTTCTACAGCTAATCTGAACTACTTTGTTAAATCCGACACAAAAAGAACAGGAACAGAAATATACGAGGATTTTGTAAACAGATTCCTTTCTGCGGAAACTCCTGATATTTTAAGTATTTCGGAGATTGCATCTTTGTATCATCTTCCTAACATATCTGTTGAGACGCCTAATATTAGTTGGTCGAGAGCAAAAAAATCTGAACCTCCGATGAATCTCCCAACTGAGGATGCAAATATTTTTGCAGAAACAAACTATAGAGGTAAAAAGGTATCTTTTGGAATGAAGAAGGAAGACAGGCCACTTCACTTCTATTTACTGGGAAAGACAGGTACAGGAAAGTCAACTTTATTTAAGAATATGATAATTTCGGATATTTTGGCTGGGGAGGGGGTGGGAGTTATTGACCCTCATGGAAACTTGGTAGAGGATATTCTTGATTTTATTCCTTCAAGTAGGATTAAGGACGTTGTGTATCTAGATCCTTCTGATTCTGAAATGCCTGTCGGGTTTAATCTACTTGAGCTTGATGATCTTAGACAAAGGGACTTGGTAGCAGATGGAGTGGTGGAAGTATTTCATAAACACTTTGAGTACTCGTGGGGACCAAGGCTGCAGTATGTTCTAACTAATGCTATTTTGACTACCCTTGAAGTACAGGGAACAACGATTCTTGCGGTACAAAGGATGCTTGTGGATAGGAATTTTAGGAAATTTATTGTGAAGCAGGTGAAAGACCCACTGCTTAAGAAATTTTGGGAGGAAGAGTTTGCTAGTATGGAAACAAACTCAAGGCTGGTAACTGAGGCTGTAGCACCAATTCAAAATAAGGTGGGTAGATTTCTCTCTTCATCGACTATTCGAAATATTGTTGGACAGGTTAAATCAACGATAGATCTGGATGACATTATGAATAATGGAAAAATACTTTTAGTGAACTTGTCTCACGGCAGGATGGGTGAGGAAAGTAGTGCTTTGTTCGGGGGGATGTTGGTTACGAGACTTCAGGCAAAGGCAATGGAAAGGGTAAGTATACCTGAGTCTGAAAGAAAACCGTTTTATCTTTTTGTTGATGAGTTTCAAAACTATGCAACCGAGTCGTTTTCTAAAATTCTTTCTGAGGCTAGAAAATATAGACTATGTTTGCATTTGACTCATCAGTATCTCGATCAACTTCCAGAAAATGTAAGAAAAGCAATATTTGGAAATGTGGGAACTTTTGCAGCTTACGTAGTTGGACCAACGGATGCTGATTTAATTGCTAAAGAATTTGCACCGGTATTTACTGAAGAGGATCTCATTTCTCTTGAAAGGCATGATATGTACATTAAGATGATGATAGATGGGGTTGTGTCTCAGCCGTTTAGTGCAAGATCGTTGGATTTAAGATATTCATCGGTTGGAAGTAGAGAAAAAGTAATACAGGTGTCGCGAGAGAAATATGGTACATCTCAAGATGTAGTTGAGGATAAAATTATGAGGTGGTCTCAGCAAGAGTACAGCCCAAAAGGAAATAGATCTATTACTCCGAAAGGTCAGGATAAGCCATCTTCAAAAAAGTATGATAAGAGAGATAGGAAGCTATCCCCCAAGCCCCCAGCTAGGCCGAAAAAGAAGATAGATGGAGATGTTAAAGTTGGTTCGGCTACATCAAAAACTACGCCGGAATGAAAAGAAATTTAGATTAACAAAGTAATAGCTAAATGTCGGGTCATTCAAAGTGGTCAACGATAATCCGTTTTCCCGGGAACCTGGTGCGGTTCATGGTATGACGAGATGAACCGAAATAATATTATCATTGAGGGGATCATGTCTGGTCATTCAAAGTGGTCAACAATTAAACGGAAGAAGGGTGCAAATGACCTAAAACGTGGTCAGTTGTTTACTAAGGTTGGTAAGGCTATTTCAATTGCTGCAAGGGAGGGAGGAGCTGATCCTGAGACAAATTTCTCACTAAGGCTTTCGATCGATAAGGCAAGAGAGATAAATATGCCCTCTGATAACATAGAGCGTGCAATAAAAAGAGGTAGGGGTGAAATTGAGGGAGAGACATTGGAAAAAGCGGTGTATGGTGGGTATGGGCCTGGCGGGGTGGCTATTGTAGTAGATGTCCTTACAGACAATAAAAATAGGACGGTGAGTGAGTTGAGGAAAATTTTTGATGAGCATGGAGGTAATCTTTCTGATGCAAGTTCTGTCCTTTGGCAGTTTAAGGAGAAGGGTAGGGTGGTAGTGAAATGTGTGAAAATGGAAAAAACTGAGAAGTTTGGAAAAAAAGATAAACAGATTCCAGTAAATCAAGAAGAGATGATGATGAAACTTATGGATATTGAAGGGGTAGAAGATATAAAAGAGTGGAAAGATAGTGATAAGCCAGAAGAAAAATATGTTGAAGTTGTCACAAACCATAAAGGTTTTGCTGCTGTCAGAGGTAAAATTGAAGATATGAAGTACGTGCCTTTAGAAAGCGAACTTGTTAAAATACCTGACAATACAATTGAAATTAGTGAAAAAGATTCTGCCAGACTGCTTGAACTAATGAACTCCATAGATGACCACGATGACGTCGAGAACATATGGGTAAACACTGCCATCTAAGGTATAATTCTTCTGCCCTAATAAGTTAATATTTAACAATCTTCTATGAGGGAAATAAATGTATCAGAAAGTTTCCAAAAGACAGGAGAGACTTTATCTGAACGGACAATAGCTCACTTGGAGGAAATAAGTGGGGGAAAGGATCCTCGTTTAAAGGAGTATTTTGCTAATGTGTGTCGTGGATCCAATGCTGCGATACAGTATTTTCTCGAATCGAATAATCTACAGACGAAAACATATGATGGGCCTAATCCTCTCATCGTAATAGATGAGGGATATTTTGGTATGGTTGAAAATGAGAATGATTTAGAAATTCTTGAAAGGGAGGTATGTTTTAATGTGTATGATCCAAGTATCAAAGGTAATAAAACAGTATTGATTCAACGTAGTGTAGGCCCAGCTATACCATTTTATTATGGAAGGAGTTTTTTCACGGGTGATGATATGCCTTCTGATTTTAGACAATATGAATATAAAAAGATTCGTAGTGGGATGGATAGATATCTTGATACAAGACACCTTGTGGAGTTTATGGTGAGGTCTAGGGTTAATCCGAATATCCACGTTAGGAAAGATGAGGTAGGATTTTTTCAAGGAGGGGTCAACCAGTTTACTGATCGTATTCTTGCACGATTAAAAAGGATTGAAAATTTAAGAGAGATGGGTTTGACTGTTGACCCGTATAAAATGCTAATGAAAGTTGATCAGAAAAATGCATTTTTCTGGACTGCTATGGTGATGGAGCTTGATGTATATAGATTATTATTCGGAGGGGAGTTGAAGGAACATTCTAGAGGAGAGATAACTGTGTTATTTAACAGAATTATTAATTCAGAGGGTGGAGATTTGTGCGACGCAATCAAGTGGTTAAGGTTTGAACTTCCATAAAGCATGTGAACACTGGAGATTGATCTTGGGACTGCCATCTAACGCCCCGATAAATTTATTCGGTGAATATGGATAAAAACTATGCAGAGAGGTTTTCTTTAGCTGATAAAATTTCCGTTTACAATCTAAGAAAAGATTTGGATAGCACTGAAAGTAGAGTGTGAAAAATGATAGAGGAAATGTTTTATAATAGTACCTATGAGAATACTAGGGATTGATCCGGGGACTGCTGCTACTGGTTGGGGGGTGGTTCAGGAAGATAAAAGTGCTGACAACAGGCTAAAAGTGGTGGATTATGGAGTTATAAAAACTCCTGCAAAAATGCCTAACTCAGAAAGATTGGTCATAATTGGTGATCAACTTAATAAAATCGTTAAAAAATATTCCCCAGATTTGGCATCAGTAGAAAAATTGTACTTCACAAAAAACCAGAAAACTGCAATGTCAGTTGGGGAGGCAAGGGGAGTTATACTTTTAGTACTTGAAAAATCAAATGTTCCAATATGTGAATTTACCCCGTTGGAAATAAAAAATGGGGTATGTGGATATGGAAGAGCAGACAAGAAGCAAGTACAGTCAATGGTAAAAGTTATACTTGGAATGAAAGAAAAACCGAAACCCGATGATGCCGCTGATGGACTTGCGGCCGCAATATGTGGGTCAGCATCTATCGGAATGAATGATATAATAAAGAAGTCTAAAAAATGATCTCCTACTTAAAAGGAAAAATCGTAGAAATTGACGAAAACTATGTTGTACTGAATGTCTCCGGAGTGGGCTATAAGGTGCATATTTCTTTTGATGATGAAGGCTGGAAGGGTATTACAAAGGGTTCTGAAATTGAAATGTTTACCAGTCAGTATTTTAGAGAGAACGAGCAAGGACTATACGGTTTTCCAACTCCACAAGAACGAAATTTTTATGAGCTACTTACTACCGTATCCGGAGTTGGCCCCAAACTTGCGTCATCAATACTTGCCAAATATGACCATAAACAAATTGCAAATATGGTTATAAAAGAGGATATTGTCGGAATAGTGAAGGTACCAGGAATTGGAAAGAAGGTTGCGGAAAAGATTATTGTTGAGATTAGAGATAAGGCACTTGAGT
>CAYZTC010000010.1:0-30856 GCA_964481345.1 uncultured Candidatus Saccharibacteria bacterium | reverse complement strand
AGTGAGGAACGTTTACGGCGTGGACTACACGGGTATCTAATCCGTTTTGCGCCCCTAGCCTTCGAGCCTTAGTGTAAGAACAGAGCCAGGAAGTCGCCTTCGCCACTGGTATTCCTCCCGATATCAACACATTTCACCGCTCCACCGGGAATTCTACTTCCCTCTCTCTGCCTCAATTTCAGTAGTTTTCAATGCCTATCTCCAGTTGAGCCGGAGCATTTAACAATGAACTTACCAAAACACCTACGCATCTCTTTACGCCCAATAAATCCGGATAACGCTCGCACCCCACGCATCACCGATGCTTCTGGCACGCAGTTAGCAGGTGCTTATTCATAATCTACTCAGAACTTGTTCGAAAATAAAAGAAGTTTACAATCCGAAGACCTTCATCCTTCACGCGGTGTCGCTGCATCAGGGTTTCCCCCATTGTGCAAGATTCCTAATTGCTGCCTCCCGTAGGAGTATGGCCCGTGTCTCAGTGCCATTGTGGCTGACCATCCTCTCAGACCAGCTACCCGTCTTAGCCTTGGTGGGCTATTACCCCACCAACAAGCTGATAGGACGCAGACCCATCCTGAAGCGATAAATCTTTAGTCAGCTAACCTATAGTCGCACTAACATCGGAAGTACATTAAGACAACCTTAGCTAATTCGACTATAGGATAGCTGACACCATTGGAAATTACTCTCACTTTCATGAGGCTATGTCCAACTTCAGGGCAGGTAATCTACGCGTTACTCACCCGTTCGCCGCTTGCCGCTAACTTATAGTACGATTATCGCGCTATAAGTTAGCGGCCCGCTCGACTTGCATACCTTAGGCACACCGCCAGCGTTCATCCTGAGCCAGGATCGAACTCTCCAAAAAAAATATTGAACTCCTATAACTTTAACAGTATAGGAAATATTCAAAGAAATTGTTTACCATGAACCACTGTGGGTCCACGGATGGGTTTTCTATACCCGCTGTCACTTTTTTGCTTTCAATGAGCAAAGGTAAAAGTTCTTATATCATAGACAAAACATGTCGTCAACCAAGTAAAAAAAGTATAAAAATTGGAAATTTCCCTCAGCCTCAAGCCAAAAGATCCCCATCCCAACACATATTATATCAAAATGAATACTCTGTTTCAAGCAGAAAATAGTGTTCTTTTAATATTTTGAGGAGTATACCACTTTGCGGATTTGTATATGTCATATGGATCCCTTTGAAACTCTTTTACCAATGTCTCCTGATTTCTTGTTGCTTCCTCAAAGTGAAGATGTACCTCATCCCAAGAACCAAATTTTTCAACCTTGTCATCAATTTTCCCCTCTTGATATGAAATTTCCCCCGAAAATACTGCAGACGTCCCCACATACCCAATTACATCACCTTTTTTAACCTTTACAACATATCTATCTCCATCTACAACATCATCCCAAGAATAAAGATAGCTTTCTCTTTCTGAAATCTTCTTCCCAAAATTGTATCCCCATCTCTCACCCACCCAAGGATACTTGCCAACTATTCTCATGTTTTCATCTACAATTCTCCCAACATTGAACTTGCCTTCATCCTTTGTTTTTCTACCGAAGAACCCTCTTATCAATTCAGGAATATCAATATTCTGGGGCTTCATTATCTTGGGATTGATGCTAAATCCAAAACCAGAAAGATGCCCGTACTGAGTTATTCTACCTCCCTTAACACCACATACTTCTTCATCATGATAAATTTGAACAAAATATCCCATCCCGTTTGACAATGGCTCTCCATTAAAAAGCCTTATCGTACCATCCTTATTTAATACTGGAAACCTATGATATCCAGCCACTGCATATCCATCTGCCGTTGCATATACAGGTTCACCATACTCACATTTATAATCGATCCCTTTGTGAAGGTAATTTCCATGTATTTCTTTTTCCTCACTCGAATACAAAAATCCCTCTGAAATCTCTTCATAATTTTCCACAGGTAACGAAAGGTATGGAACAAATTTGATTTTGGGGGAGTATCTTTCTTTATATGTCATCATTCTCTCCTGATTAACTAAAACTCGGCGAAGTCATGAAGTAGTCACTTCATGACGAAGACGGTTACTCTTTTCTACTCAATTTGTACATCCTCTTCAACTCATGAACGGACGTCGAATCCTCTGGTATTTTATCTCTATTCCACACTTTCAACCTTGGAAACCTTAACGCATAACCAACCCCATTTTTGTCCACTCCGGCAGAATGAACTGGACTTCTAGTAATCTCATCTGCCTCAATTGTTGCAACAATCCGTGGCCTTACCCACACATCTGGTTCTACAGATTTATCACAATCAATAATTGCAAGTTTTTTACCAATAGACAACTTGTCTAAATCATTCTTGATTTTCCTCCACTGCTCGTCAGTAACACCAGTTCCAATTTTTGTTAAGGTTACAAACCTATCTTTCTTTCTGTCGTATAAACCGCCCAGCAAAGCACCAATTCCAAAATTAACCTGTCTTCCCCTTCCAAAATAATATCCAAGTATCACAACATCTACAGTATCAGCAAGCTGTCCCTGAGATGCTCTTTTAAACTTTATCCAATCAAATCCTCTTGCACCAGGCTGATATTTCGATTTTGGATCCTTCACAATAACACCCTCAAGACCACTATTTATCTTTTCATGAAACTGAGTCTCCAAATCCTTCTTATTATTAACATCAACACTCTCTGAAATACTAATCACACCATCACCCGGAAGCATCTTTTTCAATAGCTTCAGCCTATCAATATTTGGAATCTCTAATAAGGGCTCACCGTCTTTACAGAGAATATCAAAAACAAATGCTCTGATTGGCTGTTTTTCCACAGCCCTCTTGATATCGTATTTTCGTCTTCTAATCATTGTAGACTGAAAAGTTGCAAACTCCTCGGTATTTTCGTTATAGCCTACTATCTCTGAGTCAAATATCCCAGATTTTACCTTGATTTTTTCGGCTGCTTCGACAACATCTGGAAACATATCCGTAAAATCCTCAAGGTTTCGAGAATATAACTTAACCTTAGATTTTTCTCTTTTAAAAAACCCAGACTGCTTGCTATCTAACAGGTCTAAGTAGTTACTCCACACAGTATTTTTAAAACTCTCTTTTTCATCAACACCTACATGGATTTGACATCTCAACCCATCGAACTTAGGTTGAACTATAGCCTCCGGTATCCTTCTGGTTATGCTTTCAGAATCCTTTTCCCTTTCAACTAGCATAGAAAATATCGGTACTCCAGGAGTTACCTGGATTTTTTCTATCGCAGACTTTCCTCCTTCCATGTAAACCTGAGCAACATATCCCAAATCGGAGCAAACGCCGTAAGCCCTTTCTATGTATTGCCGTTCACTCTTATCACCTTTCTTTGCAAATGAAAGAGCATCAAGAACCGTTTTGCTACTCGATCCTAATCTTAACTCTTGACTTAGTATTCTTACTACATACTTTGCTTCAATAGGAGAAAGTTTACTAACCAAATCAACAATAACAGATTTCTTTCTTTCTACAGAGCCACCTCCCGTAATCCCAACAACCTCCCAAAGGTTTTTATATATTACTTTAATTTTATATTTTTTACTCTTCGAAAAACTGCCTTTATCAATAATCTTTTCAGCAGTTAGCCCAATATCACCTACCTTGTCATATAGTTTCTTTACATCCCTCTTACTGTTTACAGATGAAGCCAGAGCCTTCAAAGCACCCAGCAAGCCTTTTGTAGCAACATTAAACTCGGCACTTACAAATAGAGGAGCCACCCTTCCGTTTAGAAGATAACTTATTATTGCTACCTCATCCTTCCCACATTCCGAATAGAGTTTTGCAAGTATCTCAGTCATCTCGTTCCGAGAAGCTGTACTTTCAATTTCTGAAAAATATTCTGAAAGTCTCTTAAAATTCATGGGACTTATTTCCTAAGATAGATAGTTGAGCGTGTATTTCCCTGCTTAACAATCTTTCCATCACGCTCCAGTTTATCTAGATCTCTCCTTAACGTCCTTTCTGTAACAGAAGGAAACCTATATCTTATTTCAGAAAGATTAAATTGCTTTTTGTCATCTATTATAGAAACAAGCTTTTTAATACGATCCGTTTGAGAACTAGAACCTGTTGGCCTGCCCTTTTTACGTTCTTTAGGATATCTCGCCATTTTGTTTGATTTATTAGATTTATTTTGGGAAGTTTTCTTTTTCGACCTCTTTATGTCATCTTTAAACAAAAGATAACTTATTGTTGCAACAGCTGCACCGACAAAAACAGGTATTATAAAACCCCCTTTAGAGGATTTCTTTGCCATAATATGATTATACTCAACGACCTACTTAATGTCCAAAGCTTAAGTTATTCCGACAATACAGTGGTTTCACAAAAATATGAATGTGTGGATAAGTATGGAGAAAACGAACTCAACGTTATACCCGGTTAATCACGGCTGAATAAATATTCAGGGCTGAAATGTTTTACTGTGAAAGTATGTCCCCAATTTCCACCTCAATGTCCAAGGGTACTTCAAGTTTAACAATATTGCACATTATCTCACTCACCTTATCTCCTAATTCTTTTGCATAATCTGAATCGCATTCAAACACCAGTTCATCATGGATTTGTATCAGTAAATCAACCTTTTTCTCGTTACTCAACAGCCACTTATATACTTCTACCATAGCCTTCCTCATGATATCTGCTGCACTTCCTTGAATAGGCATATTTATCGTCTCTCTTTCAGTTGCTGACCTTATCCTCCAGTTGCCAGACTTTATCCCATGTACATACCTTCTCCTCCCCCACAATGTACTTACATACCCATTTTTTCTAGCAAAGTCCAGTGTTTCATCCATATAATCTTTTACACCAGAGTACTTCTCAAAATATGAGTCAATATACTCAGATGCTTTATCTCTTTCTATTCCCAGAGAGTTTGCAAGACCATATGGAGACATTCCATACAGCACTCCAAAATTTATCGTTTTTGCCAGCCTTCTATCGTCTTTAGTTATTTCCCCAGGTTTTTTGCCAAGAAGCCTTACCGCCGTAGCAACATGAAAATCATGATGATTACTAAAGTCCTCAAGCATATTTCTATCCTTCGATATGTGTGCCATAATCCGCAATTCAATCTGTGAATAATCCATCGAAACAAGCTTTCTACCCTTTGGTGCTACAAACATTCCCCTAACCTCTTTCCCAAGATCCGATCGTGTAGGAATATTCTGAAGGTTGGGATCTACCGATGAAAGTCTTCCGGTAGTAGTACCAAGTTGATTAAATGTAGAATGTACCCTCCCGTCCTCTGATGACTTCGAGTACTCTATGAGAGGGTCAATATAAGTACTTCTTAGCTTTGTGATTTCCCTGTAATCAAGCACTTTTTCAATACAAGGATGAGCTCCTCTAAGATTGTTTAGCACCTCTTCTCCGGTAGAATATCCTGTCTTTGTTTTCTTTTCTGCTGGAAGTTTAAGCTCATTAAATAGTACGTCCGCAAGTTGTCTACTGGATGCAATATTGAATTCGTGACCTACTACACTGTATATCTTATTTTCGATCGACTTTATTTGTTTCTCCATATCTCTACTCTTCTTTTCCAGTGCGTCAGTATCTACTAGTATGCCTTTAGAGTACATCTCAGCTGTTGTTAAAGGTAGCGGTATATCAACATCACTTATGAAAGAGCTCTCCTCTTTTGGAAGATCTGAAATTCTTTCTTGAAGCTTGGTTACAATCTCAAACAATGCATCTAGGGATTTCTTACAATACTGTTTTGAGTCATATCCATCCTCAGAAAATACAACATCGGTGTTCGAAAATGCCATAGATCTCAATGTGTAGTCTTTCTTACTTGTAGATAAAAAATATGCGCCAATCCCTATATCAAAAACCTTTTTTGATGCTAAGCTAAACAGTTGTTTCTTGTACTCAATGTCTAATCCTTCACGAAACGAGTATCTACAGAAAAACTCCCAGCCGTATGTCACAATAGTTTTTGCAGAGACCATAATATCAATCAGTTTTTTGATCTGAGGTAGTTTAGGATTAGAGCCCCAATAGTACTCAATGCTTTTCTTTTTTAGTCCAACACAGAATTTACCACTCTCATAAAAACAGATTCCTACCTCTTCTGCCTTTTTAGTTTCTATGTTATCTATTTTTCCAACATTCTCTATATTCTCATCTGGACCAACAAATAAACCAATTTGGTCACCGGTATCACCATTTATCGTCTTAGGAATTTTCGAAACCAGCGATTTAAACTCAAATTTTTGAAATTCCTGCAAAACATCTTTATAGCTAAAATCTCTCATTAGGCAATCTTCAAGATGCACATTTAAATCTACATCTTGTATTATCTGTGCCAACCTCCTACTCAACTCAACAGACTCCTCACCCTCTTGCAGCATTTTGGCTATTCTCGGTTTTATCTTATCTAAATTTTTATATATTTTCTTCAAACTCCCATATTCTTCTAAAAGCTTTCCTGCTGTCTTTTCCCCTATCCCTTTTACTCCAGGAATATTATCCGACGGGTCCCCAGTAAGTGCCTTAAAATCTACAACTTGCTCTGGATTGATTCCAAGTCTTTCATATACCTCTGCTTCTGCATACATTTTCACATTTCTAAAATTTCCTTGAGGAAGCCATACTTTTACATTTTCTCCGACTAGCTGAAGGAGATCTTTATCTCCTGTAACAATAACCATCTCAAGGCTATCACTTGACCAAACTCCAGTTGTTATATATTCAGATAGTGTACCCAGAACATCATCGGCCTCATATCCCTTGTGCTCAAGGATCGGTACATTGAATGCCTTTAAAACCTCTTTTACCATCGGAAACTGTTTGAGCAACTCTTCATCTGTAGGTTTTCTGTGTGCTTTATAATCAACATACTCCGTATGTCTTACCGTTGGTCCCTTTAGGTCAAATGCACATACAATGTATTTTGGATCAAGTTCACGAAGAACTTTTAAGAACATTGCTGTAAAGCCATATACGGCATTTACTTGTACTCCATCAGATGTTGCAAGTGTAGCTGGAAATGCATGAAAAGCACGGTGAACAAGAGAATTTGCATCGATTGCAACAAATCTTTTAGTTTCTTTTATATTTTTTGACATCAGTACCCAATATTACCACCAGTCTACTCCCTTCGTAAGACTCAGGGCTACGACTAGGTAAGGTGAAGCTACAATCTGATCAATTATTCCACCAACTCTACTTACTATTTCTTGTTCTTAAAAAAATCTTTAAACTCTTTTTCATCAATTTCCTCTTTCTCAAGCAGCAAAGCAGCAAGCCTGTCAAGTTCTTTTCTATTATCCGTGAGTATCTTATGTGCGTTGTTCCAAGCCTCCTGGACAATAGTTTGAATCTCCTTGTCTATATCTCTTGCTGTCTGGTCACTAAAGTCCTTCGACTCATATCCATATCCTATCACCAATGTATCCTCTGGTGTCCCGTACTTCACAAAGCCAAGGTTTTTACTCATACCATACTTTGTGACCATATCTCTAGCAGTTCTTGTAGCCTCCCTTATATCAGATGATGCTCCAGTAGATACGTCACCAAAAGCAATACTTTCTGCTGCATTTCCACCGGTCAGGATAGCAATTTCTGCCTCCATCTGTTTTCGTGTAAGGTTTTCCAGGTCCTTTTCTGGAACTATCATCGTCATACCACCAGTTATACCTCGAGAGATTATACTTACCCCCCTTACTGGATCTGACTTTGGAGTGTAATATGCAACAATAGCATGTCCTGCCTCATGGTATGCAACCATTTTAAGATCTTCCTCTTCCCTTTTCTTGCTTTTTCTTTGAGGGCCATATTTCACCTTTAATGAGGCATCTTCAATCTCCTTTTCAGAAATGATCGTCTTCCCATTTTTCGCTGCTAATATTGCCGCTTCATTAAGGGTATTCTCTATATCTGCACCTGAAAACAGCACCATCCTTCTTGCCATCTTCTTAAAATCCACCTTTTTATCAATCTTTTTATTTTTTGCATGTATTTTTAGTATATCTTCTCTTTCTCTTAAATCAGGAAGTGTCAGCACAATATGTCTATCAAACCTACCTGGTCTTAGTATCGCAGGATCAAGTACATCCGGTCTATTTGTAGCAGCCACAATAATCACGTTTATTCTCGGCTCAAGCCCATCCATTTCCACCAGTATCTGATTAAGTGTCTGCTCGGTATTTCCACTGTGCAAAGTTGTACCTCTTTTTTTAGCAACTGCATCGATCTCATCTATAAACACAATACATGGTGCTGCTTTTCTTGCTTTGTTAAATAAGTCTCTCACCCTAGATGCACCAGCTCCAACAAGCATCTCCTCAAATTCAGAGCCAGAAGTATGAAAGAATGGTACGTCTGCCTCACCGGCTAATGCCCTTGCCAGTAGGGTTTTCCCTGATCCTGGAGGTCCCACAATCAGCACTCCCTTAGGTATTCTGGCACCAAGCTTTTGATATTTCTTTGGGTTTTTTAGGAAATCAACTACTTCTATTAGTTCTTCTTTTGACTCTTCTATTCCTGCAACATCATCGAATCCTACACTAGACTTTTTCCCAAGTATAAGTCTGGCTTTACTTTGCCCAAAGTCTAGTAGTTTTCCTCCTGAAGAACTCATATTTTTCACAAATAGGTACACTCCTACCGCAAGTGCCCCCATAAACAAAAGTGAAATAATGTCCATCCAGTTAACTTCACTTACTTCCTCTGTCTTGATATCCACATCAAGTTCACTTACCATTATTTCTTCATCTTGCAGTACCTCCAAAAGACTTTTTTCACCAGGAAGTATTGCATATACATCATTTTCTTCTTCCTTAAGATCAAGGTATGCTCTATTTCCCTTTTGATATGCACTTTCTACTTCTTCATTTTGAAACTCTTGAAGCATTTGTGTTTGGCTTATCTCTTCAACACCAGAGAGTTCATCTGAAAAATAGCCGTATCCAGCAACAGCCATAAATACAAATAATAGAAGAGTAAAGACTATACCATTTCTGTTTGCTATTTTAGGATCAACTTTCTTGACCCTTACTCTTATTATTTTATCCTTTGGAAAAGGATCTTTTAATTGTTCCTCTTTCTTCTTTTTTCCCATTGTTTTACCTCCTAATTAATCGATACTAATCTTACCATACAAGCCCTGTCAGGAAGACATGATGGCTTGCCTAGTCATAGCCGAAGGCGAAGACTGGTGACGGGTGGAATCGAACCACCGACCTAAGGCTTATGAGTCCTTCGCTCTAACCTTCTGAGCTACGTCACCGGACTAACGTAAGTTATAACTAATCTTATTAACTATAACCTCAAAGAGCACTGTAAAACTAGGTATCCCGCAAAGCGGGGCGTCACCGGATTCACGTAAATTTGCGCCTTATTTTATTAAAAAGGTAAATATTGATTACAAAATGAACTACTGGTTCTCTGTAACTTCAGCGAAGACGGGCGTCACCTTTCATTATCACAATACGGATAATACCAAATTAGGACAAAAAATGTTAGTACTTAGCAATAATAACCTTCCACCATTTCTTACTAGGATCGCTTTCTTCCACTTTACTAATAACGCTTACTAGGCTAAACCCTAACTCCTCTAACATATATAAAAGTTCTACTACACTATAGTTAGCAAAATATCTTTCAACATCTATTCCATTTTTATCCTGTTTAACAATTTCTTCACCATTTTGTCCCAGTAGCAGTTCCCTATATGCAATGAATCCCAAACCTCTCTTTGTTAGTATCCTTCTCCATTCTTTAATTGTATGAACTGTTAACTCTCTCGGAATATGTTGGATTATTCCTATTGCCCAGAATATATCGAATGATTCATTCTTAAAAGGAAGAGTTGTAACATTAGATTTTATGAATTCCCCATCAGATACTTTTTCCTGGGCTATCTTAAGCATCTCGAAAGCCATGTCAACACCTATATACTTCATCCCATTTTCCCTCGCTAATTTTGCATCCCTCCATGCTGGGCCACAACCAAGATCTAAGAATGTATTTCCCTCGACTGGAATTTCCCTTCTCATAAGGACACTCTTGAAAAGATCAAACCCATCATTCCAAAAGCCCTCTGTTATACTGTTTTCAGAGTAATACCTGGCCGAACGACCATATGAGTCAACGGTTCTTTTGATTTTTTCCCCAGGGTTTACCCCTATTGCCATCTGTTAAGAATAAAAATTTAATTGAAACAGATTTCCATTGATTATCATTCACCTTGAATAACCACATATTCCTCATTTTCACCTACTACAAGTTCACCTATTACCTCGGAAGTAAATTCAAAACTTTCACCATTAGGCTCGATATGCCCAAAGTATACCTTATTGGCAACATGCTCTGTGAGAGTACGGTCATCCGTTTGTACAGGCTTAACATCTGCTACTATAAACATTGTTAAAGCTGTTTCCACATCGACCCAAAGTAGCCCAATTTCAGGTTTACCTTCTTGATCATTACTAATCAAATGAAATGACAACAAATCCGGGCTTGCACATATTTCCCTTCCTTTCATAACCCACCACATAAAATCTCCCGTATTTTTTTCTTTAATTTGACCATTTCCCTGCATACGGGATAAACCCCTTTTTACTGCTATTACATCAGCCTCAGGCGGTCGAGCAAGCATAAGTCTCCATCTCCTCCCCAAAAGTTTTAAACTTTCTCCTTCTACCCATTTATTAAGCAGAGATACTTTTTGCTCATTTGATACTCCAAAATCAATACCTTGACTTTCACTTCGATTCGGCATTATCAGTAAAAATAATATTAATCAGGCAGTTTCTGGCTCCTTCATATCATGAACAACAAACTTTGTTGGTAACGGCCCTATTATCCCAGAATATCCACATGGTCCCCATTTCTGAATAGTCCATCTTGTAAAATCTGGGTGGATATCTTCTGGGTGGATATCTGAAGAAATAGTAAAATGATATTGGACTTTACCTGTAATCCTTTTCCCCTCTACAGGTACAGTACCCATGCATATTCTTGTTACTCTATCCTGATCATCAGACTCAATCAAACATATATATCCCTTATCATACAAAATTGCTACCTCATTAGTATCAGTTCGATAATATGTACGATCGGACTGTGCCAGTCTTCGAAGAAGACCGGATATTTCATAGTTTTCATCTATATCATCCAATTTGTCAGTGATATTTTCATCTTCTAGGATATCCCTAATGATCAATCCTGCCTTACCTATCTCATCATTCGGCCTACGTATTTCAGGATACCATTCTTTTCCTCCCTCTGAATTAACCTTTTCCTGAACAGGAACTTGTGCTGTGGGATCCATATTATTTATTATTAATAATTATTAATAATTTATTTTTAAGATTTTATTGCTTTATTAAACATAACACACCGGCTATTTGGTTTACCCTTATCATTTGGAGATACACAAACAATTCTTCCTACATACCCCAATGAGTTAAGTTCAGAAAAGAAATAATCATCAGAAGTATTACACAAAAATGCATACGCTGATCCACTCATCTTCAATCTCTTCTTCACACACTCAAGAAGTATCTTAAGATCTTGTTCTTTACCTTCACTATATAATATCTCAGGAAGATCTCCAAGACATACTAGATCATAGGACGGCTTTTTCTCTTCGTGAACATCTGATAGCATTTGAATAGTCTCAAAATCGCAGTCTGATAAATCCAAGGCAATATAATGATCTATACTCAAATTCTCTTGTAACAAAGCTCTAACACGTTCATGCGAAGTCCTAATAAACTCATCTGAAAAATTTCTTTCTGGGGCAGGTGATTGTTCTGGTACTAGATCTGTCAATTCACCTACATTAAAATTTCATTTCTAACCATCTCGGCGTAGCGAAGAGAGTAGATGGCCTGCCAACCGAAGCCTTGGCGTAGGTTGGTTGCGGGGGCTCGATTCGAACGAGCGACCTTCAGGTTATGAGCCTGACGAGCTGCCTCTGCTCCACCCCGCGTTAAGCGGCAAAAAGTTTACATTAAAAGGGAAAAAAGATCAAACTTATACACCATTCCTCATAAGATCCCACCATCTATGCCACCCATCCAATCTCTCTTCACCATTAATCTCATCTTCCTCTCCAAGCACAATCTCCTCACCAGTTTCAGGAAGAACCACTATTACTTCACCATCTTTCACATAGGAAATCCTATCCCTTGCCTCTCCCTCCACATATGACTCATCCATTGTTTCCTCTTTCGTCTCAACTAGTTCAAGATTCTCTAGTCTTAAAGAATCTACCTCTCTCTCTGCCTGCTCCAATAATAGGCTTCTGTTATAAGCTGTCATGATTGAACGGGCAGAGTTCACAAATAACAAACCAGAGACACCAATTAACACCAAGCAAACCACAAACTTAAAAAGTCTACCAAATCCAAGAGTTCTTTTGTCAGTACTGTTTATCCTTTTTCTCATGGGCAGTTATTTTCATTATAAGCACAAGCTCAAATAAAAATCTAGTATAATAGGCTATACTCTTCCTATAGTTATATTTTATTGACCTAAAAAACTTTTGCTGTTATAATCCTAGAACACTGCTATAGTAGCTTTATTTTAAGACATTCATCATATGGCAACAGTCCATGAAATGCGAGAAAAATTTATTAAAACCTTAGAAAACAAGGGAAGGGCAAACTCTACCGTAATTGCATACGGAAAAGACATTGAGCAGCTTGCTGATTCCCTAAAAAACAAGGGCATCACTGACCCAAGAGATATAAAACTTGAAAATCTTAAGGCGTTTACTGATGGCCTCGAAAAAGATAACTATACACCTAAAAGTGTGTCCAGAAAGATAAATAGCATACGCACATTTTTCAAGGATATGCTTGCAAGAAAAGTTATCTCAGAGAACATAGCAGAAAAACTCTCTCACCCAAAGTTCGAAACAAAACCTCCTAGAGTACTTTCCGAGATGGAATATAGAGCACTCAGGGACGTAGCAAGAGTAGATATAAGACTCTACTCTATCGTTGAAATCCTTCTTCAAACCGGAATAAGAATCGGGGAACTAACCAGACTTCACACAGATGACATCAAGACTACATCAGATGGAAAAGTTAAATACATTGATGTAGAAGCGTTTGGGAGTCACCCCAGCAGAAAAGTACCATTAAATGCATCTGCACTTAGCGCTATAAACGAATACCTAAAAATAAGACCGAAGTCTGTCACAAAAAACATCTTTGTAACAAAGACTGGAAATCCATTACTTGTTCGGAATATTAGAACATCTATTCAAAGAGCCTTTGAAAAAGCAGGTATCAAGAATGCAAAAGTTAACGATTTAAGGAACACATTTATTGCACATCACCTCGCAAACGGAGTAAGTCTTGTGACAGTGTCCAAACTCGTCGGACACAAAAGGCTTTCCACAACCGAAAAATATCTAAACCTCGTGGACAAAGAGGAAAACGGTACTCAGCAAAAACTAAGTGCGCTATAAAGTACAAGTAGCCTTTCCAATATCATTCATATAGAATCTATCTTGATGAAAATACTTGCTATTGATACATCATGCGATGAAACATCTGTTTCAGTATGTGATAATAACAGAATACTTTCGAATGTGATTTCTTCCCAAGTTGAACTTCACAAAAAATGGGGAGGGGTTGTTCCTGATATCTCTAGAAGAGCCCATAAGCAAAATATAGATAAAGCTATAAAAGAAGCCTTAAAAAGAGCAACAACATCCTTAAGTAAGATAGACTATTTTTCTGCAACATACGGTCCTGGACTAGCTATAGCCCTCGAGGTAGGACTTAAAAAAGCACAACACTTAGCTATAGAGCAGAAAAAGCCTTTTATTCCAATCAACCACATGGAGGGTCACCTACTCTCAAGTTTCGCCAAAAATTCAAAAGGCACTAACAAAATTCCAAACAAAAAAGACTTCCCAGCAATCGGGTTACTCGTATCAGGAGGACATACTGAAATGGTGTTAATGTATGACTTTTGCAAGTACAAAAAGATTGGGGGAACTTTAGATGATGCGGCAGGTGAAGCGTTCGATAAGGTAGCAAAGATGCTCAACCTGGGATATCCAGGTGGACCAATAATTTCAGAGTTTGCAAAAAAGGGTAAACCGGGAAGATTCAAACTTCCAGTACCAATGGAAAAATCAGGTGATCTGAATTTCAGCTACTCTGGTCTCAAGACGGCAGCTCAATATCTAATCAAAGACATCAATAAAAGAATAAACATACCTTCAGAGTGGGTATACGATTTCTGTGCAGACTTTGTCAGCACTGTCACGAAATCCTTAGTAATAAAGCTACAACATGCAGTCGAAAAATATCATCCCGAATCAGTACTCCTTGGCGGAGGAGTTATGTCAAATGCAGAAATTAGAAAGAGTATCAGGCAATGCATGAATAAATATGGGATCGAAGTTTACCAACCATACTCAAGCAAGTTGTTCACTGATAATGCGGCAATGATTGGGGTAGCAGCGCATTACAACATCAAACACAATCCAAAGTCTGTTCTTAAAAACAAACAAATTGAAAAATTAGACAGAGACCCTATTCTTTCTCTTTAGAACCCCTTTAAAGGTAGATGCTAAGGCTATTATGAAGAGTACTCCAGAGTTGATTACAAAGAAATATTTTAACCCCAGTTTCTCCATAATATATCCCCATGTCAGTAGATATCCAGAAGAAATCAACCTCACTAGTAAACTTCTCAGGGAAAGAACACTTGCTCTATACCTCTCATCGATAATCTCATTTAAATCAACGTCCAGAACTAGCGATAAATAGCCATTTGTTATATGCAGAATAACAAACCCAAATATCGAAATTACTGGACTCACAAACGAAATTACTAGAAAAGAAAGGGCAAAAACTAGAATCAGTCCTAATACACCCACACCAGATTTCCTGGAATACAGTCGATTACCTACCATAATCATAATCAATCCGAGGGCAGTGATAACTCCCCAGACCTCAATATTAAAATTTAAACCTTGGAAAAGAGGAGTGTAAAACCATTTTATATCTGTAAAATATGCTCCCATCATTCCACCAATAATAACGAGTAATGCAACTACAGGAGATGCCACTATATGTTTTAAACCTTCTTTGGCGGTATTAAAAATATTTCCAGGCTGAGTCGGCTGTTTTGACGACCTAATGCTTAATAGAATAAATACTGTTATGAAGAAGAAAATTCCAGTAACAAGAATAGGAAGAGATAAAGAAATCCCTCCAAGTATTCCCCCAATAACTGACACTATTGATACCCAAATCATTTTTGTAAACATCAAATTTGCAAAGTCTCTCTTATAATTCTTTGAATACTCATAGATAAGAGCCACATCGCTTCCTGTTGTTAAAGACATTCCAAAGGCCATAACTCCCAAAACAAAAATGTAATACAAATAACTCCCAGAAATAGTTGCCAGCAAAGAACCTACAGCAATGAAAAAATATCCTAATGCAAGAGAGATCCTATGAGAAAAATGGTCACTAACGACACCGGTCGGATATTCAAATAAAACGATCATAAAGGAATATATACTTAACAGACTATATATCTGGCTCGTTGAAAGATTAAGGCTCTGGAAATACGCCATTATTACTGGAATCCAAAAAACACTTCCTGACAAAACATATGCTATCTTTACTTTTGTATAATCCTTCATCGGACCTATTTCAATTTCTTTAAAATTTCTTTTGGGTCCCCTACTATGTTCACCCAAGTACAATCTTCAAATCCAATTTTCTTATAGTAGTCCATCGGAAACTTTTTATCGCTGTCTGCAAGTCCCTGAATGAATGAAATCTTGTACTTTCTTAATGCTGTTTTAAACAAATGCCTCATCAGATTTTTTGCAAGACCCCTACCCTGGTATTCTGGATCCACCCATACTTCAACATCATCAAGATATTTTTCTCTATTGTGGTATAAGATATTTCCCCATATTGCAGCCACTATCCCATCATCCTCATCCTCCGCAACAAAAAATAAGTCTTTCTGAGTATGGTAAAACTTTTTCACTAGTTCAATTGCAGGTCTATCATCCCACTTATATCCAAAACTGTTATACGCATCAGCATACAGTTCTCCAAGATTTTTCAAATCGCTTCTTTTTGCCCCTCTAATTTTCATTTAATAGATCTGTTAATTATTAAATAAACAATACGTCCAATTGTTATCCTTGTCCACTTTACTCTTCGTGACTTACACCAGAAAGTTGAACATATAATTCTGGTTCAGTAACAATAATACTATCATAACCTAGTTCCTCGAACATTCGATCCGACACCTCCTTATTACTCACCGCATCCATACACATATCATCACTTATGATTTTAAGATCTCTATCACCACTCAACTCTCTAATCTTTTCAATCCAAAATGATGATAATGATGAAACCTCACCATTTCTAATAGCAGGATATTCCGCGTGGCTAACTAGAATATTACCAACTCCAGTTTTGAGGAGATTTTTGAAGATATAGCTCTCATTTGCTTCCCAGTCTTCTTTGCTAACTCCAATCTTTGGTAGATCCTTATGTGGATCTGTTTCTGTTCGGCCTATACCCGGAAAATGTTTCAAGCAAGACTCTACTCCCATTTTGCTATGCTCCTCAATCCATATTTTTCCTAAATTAACAATGATTTCCTTATTCCCATAACCAAGAGCCCGTCCACTTAAATCAGTAGAATGATCAGGATGATAATCAACCACAGGAGCCAAGTTCACATCTATCCCAACATCCTTTAGAAATTTTGCCTTTTTACTTAAATAATCTCGAATCGGCTTCTCATTCTTTCCAGGATCTTGAGAATACAAATACCCAATGTAGGATGGAGACCAGTTCTCAGTAAACCTACACAGCCTTGAGACCAATCCTCCCTCTTCATCTACATACATTTTAATCGGCCTGCCAGAGGTTTTTCTTATTTCTCCAATGAAATTTGCAAGGTCTTTAGGTTCTCGGAATAAGATATTCCTAAGGTACAAAATTACTCCCCCTACACTTGGATTCTGAAGAAGTTTCTTCTCCTTCCTGTCGATCTCAACACCCTCAAGAGATACTATATATTTCATACCCTAAATTCTAACATACATGATCGAAAACATTTCCCAAGACTCATTTTGGCCTGCCATATGTATCCTTGGCAAAGTGTAAACAAAATTATTAGACAGACTCACAAATTATATCAGTGATATTAGAGCTTTTCTACTTCATCCCAGACAATACCTCACCCCATGTTAGTATTCGAAATACCAAGATCGAATTACAAATTACTCAAATCTCACTTCTGACTATTAATCAACCCTAGCAACATCTTTGAAACAGTTTCGAATTTGCTGTAGAAACCTGTAAATATTTCTTTCGACATCATATCTTCATCTTTAATTATCTCTATGAGAGAAACACATTCATATACAGAAGCACGAGCAATTGTGTAGAAATTCCTTTTATCTGCTTTCGAGAATTTACCACTACCTTCTGCAATATTTATGACTATGCTAATAGAAGCCCTTTTAAGCTGATTTCGGAGATATGAATCAATATTCCTGTTTTTTTTGAGAAATACTAGTACTTCTTTACTTAATTTCTTAGATTCTTTGTAAACTCTGAGATTATGAAAATCAAACATACAAAGATCATACAGGCTAAACATGAAAAAATGATTAAATGTATTTCGTGTGCGAATTTCGTAGTTGGGGGAATTTTGCAGGAAACCTGGTAAACCCAGACCGAAATACTAAAATCGAATTACTAATTACTCGAATTTTGCAACAGCAAAATTCATGGGCGTGGGTGGAATTGAACCACCGACCCCTGCTTTATAAGAACAGTGCTCTAACCACTGAGCTACACGCCCTTCGACAGGCTCAGGGCAAGCCCTAAATACCTGTTTACTATATATTTTATACCTATTCAACTTTAAAGAGAGAGTTTGTCGAAGCCCTGAGCGTAGTCGAAGGGCCCCGTCATTAAACAGTCTCTCTCAGCAATAGACTCGCTGACATTTAAAATACTTTAGTATTTTAAATGAGTAATTAACAACACAACTTAATAAGACATCGCTATTGTATCAAATAGTCCAAGGAAATTGCAGCTATCGAGACATAAGACCTGGAATTGGTGGAGCTTTCTTCTCCGCAGAAGTATCCTTCGCAAGGTTTGACCTTCTTGCAATCTCAGCCTCAACTATCTCTTTATCTCTTCCATATTTCACCCTTGAAATCTGTTTTATAAGATTTGCAACTTCAGTATTTTCAGCATACTTACTGTCCTCATAACGTGTACTGATAGAAAAAGGAGGTGGATATTTACCATCCACAAGGAGCTTTACACAAGAATGAATATTAGGCTGGTTTATCAAGTCAGCCGCAGTGAATACTGGCTCAAAATGGGTTTCAAGATACTTTCCATCCTCTGATCCTACCCTAAAAGTCATAAGTGTACCCACATTCCCAAATACTGCATCCTTGACCTCATCAGGCATCTGACTAATATACTGGTTTCCCACTGTCAAACTCAACTTATACTTTCTTGCCTCAGAAAGAATAGCAGCAAAATCTTTTGTAGCAAAAGTCTGAAACTCGTCTACATACATATAAAAGGGAACTCTTTGTTCTTCTGGAAGATTTTCCCTACTTAAAGCAGCTGATAATATCTTTGGAACAAGCAAAAGTCCCAGAAACTGAGCATTTTCCTCACCTAACAACCCCTTGGCTAAGTTCACTATCAATATCTTCTTTTCATCCATTATCTTTCTAATATCAAAAGAAGATTCAGACTGCCCAATAATATTTCTCATCGCAATATTTGTCACAAACCTATCAAACTTTGAAACAATATATCCCATCTTTTCTGACTTATGAAAGTCACTAGTTTTTGCAACCTGATCCTCCCAATACCTTCTTACAACATCATCTTTTAGTATAGGCAGCCATTTCTTTTTTACCCATTCCTCATCCGTTAAAGCTCTCATAACCTCCACCAATGTGCTACCCTTTTTAGACATTACTGTAAGCATTGAATTCCTAACAGCCTGTTCAAATACTGGTCCAGTAAACCCCTGATTATTAGGATCAAACATCTTCTGAAGCAGTGCCAGAAAAGCATTTACAACCCTATGTTTATCCTGCTCATCGTAAAAATCCATTATATTAAAACCCATCGGACGATCGTAATCAGACGGACTGAAGTAAATTACATCTTCTGCCCTCTCATGTGGAATCCTTGAAAGCACATACTCTGCACTAGAACCATGAGGATCGATAAATGCAAACCCATTTCCAGCATATGCATCCTGAATAGCCATACTCTGAAGGAAATACGATTTACCTGATCCGGTTTGACCTACAGCATATATATGCCTCATTCTATCTTCATCCTTAATAAATACCTCCTTCGACTGACCCCTAAACTTTGCAGTTCCCATCCATGTACCCTCGGTTGGAACCATCGCATCCGCCGGTGCTTCCCTTGAAAGAAGCCAGTGTATATGTGGAGTCTGCACTTTATTATTTGGAAAATGGTATATCGCAGCCAACTCTTCAACATTTAGTACAAGCTTGTCCTTTTTCGGAGGAAACCTGTATATAAAGTCCTTCATGAAGTTCCTCTCATTTAAAGGATTGATTTTATCTCTTTTAAGCTCGTTTATTCCTGGATTTGAAAACTGATCAAAAGCACCAACCACATTGTTTAAATGCATCTTTGCAGTATCTTGATCTTTTGCTACCGCAACAACCCTTAAAGCACTTTGAAATCCAGCCTTAGAACATTTCTTCGATATCGCCTGAAGTTGATCCTGACTTACATTTATTCTCTTTTTTTCCGGATCACTATTGTTTTCTTCCACTTTACTCACAAAAGACCTACCCTTTTTCTGCCATTTACTGCCGGATGGAGTAATCACCAACTGAACAGCTATTCCTTCTCCCTTTTCAATATTTGTAAGCGAGCTTGTGATATTTGCTAAAGGGTCACCCTCGAAATTCTCAGCTGTTTTCAACGGATTGTATTTCTCATCGGTAAGTATAAGACTCGCAAACGCCACATTTCCCTCATCAGGAAATATATTGTATTCATCACATTGCTTAAACTCCGCATCCTGGTACGATCCCAGTACCTGTCTTTCTACCCATCCAGCAATATCTCTTGGACAATAAACATAAAACTTGATACTTTCAGGCAAGGCTACAATCTCAAAGCTAATTGAGTTTTTTATACCAAACAGCTTTCCGAACAGCCCGCCGCCATCCCCCCCAATACCCGAAAGGTTTGCAAACATTTGTTCTGCTACACCTACTTCAATCTCGTTTTCTTTTGGAACCATAATCTCAAAAAGAACCCAGTCTTTAGCCTTATTTTCAAGATTATTTTTCTTTATCTGCTTCGAAATGAAATAGAAAATTACAGCTAGGGCTATGAGTCCTCCAAGTATTATCCCAAATGAACCAAGATCAATAACAGAAGCAATATTTTCCGGCTGAGAGGACACTACTTCCTGCTGAACTACAGTAGCACCATCTGTCGGGCTTGTTAATTGTGCCATTATGACTTGATTCATAGAGCAGTAAAGACAAATCTGATCACTGAATAATTCTACCATCTTAACGATACACAAGCGAGAACTACTTACTTTGTAGAGAATAAACTCTGAATATCACCCCAAATCTCCTCCAATCTTTCAATCAAAAGTGCCTGCCATGTCTTCGATTCACGTACATCACCTTTTCTAGAAATACTCCTAGCATTCTGAGCTATTACTGTAGATGGAGGATATCCATCTACTTTCACCTTAGACCTGATACCCACGGGGGTATGTTTTTGCTTTTGTTCTACCGTTTCTCTTTCCTCATCTGAACTATCTACCTTCACATCTTTTTCTTTCTCACCATCTTCGGAAATCTCCTTCTTCACCTTTTTCATTTCAGCTTCAATATCTATTTTCCTCTCTTTTGTATCCAACTGTACCTTTTTCTTCTCTTTTTCTTTCCCCTCTTTCTCTTGTACACTTTCTGGCAATCTCTGACTTTCTTCATTTATCAAATCAACAATATCACTATCCACTTTCAGCTTTTCTCTATTCCTTAAAATATACTCATCCACCTTGGAAGGAGCCATTCCCTTTGATACTAGCTCTTGACGGAGAAGCTCTAATAGCTTCTGAG
The DNA here is from genome assembly GCA_964481345.1 of uncultured Candidatus Saccharibacteria bacterium. Taxonomy (GTDB): domain Bacteria; phylum Patescibacteriota; class Dojkabacteria; order SC72; family JAFGCJ01; genus CAYZTC01. The sequence goes on along the minus strand of CAYZTC010000010.1, from coordinate 9,665 downwards.
GAGAGGTAGCTTCTTACTTTTCTGGTATTGTGTTTGGAGCATTTGTATTCATTCTTATTCTAATTTCAACGACAGAAATTATACCATATATTTCCTTTTTTCCCTCGCAAGATCCCTTTTAAGCTCTCTTTTTTTAAGCCTTTTCCTTTTGTCATACCTTTTCAATCCCTGACACAGTCCAACCTCAATTTTTACTATACCGCCTACTCCATAAAGACTTAAGGGAATCAGCGTAAAGCCCTTCTCCTTCGTTTTACCGAGCAAAGTGTCTATCTCATCCCTTTTCATAAGCACTTTTCTTTTTCTAATTGGATCATACGACTTATCACTGCTAAATCTCCATTGAGGAACATGGCAATTCCAAAGCCACACCTCACCTTTTTCAATTACAACGAAGCTTTCCTTCAAACTAGCAGTACCGGCCTTTATAGACTTAACCTCTTGACCTAAAAGTGATATCCCTGCCTCGTACCTATCCAATACCTTATAATCGTGGAGGACTTTTTTGTTTTTTGAATATAATCTCGTTGCCATTCAAAGAATGATATCACTCTAAATGGAAATTCTCAAAACCCTTGTTTCATCAAGTACATACATATATTCTTCATCTCCGTCTACTAAAATCTCCTTTACATCCTTGAATATGTCATCTCTACTCCCTCTGTACACATACTGTCCTGTCATTACACCCTGACCCGGATGTTTTTCGCCTGTCCCCTTCTCTATTACCACAACTCTTTCATTATCAGCATCATAAATATATAAAGGCCTACTATCAGAAAGGTTTGTAAAGCCGCATCTTACATTTCCAAGTTCCGTATCAAATCCAGTAAGAGAAAACTGGTCCTGCTGCCCACCATAATACTTATATACTTTATCACTGCCATTACCTATCACATAAATATTTCCATCTATTAAAAGATCTGTAGCTTTATCAAATGCACCATGTCGAAAATACTCCTCTGGATAACTATACCCATATCCTGCAGGATATGATTTCAATACTCTTGCTTCACTTCTTTTTAAAATATAGATGTTGTCTCCAAACGTCTCAATATCAGTTATCTCTTCTATCGTTCTTGCAGAAAGTTCAGGCATAGCATCAAACTCCCAATCGGATTCGGCCTCCTCCATATCAAGAGAAAACATCCCAATTTTGTTGTCATATACAAACATATACTTTTCCCCTATTGCTAAAAGAACAGGCTCTTTTAGTGTACTTTGACTACCTCCAATTGCCTCAACTCCACCATCTCCCAGATCATACCTATATATTCCATGGGTAGAATTATCAACTAAATAGATGCTATCACCTTTTATCGCAATATCAGTTACATTGGCTGATTCTCCTATTTCAAGATAGGTTTCAAGTAAAATTTCCAGATTTTCATCCGTCACTGCAATAATCCTATTTATCAGGTCATTTACATCCTGAGCACTAGATTTTAAGTTCTCAATTTCTTCCTGTTGTTCACTGTTTAACTTTTTTTCTTCAAGTCCACCAATACTTCCATCAACCCTCTCGAGTATCTCAATCGCCTGCATTTCGTCGCTCTTCCAGACTTCTTCCGCCTCCTCAATATCAGACTGTATACCCTCTATCTGATCAGTTATTTCTTCGTTATATGCCCGATTTCTTTGTGCCACAACAGCAAATACCACTACCCCTACTATTGCAATAATAATTGCAATACCTATGTATTTTCTCTTTTTATCTCCAGTATCAAAAGACAGCCCCTTACTCTTTTCCACAAAGATCTTTTTCTTCGGACCACCCCTCAGCTTAAAAGATGTAAAGAAGGAACCAATATTTCTCTTTATTGCAGTAAAATCAAAGTTTGTCCACCATTCCTTTACTTTTGAAACAACCTTCGAGAAAAACTCTTTAAAATTAAACTTTGGCTTCACCTCAATTTTTTCTCCTTCCACAGGTGCTTCTATTTCAGGTCCTTCAACTATCACTTCAGTATCATCATCTTTTTTATCTATATCACTCTCTATCTCATCAGGCCGCTGCAGATCCAATCTAGGAGTTTCATCCATTCTAAACCCAATAAGCCATATATACTGAGATCCAACCAGTCCTTCCGAAAAACTATCAATTTTTGCCGTAAGAGAATGCCATGTTATTTCCTCTTTCTTGTCAATTAGATCAGTAACTGACTCAGCAAGTTGAGGTGTTGAAAAAAGAAAAATATCCAATTTTTTAAGATCAAACCCTCCAACCGGTATCTCCTCTTTATATCCTATCCCCTCATAGCTAGGCAGAGACTTCGATATATTTACTAATTTATTCTCACGAATAAGTATTACCTCAGGATTACCTACTTTTGATAAAAGTATCTTTTCACCAACAATTGCAACTCCACACATATGAAGATCAACTCCCATTTCAGATATTCCTTCTTCATTCTTAATCATCTCCCTAAGTCTCTTTTGCGCACTCTTCATTGCAGATTTAAGACTGTTTGTAGAATCATCCTTAGATTCTAGGTAAGATTCCCTGAAGCTGTCCCACATAAACTTAGCCACCCTCTCCACTGAAAATCCGTTTGAACCTGATAATGAAATGAAAAATCCAATAGCACCCTTATTTTGATCACGTATCTCTAACCAATAACTAACAGTTGCACTTGAATCAAGAGTTTCTTTTGAAAAATATTTTTTTAAATGAATAGGCAGTTCGTCCATAGGTTACTTTCTACTTTAATATCATTACTCCAACAATCAGACTCGAAACAGAAACAACCACAAAATGAGCCCACCCAAACAATTGAATAATTGCGGATATCTTCGTTTTAAGGGTTTGTGCAAGCATTTTCACTCTAAGGCTCAATAATAATGAATAAAGTACATATCCAAACAATATTACAAAAATAAAAAGCTTGAGCACATTTTTTAGTGTCAAAATCTCAATTACCTCACTCATTTTCTTCTCTTTCTCTTTAATTTAAGAAGATCATTTAGCGTATCCTGAATATCTCTTGGTCTAGGTACATTCTGAAACTCAAACTCTCTTTGCTCTGCAGCAGTTTGAATATTTACAGTTCCAAAATCAAAAATAGTTGCCCAGATACCAGCTGGCACATGCGATACGTCCTCTATCTTTGATAACGAACATTCTGAAAATTTATGATAGAAAATATTTGTAAAGTCGATATCTACAATTCTTTCTGAGGCGATAATGTTTACAGTATAAAACCACCTAAAAAATGTCACCACGCTATATGTTATCAGTATCATTATCCACAATAAAACAACCCCAGAAGCAAAATATATATCACTAACAGCAATTGTCATTTCCATATATTCCAAAAGAGACATTCCCAAAGAAGGAAGAACCAGAGCTAAAATTATCTTGACAAAAAATGGAAGGAAAACAGCCCAATGCTGTCTTATTACAAGGACAATCTTTTCACCCCTATCCTGACCCGTAAACTTTATATCCCTAGGAAAGGCATGGAAAGTCGAAACAGGTCTTGCTTTTTTAGCATCTGCAATCTTATCTTCGAATGATAATTTTACATCTGAACTCATTTTGGAATTATCCTCACTCATGATCAAAGAATACCAAAACTATACTGTTATTACAATACTTATAGAGTCTACATACCTTTAGAAATCAATTCATTTCTATGTTGAAATGGTAAAAACCAAGCTGCGGAATCCTCAGGTATCCCGGACTTCTTATGCTATATATTTGTTTGAAGTCAGAAACTCTACCAGAATCAGTAACCGTAGTAGCAATTTTAATCGCTCCTCTGTTTGTTCCAAATGTTATAGAGTTTGTATAACCGTCACTCAGACTAGCTGTGGCATAAGAAACAGATGTCACTGGAGTATTTAGCAACCCTCTCATCTCTGCCATACTATAAGGATTTCCACTAACACCACTTATTGGACAGGTAGATAAAGTAACAGGTAGAAACCTCGAAGTATCAGGAGTCTTCTTCAAATCTATCCCCTTGATCACAAGATACATATTTATAAGGTCGGACATCTCTTCTTGAGATAGCCATGGATATCTTCCACATGAAGAAGAAGAGTCACTATATGTTTCTCTATACCAAGATTTGTAAAACCAAGATACTCCAGAAAGACTGTCCCATGCTCTTGCCATCCAATCTCCACTACCAGTACCATCAGTAGTATCCCATCCCACATGATTCCCCCATCCACCATGCACAGCAGCATACTGTGTAGATACCGGACTTCCATCAGCATTAACAAGAACCATACCTTCTGTTGCTTCTACTGCCTGTACCCAAGCACCTGTTTTCAGAGGTGTACTAAATACCTGACATGACTGGGTTACACATATTGTAGCTCTACCATTACTTGTATAACTTATCGCATATGTTCTGGCAGCAATAGCCTGAGCTTTCAATACCTCCATTGGCCAATCCTCAGGCATTTCTTTTATTCCAAGGAGGTAGTAGTCTTCGAAACTTTTTGTCCCATAACCACTAACTGATATTGATGTCATAATGTTTTCAGATACTCCATTAATCTTTACAGTACCTGTTTGAAGCGTTTTCCCTGGATAATACGCACCCAAGATTGTATTGTAACTTTGTCCTGCATCAGCTCTAGCCCTTGCACCCCACTGGCTCATTCCATTTCGATGTGTATAGGCACCAAACGAAAATACACCAAAATAACCACTTGGGGCATTTGCTCGAAATCCTGCAAGAGATGCGTAGGGATCACCCGAACTCGGGACAGAATTGAGATTTACATTTGAACCTCCTGATCTAGCAGCTATAAGTGCTTGTTGTTGGGCTGTGAGTTTGGATATATCAGATAATAGAGTATCCTGCTTAGAATTTTCAAGGGCAACCATCAGTTCATACCACGCCTTGGCATCCTCAAGTCTCTGCTTTTCTACCGCCAATCTAGCAATCTCATCATCCAGCTCCACAAGATATTCAGATAGATCATTAAAAGTTGCTGCAACAACCGCAAGCTCCTCCTGTGTCTGTCTAAGATTACCTATCGTAGCACTGAGTCCATATTTTTGAACCCCTAATCTCTTTATTAGCTCAGAAATTCCACTCGAAGAAAGTATAATTTCTACAAGGCTTATCCTGCTCATCTTGTAAAGCGACATTGAGATACCAGCCACATCATTTGTCACCTCTTCAAGATCATCACTCTTATCTTCCACCATATCTTCAACGTCTACAAGCTCCTCCTGGAAGCCTACGATATCACTTTCCAAGTCGTTAAGGTCTGCCTCTAGTGCTTCGACGGTCTGTGCTGCGGATAATCCATACTGTTCATAGGTGTACTCTCTTTGCTTACTCTCCTCTAATTCATCTTTCTTCTGCTCAATTTCTGCTTCCTTTTCCTCTATTTCAGTATCATAGTCTACAGCAGAAACAATCCGTACAAAAGGAAACAGTACCAACTGAAACAAAACAATAAGGAGAAATATTTTTGCCTTCTCTTGAGCAGATTCCATAAACACCATTATACTTTTACCCCACCCCTATAACAACATTAGAAAATGTTACCTGGATTTATCAAATCCCAATCGACTTGAAATACTCCCATGAAGATACTCATTATCAAACCTATTGAAGCAATCACAACAGCTCCTACCACCGCCCAAAGCATAGTTGCTTGTGCTTTCTGCAACCTCTGCGGGTCACCCTCACTCATAAGCCACATCACACCACCAGAGATTAATACACCCAAAAGCGCTACTCCCACAAACGGCCAGATGTATCCAAACAGGCTAACCAAAAGATTATCCAACCCTGAAAGTTGATCCGCAGCATCACCGCCAATTGCATATACCTTTGAAGTCATCATATACATAATCATTATATCAAAAAATCCCAAAATACTGGGCTCCCATAATCACTCAAAATAATAACTGAATTACTCAATACTAGTCAAAGTAAAGCCAAGCATGCCGGTAATGAAGTTGACAATAAGGTATGCTGCAAGACAAACGACAAGTCCAATTATTGCATTTGCAAGACCCTTTTGTGCTTCCGAGGTGTTTTGTTCATCACCACCTGAAACCATGTACTTTACACCGTTGTATATCAGATAAACAACAGAAACTATCGCGGCACCGACAATTGCAGTATTTAAAATCGTTGAAACAAGCTCATCTAATGTATCCGCATCAATCGGATTCTTAAACCAAGAGGCTGCAAATGCTTTACTTGGAAGAGCAAGTAATGCAACACCCATGGCAGATACTTTTACTACAAATTCTTTAATCTTTTTCATTATTTTTCAAAGTAATATTTTAAAATACTATCAGTACGCGATTTATTATATTACATGCTAATAATTCACGCAACAAGTATGTTTCCCTAATTAAGACAACTTAAAATTAAACCAGGTGATCAGACTTTCTACCCCCAATAGTCTTCCGATATATTGAAACACAAGTCCAGACACAAGTATTACTACAATACCTAAAATGGCATTCGTTAAGGTGTCTTTCCCTTCCTTTAGTTTTTCAGGGTCACCTTCACACATAATAATCTTTATTCCTCCTAGTAGCAAAAGTCCCATCGTAGCAACACCTGCAATTGCATAAACTGCATCAAGGCCTCTACTAATAATTGCTGCAACCCCCTCGGTACTACCAAGTTCATCTGTCGGAGGGTCTATATGTCCTATTAGATTGTTCCACATATTTTTAAATGTTTATTTTATCTTTAGGTTAGTAAAGGCAGACCAAGAATTCCCCCTATTACTCTTGTGGCAAAATATGCAAGAAGTACAATTCCCAATCCAATCACCGCATTAAGCATTGTATCCTGTGCCTTTCGTAGTTTATCTGGATCTCCAGAACTCAGCAGCCATGTAAATCCGGCATAAATCAGAAAAACAAAAAGCCCCAAACCTGCAACTCCATACACAATTGGAAGCACTTGATTTACCACATCTGCGATGGAGGTAATATTTGAGGGCGGTGTTATTGCTGCATATGCCTTTTCTACTAACATGGCTATAGTATACCCTATTAAGTTATGATTTTTAATATTAAAGTTTACTTCCCAGATAGGCTATTCCTAGTATGTTTACACCCAGAAGCTCTAGTATAAAAACAGATAGCACAATTAACGCCAGTCCTATTAGTGCGTTATTTATTGTTTCTCTTGCATTCATTAGTTTTTCAGGATCACCTGAGCTCGCCATTAACCCAAACCCACCAACCGCAAGCATTGCAACAGCAACTATTCCACCGATCATCGTTGCATAGTACAAAACTCTATCAACAATACCTTCCATGTTCGTGGGCAGACACCCTATTGCTGTATCAAGTTCATCACCTGAACACGCAGCGTAAGCCTTAGATACATGAGGTATAAATTGTGCCAATTTGTTCAAAAAATCCATAAACTCGTGGAATTCTACCACAACTAATTTATATTAGCATAGTTGCACACATTCTTATAATCACAAAACTTGCATAGAGGACCAGGCTTAGGAGGAAATTTCATCTTTTTTATTTCAGCAAGACACCTAGATATCTCTTTTGTAGATTCTTCTTTTGACCCCTTGGAAACTTTCGTACTAATCTTTTCCCCTCCTTCTACATAAAGCAAACTAACTTTATCTACCTTTTTACCCTGAAGTCTCTCCATTGCAAGAACATAGGTTGGAAGCTGAAGATCCTTTTCCACATGTTTTGGATCTTTTGGAATACGTCCTGTTTTATAATCAATTATTTCTAACCCACTTTTCGTCTTATCCACCCTATCTATAGTACCTTTTAACCAAAAATCACCCATCGGAACTCTAAATCTGTGCTCAAGAAGAATAGGTTCTTGGGATTTGTCAAAAAACTTGTCATAAAATACCTTCAAGGCGTTCTTCCCCGATTCAAACCTATCCTTTTCTTGTTGAGAACTCTCATATCCTGCTGACTGCCATTTTCTCTTATATATTTCCAAAAGATCATTATATGTCGGTATCTTTGAAAGCGTAGAGAACCCTTGTTTTACAGACCTCAACCTTTCATAAAACTCTTTCAAGGTGTTATGCACAGTCATTCCGAAACTCCTAGCTTGAGACTCAGCCCCTGGAATTTGAAGAATATACTTAAAATAAAACTGATAAGGACACTTCTCAAATGCTGATACATGTGAATAACTTAGGTTTTTCTCAAGATTTCTTATAAATGATTTTCTAATATCATCAGGTATTTCAGTGTCCTCATCTATCCCACCCCTGTATACCCCAAGGGGTATATCTTTCTTCTCATATTTATCGTCGTTTTTATCTATTACCAAGCCCAAATCGTCAAGAAGAACGCTTTGCTTTTTCTTCCTAATTCCGTCGCCATAATAATCAGCAGAAGTAAGATAAAGCAGATCCTCTGCCCTCGTCATTCCCACGTAAAACAACCTTCTTTCCTCCGGAACATGTTCATCCCCTTCTGGAAGAGTTTCTTTAATCAGATCATCTGGAATTGGCAGTACCTCAGCTCTGTTACGTGTAGGAAACCTTTCACTAACAAGGTTAATCATGAAAACTATTGGAAATTCCAATCCTTTTGCACCATGTACAGTAAGTATATTTACAGCATTTATATCCTCAATATCCCATACCTCAGTATTAGGGTTTTCTCCTATCTCAAGGGAATAATCCAGATAATCAAGAAACTGGTAAACACTAGAATCCTCTGTTTCCTTTTCAAATCTCTTCAAAATCTCAAAGAATTTACTAATATTTTGAATCTTCCATTCATTTTGAACAGACTCATTTGATATCAAATGATCAATATATCCTGAATCCATAGCATAAATGTACAGTACTTCACCTGCAGATTTCCGCTGTTTTACATACTCAAAAGCCTTCCCAAACACCTCTAGCAATCCATCTATCCACTCCTGGGCACTTTTACTTAGCAGTCTATCCCTAACGCTTTTAAAATTGACCTCCTCCCCAAACTCGTATTCCACAATTTTTCTTGCTTTAGAAACACCAACTGTCTTTTCAGATAAAAGCTCAAGTAATTTAAAAAGTGACATTTTCCTTTTTCTAGCAAGCTTTTGAAGATCCATAAATTCCCTCACATCCAGCTTGCTTGAAGGAGACGTCAAAATCTTATACATAGAGATATCATCGTCGTAATCAGCAACAGCCTTCAGAAAAGCTACCATATCTTTGATTTCAGGGCGGTTGTAAAGCCCCTTGGGCCCAGGAAAGGTAAAAGGGATCCCGTAATACCTTAAGGTCTGTACAATTTGATCTGAGTGGTTATGTGCCCTTACAAATATCGCAATATCTGAATACTTGTACCTGCTAGAACCTTCTGAAACTATCTTCTTTATCTCCTGTAAAATACATTCTGCCTCCTCAATTTCGTTTTCTGCATGAATTCTTCTTATAGCGTCAAAATCTGGTGCAAACGGCATTCCAATTTGAGACTCATCGATATCACCATTTTGTTTATTAAATGAGGTAAATTTGGGGTTTGAAGATATGAGTTTCTTATCTATCTTTTCGATTACTTCAAGTCTGTATGGGTTATTCTTTTTTATAAGTTTGTAAGAAAGGTCTAGTATTTTTTGATTACTTCGATAGTTTTCTGCCAGAACCACCTTTTTAGCTTTTGGAAAAGTCTTTTTAAAATCCAGAATATTTGATATTGCTGCACCACGAAACTTATATATTGCCTGGTCATCATC
>CAYZTC010000009.1:0-38816 GCA_964481345.1 uncultured Candidatus Saccharibacteria bacterium | reverse complement strand
ACGTAGTATTGACGAAGTCGGAACGATGTGTTTTTGTATTGTGGTGTTTTGTGAAATCATTTTTTATTAAAGGTTTTACTTTTCTCGCGGGGGTAGTCCGTCTTCCCCTGTCAGGGTACGACGAGACTTTATACTTTTTAATAATATAATATTGGATAAATAGTATATTATGCTTGCAATGGGCTTGTCGAAGTGCGGGGGTAGTTCAGTTGGCTAGAACGTCACATTGCCAATGTGAAGGTCGAGGGTTCGAATCCCTTCTCCCGCTCCAGTCTGTACTACCTCACAAAGTGAGGTTGTTTAGACTGGATGAGATAGGATGAGAACCTTTGTGCGAAGCACAGAGTAAGGTTCGTTCAAGTGACACAGAGACCCCGCTGTGCGGGGGATCTGATGTCACGCCGCACGCAGCAAGTCACATGGAATGTGACGCCGCGAGTACATCCCTTCTCCCGCTTGTGCACTATGCTCTAACAAAGTGAGAGTAGAGTACACAAAGAGGATAGTATGAGAACCCGGAACGGGTTCGCAGAGCTGTGTCCCGAGAGCGAAGTGATCAGCTGACATGATACGTGCTGGGAGTAAGCGTAGCGAACGAGCCGTGAATCCCTTCTCCCGCTCCATACTATGCTCATTCTGAGTTTCGTATGGCAAGAAAGTTGTTACAATCAATATTATTTTATTCAAAATAAGTAGTGGCAGATTCTGAATTATTGGATCAAGTTGATAAGAATGGGAAGGTAATTGGGCGAGCTCAAAGAAGTGTTTTTCACAGTGATCCCTCAATGATTCATCCAGTTGTACATTGTTGGCTATTTAATTCGGATGGAGAAGTACTATGGCAACAAAGATCATTAGAAAAGACTATTTCTCCTGGGAAATGGGATATGTCATGTGGGGGACATATTCTATCTGGTCATAAACCTGAGGAAACGATGAAAAGAGAATTAGAAGAAGAGCTTGGTTTAACAAATGTAGAACTCAAATTTGCAGAAAAATATATTATTAGTAAGGAAACTCAGAAAGAACTTGTTTATCTCTTCTATGCTGTTATTAAAAAAGATATATCAATAATTACCTTGCAAAAAGAGGAGGTGGAAAAAGTTGAGTGGATTGATCCAAGCGTAGCTCAACAGATGGTATTAGAAGGAAAGAGAGAATCTACAGAGTTTATTTTTACTCAAATTCCAAAGATCCTAAAAGTATTAGGCTTTAAGTGAATAAGGAAGGCCTGGTCTTGAGTTCATGAAATGTTCATGAACTTGTTATAATAAATAAGTAACACTATTTTACTTTTTTTAAAATGATAAATAAAATTCGAGTTGCATTAAAGGACTCTCTTGGAATTGATTCTGTCAAAATTATTCAATTAACCACGGGTTCTTATAATAATGTCTTCAAGATTACCACTAAAAAGGATGATCAACTTATTTTTAGGATATATAGAAATAAATCTTGGCCAGAATATGGAAAATTAGAATGGATTAGTAATACATTAAGTGAGAGAAATATTCCAACAGCTAAGATTTTGTATTCAACTAGAAAAAATGAGCATTTTAAAAACGGTTTCATGATACAAGAGTTTATTAATGGGGATTTGGTGGAAGAGGTAGTAGGACAACAGATAAGTCCTGAGGATTATTACAAAAAACTAGGTGTTTTGATGAAGAAAATTCATCAAATTAGGATACCAAAATATGGTTATATCGGGTCAGGTTCCGGGGATCATGTATCATTGGGTACTTTTATTGAGAGAGATTTTTCACGTTTTTTCAAGAGAGTCCATTCCTTAAAGGTATTCTCAGATAAAGACCAAAATTTCTTAACAGAAAAAATCTTAGATTTGTTAAAAAATATTTCTTCTCTTCCTCCAACACTCATTCATAATGATTTATCACTTAATAATGTAATGCTTTTAAAAACAGGAGATATTATCCTAATTGATTGGGATAATGCTATATCTGGTTGCTGGATTCAAGATTTTGCAATAATGACCTATTGGATGAGAGGTAGTCATCCTGATGAACTCAAACGTGAGGAGTTGATACGATTATTTCTAGAGTCGTATTCTCCAGATTTTGACGAGAAATCAATTCGGAAATTTGAGTTAGTTTTTCATACGATTCAATCTATAAACTTATTGGGTTATTACTATTACGATGATAAATCAAAGCTAAGTTATAAAAAGGTTCTTAATTATCTTGGTTATCTGAGATCCCTGGACCTTTATAATTAGAGTCTTCTAAAACGATTAGTCACTTGTTTTCCCATTCCGAGAGTTCAGAGGGATTTTCTTGCTATAATGACGATATGAATGGAAAAAGAATATCCCGAAATATAAAATCATCCGTTCAGCATTTTTGGATAAAATTTGGTGGAGCATTAGTAGCCTTGTTTGTTTTTGGAATTGTTATCTTCCTTCTTTTTAATCTAAATATTTTTTATGTACAAAATTTCATTGTTACCTCTTTTGATGAAGAAGAACTTGAATACATTGATGACGAAGAGGTTCGGGATTCACTTGTAGAATATATCGGTCAAAGACTATTTCAGTTAGATGTTAATGAGGTGGAGAGTACTGTTTTAGAGAGCTTTACATTTGCTAAGGAAGTCTATGTTAGTAAGCGAGTACCTAATTCAGTTAATGTAAAAATTATTGAAAGAATTCCAACTTTAACTATTAAATATGGAAAAGTTGATTATTTAATGGATGATGAAGGAATAGTTCTAGGTACTTGTGAGGATTATTTTGATGCATGCGAAGGGATACCCTCTGTGACAGTGACTGGATATAACAGAGATATCGAGATGGGTCAAAAACCCTTTATTACCGAGATTGACGAGGTTGTTGAGATAGCAAATTCAGAAATTGATGTTGGTGTAGAAATGACGGAATTTTTAGTACCCATGGAAGATGTAGTGTCAGTTACTTTTGAGGATAATACAAGGGCTGTTTTTTCTACAGAAAAGCAAATTAGTGAACAAGTAGAAACTTATTCATATACTCGAGAAAACCTTTTACTCAAAAATGAACCTTTTAAGGAGATTGATCTGAGATATGATAGACCGGTTATTCGTGTTGACAAATACACCTATTGAATGACAGAATGGGTATAGACACAACAATCCAAAATATGTATGCTATGTAAATCGTTGTGTTAAATTGCTCAAATTAGATTTAATACGCAAATGGCAAAGAACATAATAACCGCTCTCGATGTTGGATCTAGCAAGATCTGTACAATAATCGCTTCCCTCTCGGATGATAATGAGAGACCTCAAGTTATTGGTGTATACAATCATCCCTCAACTGGAGTAAAAAAGGGAGTCATAGTGAATATTGATGAGGCAACTAACGCTATTGCTGAGAGTGTAGCTGCCGCAGAAAGAATGGCAGGTATTACTGTTTCATCAGTATATGCTTCTATTGGTGGCTCTCATATAACAAGCATTAACAGTAAAGGTGTTGTGGCTGTATCAAGCGAGGAAATTTCTGAGGATGATACGTTTAGAGCAATTGAAAATGCAAGGACAATTTCCATACCACCCTCTAGAGAAATATTGCATATTATTCCAAGGGAGTTCATCGTCGATTCTCAGCCTGGTATTAAAGATCCAGTAGGAATGACTGGAACAAGGCTTGAGGTTAATACTCATATTATTTCTGCCACAACCACAGCTCTGCAAAACCTTGTTAAATGTGTTCAGCAGAATGGACTTGGTGTTGAGGATGTTGTATTTGCCGGATGGGCATCATCTCATGCGGTGCTGACGGAGACGGAAAAGGATCTCGGAGTCACACTACTTGATATTGGAGGTGGAACAACAAGTATTTCAATATTTCAGGAAGGTGCAATTTCCTATAGTGGATGTGTGCCTTTAGGAGGGTTGAGTATAACAAGTGATATTGCGATAGGCCTTCAGGTGTCATTAGAGGATGCGGAAAAGATAAAGACCCATATATCAAAGGTTATCGACTCTCCTGAAGATTCGAAGAAAGAAAGCGAAATTAAAAGGACTGCTATAGAGAGAAAGAACGTTTCAAAAGATAAAAAGAAGGATGAGAAGAAATCAAAGGATGATGAGATTGATATATCAAAGTTGGGTATAGAAGGCAAAAAAACAATATCTTTAACGATGTATAATCAGATTGTTGAGGCGAGGATGGAGGAAGTTTTTGAAATGGTTTCAGATCAGGTTAGTCAAGCTGGATTTGATGTTGCAATGCCTGCAGGTGTAGTGGTAACGGGTGGTAGTGCACAGCTTGATGAAGTATCCAAAATTGCCCAGAGAGCTTTTGGTGTACCATCGAGGATTGGAATTCCTTCTGGCTTAGTCGGTATGGTTGAAGAAGTTTCTGGGCCTGAGTTTGCTACATGCCAGGGGTTAGTGAAGTATGCAATGTCAGAAGGTGTTGAGCCTGGGTTACAAAGTAAAGGGTTTTCTCCTGGGAAATCGTCAGTAGGCGGAATTTTTGATAAAATCACTGGGTGGTTTAAATCGTTACTTCCATAATTTGATATTAATATGACATGCTAGTTAAACCTGATAGTGATGTGGTAGCCAAAATTAAGGTGATAGGAATAGGTGGTGGAGGAAATAATGCCGTTAACACAATGATTTCTCAGTATGATATCAAGGGGGTAGAATTCATTGCTATAAATACTGATGCACAGGCGTTAAAAAATTCTCTTGCTAGTACTCAATTACAGATAGGACAGGAACTTACGAGAGGTCTTGGGGTCGGTGGAGATCCTGATCTTGGAGCTAAATCAGCAGAAGAGAGCGTAGATGAGATTCATGAGCACTTGGCTGGTGCTGATATGGTGTTTATTACATGTGGGATGGGAGGTGGTACTGGTACTGGATCTGCTCCAGTAATTGCATCTATTGCAAAGAATTTAGGTGCACTTACTGTTGCTGTTGTGACAAAACCTTTTCATTTTGAAGGTAGTAAGAGAATGGCAATTGCACTTGAGGGAATAGATAATTTGAAGGATAAGGTGGATACATTAATTGTTGTACCTAATCAAAGACTCCTTGAAATAATAGATAAGAATATTTCATTTTTGGAGGCAATGAGAAAAGTTGACGAGGTGTTGGCGATGGCTGTAAAAAGTATTGCAGGTCTTGTGACTCAAACTGGATTTATAAATGTTGACTTTGCTGATGTTAGATCAATTATGTCTGAAGCTGGGTCTGCCTGGATGGGTATTGGAAGGGCAAGTGGTGAAAATAGAGCAGAGGAAGCGGCTAGGGAGGCAATATCTAGTCCTCTTCTTGAGACCTCTATTACTGGATCTTCAGCTGTACTTTTAACAATTACTGGTGGTGATGATCTGTCTATGCATGAGGTAAACCAGGCGGCTGAACTTGTAAGGGAGTCTGCGGATGGAGACGCACAGATTATATTTGGAGCAACAGTGGAAGAGGGAATGGGAGATGAACTAGAAATTACTGTACTTGCAACGGGATTCAGGGCTGATCCTCTCGTTATGCCAACAACAAAAATAGCCTCCACTACCCCATCTACTTTACCAGAAGTTGATGAGCTGAAAGAGATTAAAAAGGGGAAGTCGAAAGGTAAGAGCAAAGATAAAGGTGAAAAAGAACCCCTTGATGCTGTAGAAAAACCAGGCTTTCCTGAAGAGGATTTAACCCCGGAAGAAGATGATGAACTAGAAATCCCAGCGTTTATGAGAAGAAAGAAATAATCTATTGAGACGCAAGTGTTTCCAGTAAGTTCAAGTAGCCATTCCCATATCTGACTTTATCTCCAACATATTTAACAAATGGTAAGAGATGACCATTTGAGTAGTCCACTATTAAACGGTTTATTGCCTTGAGTGGCCAATTGTTAAGACTTTTAATTTTGCTGTTGGACAAATTGAATTTTGTCATTATCTGTTCTAGGTATGAAGATAAATTTGTCTCTACTTCGTCTAAATAGGCTTTTTTCTCTTTTCCAAATTTCTCTATTGATTCTTCATTATACAATAAGGATATTTTCTTCCAAGATTCTTCCATTCCTATAATCTCACTGACTAAGACATCAGGGACTTCATAAAATGTGTTAAGAAAGGAAGAAGGTGTAACGAGTTTAAGTCTTTGATTCTTCAAATGTTTGTGTAATGGATCTGGTGTATCCTTCCCTAAAGATGGAATGAAATCTGTTTTTGTAAGAATTTCCATAGCAAGCTCATATTTGTTTTTCCATTTTCCTGATTTGTCCTGATTTTCAATGATAAATGATTTTATACCTGGAAAGAGTTTAGGTATTAGAGCATATCCCCATGTTGCAAAATCTCTTGCTTTTGGGCTTTCGAGATCATCAAGTTCAGGCCGTGTGGATGAAAAAGCTATTCGTACTGTCTTTGGCTCCAGAATGGCACTTATGTTATTTGTATTATTTTGTAACTCGTTGTCAGATCTTATCGCCAGTGGTAATAAATCTATAAAATATTCTTTGGCTAATTGTTTGTTCTTTTCTCTTGTAACTAGATAGGCTACTGTGTTTACACAAGAAAGATAGAGTCGATCTGACACTTGAATTAATTTATGCTCATTTCGTTTTGTATTTGTTCAATTACTAGAAATGTAAGTGCCCTGTCTAAAGCATACATACTTGTTCGAAGTGATAACTCCTCTTGGAGTGAGAGTTTTTTTTCTTTTGCGTATTCATCGCTTAGTCCTCTATTCATGTACCTAATTAGAGTTCCGTGTGGTGCCCAGTAGCTAGGAAAAGATGTGTGAAGAACATTATATTCTGAAGAATTGAGTAGAGTTTCAATTAGTGCTATTGAGACAGTGTTCTTTCCGGCTCCGTCTGTTCCCTCAAGTGCAATAATCGGTTCTTTTTCGGTATCTGACATTCCTTGAAAATATAGTTATCTTATAGAATTGTCAAAAGTGATAAAAGTTGAAACTTAATAATTGAAAATAGTGGCGTTTAGACTGTATAATCATGTAAAGCAATGAAACAGATATCACTGTGGAGCTTTAGGAAGAACACTCTTCTAGAGTAAGTAGAACCTAACGGGGAGCCCGAAATAGCTATAAAGGAAGTGTTTATTGTAAATACAATAGAAAATAAGGTGGTACCGCGATATGAAAGCTCGTCCTTATATTTGAATTGAAAGATTCATTATTTGGAGGAGCTTTTTTATTTAGAAGTTCCTTCTAAGTATTAATATGATATATTTAGGATATGTTTCAAAAGGTTGAGGAGCAAAATTTTCTAGAAATTGAGAGGAAGTGGCTTAAAAAGTTTTATAAAGACGGTATTGTTGAAAAGTATCTTCATAAAAACGATAAGTCTAAGAAAAGATTTTCTTTTTTAGATGGGCCGATTACTGCAAATAACCCTATGGCACTCCATCATGCCTGGGGAAGAGCATATAAAGATCTTTGGCAAAGATATAACAATATGAAGGGCAAAAAACAGAGATTTCAAAATGGCTTTGATAATCAAGGGCTATGGGTAGAAGTAGAGGTTGAAAAAGATAAAGGCTTTAAGACAAAGAAAGATATTGAGAAATATGGTGTTGCAAAGTTTGTGGATGACTGTAAAAAGTGGACACTCAAGTGGTCTCAAGTTCAGACAGACCAATCTAAAAGACTTGGATATTTCATGGACTGGGACAATAGCTACTATACAATGTCTGATGAAAACAACTATATGATATGGGGGTTTTTACATAAGTGTCATGAACATGGATGGATATATAAAGGAAAGGACTCTATTCCATGGTGTCCAAGATGTGGAACAGCAATCTCTCAACATGAAATACTCTCAGAAGACTATCTAGAGCTAGATGATGATGCTGTGTATTTCAGGCTTCCTTTAAAAGGAAAGGAAAATGAATACCTACTTGTGTGGACAACTACACCTTGGACTATTCCGGCAAACGTTAGTGTAGCTGTAAATCCGAAACTTCAGTATTCAAAAGTAAAACAAGGAAAAGACACTTATTATTTGGTGTCCTCTAGACTCAGCGTTTTATCAGGGAAATACAAAGAGATTGAAACCGTTCAAGGTAAAAAACTTGTAGGACTAGAATATGAAAACCCGTTTGTTGACTTGGAGGCGGTTAAAAAAGAAAAACCTCAGTATGTGCTGATTGAATGGGATGAAGTCGGTGAAGAGGAAGGAACTGGTCTTGTGCATATTGCACCTGGCTGTGGTCAGGAGGATTATAAGCTAGGAAAAGAGAATAATCTTTCGGTTATCATTCCAATAAATGATTCGGGCAATTTTGTAGATGGATTTGGATTTTTGACTGGAAAGTATGCACATGCTGTACCCAAAGAGATATTTGAATATCTGAAGGCAAAAGACATTTATTATAAATCTGAAAAATATACTCATAGATATCCGAAATGTTGGAGATGTAGAACCAAACTTGTGTTTAGGTGTGTTGATGAATGGTATATATCTATGGATGACCTTAGATCAGAAATGATGAATGTAACAAGAAAGATTAGATGGATACCTGAGTTTGGATTGAAAAGAGAGCTTGACTGGCTAAAAAATATGGACGACTGGCTAATTTCAAAGAAAAGGTTTTGGGGTCTTGCCCTTCCAATCTGGGAATGTAAAAAGTGTGGAAATTTCATGGTAATTAAAAATGAAAAGATGCTTAAAGAAAAGGCCGTAGAAGGATACGATAAATTTGCTGGACATACTCCTCATCGGCCATATATTGATGAAGTGAAAATTAAATGTGAAAAATGCGGTGAAGTTTGTTCAAGAATTGAAGATGTAGGGAATCCTTGGCTTGATGCTGGGATAGTGCCTTACTCAACCCTTAAATATAGAACGGATAAAGAATATTGGAAAAAATGGTTTCCTGCAGATTTCGTAACAGAATGTTTTCCTGGTCAATTCAAAAACTGGTTTTACTCATTGATTGCTATGAGTACTGGACTGGAAAATAAGCCACCCTTCAAAAACCTTCTCGGTCATGGGCTAGTCAAAGATGAAAAGGGAGAGAATATGCATAAATCAGCTGGAAATGCTATTTTGTTTGATGAGGCTGTAGAAAAAGTAGGTGCAGATGTTTTGAGGTGGACATTTTTTAGACATAATCCAGAAAACGATCTTTGGTTTGGATACAACATGACAAATAACGTAAGAAAGAACTTCTTTTTAATGTACTGGAATATTTATAAATATCTTGTTACCTATGCGTCGCTACATAAATGGAGCCCTAAAAACAAAGATCTTAAAAAACTTAAATTTCAAACCTTAGATAAATGGATTTTATCTAGATTCGCTGGTCTTATGAAAGATGTTGATGAAAGACTTACTGATTTTGATGCTATGACAGCGGTATTAGCAATAGAGGTGTTCGTTCAGGATCTTTCCACCTGGTACATTAGGAGAAGTAGAGATCGATTTTCTAGTGGTGATGATATACCGTTGTCGGTATTATATTTTGTTCTTATGAATTTTAATAAAATATTGATGCCTTTCATGCCATATATAACTGAGGAAATCCATCAGAATCTTAAATCGGGAAAGGATAAAGAATATGTTCAACTAGAAGATTATCCTGCTTTTATTAAGTTTCGAGTTAATGAAACTCTTGAAAAACAAATGAAAATTGTAAGGGAAGTTTCAAAATTAGGACAGTCAATAAGAATTGATGCAGGTATTAAGTTAAGACAACCTTTATCTGGGGTGTTTTTAAAGGGAGTTTCAAAACTTGATAAAGAATTGTTAGAAATTATAAAAGATGAATTGAATGTTAAAGAGGTTGCTATTGTTAAAGACGCTCTAGAAGGAAAACATATTAAAAAGATGGAAAGCAATGGAATTGAAATGTATCTTGATACCGAGATTACAGATGACCTAAAGAATGAGGGAAGAATTAGAGAGGCGATAAGAAAAATTCAAAATGATAGAAAGAACGTCGGTTTGAATGTGGGAGATCCCGTGGATGTAGAAGTATCCTCCGAGGATGATTTTGAAAGTAAAATTTCTAAATCTCAATTTAACCATCTAGGGGCTTCTGTTTATGCAAAGAACCTGAGGTTTACGGATAAAGATCCGGGAAAGAGTACAAAGAAGCGAATCTTTGTTAAAATCTAGCAATGAAAAGAGATTTGGCATTATTTGCTGACATAGTCTTGCTGATCGCCCTAGGTTTGACTACGCTATACTCCACTGTCGTGGGAGAGGAAAACGTGATCTTTGGGGGAGGTGTACTTAACAAACAGCTTATATTTGTAATACTAGGTTTAGGAGTATATTTTGGAATTAGTTATCTGAACTATAAAGTACTTCAGTATCCTCAAATTTTCATGTTCTTTTATGCAGTTATATTTCTGTCACTACTTATGCTTTTAATCTTTGGTATAGAAATTAATAATGCAAAAAGATGGATTGTGATTGGGGATTTTCAATTTCAGATATCGGAATTGGCCAAATTTGTTGTTATTCTTATAACGGCAGGACTAATGTCAATGAAAGATAAAAGAAATCCCTACAAATTGGCTGGATTTTCCTTTATTTTAACGCTTGCTATTGTTACTCTCGTGTTTCTTGAACCGGATGCAAGTACTTCAATTGTTACTATGGGGATTTGGCTGCTTATGATATTTGTAGCTTTGCCAAATCAATTTTTAAATCTTGGCATATTACTTGTACTTTTTTTTTCTGGTATCGGTATGAATTTACTTGTCCTACAAAATATTATTTGGGTAATCGTTTTAGTTGCTAGTGCACTTATTATTGGAACGATAATATTTATTAAGTATGAAAACTTAAAATGGGTCATAGTGGGAGTATTTATTGGAGGTTTACTTCTAGGATTATTTGGCAACTATGCATGGAATAATATACTTCAAGATTATCAAAGAGAAAGGATAGAGACTTTTTTAGATCCAGAGGAGGATGTGCAAGGTTCTGGTTTTCAAGTTGCACAGTCTAAGGTTGCAATTGGATCGGGAATGATATGGGGGAAAGGCTTTGGTCATGGTACTCAAAGTAAATTAAACTTTTTGCCTGAACATCAAACGGACTTCATTTTTGCGGCTTTTGCAGAAGAGTTTGGGCTTGTAGGATCATTATTTTTGTTAGCGCTATATGTGTTTGTTATTTTCAGAATACTTTCAATATCAAATCTATCGTCGGATTATTTTGGGAGTATTTTATGTATCGGACTGGCGTCAAAATTATTACTTGAGTCTTTCATCAATATTGGTATGAATTTGGGAGTAATCCCTGCAACCGGTATACCATTGCCCTTAATGAGTGCCGGTGGAAGTATACTTCTTGTTTCAATGTTTGGGTTTGGACTTATTCAAAGTGTATATGCAAATAGGGAGGACTATTAGTGCCGCAATTGTTGACACTATGCCTTAAGTTATCTAGAATTGGCCTGTTATGAAAGAAAATTTTGCAGTAATAAAACTTGGAGGAGCTCAGCATATTGTTAAAGTAGGAGATACTGTTGAGGTAAATAGAATAGAGGGGAAGGTTGGTGATACGATAAAAATCAAGGAAGTTCTGCTCTACTCTGACGGTAAAAATATCTCGGTAGGAGACCCTTTCGTACCATATATTGTAAGTGCAAAAGTTGAAAAACATACAAAGGGTAAAAAGATTGACATTATAAAGTTTAAGGCGAAATCTAGGTATAGGAGAAAAATTGGTCACAGACAGCTGTTAACATGTATTAAAATCACAAAGATTTCTAAGAAAACTGCTAAATAATCATGAAATATTTTTTCATTCCTGGACGAAAGTGGGAATTATCTCAAGCGGAGCTTCTTACTGTATTGGGAACATTTGAGATTCCCCATAAGGAAATCTCTATTTCTGAGTTTATTATTATTATTGAATCAAAAGTTTCTCAATCTGATATTATGGCTCTTTTTAGTAGACTTGGAGGTTTTACTAAAGTTGGATTTTTGATAGATGACCCATTTGAATTTATTAATGATTTTGTTAGTTTGAATCAGGATCAGAAGATATCGTTCTCATTGAGTAGTTATTTAGAGAGGGAAAAGGGAAAGATTTTTAAGCTAGGAATGGAAATGAAGTCATTTTTAAAAGAAAAGGACGTTAAGTGTAGGTTTGTAAATAAAAAAAATGATGAAATAACTTCTGCACCCCTCTTAGTAAAAAATAAGATATTAGACAAGGGGTTTGAGTTAAATATTTTACCTGTGGGGGACCAAAAGGAATGGGGAAGTACTATTGCAGTACAGGATTATGAGTTTTTTTCCAAAAGAGATTATAAAAGACCATATCCAAATAAGGAAAAAGGTATGATTCCACCTAAGCTTGCAAGAATAATGGTTAATTTAGCCGGGTTAAAGGAGAAGAAAACTATCTGGGATCCTTTCTGTGGTAGCGGAACAATCTTACAAGAGTCCCTACTCCTTGGTTTGAACTCGATAGGTAGTGATTCTGATCCAAAATCAATTGAGGATACGAAGGGAAATTTGAAGTGGCTCAGAAGTGAGTTTGATATACATTATGCCTCTACAGAAGTGTTTTTGCAGGATGCCACCTTAAAAGTTAAAAGGTCAATACAGTTTGATGCAATAGTTACAGAACCATATATTGGCCCAGTCTTGAGAAGTGTTCCTGGAGAAAAAAGGGTTGATAATATTATTGGATCGTTGGTTACATTGTATTCAAAGTTTTTCAATAATATTGCTGACACTTGCAAAACTGGAACTAAAGTTGTATTTGTTGTTCCGGAATTTAAAAGCAGAACAGGCTGGAAAAGTATAAAAATAGGTGATTTTCTTCCAGGAAATTTTGAGAAGGAGAAGAAATACGATAACTTGCATTGGGATCGTCCAAATAGTATCATCAGGCGTCAGATTAAAATTTTCATTAAGAAATAAGTGGCGCATATTAAACAAGCAGGGAGCAAAGCTCACCAGGGGGTAAATGTTCCTGGCAAAAGAAGAGGGTTAAAAGTATCTGCTGGTCAGTCTGTTATTCCTGGTAATATTATTGTTAGACAAAAGGGAACAGTAATACATCCTGGGAAAAATGTTGGTGTGGGCAGGGATTTTACGATTTTTGCTAAAGTGTCTGGAGCTGTTAGGTTTCGAAATATGACTGGTTACAAAAGAGGTAGAAAAATTGTAGATGTAATAGAGTCCACAAAATTTGGTGAAGAAAAGAAAACTTCAAAATAAAAGAAAACCTTCTGTTAGACGACTTGTTCAAGTAGAAACAAAGAATGCTTTGTTAGAACTTTTGAAGTCTGATGATGAGTTTGAAAAAATATTTGTTGCCAATAATGCCTATCGTGATGCCAAAACCAAAGAAATAGTCCGTCTTGCCGCAAGTAAAAGTATTCCTGTTGAAAAGGTTAGTAGAAAAAGAATTGAAAGAATTTCAAAATCGTTTCAGTGTGAAAGTGTAATCGGACTAAAAAAATCGAGAAAAGAGGCGAAATTGAGTGATTTACTTGATTTAAAAGAAAAGGGTGAGAACCTCTTTTTGCTCATCTTTGACTATATTAATTATTCACAAAATGTTGGTGCATTGTACAGATCAGCATTTGCTTCTGGAGTGGATGGGGTAGTTTTCCCTAAGAGGAAAAGTAATTTTCTCACAGAGAGAGTAACAAGAATATCAATGGGTACAAGTGAAAGAATCCCTACTGTTCAAATGAATTTATTTGACGCAATAAAACAGCTAAAAGATAGTGGAGTAAAGATAGTAGGAATTCATATGGATGGTACCTCTTACTATAAAGAGGATTTGAAAGGTGACGTAGCATTGATAGTTGGAAATGAAGCTAAAGGAATATCAAAAAGAATGATTGAGAGATGTGATTCCCTTGTAAGTATTCCTATGGAGAGAGGAATAGATTCTTTAAATGTAAGTGCTGCTGGAGCAATAGTAATGTTTGAAAAACAAAGACAGAATAAAACTAGAAAGAAAAAACTTTAGCTATTTCCTGAATATTTTGTTAAATACTTCTTCCAAGCCGTCCTTTCCTTTATATCGAATAGTAATTTTGCCGCCACCTTTTAATTTTCTTATCTCAACAGTAGCATTTGCAAAATGCTTTTTAAGGTCTTCCTCGATTTGAAGTGCTCTTGGGTTAAGTCTTCTTGGTCTGCCATGTACTAATTTGTTATCTTGAACAATCCTTCTTACTAGATCTTCTGTTGCATGGACCGATAATCTTTTTCTCATAACTACTTCTGCAGCCGCAATCATGGAGTCGTTGTCTTGGATACCCAGTAATGCCCTTGCGTGCCCTTCTGAAATTCTTTCATCGAGTACAAGCTGTTTTACCTGGTCGGGTAAATTTAAAAGTCTAATCTTGTTTACGACTGTTACTCTATTCATTCCTACTTTTTTACCAATATCTTGGTGAGAAAGATTAAATTTCTCTTTAAGCTGGCTAAATGCAAGCGCTTCCTCTATCGGATTTAAATCTTTCCTATGGATATTCTCTATAACAGCAAGCTCGAGCATTTCCTGAGGTGATGCTTCTCGAACGACAACTGGGATGGTTTTAATTCCTGCAAGTTGAGCAGCTCTCCATCTTCTTTCACCTGCAATTAGTACATAGTCTTTATCTGCTCTTTTTGTTACGATGAGCGGCTGAACAACACCATTTTCCCTTATAGAATCTGATATTTTGATGAGATCTTCAGGTTTTATTGCCATGCGAGGCTGCTGAGGGTTTGGAGATATTTGATCTACAGGTAGGTTTGAAATGAACCCTTTAGATCTAAGATCAATATCTTCTGAAG
This sequence comes from uncultured Candidatus Saccharibacteria bacterium, assembly GCA_964481345.1. Classification (GTDB taxonomy): domain Bacteria; phylum Patescibacteriota; class Dojkabacteria; order SC72; family JAFGCJ01; genus CAYZTC01. The sequence continues at coordinate 24,074 of CAYZTC010000009.1, read as the reverse complement.
AAATGAGGGCTGATAATCCTTTTCCTAGTACTGATTTATCTTGTTTCGGGGGCATTTTGTTTTTACTAATAAATTACTTAAATTTTTTTGTAAATTCCTTTGCGAGCTTTCGATAAGAGTCAGCACCTGTTGACTTTATATCATATAAATTGATTGGTTTTCCATAGCTGGGAGCTTCAGAGAGTCTTACATTTCTCGGAATTATAGTTTTGAAGACACTGTCTTTAAAGAAGTCCTTCACTTCTTCTGTAATTTGTTTAGAAAGTTTGGTTCTTGAATCATACATTGTAAGAAGTACACCTCCAATCTCAAGATCAGGGTTGATATTTTTCACTAGCTTAATGGTTTCAATTAGTTGCCCTAAACCTTCAAGTGCAAAGTATTCGCATTGAATTGGGACAATCACAGTGTCAGAAGCCACTAGGGCGTTAATTGTTAATATACCAAGTGAGGGAGGAGAATCGATTAATACATAATCAAAATTTTCCTTTAAGTGGTTAAATGAATCTCTTAAAACTTTTTCTCTAGCCATTTGATTTACAAGTTCAATTTCTGCACCTGCAAGAGAAATATCAGAAGGGACAATATACAGGTTATCAATTTGGGTAGCATAAAAAGTGCTGTTTAAGTCAGTCTTCTTATTTAATACGTCGTAAATTGTCTTGGATTTTTCTTTATCTTTGGGAGTGTATCCAACACCTGAGGTAAGATTTGCCTGTGGGTCAAGATCAACAAGAAGTACTTTCTTACCAAGATCAGCAAGATAAGCCCCTAGGTTTATAGCAGTAGTGGTTTTTCCAACGCCACCCTTTTGGTTTGCTAGTACGAATTTTTGCATGGTTTATTCATTATAGTTTGGTCTAAAGACCCATTTTAAATGAGGGATCGGCCAATACACAAATAGTGCTCTTCCCTTAATAACACTTATTTCGACAGGTCCAAATGCTCTAGAATCAGAGCTGTGTTCTCTATTATCGCCAGCAACAAAAACCTTGCCCTCAGGTACTTCATAAATTTCTCCCTCTGACAGAAAGTTTCCTGGTTCGGTGTATACATCACCATCTAAATAATCTGCCTCATCAAGTATTTCACCATTTATATAGAAATGACCATCTCTGACTTCTACTCTATCATCTGGTATTCCAATTACTCTTTTAATATAGTCGATGGTTTCAGTTTTTTGAAAGATAACAACGTCTCCCCTTTTAGGGGTGAATAGTTTGTATCCTATTTTATCTGCAACAAGATATTCAGCATCGTAAAAGTTGTCTTCCATTGATCTACCTATTACTTCATGTGGTGAAGCGATGAACAGGTATAGAAATACAACAAAAGCTAATGCGACAACAAATAGCTGGACTGTCTCGAATATATTTCTTGTAATTTTTCCGGCAACATCTTTTAAAGATTTAGGGGAAGTTTTTTTTTCTGTTTTTTCGTACATCTTAGGGCAGACTAAATTATATTTTTTTATATGCCGCTACGGGGAATCGAACCCCGGTTTACGGGATGAAAACCCGCTGTCCTGAACCACTAGACGATAGCGGCGCATCGAAATTTACCTCACTACGTTGCAAAGGGTTTAGTGTATTTATCTCAATAAAGAACTTTTATGTTTATCTCGTCGAAGCTTTTATAGAGCGGAGACAGAAACTTGGTAATACTAGCAAATATTGATAGAACAGTCTATAAACATAATACAATCAATAGTGGAAATAATCCAATTATTTGCTTGAAACTTTTTCTTCTTCTTTAAGTGTAGCCCTTCTATAAGACTCAGTATTCTTGTCCTTAATAAACATTCTTCTACATTTGCATATAACCATATCACCATTTTTATCAAATGGAAGTATTTTGGCCTTTGCTAGGGGTACCGTACAACCTGGACACAGACCTTTTGATAAAAGTACTCTTTGAAATGGGGTAATTAATTTTTTTAACATTGGGATATCTTTAATAATATTAAACTGGTAACCAGTATACTGCCGAGGACAGGAATCGAACCTGCACTCCCGCAAGCGGGAACATGGTCCTAAGCCATGTGCGTCTGCCAGTTCCGCCACCTCGGCATTGGGTACAACTATATTAATTTGAATATTAAAAAAGTAGAAAGAACTTTAGTTAACAACAATAAAGTTAACGATTTTTTATTACAGTAAAAGCTTTATAATGCAACATAATAAGTATATATTAAATGGGATGTACAGGCTAGGTTGGTGTGGACAGTGAATTAGCTGGCTGTTATTATTTAACTGTAATATATGAGTAGTAAAAAGAAAATTACAACAGATTCAATATCACATCTTTCTAATCTTGCCAAACTAGCATTAACAGAAAGTCAGATGGAAAAATATTCAAAAGAGATTGGTGAGATTTTAGATTTTGTAGATCAGGTTTCAGAAGTTTCCGTTGATGAGGAGTTTAAGTCACAAACTGATCTAAGATCGATTACAAGAGAGGATATCCCCGATAAATCACTCCCACAGAAGGATTCTCTTTCAGGTAGAAAAGATTTAACTGATGATGGGTTTTTTACAGTTAAAACAGTTGTTAAAAAATGAAAAAACTTTTCGAGTTAACAGTAAAAGAGGCGTCAGATTTGCTTAATGATGGTAAGATTACTTCTGTTCAACTGACTCAAGAGTGTTTATCCCGAATCGAAGAAATGGAGCCTGAAATAAATGCTTTTATTACAGTAACAAAAGACTATGCGTTGGGAAAAGCAGAGGAGTCAGATAGTATCAGAACAAGTAAGAAACCGAGATCTATTCTTGAAGGTATACCGTATTCATTAAAAGATGCTTATGTTACAGAAGGTATTCAGACAACTGCAGGCTCAAAAATACTAGAAGGATATATCCCTCCTTACAGTGCCACCGTACATAAAAAGCTTGAAGAGAAAGGGGCTGTCTTAATAGGTAAAACTAATTGTGACCCATTTGGCTTTGGGTCTACTACTGAGCACTCTGCATATGGAATAACGAAAAATCCGTTGGATAAATCTAGGGTACCAGGTGGATCGAGTGGTGGTTCAGGAGCTACAGTATCATATGGAGGAGGTTTGTTTTCAATAGGAGAGGATACAGGTGGTTCAATACGCTGTCCTGCATCATTTTGTGGGATAGTTGGTTTGAAGCCAACATATGGCCTGGTATCAAGATATGGCGCAATAGCATATGCATCATCATTTGATACTCTTGGGCCAATGACGAAAACAGTAGAGGATAGTGCAATAGTACTTTCGGAAATTGCTGGAAATGATCCTAAAGATGCAACAAGTACTGATCAAGAGATCCCAAACTACCCGGATGATCTAGAGAAAAGTATTAAGGGAAAGAAAATCGGGTTACCAAAAGAATATTTTGGAGATGGCTTAGATACAACCGTTAAAAAAATAGTACAAAGTGCTGTTGAAAAATACAAAAAACTGGGAGCTGAGATTGTGAATATCTCAATTCCAAATACTAAGTATGCTATTGCAGTTTATTACATTATTGGTCTTTCAGAAGCAAGCTCAAACTTAGCAAGATATGATGGCATTAGATTTGGAATATTTGAGGACGGAGATGATTGGGAAGAAATAATGAGAAAGACTAGAGCAAAAGGGTTTTCCAATGAAGAGATGAGAAGAGTAATGGTCGGAACATACACCCTTTCTGCCGGATATGCTGATCAGTATTATAAGAGTGCGCAGAAGGTTAGGGGACAATTAAAGAAGGAATTTCTAGAGTCATTTGAAAATGTTGATATAATTTTGACCCCTACTATGCCTATTCTACCTTTTAAGCTTGGGGAGACGGAGGATGATCCACTTAAGATGTGGCTTGCAGATGCTTTTACTGTTTCAATAAACCCTATTGGTTTACCAGGGCTATCCATACCGGCTGGAAAAACCAAAGAGGGTCTTTCCGTTGGGATGCAATTAATTGGACCACATTTTTCTGAGGGGTTGCTCTATAACTTTGCTTTTCACTACGAACAAAATGAAGTATGAACCAATAATTGGACTTGAAGTCCATGTACAATCAAAGACAAAATCAAAGATGTTTTGTAGTTGCTCTGCTGACTATTTTGGAAAAGAACCAAATACTTACACCTGTCCAGTTTGCTTAGGGTTACCGGGCGCAATGCCTGTCCCAAACAAGTATGCTATCGAATTGTGTATGAGAATGGCTCTCGGGCTACATTGTTCAATTTTAAAGGAGACAAAATTTGACAGGAAAAATTATTTTTATCCAGATCTACCAAAGGGATATCAGATTTCACAATATGATCAGCCAATTGGACAAGACGGGTTTGTTGAACTAGAGATTAATGGAAAAAAGAAAAAGATTGGAATTACTAGAGTTCATCAAGAAGAGGATACTGGAAAATCCATTCATCAAGAGGATAAAACATATCTAGACTTCAATAAGTCCGGTGTTCCACTTATAGAAATTGTATCTGAACCAGATTTAAGGTCTGTTGAAGAAGTTACTACATATGCAAAGTATCTTCATCAGACAGCAAGGTATCTTGGTGTCTCAGATGCAGATATGGAAAAAGGACAGATGAGGTTTGAGTTAAATATTTCGTTGAAGGAAGAAAGTTCAGATAAGTTACCAGGTTATAAAGTTGAAGTAAAAAATATAGGTTCGATTTCAGTACTTCAAAAAGTCGTTGAGAGTGAAATTGAAAGACAGTCAGATATTTTAAATTCAGGAAAAACTCCAGTTCAAGAGACTCGAGGTCTTTTGGATATGCATGGTAATACTGTTACACAGAGAATAAAAGAAACATCCGATGACTATCGTTATTTCCCTGAACCAGATATTCCTCCAATTGAGTTTACAGATAAATATATTGAAAAGATCAAATCAGAGTTACCAGAAGGCCCTCAGGTGAAAGTTAATAGGTATGTTAGTGAGTATTGTTTAGACAAATATTCAGCAGAAGTAGTAGTTTCTGATATATCGAAAATGGATATTTTTGAGAAGGCTATTGAGGGAACAAAGGATAAAGAGACTATTAAAGAAGTTGCTCGAATAATTATAGGTTCCTATTCTGAACTTAGTAAGAAACATGATCATATTAAGCCTAAGTATATCTTTGATCTAGCAAGTCTTATTCAGAGTGGAAGTATTAGTAAGAATCTTGAGAGGGAAATTCTAGTTGAGGTGTTTGAAACAGGAAAATCCCCCATGGAAATTGTTGATGAGAAAAAATTATCTGGAACAATAGATACAGATGAAGTTGTGGGAATTTGTGACAAGGTAATTAAAGAAAATCCTGATGTGGTTAAGGATGCAAAGAAAAATCCTAACGCTTTAAACAAACTAATTGGGCACGTAATGAAACAATCTAAAGGTAAAGCAGATGCTAAACTGGTTAAATCGACCCTTGAAAGTTTACTTGAATAAAACTACTCCAAGTCATCGATTACTTTTATCACTTTTGACTTTTTTATTGGTTTATTGCCGATCGGTTCAGTATCTTTGTATACAGTATAGTATGTGGATCTCCCACCTCCTTTTTGAATGATGAGCTTTCTTTTCACCAGCTCACTTAAATCTCTGTAAGCAGTCATTGTTGATACACCCATCCTTTTTACATAATCTCTTCTATAAATATTTTCTTTTCTCTGCAGCCATTTAAGAATTCTAAGCTGTCTTGTATTTAAACCAAGAAACTTCTTCTTCTTCTTACCGACCTTTTCTTCCTCCACTTGGAGTATTTCATTTTTTAGTTCAGTTACATCAAGTGCTACACCTCTTACAAATTCTTCGATCCATTTTGTTTGATCTCCCTCTTGTTCAATTGAGGCTTTAAGTGCACTTTGAAGTTCATCTCTATAATTTTCAAATGTTCTTGGTATAGGGTATAGCCTTCTTAGTCCAAGATGTGATTTTTCGAAAAGAAGTTCTGATAAGGCTATTGATGTAATAAGATTACCACTAAAAAATGGGTATGCCTGTAAAAGTTCAAACAATACAACGCTGATTTTGATAATCGGATGAATTTTATACTGGCTAGATGAGTACCAGTTTAATATTTCATAAAAATCCTTCTCAAAATCGTATGTATCATACTCGACATTTCTGCAATCAGTCCAAGAGTCAAATTTTGTATCAATATTATCTTTAATACTTCTGAACCTGCCGGCTTCCCACGACTCTACTACGTCATCAAAGATCAATTTATTTAAATGTAATAATAATGCTGGAGAGAGGGATATGTATTTTTCATTGGTGGCTGAAAACATAAAGTCCCAGCTACTTCTATAGTTCGAAAGTAATTTTACTGAGGGTTCAGTACTTAGAACATCTTTTCCTTCAGAAGATATTACTTTTGCTCTTTTTAGTGTTACTGGTGAATTACTAAGCTTTGAAATATTGTATAGCCCATCTGCTTCTGAATTTTTCAAGACCTTATTTTTTTCCTTGGCAGGAAGAGGAATTTCTTTGATTGTTTTAACGGAAAGCTCAAGCTTAATTAGATAGTCTATAATTTTATGAGTTAGATTGAATGTTGGTAAATACATTGTTAATTAGTAATTAGTATTTAGTAGTTCAGAATTCGAATTACGAATTACGAACTATGAATTACATCTTTTCCCTTATCCGCCTACGTGCCTATTCTAAGCCGATGAGTGGATTTGAACCACTGACCTATCCCTTACGAGGGGATTGCTCTGGCCACTGAGCTACATCGGCTTCGGCGGGATAAACTGGAGTTTGATAATTTTCTAAAGAGCTTTACCATCTGGAACCTTAGCATAATTAACTACATCAGCATCTGCGAGATAAACTCATGGAATAATCGTATCAGATTTGTAACATTCAATCAATCACTTTTTTCTCCATTGGAATCTGTAGAACAATAAGATGCAGCCAAGTGAAAGGAAGAATGCTGTTAGGACCGCATTAATTACTGCGGCATCAGTTGATATACTCAATGCAATTTGAATAAATGCCCATACAACTCCTATCATAATTCCAATAGAGGTTGAGGATATTGCTACTAATGGAAACTGAACAATGTTTAAAAGAATCCGTTGAGATCTAATGGTTGTTTTTTTAAGCTTTAGGTATATGAGTACGCTTAAAATTGCTGACATTATGACAGTAATGATTATTACAGCAACCGCAATGGATGATCCATAATATGATGAAGCGGCAGCAGTAATTAAATTTCTAGGTCCATATACTAAAAATGCAATCGGAAGAACTAGCCACTGAGTAATCTTCATTGATCCATCATTTAGCCCTGTATCGCTATTTTGATCTTCAAATAGAACATCAGCTGTCATATCATCGGGATAAAGCCAAGATGCATTGTGTCTCGCAAGATACATTTGTGAATTCGACTCAAACCATGAGCCTTTGCCGATTACATTTGTAAGATTAGAAATTTGATCGGGTTCTATCATTGTTCCATAAATCATCTTAAAATCTGAACATTCATTTTCTGTATCATAGGAATAGTAAAAGTACTTATCACAGCTGATGTCTTCATAGTTACTAACCCATACCTTTTGATCGGTCAAAGTAAAAAGAGTTATATCAACGCTTTCTCCAGAGAGACTTGAGATTTTGAGTGGAAATACTATATCCGATGTTTCAAATGTTATTCTAAGTGGATTAAGAACTCCGGACTCACTCATGTTTACTGTACTATCCTCAATAAACATATTGTTAACCTTAACTGCAATGAAATACCACTCGGCATCAATATATTCCTGTAATAGTACTTTTGATTCATCCAGCGAAGAAACTTCTGCTGAGAAAAATTCGGTGGCATCATACTCGTTTCCTTCGTCATCATAGACTCTCTCATATGGATAATCCTCCTGTGAGGGATTCTCTGGAATATTGTAACCATTTTCATCTAACCATTCCTCTAAATCTGTAACATCAGTTGCATACAATATTGCAATGTCAAATACACCGACTCTTTTTTCCTCTATTACAGTTACACTTCTTTCCTGTGTGTCTTCTTCAGCGCTTCCTAATCCCTCCATATACATCGGGTAGTAATAGTCATATTCCGGGCTGACTATTTTATTAAGTGGATTTTGCTTTGGTTCTGTTAGCTCGTATAAGTCATCGAAAATATCATTTCTGGCTCTTTCAACTTCCGGCTCATTTGGAATAGGTATAATCCATCCAAAGTCATTAGCTGAGCCTGAGAAGCTAGTTGAAAGTACCAATATTTCTGTTTCACCATCGTAAATAATAAACCCTTCCTGTGCAGTCTCGTACATCCAGTAGTCATCTGGTGGCATGATTAGCCCATCAGCATATGTTTTGAACGGGAAAAGAAAGAATAGAAGTGCAAATAAAAGAAGGGTTGAAATCTTTTTCATTAGATAAAATAGTTAAATTTACTGTCTATATGTTAGATTGTGTTACAAAATTGTGCAATAGGATATACTTGTAATTATTATGGATTGGAAAATTTCTGTATTTATTTATGTAATCACATATTCTCTTTCTGTTGTCATACAAAAACTTATACTTAAGGATGACAAATCGGAAGTTGTTTCAAGATCTGTGTTTTTTCAACTTACAACAGGAGTTTTGCTCCTGATTTAGGGATTAATGTCTGGTACTTTAGATTTTACATTCGATATTCAAGTTATATGGCCAAACATTTTACTTATGACAGTACTATACGCATTTGGTAATATTTTTATATTTAAATCACTTCAGCTAGGTTCGGCCTCAAGTTTCAGTGTCTATTTTTCCTTAAGAGTTTTTGTAAATTTAGTGATCTCGTATTTCTTTTTCAGTCAATCGTTTAGCGTGTTGAGTTTTATCGGTTTAATACTGTTGTTGAGTGGAATAATCATAGTCGATTATTCTCCAGAAATATGGAAAATATCAAAGTCTGAACTATATGCGTTACTGTCTGCTCTTTGTATTGGTATAACAAATGGTAATTCTCAAGTCTTATTATCTAAGATGAGTTTGAGTACATATTTAGTTCTTAGTTTTATACTTCCAGCGGTGTTTATGATAATAATTTATCCCCAAAAATCATTAAAAATGAAGATGTATCTTAGAAATGAGTATTTTTCGAGGTTTTCAATACTTGCGGTTCTTTATACATTGGCAAGTATTTATTTCTTTAAGGCGATCCAGGACTCAAACGATTCTGCTCTTGTAACAGCAATAGGACTTTCAAGTATTGTTGTAACAGTAATATTTTCATTCATTTTACTAAAAGAAAGAAAACACTTCTGGAGAAAATTATTTGCTGCTGTAATAACGTTTGGTGGTTTGTTATTGTTGGTGTAAATAAGAACTTTCGTATGATCTCTTCATGAATTTTTCATTAAGTTAAGGCCAGGCCTAGAATATTATAGGGGCTAATTTGACTGTACTTCAGAGAGTATATATTGATGACAAAGGAAAAACATCAGGCTAGGCCTTGTTGTGATTGCAATTAGTTACTGTAGGGTATAATGTTTAGCACTCATGCGGGAGTAATTCAGTGGCTAGAATGTCTGCTTCCCAAGCAGAATGTCGCGGGTTCAAATCCCGTCTCCCGCTTATTAATCATTTTATATCTCAATCCTGTGTTTGGAGTAGATTTGACCTAATAGCAAACCGTTTAAAACAAGTCTTATTGTTTCTACTGCGGCGGAAGTTAACGGACCAAGACAGCAGAGTATAAAGCTGAACATTCCAAGTAAGATCCCAAGGAAATAGTTTACAATCATCAGTAAAAGAAGATCTTGCCAGATGGCTTTTAGTGTTGGCTTTAAGTAATCAATATTAAACATTGAGGGTATACTTTCAGTTTTAAGATAGATAAACATCATAGATGGAACAAGGAATCCATTAATAAATGTCATGACGAAGAAGCTGATAAACATCATGACAATTGCTCCTGAAATTACTCCCAGTATCATTGCCAAGTTGAAACTTTGAAGTGCAGCAATAAGTAGAATTAAGAAAATTGTACTTACAAGTATTGATAATAATCCAAAGACTATATTCATAGACAAACTAGTTGTGATATAGATCCCACCTAGTTTAAACATCGATTTGATGTCTGAATGATCATCAATGGCTTGGTCTTTAGCTATTTTAAATTTATATCCGCTTATGTAAAGATATATAGGAAAAATCAGTATTTGTATTGAGAATGGAAGGATAAACATTAAAAGTAATTGTGTAAGCATCATGTACTCTTCGCTGATAAATGGCGTTATAAGGCCTGAAGAATATGTTAGTACCTGAACAATTACGGATATTAGATATGTAATTAGGGATAGTCCCCAAATTATTCCTATCTTTTTAAACCAATTTTTGTCCGTTTTAATTGTGTTCCATAGGCCGTTGAAATCCATAAGAGCATTTTAGCACTAATAATTACTAATTGACTAATATAGGAGTTTTGGCTATATTCTAAAGGATCTTTGACTTTGTTACTTACTTCGAGTCCTTCGACGAGCTCAGGATCTCGACAGTCATGTTGTAACATTATGAACAGTTATATTTCCTGTTTTGCCAGTATCGGGGCTTGCCCTGAGCCTGTCGAAGGGGCGGTAGTTCCATACTTCGCCAAGGCTACGTATGGCAGGTAGTTTGTTCTGTTAAATGATAACATTTGTTGTATAGTACATCTAAAACTCAATAACTGGGGCGGTAGTTCAGTTGGCTAGAATATCTCACTGTCACTGAGAAGGTCGCGGGTTCGAGCCCCGTCCGCCCCGCCATTTTGCAACGGTTGCTACAAGACCCGTATGCTATGGCTAGAGAACCTTATTTGTCACCATTATTTTCCCTCAAAAAAGTGAAGTCAACTTTTAAGGCCTAATAGGTGAAAAATGCCCAAGGCATCTAGTGTTTTAACTCCTAGGTTCGAAGTATAAAGCCTTTTGTGCTACAGAAAAGAATAATACTGCTATAATTGAGATATGAAAAAGATTCAAAAAATACAAACATTAGTAGATAATATTTGTAGTGGGAACTTTAGTAATAGTGACGTAGAAGTGTTATTTATTCAACTACGTGAAGACTTCTTTGATACTCCAATTCTACTTGACCTTTCTAATTTCGTTGCACATGGAGATGAGCGAGATAGAGGATTATCTTTTGAGTACGTTAAATCATATGTAATGAATTTTATTGCCATTTCTGAAAAGGGAGGTGCAATATTTGGGGGTCGGCCAGTCTTTCAAAGCATTTCAGTAGTTAATGAATTAATTCGTAAGCTCGAGATCCTCAATATTATTTTTGACAAAAATAAATTTCTTTCTCAAAAAGATAAAATTATTAGCTCTCTACAGGATTTAATGGATGAAACAGACTTCAAGTTTATTGATCCAAGAATAATACGATGCTACCTTCGGAAAGTTAATAACAGGGTAATGTTCTGTATGAAATTAGATCTTAAGGGCCCAGTAATAAAAACATCTCCGGATGCAATAATATCCTCTTATTTATTTAATTAGTACTAACGAATACTTCTATTAAGCGATGAATAAAAGATTAACTAAACAACAAAAGCTCAATTTAATCGAAGGATTTTTCGATACTTTCTACGGTTTCATATCTAAGGACATTAATAATGGAATTAAATCGGGCTCAAAATATTTAGTAGCACTCGGATTAGCCACCTACACAGAGGTATTCGGGGGATTAATTAGAGGAAAATTGGGAATTAAATCTGAATCAAGGAGGAACTTTAATGCCATGTTTAACAGATTATCAACAAATAAAGAGACTTACCAGAAGAAATCTAACCTTATTATTAAGGATGAATTTGGAAAAGAACGAAAAATTGAACCTTACGAATATTTCAGATGTGGACTTGTGCATGAATATTTTATTAAAGGAGCTGCAACAATTTTTAATGATCCTAAGGATTACGCAAATGAACGAAAACTGCATCCCGATTCTTACCAAGTACCCGGGATAAGATATGATCAGTTTAAAAAGAAAGTATATATTTTTACAAATACCTATTGGCGAGATCTAAAGAAATCGATTAATGAGTACAAGAATGAACTACTTAAAGAAAAGAATGACACAAGGATAAATAATTTCATTAAATGTGTTAGAAGATTAAACAAGAGAGCTCTTCTTTAGAGTGTTGTAATAGGTCTGGATTGAAGAATATATAACTTTCCTTTATCAAAGGACCACTCTATATCCTGAGGTGTACCAAATAATTCTTCAATTTTGATGCATTGTTTTGCCAGCTTAGTTATTTTAGACTCCGTGAGTTTTCGTTTATCTCTCTTCTTCTCTGGTGCATCAATAATCATATTTTTCCCATTAACTCTCTTAATCATTTCTTTCTGCATACTAATCTTGCAGTCAAAGATAGTAAAATCCTTCTTGTTAACAATATAACTGTCAGGAGTTACCATACCAGATACAGCCGCTTCACCCAAACCTAAAACTGCTTCAATTACAATCATATCTGAGTCCTTTGTTACAGGATTTGCAGTAAACGCAATACCAGAAACTTCCGAATCAACCATTTCTTGTACAACAATCCCAACGGAAATATTGGAATCTAACAGTTTCTTACTCAGTCGATAAGATATTGCTCTATCACTATACAATGAGGCCCAACATTTTTTTATATTCTCGAAAAGTTTCTTTTCTGAGGTATTTAAGAAAGTTGAGAGTTGGCCAGCCCAAGAGTATTCCGATAAATCCTCCGAAGTGGCAGACGAACGTACAGCCACAAATTCTGAGGTCAACTCTTTAAAGTATTTCATTATCTCACTTTTATCATCAGCTAAAATCTTCCCCGAGATTACAGCACGTTCAATGAGAGTCGAGACCTCCTTTAATTCGTTGTAGTTATCTAGATTATATTTGCTTAATACCTTTTTAATAAAAGAATTAAGGTTATTCTCATTAAAATATCTATCATATACAGAAGTAGGGATAATAAAGCCAGGAGGAACAGGAATTCCAGATTTAACTAATTCTCCAAGATTTGCACCTTTTCCTCCACAGTACGGTACATCCTTCTTAGAAACACTGGTTAATGGCAATATCAAATCTGTATTTTTCATTGCTTTAATATCTTAACAATTCCATCCGCTGCATCTACCTCAACCAAGTCTCCAGTCTTTAGTATCTTGGTTGCAACTTCTGTACCAATAATACAGGGTTTACCTAACTCTCTACTTATAATCGCTGCATGGCAAAGAATTCCTCCCTCGTCCGTAACTATAGCGACTGATTTTCTCATCGCAGGAACAAAATCAGGCGTAGTCATAGTTGTTACCAGCACTTCCCCTTTTTGAAAACTAGAGATTAACCTCCTATCAACAATAACCCTCACTTTTCCTTTTCCACAACCTTTACTTGCAATCTCTCCTTGTATTTCGATTACATCTTTTTTTACAAGTTCTTCACCCCAAGTTTGCTTATAGTCTTTTAGATCGTTACCACTTATGACTTTTTCATTTTTCCCGTCCATTATGATCGCGAAGTCCTCAAACCGTTCTTTAATAATTGCTTTCTTTAACTTACTTCCATCGGAAAGTAGTTCACAAATCTCTCCAACGGAATGATAAATTATTTCGTCAAAAGAGAACCCAAAGCGTTTTCCTATTTCTTTTAACAAAGATCTCATCCTGAAATCGCCCAACGTTGTAACATCCTTTTTGTATGTCCGAAGATACGTATATTCTTTTACTGCTCTAATAATATCTACTGTCTTGCTTGAGAAATTAAATCTCTTAATTAATTTTTTATATTCCTTCTTATCTTTACTCTTTTTTCCAACATGATCTTTAATCATATGTTTAGGATCAGAGACCTGACTTAACCTTATGAAGAAATCCTTCATGGTCCACGGGTCACCAATCATATATTGGATGTTTAGCCACTCAAACTTTCGAACATGATCTACAATTTTCTTCCATATGGCATCTTTCTTCTCCAATCTTAGTGCTAGATCAGAATCACTCAGGATATAACCTTGATTCTGGATTTCTATCGCAATCTTCAAAAAATTTCGTTGTTCTTCTCCAATATAACCTTCTTTTTCGGGAGCTGTCAGAGTAAGAAAGTAATCCTTAATTTTACTTTCATCTGATGACGGTAGCTTCTCTTTAAGCTCACTCATAATAATTTCACTCCCAATCTTTTCAACAGCAAAAGGAGCAGCCCAAAATGGACCCATTTTACAGAATTCAGAGACATATTTCAGTAATTGTTTCTTTAACTCATTATTTGACCTTACTCCTAAATCATCATCTATCATTCGTACATTTTTAAGCAACTTTTCACATTGTAAGTAGTTTTTTTCTATCAACCAATTGATATAGTCAGGGTTCTTCTTTACTTTCTCCTGAACTTTTTCTACAAAGGAAAAGAATTCTTTCTTATAAACATAGGCTCCATTGTTGATATATCTAAAACCTGAAAATTTACAGTCTATTTTTACCTCTTTTTCAAAGGAACTTATCACATACCCCATCATAATATTTTGTGCGGGGAGAACAGCAGCCGACCGCGATACTAATCTAAACCAATTTTTGTATTCGTTCATCTTTAATCATTCTCTACTTAATTATTGTTACCATTCCTTTATCAGTGTCTACCTCTACAACATTTCCATCGGATAGTACAGATGTTGCATTCTGTGTGCCAATGATACATGGTTTGTTCATTTCTCTTGACACAATTGCAGCATGACAGAGAACCCCACCTTCATCCGTAACAACTGCAATTGACTTTTGGATTGCTGGTACAAGTTCAGGAGAGGTCATTACGGTTACTAAAACCTCACCATCTTTAAAAGTATTTACAGTAGCTTTCCCAATAATTCTTACCTTCCCACGAACAGTTTTACCCTTCGATGCAGTAACACCTGCAATTTTACTGACCTTAGAACTCTTATCTACCTCACCTAGTTTTTCAGTAATAATATTCTCAGCTCTCTTACCGAAGGCACATCCAAACTTACAATCATCTAACCATATTACTGCTGATATATCTCTTTCATCAAAATTTACTGTATCTAGAGTCTTTTCATTATTTAAAAGCATCTTAATTTCGGACACCATCATCATAGAAAGCTGCCTTAAAGATAATCCGCCCCTTTGGGCAATTTCCTTTAATAGGGGTTGTAGATAAAAATTAGACTTAGAATTCATTTCAATACGATACGTTCTAAGAAAAACGAACTCTCTTAAAAGATCAATTTTATCAACCATTCTTTTTGGTATTCCTATTTTTTTGACTATTTTATTAAACTCAATATTATCTTGCTCAATCTGTATTTCAATATCTTTGGTTTTATCCTTCAGTTCATTTATAGAAAGGTGCAACATTACATTAAGCCTTTCCATGAAATCTTTCTTAGAAAATTCGTTCTCATCAAAGTTGTAACACGATAGCCACTGATACTTTTCTACATGTTTTATTATTTCTATGTCTACATCCTTTTTATTTAATCGACTAGCACTAATAGCTATTTTTGCTAAGTCAATTTGCTCTAATACTTGATAAGGATACTCTTTTGGGGTCATAAGTTTTGCGAGGTAATTTTGTACATTACTGTCTCCTACTTTCTTAGAGAGAAAGTCCTCTATTTCCTTTGTAATGTACATTTCATAATTGTTTGGTAGTGCCAGAAAAGGTGTAAAAGTATATGAAGCATTTACATATCTATCAAGTCTATTTACTAACTGATCAGTGGTTAACGACTTTAAGTCACCATTAGATACTTTATTCGACACATCTACAAGGTTTTTACACGCCATCAAACAATCGTTATAGATTTTTCTTCCAAAGTTTTCTTTTACCTCCAATACTTCAATCAATGCAAGAGAAATTTCTTTTAGACTTTCGGTACTGTTGTAGAGAGAGTACTTTTCAAGTCGTTTAGTGACTAAAAGATCCCTATTGGGTACTCCAATATAGTCTTCGAGGGGCTTAACATAACCCTTAGTAAATAGTTCACATCGAAGGATTGTCCATCTTCTACTTAATAGATGTTTCCAGATAATCTTAGTTCTTCTCATCTCTGTTTTCCTAGTAATTTCAACTATGACATCATTTGAATTCATTATATCGCTATCACTACGAAATATCTAATATATTCATCTACAATATGTTACATTCTCATGCTTCCTTTTTTATACTGTCTCTTTTGTCTCATTTTGGCTATAATTCGGTAGGAAATAGGGGTTCCAGACTCGTATGCCCCGGTCTCCTACCCCTGTCAGGGTTCGGAAGACCTTCTGTTCTCTAATTATTAATAGAGAATGTCAAGTCTTGCAAAGCCCGTTAGGGCGAAGTAGACCCGTCCGCACATCCTCTTTTATATCTCAACCAAATCTTTTCTTTCTATCGGTAAATCATCAAATGATACTATTATTTTTACCAATATCTCAATTAGTCGCTCTGTTATAACTATATTCCATTTTGGAGTATCCCAGAACTGAATTCCTTTACCTTTATCTATCTCATATAATAATTCTCTCTCAGTATCTTCGTCGAACAATCTGTAGGATATCTTCTCCTTATTGATAAAGTTGTTATGCATCGAATTTCTAATATTCCAAACAAAACTTAAAAATGCAAACCCATCCGGCGTTATCTTCCCAAGTTGCCTTAGAGTTTTTCTTTGAAAACTTATAGAGTTAATAGAAAACCTAACTTTATTAAGAACCGACGCCCTAATGCTCTCATCAGTTTCTAACCAATTTTTAGGATTACTTATGGAGTCCAAGGAAGGTTTAAGAAGTTTATTAAGTTCGCTGTGAAAACCTTTGCTATTAAGTGCAAGAAGATTCGAAATGTATTCAAAGGAATTGATTGTGTTCATAATTATTGGCATTAGAACGGTACCTATTTGTCTTCCATATTGGAAATCGGACAAAGCTCTCTCTTTTATTCCTTTACATAAAAAATCTGAGATTCTCCTGCGTGCAATAGTGTAGTTCTCATTGCTTAAGTTAAACCACTTTCTCAGGATTATGTTCTTTTTCTTAGCTTTATCTAATTCAGAAACTAAATCATGATATTTCTTAGTTTTTCTTATTAATTCAGATTCCAAATCTTTAAAAATTATCCTATTTACTTCTATGGTTGTTTTAGAAATCATAATAAGTTAAGTATACTATAAACTTTCATTAAAATTAGACCTCACAAATAGTAATACAATCCGAATAAGACCTTTTTCTACTGTTTCTTTTGTCTCATTTTGTCTATAATTTTATGGGAAATTTGGATTCCAGACTTGTCTGCCCAACACCATTTCTTTATTCCTTTCTTAACCCCTCCTTGTTATTACTTTGCATATAGCCTATCATTAGCCGAATTTAAGTTTGATAATTAAGGTAATGAGTAACTATAGAAATAATCGCTCATCTAGAAGAAAGTTTGGAGGAAGAAGTTCGAAAAGTCCTACTATGTACAAGGCTGTATGTGATAAATGTGGAAAGGATTGTGAAGTACCGTTTAAACCATCTGGTGATAAACCTGTGTATTGCAGTGATTGTTTTGAGAAGAAGGAAAGGGATGGATATTCAGGAAGATCAAGTGATAGAGGTAGAGACAGAGGTAGATCTAGTTCCCGGGATAGAAAAATGTACTCCGCAGTCTGTGATAACTGTGGTAAGGACTGTAAAGTACCTTTTAAACCCTCAGGCGATAAACCAATATATTGTAGTGATTGTTTCGAAAGTAAAGATAAGGGAGGTGGAGAGAGAAGTACTACCGGTAGTAATGAGGAGTTGATTGCTCAGTTAAAGAGCATCAATAACAAGTTAGACAAAATCGTCACAGCTATCGAAAAACCGATTGTTAAAAAGGTAACAAAGAAGAAGGCTGCTGTTAAAAAGAAGGTTAAGTCTACAACTAAAGCTAAGTCTTCGACCAAGACAAAAACCAAAAGGGTAACTAAGAAATCAAAGGAGAAGTAAGGTCTATACAAACCCGTCTTTCACATTTGCAGATATCTTGTGTCTACATCATTGGTAAAAAATGGCTAGATGTGGAAAAATGTAAATGTAAAACATGAAAAAATCGAACTGGCTTAAAACTTTCTTTACTTTCATCCTCTTTAGTTTAGTTGCAATATCATTTGAGCCTTTTGTGAAGCACATGATTCACAAGACGAAGGTGCACTTGAAATGAAGCAATATTTCTTAGAGAATAGATAGATGCCCAAAATAACCGACACGGAAAATATCCCAATTTTGTACTGGCTGGATGATCTTGAAGGTGATGTGCTGAAACAGGCTAAAAACCTTGCAAATCACCCTTACGCTTTTCATCATGTCGCAATAATGCCTGATGCACATGTGGGTTACGGCATGCCTATTGGGGGCGTACTTGCTACAAAGGATGTCATAATCCCAAATGCTGTGGGGGTAGATATTGGATGTGGTATGTGTGCAGTAAAAACATCACTTCATGGTCTGAAAACAGACATTCTTAAACAGATTATGGGAGAGGTTAGAGATACAATTCCTCTTGGGTTTGACAGACACAAGGTAAGTCAGCCTGAAGAACTTATGCCAAAAGTCACTGACGACTTAATTATTGTTAATGAAGAGTACAAAAGTGCCACAAAGCAAATAGGCACCCTTGGCGGAGGTAATCACTTCATAGATTTTTTGAATGGATCGGATGGGTTTATATGGCTTATGATTCACAGTGGAAGCAGAAATATTGGATTTAAGGTAGCAAACTATTATAACGAAATTGCACTTGACCTAAATTCAAAACAAGAGAAGCCAGTAGATCCAAAATGGGAGCTTTGCTACTTACCAATTGATACAGATGTCGGACAGACCTATTTTGCAGAAATGCAGTATTGTATGGAATTTGCACTTGCAAATAGAAAGCATATGATGGAGAAAGTAAAAGATATTGTTCAGCTAAAAACTGATGAAAAAGTAGATTTTGACGAGATGATAAATATTGCACATAACTATGCCTCGAAGGAAAATCATTATGGACAGGAGGTTTATGTCCACAGAAAAGGAGCAACTCCTGCAGAAAAAGGTCAAACTGGAATAATTCCTGGTTCTCAAGGACATCCAAGCTATATTGTTAAAGGTAAGGGCAATCCTGACAGTTTTAACTCATGCGCACATGGTGCTGGTAGGAAGATGGGAAGAAAACAAGCTATAAGAGAGCTGGATTATGAGGAAGAATTAAAAAAACTAGAGGAAAAGGGAGTACTGCATGGACTAAGGGGTAAAAGGAATTTAGATGAAGCCCCAAGCACCTACAAGGACATTTCTTGGGTTATGAAGAAGCAAGAAGATCTTGTAGATATTCTTGTAGAGCTGCATCCGATTGCTTGCATCATGGCTTGACAACATCTATTTAATCATTAGGATTAATAAAGTACATAATTTATCAAAGTATTTTTATGAGAAAGAAACTAACTGTAATTTCAGGAATTCTAGTCGGACTGCTAGTTCTTGGCGTAGGTGGTGCATACGCTTCTGATAGTGCAACGCCAGGGGACATTCTGTATCCATTAGATTTGATGTATGAATCAATGGAGCGAGTAATTAAGATAGATCCTGTTTCTAGGGTAGACTTTGAGACAGATGTTTTGGAGGAAAGAGTAATAGAGCTTGGAGAACTTACAGTAGATGGTGAACTAGACAATATTGAAGTTGTTGTAGATTCAATTAGTGATCAACAGAATGAACTGAATGAAAGAGTAATAGTGATGAATGAAGAATGTACAGGCGACAATTGTGATGAAGGTGAAAAGGAAAGAGTTGTAAACAGAATAGTAGAGCAAAACCAAGAGCATACTCAGACTATGGAGGAAAGCCATATAGTAATTGAAGAAAAGTATGGCGAGGATCAGTGTGCCGGAGCTTGTGGAAAGCTTGAGCATGTTATTGAAACATTTGAGAACGAGGTAGATCTAAATGTAGATACAGATGTTGAAGAAAATATAGTGATTGAAGAAGGAGTAGAAGAGGAACAGGAATAGTTAATATTCTTTTCCACTAGATATTAAGGAGCTTTCTGGTAACTCAGCGAGCTCTTTTATTATACCCATTGCAACAAATACTCCTTTTCTTGTTATATTGTGGCCTGGATAGTACAGTTCAACCCCATTGTTCTTTTGAACAAACTTTAGACCTTCCAAGGGGTTAAAGCTCCCCCAGTAGATTGGAAGTATGCAAGAGGCTTTACCGCATCAAATCTTGAATGCTCAATTTTCTGCAGTAGGGCATATAAAAGAAATTCTATATCTCCACTGTGTGAAATAGCATTAATATAATTGTCTTTACCTTTAATATTTTGCATTAGAAACCCTGCTAGTCTTGAGGCTACTTCTAAGTGAGTTAATCCATTTCCAATTCTTTTATTCATTCCTATTTTGCACCAACTTTCTAGTGAGTAGTTTTCGGCTTGATCACTTTCACCTTTTCGTTTGGCAATTTCCTTACCTTCTGCCCACTTCTCAGACATTTTTAGATCCCTTAGATTTATAACATTTCCATTTTCATCGAATCCATATGAAGAAATTTGCTCAGTCTGATTAAATTCAGGTTTGATTTTGTATTTACCCAACTGTTCTATGATAAGTACTGCTGTTTCTAACGACCTATTAACTGGACTTGCTACTATTATGACGTTCCTATTCATTAAGTTTTCCTTTTTAACTTTTTTTACGACGTAATCTTTAATAGGTTCCGAGGCTTCCACTGAAACGGGGGCCTCTATACCTACACCATGTGGCTCAAATTTATCTTTGGATACATGGCGAACAAATTCTATAGTGTTCATTCTCTAGAATATAACCCAATTAATTCTGCTTGATCAATTATGTGTCCCTTCATAGCCTTTTCTAACGTTTGTCTATCTGATCCTTCAGGGATATCGAGTTTTGTGTCAAGTGCAAAAAGTTTAAAGAAATATCTATGAGTTCCAGATGGCGGGCATGGTGGATAATATCCAATTTTACCTCCACTATTGATACCTTCAACTCCGCCAATAGGAACAGTTCCTTCTGGAACACCAGTACAATCACTATTAATGTTCCATACAATCCAGTGTGTAAATGTTCCACCGGGTGCATCCGGATCATCCATAATTAACACAAATGATATGACCCCTAAACCTTCTTTGATCTTAAACTCTAATGGAGGATTAACACTCTCACCATCGCAGGTGAATTTAGTGGGAATTGTTTCTCGCTTTTTAAACTCTGAGCTTGTAATATTCATGTCATTATTCTATCAATAAAATTGATAATAATGTAGCCCTATAGTATACTTGTCGACATGAATGATCTTAGCAAAGAGAACTTAATACCTGAAGGACAGGTGGAGTTGGATCCTGCTATTGAGAAATTTCTTCCATTAATACAGCCTGTCATGTTTGTTGAATTTAACCCGGAGGATAAACATATTTTCAAGGATCCTAGGGAAAGGGGAGATATTTTAATGAATCTTTTCACTCAGAGAGTTATGGATTATGGAAATGAATTTCCATTTGCTCAATATCTTTATCAAAACGGCATAAAGGTTGCTATTTGTTCACATCCATCAGATCGAGAAAGTAATAAAATGGCCGAAGTCTTCAGGTACCTTGATAAATGGCAAGTTATATCGGAGATTTGGATAGTTCTCAACGATAACGACGGATGCTATACGAACCTTACAAATCTAAGTAAGACCCAAAAGGAGATTGAAGAGACATTGGTATGGTGTAACGAAAATAAGATAGAAGTAAAAAGTATCGGTATTGATCTTGAACACAATATTTCGTTGCACAGAAATATAACCCCTATGGAGATTCTTAGGTATCTTTTGATGATAGATTCTGTAAGTGAAGTCGATATTGAGTTGTTTAATACCTATCTGTCAGAACTCCGATTACAAGGAATTAAGATAAACCAGTATCGAGCTATTAAGAATTTCGGCTCATCGAAGAAAATTCGCTATGCAGACGAACAAATTTTTAGGTACTACACATCAGTCCTTCCGTCTTTTATTGCGAATAAACTAATAAAGCATCTTTATGATCCGAAGAATGAGGTTGTAGCAACTGGAATAATGGAAAGGGGAAAATATTCTGACAATAAACTTTACACGCCTGGTCGCTTATTCAGAAATAAACGTACTCCTCACCTTAGTGAAAATGATCTACGAAGAGATATTCTTGCTACTTATGAGAAATATATCAAGCTAGGTCTGTATGAAGAAAATGGAGAAACTTTGGTTCCTATGGATATGTATCTTTTTGCTTTGGATGATCCTGAGGTTGCACGTATTTTTAAGAATACCATCTATAGTGTACAAAATCAGTTACTTGATGAATATTTAAATGAAACTTCACACTAGAGGATCTTGACCTCTCCTCTTTTCCGACTATAATTGTATTATGAGTAACCCGAAGAATAACCGAAGTGCAGTAGTTGTAAATGACCAGGTATGTGCGGGTTTTCCTAATCCAGCAGACGATTATGCCGAAAACAGCTTAGATTTAAACGAAATACTTATTAAAAATCCATCATCTACGTTTTTTGTTAGAGTAAAAGGGAATTCTATGATAAATGCTGGAATACAAGACGGAGACGTAGTTGTGATAGATAGATCTCTAGAGCCTTATGATAGAGCAGTAATTTTGGCTATGCTGAACGGTGAATTCACTCTAAAGAGGTTTCAAAAAAGGGGCGACATGATAGTCCTTTTACCCGAAAACAAGAGGTTTAGACCCATTAGAGTATCTCAGGATGACGACTTTGAGGTGTGGGGTGTGGTTTCTTACATTATCCATAAGCCAAAATGAGTAAAATATATGGTTTAGTTGATTGCAATAGCTTTTTTGTGTCATGCGAGAGAGTTTTTGACCCAAAACTTAAAGATAGGCCTGTTGTGGTGCTATCAAACAATGATGGATGTATCGTATCTCGATCAAAAGAGGCCAAAACACTAGGAGTACCTATGGGGGCACCTTATTTCAAGATAAAAAATGAGCTAGATAGGCATAAAGTAGAGGCATTTTCGTCAAACTATGAACTATATGGAGATATGTCTAACAGGGTAATGAAAACACTTTTTAAATTTTGTCCAAACGTAGAGGTTTATTCTATAGACGAGGCTTTTCTTGACCTTACAGCAATTCAAACGTTGGATTTCAATGATTATGGAAGAAGAATTCGCAAGACTATATTAAAAAATACTGGAATACCAGTTTCAATAGGAATAGCTCAAACTAAAACCCTATCAAAAATTGCTACGGAGGTTGCTAAAAAAATAGAAATCCTGGACGGTGTCCTTGATATATCAAAAGTCTATCCCAATGTAATAGATAGTTATTTAAAGAAGATTGATGTAGTAGATGTGTGGGGAGTAGGGGGAAGAAATTCAGTGAAATTGCAGGTTAGAGGAATAAATACAGCATATGATTTAAAAAACATGGATCTAAAACAAGCCAAAAAGATTCTTACTGTAACCGGCCAAAGAATAATAATGGAGCTGAATGGAATTTCCTGTATATCACTCAACGAAAATCCAGAGCCAAAGAAAAATATGGCCTCTACCCGATCGTTTGGAAGAGCAATTACAACATACCATGAGTTGTGTGAGTCCGTAGGATCCCATTCAGCAAGGGCATGTGAGAAGTTAAGGAGACAAAAATCTAAAGCATATACTGTTTCAGTGTTTATAATGACTAATAGATTTTCTAAATATGAGCCGTTTTATGCAAATATTGCTGCAGTAACCCTTTTGAAAGCCAGTTCATATACACCAGAGGTCACAAAGGCTGCACTATCTTGTCTTAAAAAGATATTTAGAAAAGACAAGAAATATAAGAAAGCGGGCGTTGTAGTAAGCAACATAGTACCGGAAAAGAATTTTCAGTTTTCTATATTTGAGAAGTTTAATATTAAAGAGAATAAAAAAGAAAAAGTATTGATGAAATCCATAGATAAATTGAATAAAATGTATGGAATAGGTACTATTAAGTGTCTTTCCGAGGGACTTAAAAAGCCGTGGAAAATGAAAAGAGATATGTTATCCAAAAGATTCACCACAAGGTGGAATGAATTACTGACAGTTAAAATATAAATTATTGCCCACTTAAAAGTGTGAAATAAGTTGCAGAGCCCATAAT
>CAYZTC010000008.1:0-50039 GCA_964481345.1 uncultured Candidatus Saccharibacteria bacterium | reverse complement strand
AAGGTAAGTAGCCCGCCGAATAACCCACTTAATATTCTTGTTGCACCAGATATTCCACTTGCTCCCACTGAGATAATATTTCCCAGATTTTGAGAAAGTGCTGATGCCCAGTTTTCTATATTTGATGAAAGTAATTCTATGCCAAGTAAATCTGAATCAACGCCAAGTGATGATAGCTGATCTGCAACTCCAATAATTGTGTTGGGTAAATTATTTAGTAATCTCAAAATCTCCTTAGCAAGTGGGACAGAAATGATTGAAATAAGTGTTATGACAATTATGAGAGAAAGTAGGTAAACAACAGTAATGGCTAGACCTTTTGGAACCTTTCTTTTAGTGAGTAAATTTATTATTGGTGAAAATGCGGAGGAAATGATAAATGATATCAGGATCATTGCAAGTACATTCCTGATTAGGAAAAGAAAGTATGTGAACAAGAATATTCCTATTGCTGATACTATTGTGCTTGGGCTGATTTCGACTGTTACCTTTTTTGCAGACATTTTCTTAGTCTTCAGATTTTATTGCGGCTTTTAGTTCGGAAAATAGGAATAAACCTGTTCCTACCCCAAAAAGAGTGCCGGTTATTGCTCTGATGAGATTATCACTTAAATAATAAGGAGATTCAAGGGATCCAAGTAACTCTGGATTCATTACGAAGGAGATTTCTGAAACTAATTGAATTGTTCCATCAATGATCATTGGAGAAAAGAGTAGTGCCAGTACCCACCATTTTATCTGTATTCTTTTGGGATATATTGATATGAAAAATGCAGAGATTGTAGTAGCTGAATACATAAATAAGTCTCTTGAACAAAATGCCATTTTGTATCCAATTTCCTCGTTTCCAATAAAAGGATATCCAAAGAAGATGCCGTTGTACCCATGTTTTCTCAACTCTTCTAGAGAGTAAGCAAATTTATCTCCAAATAGAAAAATTGAGCGTTCCGGTCTTTGGTGACATAGTACTCTATAAAATGTCTGAATGTACCATCCAAATCTATCAAGTCCAAGCTTAAAAAGAATAGGAGATAGTACTGGGAGTATTACGTATAGCGCAAGAAAGATGATAAGTATCCAATGGAGATTTTTTCCAATTTTCCAAAATATTTTTTTCACCTGTCCGAGTCAAAAGTAATAACTCGGAAATTATACCAGGTTATAGTTAAACTTTCTTTACTTTATAAATGTATACTCCTACAGTACTAATTGATGTAAGTATTAATGCTGCAATTCCGAATACAAGCATAAGTTTATGATTTAATAGTGTTTGAAGTGCTTTATCTAGTTCACCAGCAGATTCTGGCAAGTCAGAGTAAACACCATCTCCGTCGACTGTTCCGGGCGTATACATCACCTTTGCCTGGTTTGAAGAGAGTACTTCATTTCCAGCTTCGTCTTTGATACTAACATAAAATACATTTTCCCCATCAGAAAGAGGTATATTTTCAAACTGAAAGAATCCTTCTAAGTTGGTTTTCGTTTCGTATTCATCTACTCCCTTTTCTAGTATCACATAGGAATTTTTTTCCGCTGTTCCAGAAATAATGGCTTCGTCAATATCTGTTTCTTCCGGATAGACAAGTGAGATGTCTTTTGAAGGTGGAGTTCTGTCGACCACTGCAATAACTTTATTTGATAGTTCACTTCTCTTTTTAAGGATTGTACCTCTTACGGTCGCAGCCTCATATTTGTATTCTCCTTCTTCTTCGATGGGTAGTTCAGGAAACTCAAATGTTCCAAACTCATCTACAGTTGTTGTTTGATTTTGCAGTTTATCGTTGATGTAAAGTGAAATCTTTTCTCCCGGAATTCCATCTCCTGTTATAATTACTGTTTCCTCATTTGTGTGAGAATCAATGCTGTCTAGGGTAGGAATTGGAAGATTAGGATCAACCCGGTATGGTATTTTTGAAATTGTGAATATGAGTATTACAAGTGCAACTATAGTCAAACCAGCAATTACAAAAGTACCACTAAGAAAATCTGTCCTGTGAGGATCTTGAGGATCAATCTTTGGCAGCATCCTAGATTTGGATGTTTTTCTTGCCATATATGAAGGATTAATAATTTATATAGCAATATTATATCGTCATTATACAATAGCGTAATGCCATCTGCAATTGGCTGGAAATACTTTGATAAAACAATGTTTTTCTGAGATAATCATTTTAGAAATGAAACTATACAAAATACTTACAGGTTTGATAACTCTTGTATTCGTCAGTGCGGTAGGGTTTTTTATAGTCTACCCGTTGATTCCAAAATATATCGAAGTGAGAAATGAAATTGGTGATGTGTTGCCATATGAAATCGGATTTCAATCCACAATGCAATTTTTAGTAAAACTTACGGAACCGGCCTATGAAGAAGATGATGAAGAAAATACAGTAGAGTATGTCCCTGATAATATTGAGGTTGCAAATTTAGAACAAAAAAACACAACCTTAAGTATTCCTACGATATCAGTAAATGGAAAGGTCGTAGATGGCCAGTCGCAATATAGTATGTTTAGGGGATTTTGGCATCATCCTTTGTCTAGTGAACCAGGTCAGAGAGGCAGTACCGTGATATTTGGGCATAGATTTGATAAATTACCTCCAAGTTCGCTGACTTTTTTTAATTTAGATAAGGTAGATGCAGGTGACAAAGTATTTGTGAGTCAAAATGGTAGAAAGTTTGAATATACAGTAGTAAAGGTTTATGAAACTGAAAAAAACGACGCTAGGATTTTCAGCAATATCACTGATTATCAGCTTACCTTAGTAACTTGTACTCCACTTTGGACTTCGGAAAAACGATTAGTGGTTATAGCAGTTCAAGACTGGGTAAGTTCGGTGATTTGAAAATATTCGAAGTCATTTCTTTTCTCCTGATTATTTGTTAATTTCACTGTAAACGGTTCAAGATTGGGTCAGCTCAGTGATATAGAAGTATTCAGAGTTTAGTTTTCTATTAGGTAATGTCTGGTAAATTCACTGTAAATAGTTAAGGCTAAGGTTTTAAGTGTTATATTGTGTTATGGTATACTCTCCCAGTTATGGATTTGGATTATGAAAAAAAGAAAGTTTCAAATACTCAGACAGATTTGGTAATAAATATCTCAAAGTCGGATCTTGGGAAGGAATATGATAAACAGCTAAAAAAACTCTCCAAAGGTGTTGAGATGAAAGGATTTAGAAAGGGTAAAGCCCCAATCAATGTTGTAGAGTCATCTGTTGGCATGAAGGCTCAACAATTTGCACTTGAGGAGCTGTTGCCAAAGTATGCTACTGAGATTCTACAAAAAGAAGATATCCTTCCAGCAGCCCCACTTTCCTATCAAATCGAAAGTGTTGATGTGAAAAAAGGTGCGAAAATAAAAGCAATAGTCCTAATTGTTCCACCCTTTGATTTACCTAATATTTCGAGTTTAAAGGCAAAAGTGAAAAAGGAATCTTTAAGTGTTTCTGAAAAAGATGTAGACGAATTGGTAAAACATATGTGGAATGAACATCGGGATAAGGCGAAAAATAAGGATGATAGTTGGGTGAAAGCTCTATCCAAGAAGCTTGGATTTAAGTCTAAAACTATGACTGCTTTAAGAAGGGAGTTAAAAGATTCGATTAGAAGTGAAAAGGAAAGGCTGGTGTTTCAAAAGTATCAAAGTGATTTAATGTCAAAAGCGATTGGGTTAGCCGGTGTTGAAGTTCCTGACGGAATGGTTCATGTCGAGGCTGAAGCAAGGGAGAACTCGTTCAATACTCAGGTGAAATCAATGAAAGTGACTCCTGAACAGTTTTGTAAAATAAGAGGAGTAACTATGGAACAAATGAGAGACCAGTGGATGAAAGACTCTAAAGAGGCTTTAAAAAATGATCTGTTATTATCAAAGTATTCCAAAGAGAAAAAAATTAAAGTCTCTAAAAGTGAACTTGAAAGTGAGGTTGAAATGATAAAGAAGCGCTCTCCCGAAGCTAATTCTAAACTGTTTGACAATAAGGAATGGAGAGGATATATTGGGAGGGTTATACTTAAAAGAAAGGCTTTTCAGTCATTTCTTGAAGAAGTAGATCCTGAAACCTTTAAGTTAAAAGGTTCTAAAAAGAAAGGTTCAGGAGAATCAAAATAAATTAATACTGTTCTAATTTTATGAAGAAAATAATAGCCTCAATTTTAGCAATCCTGATGGTCTTCCTTGGAGGAGTGCAGATTGCATTTGCACAGTGGGACTATGGAGATGACTACACGGATAGTACATATGGGTATGAAACTACCTCTGATGCTGGGGTTTTTGAGACATTATTCACAAGTATGGGGATTTTTATATGGGTGGTATGGTGTTGTCTAGCTGTGTTGGGACTTGGATTTACTGTTTTCAGAATAGTTATGCTTATTCATGCTATCAGATATGCACCTGATGACCAGAAGATACTTTGGATACTTTTATTACTTTTTGTACCAATTGTGGATTTTGTCTACTTCTTCACAAAGAGAAAAGAGTGGGGACCACAGAAAGGTACTAGTCCAGCAGAGAAAGCGTAGAAATTAGTAAAGTTCTTAACTTATTTATTAAAATAATAAAAAATGAAGAAAACATTTCTTACAATAGGGTTAGTGCTCGTTGGACTAGTCTTGATTGCTGGTGCAATAGTAATGAGGGTGATTGGTCTGAACAATAGTCTTGTGACTATGGATGAAGGAATAGAAACACAGTGGGCACAGGTGGAGGTTGAGTATCAAAGGAGATACGACTTAATTCCTAATCTTGTGGAATCTGTAAAAGGAGTACTTGGACAGGAAAGGGCAGTGTTTGGTGAAATTGCAGATGCAAGAACAAGATATGCAGGGGCTTCTGCTGGAAGTGAAGAACAAGTGGAGGCTGCAAATGATCTTGAGGGTTCTCTTGCAAGACTGCTTGTAATCATGGAGGACTATCCGGAACTCGATAGTAACGAAACAGTACAAGATCTTATGACACAGATTGAAGGCACTGAAAATAGGATCTCTACTGAAAGATATAGATTTAATGAGGAAATAACAGACTACAACACGACATTGAAGACATTTCCAAATAGCTTGATTAACTCGCTATTCCTACATTTTGAGGAAAGGTCCAGATTTGAATCAGTGGAAGGAGCAGAAGAGGCTCCTGATGTAGATCTTACACTGGAGGAATAATAAGGTATTAAAGTAATATTCCATGATTAAGATGGTTATTGTATTTGCCTCAGTGTTCTTGGTATTTTTATTGGCATTTTCAGGTATTGTATATGCAGATCGGATTGATTTTCCCAATCCTGTGGGGTATGTAAATGACTTTGCAGAAATTTTAACAATTGATGATGAATTAGATGCGAGGCTAAGGGCACTTGAAGAGTCAGATGGCACTCAAGTATTGATCATTACTACAGACGAACTTCCCAAAAGTGTTACTTTGGAGTCATTTGTTCCAAGATTGACTGATAATAATCCTGAGTGGGCCGCTGGTCAGGAGGAAGATGATAATGGGGTAATACTCACGATAGTGGTGGATGACAGATCAACGAGAATAGATGTTGGATACGGTCTTGAAGGGGCTCTACCTGATATTTTAACAAAGCACATTCAAGACGATTATGTAATGCCTCATTTTAGGGAAGGTAACTATGATGATGGTGTGAGGGCAGGGGTAGATAAGGTTTTGGAGGCAGTAGAGGGAGAATATACAGTAGAGGATGTGGAGTCTGAACAAGACTTCGGTGAACAGTTTGGAATGTTTTTCGGTCAGTCGTTTTTCTGTGGAATAATTTTCTTGTTTTTTGTGCTTCCTTATATGGCAGCATTTTTGGGAAGAACAAAAAAATGGTGGCCTGGTGGAGTAGTGGGTGTGGTTCTTGGCATGGCTACTGGGCTTTGGTTTTCTCTTTTCACCCTTTTTGGGATGTTAAGGTACTTTGGATTTTTGATATTTCCGCTGGTACTGGGAGGACTTGGCTTGCTTTTTGATTATATTCTTTCGAAAAACTACAAAAAAAGAAAGAAAAAGGGGATGGCTACATCTTGGGGAAGGAGTTGGGGAGGTTTTTCTTCAGGTGGTAGTAGTAGTTCATCAGGTGGGGGATTTTCTTCAGGAGGTGGGTCATTTGGTGGAGGTGGAAGTAGCTCGGGGTGGTGAAGCTAACCTATAACCTTGTTAACTAGTTTTTCTTGATTGTAAAGGTTCATCCATTTTGAATTGTTATTCTTTGAAAGTGTTATATTTCGTTATAGGTTAGCTTCACAGGTTGGAATAGTTCAGATTTGTTTTCATTTCTATTGTGGTTAAAGACTCTATCGCAGGCTCCAGAGATTCAATAATTCGGTTTTTCTGAAGTTTTCATTGAAATTTACTCCTGGGTGGGATCTTTGGGTTACCTAGGAGGTTTGAGCAGTTCATAAATTGATTAGCCATACATCGATTAGCAACCCAAGCAATGGAAGTGAAGCAATAAGTTTAGGTTGTACTCTTTTGAGATTTGATTTTGCTTTCTTAGGAATTTTTTGATCTATTATTGATGCGACTATCCATATGAGAAAACAAACCCCTGTTGCGAAAAATTTTTGTGTGAACAAGAAAAACGCAATTAATAGAATTACCAAATACGTTTTGTCAATTTTCATCCCCATACTCCTTTTAAAGATCCTTGTCGGATTATATCA
Source organism: uncultured Candidatus Saccharibacteria bacterium (assembly GCA_964481345.1). Lineage (GTDB taxonomy): Bacteria > Patescibacteriota > Dojkabacteria > SC72 > JAFGCJ01 > CAYZTC01. The sequence continues at coordinate 43,379 of CAYZTC010000008.1, read as the reverse complement.
AAAATTCAATTACTATAGGGATTATGTATTTCTTGTATCTCTAACCATGCACCCTATGTGGTGAATGGGTAGAGTCTATCTGTTGAAATACATCATGAAATATCAAACAGATAGATTCCCCCGCGCAGCGGGAGAAATACAGATAACAAATCTGGCTCCAGAGATTGCATAGTTAGGTTCCCAAAAATTCATATCTCTTGTGATATAATAGCGTTGTTATGGCAATGTTGATTCCTACAGTTATTGAAAAGACCTCAAGAGGGGAAAAAGCTTATGATATTTACTCAAGGTTACTTGAGGATAGGATTATTTTTGTTGGAAACCAGGTGAATGTTAATATGGCAAATCTGATTATTGCCCAGCTTCTTTATCTTGAAAAGGCAAATCCCTCTGAAGATATAAAGATGTATATCAACTGCTATGGTGGTGAGATCGCCGCTGGACTTTCCATAGTAGACACAATGAACTACGTAAAGTGTAATGTATCTACTATAGCTGTAGGTGCTGCAGCAAGTATGGCAGCAGTGATACTTTCTTCTGGTACAAAAGGGAAAAGATATGCTCTTCCCAATGCTGAAATTATGATTCATCAGCCTATAGTTCGTGGTCTTGAAGGTCAGGCATCGGATATTGAGATTACTGCAAAAAATCTTTTGGATATAAGAGATCGTTTGTATACTATTCTTTCAAAGCAAACAGGAAAGTCTAAGTCAAAGATTGAGAAGGATGCAGATAGAGATAAATACATGTCTTCGAAAGAGGCACTAGAGTATGGGATTGTTGATAAGATCATCAAGTGAAGTAATGTTTTTTACGACGGGGCCCTTCGACTTCGCTCAGGGCTTCGACAGAATATCTTTAAAAGTTGGATATTATTAAGATCTTAATATACAGGTATTTAGGGCTTGCCCTGAGCCTGTCGAAGGGCGATTAGCTCTATACTACGCATGAGGTTCACATTTACGTAGTCTTTGGTGAAGTAATGCTTCGTATGGCTGGTAGTTTGTTCTGTCAAATATTAATAGTTGTTATAAAGGAATATTCATTCTGCTAAGTTTTGGGCAATTAGCTCAGTTTCCGCTAAAGGCGGACCCGCCTCTGGCGGAGGTTTAGTGAATTGAAAAGGAACTTGAAAGAAAAAGTCTAGCAGAATTAATTAGTGGGCGATTAGCTCAGTTGGTTTAGAGCGTCACATTGACATTGTGAAGGTCACTGGTTCAATTCCAGTATCGCCCATGAATTTTGCTGTCGCAAAATTCGAGTAATTAGAAATTCGAATTTGGTATTTCGGTCATGATTTATCAGGTTTACTGCAAAATTCCCCAAACTACGAAACTCGCACACGAAATACATGTATCTCACTTCGAAGTGTGGACAGATTACAGGTTTAAGTCCTGAGCTTGCCGAAGGACAAGTTCAGTATCACCCATGAATTTTGCTGTTGCAAAATTCGAGTAATTAGTAATTCGAGCTTGGTATTTCGGTCATGATTTATCAGGTTTACTGCAAAATTCCCCAAACTACGAAATTCGCACACGAAATACATATGTCTTATTTCCTGGCGTCAACTGATCACTTGTTCGAGTCCAGTACGACCTAAATGGTTACTCTGATATGTTTATAATTTGGTTAAGCTTATTAGACTCTGGTATTTTCTTCAGTAACAATTAATGATGAGTGTCTTGACAATAAAAGTGAAGATAAGTAGTCTATTTACAGATAACATTTTTTAGTTTAAAGATATGATAAAACATAAGGTAAGTTCCTTGGCAAAGGTAGTTATTAGTTTCTTTTGTGGGGTGTTTCTGGTCGGGATCATGGGTATGCAGAATAATGTCTATGCTCAAACCTCAGTAGAGGGCGGAGATAGTTTTGAAAGTGCAGTTGAGATAGAAGTCGGGTCATACCAGGGTGGCGGCTTAGAGGATGGTGAGATGGTATACTTTTATATTGATGGTCTAAAACCTGGGCAAGAGCTGCAGGTAATAGGGACATTCGCTCCTGCCAGTCCTGACTATGGTGCTTTCGCAATTTTAAGTTTGTATAGTGAAGATGAAGAGGAGTTAGTTGAAGCAAGTGATGCAATTTATGGAATAGAAGAATCCATTACAGTTTCTTGGCTTCCGAATGCAGATGAAGATTCCTATAAATATTATCTCAAAGTGGGGAGTGATACATGGGACATAGATTCATTTGGCTTGGATCTGTCGGTGACTAATCGTTATGATGCAGAAACACAGTCAGATGTAGGTGATGGTTTTGGCAGTGCGCTAAATATTGGGTCTGGAACCTATACAGGCTATCTTTCTGGGGAGGAAGGTAGTGATGAAGATGATTATTACAAGATAAATATTGAAGAAGGTCAAACTCTTGGCATTGAGATAACGCCTTCTGAGGAGGCACAACCTGAGTTGTATATATATGACAGTGATCGAGAAGTTATAGTACAGGAATATGCTTCAAATCCAGGGGCAATAGTCAAAGCATCTGTTACTGCAGAGAAAGATGATTATGTCTATGTTGCGGTTGTTTGTGATATGTGGTGTAGTAGCGAAATTATTAACTATTCTTTAAAGATATCTGGGGCTGAAACGTCAGAGGCCGGTGTGGAGGAAAGTAGCGGGGACGGACCTGGAGAGGATATAGCCGTAGGGAATGGAGATTTGGAAGGTACAAATTGGGGAGTCATTTTAGTCGTTCTTGGTATTGTTCTTGTTTTAATAGCTGTTGGTGTGATTATCTATTTGGTTTCAAAGAGGAAAAGTAGTAAGAAATCGGAAGAGAGTAAGACTGGTGGTGGTGATACAGTTTCTTAAGGACGGTCCTAGTCAAGGGCTGTCTCTACTTGTATTAGGAAAACGTTGTTAATTTAGCGTTTTATTCTTTTCAAAGAATTTACAATATTTGCTGAAAGTTCATGATTTGGTTGTGAAGCTGATTTATTTAGTGTTTCTTTTGATGGGGACAGTCCTTGTCGAGGTCTGTCTTGCTTGCCACAGGATATCTTGTCTTTGAAATCTTCTTTTTTGTTATAATAAATATGTATGTCTCTTCTTATTAAGAATATTGAACTTAAAACATCAGCTTCTAGTTCCTTAGAGTCAAGAAAAATGTACATATATAAAGACTCTGATTATCTCCCGGAGCAATCAGTAATTAAATATTATGAAGAGAAAGGGTATAAAGCAATTTGGAGTGAAAATTCTTTTTGGTGGGAAATAATGTGTTTACTCTTTTGGGATATTATTTTTGCAAGAGTTTTCGGTGCGATAGAGGTTATTGAGAATGGGAGGAGAAGAGTGGTTTCACCCAATGAAAGCATTTTTAATAGGATTTTTGATTCAATGATTTCTCGGAACGGGATGCCAAATGACTTTTTTAGTAATCGGTTTTATTCTAATCGTGAAAAGCTTATCAAGAATCGCTTTGCTGAATTAAAAAGAATTGACTATTTTGGTGAGATACGAAGGTTTTACAATAACAATAAAGGAAAAGCATGTAGGCCAATTGAGAATTGGAATAAATACTCGCTAGATGAATTGTTAGAGCCCTTAAAATACATAAACAAGAATGTTGTATTGAGTATTATTCAAAGACTTTTGAGTAATTTCGTAGAACTTAGATCAGGTATTCCTGATTTAGTCGTTTACACCGATAATTTTGTGTTATTTGTTGAGGTTAAAAGTGAAAAAGATAAGTTATCTGATAGACAAAGGGGTTGGATTACGTATTTAAGTGACAAGTTAGAACAAAAAGTTGTAATTTTCCTTATCAATCATTCAGAAAAGCAGATGCAGAATATTGAAGAGTCCTTGAAATCATATAAAGAGACCCCGACGAGCTTGAATATGAAATTAATATAAAACAGGATCAGAGTTGTTGTGGAATAACTGAGTGTGATTGTTACCGATTGCAGTGTTTGAGATTCCCCTGTAGGATATTAGTAATAAACTGATCGATTATTTAAATGGCAAAACCAACTAAATACGCTCCGGCAATTTGTATTAGTCTTTCAGTATTAGCTGTTATTGGGATAATTTGGGGTATGGCTGCTGAAAATGCTTTGATTTCGATGATTTTTCTTATTCCAACTGTTGGCTATGAAGTATACAGAACGGAAGGTGTGTCAACGAAGTTGTCGTCATGGCTGTTGCTTGTTTTGTTTATTGCAAACTTAATTATTGTAATTTTTGATATTCATTTCGATCTTGGAGCGTTTCTTGGAACAAGTTCAAAATATTTCTATGGGTACAATGTCCCTCTAGGTGATTTGACAATCGTTTTTCCAGCAGTTACTGGTGTCTTATCAATTGTATTGTTTACAAGAACGCGAGGGGTCTATACAAAATGGTTATCAGTAATAATTTTTGTTACATCTCTTGCAATAATCCATATTACAGATCCTGAAATATTTCAATCTCTTCTGCAATTGGGTGTAAATCGAGCGTTGGATAATGTGAGTATTTAGGGATAGTCCTCATTATTCTTGCCGTCTTTGAAAATCCTTTGTATAATTTCATTTGTAATGTACAAGTATTTATCTGATAAACTACAACAACTCGTCAGAGTCGAATATGTCACATCCCTCAATTAAATGTTTATATTTTCACAAAGTGTTAAGAAATATCTTTGCGATTAATTATTTTAGTTAATATTATGGAAAAAGACGATCCAAAAAAAGAATACCTTGAACGAATGAGACACTCTGCTTCTCATGTGCTAGCACAGGCCGTTCTAAGCCTTTATCCGAAAGCAAAACTTGGTATTGGACCAGCTATTGAAAATGGGTTTTACTATGACTTTGATTTTGAAAAACCACTTAAGGAAGAAGCTCTCGAAAAAATTGAAAAGGAGATGAAGAAGATTATAAAACAAAAACTTCCTTTTATACAGAAGTTAATGTCTAGAAAGGAAGCAGAGAAATATCTTAAAAAAACCGATCAAGAGTACAAGCTTGATCTATTAAAAGAGATACCTGATAAGAAACTGAGCTTCTTTGTGACAGGAAGTAATGATTTTACGGATTTATGTCGTGGTCCACATATGGAAAATACTGGAAAGATCGGGGCCATAAAGCTTGATAGGATAGCGGGTGCGTATTGGAGGGGTGATGAGAAAAATCCAATGCTAACTCGAATATATGGACTTGCTTTTGAGACAACAAAGGAATTGAGTGAGTATCTCGAGCTTCAAGAGAAATTGAAACTGGCAGATCATAGAAGAATTGGAAAACAAATGGACTTGTTTTCTTTTCATGAAGAGGCTCCAGGCATGGCTTTTTGGCATCCTAAGGGATTGCAACTTTTAAATAATCTATATAAGTACTGGAGAGAAGTACATGAAAAAGAGGGATATGTTGAGGTAAGAACTCCTGGGTTGCTTACGACTGATACTTGGAGGAGAAGCGGCCATACTCAGTTCTACAAAGACAAGATGTATATGGCCCAAACAAGTGATTCTACTGTAAATAACTATGCGTGTAAGCCGATGAACTGTAACGGTGGTATGTTGATCTATAAGTCACATCAAGTATCATATAAAGACTTACCTATTAGAATGGGGGAACTTGGAGTGGTGTATAGATATGAGAGTTCTGGTGAAGTGCATGGACTATTAAGGGTAAGGGAAATTACTCAAGATGATGCACACATATACTGTACTCCAGATCAAGTAAAAGATGAGATGAAAAAGGTGATACACCTTTGTTTGGATTTTTATAAAACGTTTGGTTTAAACCTCCATCACATAGAATTATCTACCAAACCAGATAATGCAATTGGATCGGATGAAGTTTGGGAGAATGCTGAAAGCATAATGAAGGAGATACTTGAAGAGGAAAAAATCGAACATGTTATTAATGAAGGTGAAGGAGCTTTTTATGGACCAAAGTTTGATTTTCATTTAAGTGATGCAATGGGACGTACTTGGCAATGTGCAACTATTCAGCTTGATTTTGCGCAACCGGAAAACTTTGACCTTGAGTACATTGATGAAAACGGTGAGAAGCAAAGGCCAGTTATGATTCATAGGGTTGTTTATGGGGCTGTTGAAAGATTTGTAGGGATACTGCTGGAGCATTATGTTGGTAATTTACCGTTGTGGCTTGCGCCAGAACAAGTAAGGCTTATCCCTATTGCAGAGAGACATGTGGATTATGCCAAGAAAGTAATGAAAAAATATGAAAAGAAAGGAATAGTAATAACTATCGATGAAAGAAATGACACTATGCAGTCAAGAATTAGAGATGCTGAACTAGAAAGAGTTCCATATATGTTGGTTGTAGGAGATAAGGAAATTGAAAATAAGACTGTTTCGGTGAGGCCATTGACTAAAAAGAACCAAGGGATGGTTGATACTGAAGAGTTTTTAAAAATAATTTTAAAAGAGATAAAAAATAAAGAACATGAATAAATATCCATACCGTTCTCGCTCTTTTGACAGAAATAGAAGGACTGGCAATATTAGAAGGAGTACCTGGAGGACTCCTGAAGAAATGAAATATCCTCGAAATGAATGGGTTAAGGCGGCGGAAGTAAGGGTTGTAAGTGAAGAGGGAAATGAAGGAGTGATGAAAATAGATCAAGCTTTGAAACTTGCGCAGGATAAAGAGATGGATCTAGTTTTGATTGCTCCAAAATCAAAACCACCGGTATGTAAAATTATTTCTTGGTCTAAGTTTTTATACAACCTAAAGAAGAAAGAAAAACAAGCTCAGAAGAATAAACAGAAAGATCAAAAGGAGTTTAGGTTTGGGACATATATTGATGATGGGGATAAAAAAAGGTTATTAAAAAGGGCAAGCGGTTTTTTGGATAAGGGGCATAATGTTAAAGTTACTGTAACTAGAAGAGGTAGGACACCTGTGAGTGATTCAAGAGAGTTATTAGATGAATTGTTGACAGTGCTAAGTGGGTATAGTAGTATCGACTCTAGCCCTTCCCAAAGCGGAAGAATGATATCTATGACTCTGAAAGGGGAGATTAAGAAAGGTAGTAAATCGAATGGGAAAACTAAAGTCAAAAAAGACAGCAGCAAAAAGATTCAAAATGACAAAGCCTCGCGGAAGAAAAAAGGGTAAGATTCTTTATAACAAGAGTAAAAGGGGGCATCTAAGAACAAAGAAATCTACAAGGGCAAAGAACAGGTCACTTTCAAGCCATAAAGTTTCTAATAGTGATATTGAAAGAATCTATAAAATGATTAAGTCATAGAAATGAGAGTAAAGGGAGGAAAAGTAACAAGAAGGAGACATAAAAAGATTTTAAAATCCACGAAAGGCTATAGATTGACAAAGAGCAATTTATATAAAGTTGCTCATGAGGCATATCTTCATGCTGGCCAATATTCATATAATCACAGAAAAAAAAGATTAAACGAGTTCAGGAAATTGTGGATTTCTAGGCTTAATGCAGCCTTAAAGCCGTTTGATACAAAGTATAGCCGCTTCAAATATCATCTTAAGCAAAAGAAGGTCCAGCTAAACAACCATGTGTTGTCAGAATTAGCTGTAAACTTTCCCGAAACCTTTAAAAAGGTTGTTGAGTTTGTTAAGTAAAAGCATTTCATTTAAAATGTGCTTAAGATGAAAAATCTCACTGTTAAATCAGTAAAAACTCAGGTAGACCTAGATTTTGCTGAAGGCTCAAAGCTTTCATATTTACAGCTGAAAACAAAATATCTTGGTAAAAATGGAATTATTAAAACTCTCCTTAAGAAAATTGGAAATATTGCTACGTCAAAAAGAGCAAACTATGGTAAAGATGTAAATGAGCTTAAGGGTAAAATTGATGGTCTATTAGAAGAGAAAAAGAAGTCTGAGTTAAGAAAAAAGAAGGGATCTTCAATGATTGATGAAGATTTTGATATAACAGCGCCATTTGCTCCAAACACTCCCGCTAGTAAAAAGCCAGAACTATTTTCAACGCCTGGTACTCTTCACCCCATTACATCAATGAATGAAAAGGCTCTTGGAATATTTAAATCAATGGGTTTTCACGTTACAAGTTCTCGTCAGTTGGATGATGACTATAATGTGTTTTCAGCATTAAATATCCCTGAGGGTCATCCTGCAAGAGATTTATGGGATACTTTTTGGACTGAAGAGGGTTTCATTCCTACAACTCATACATCAGCGATGCAGAATAGAATCTTAAAGGAGCAAAAACCTCCGATTAGGGAAGTAATAGTTGGTAGGTGTTTTCGAAATGAGGCAACAGATGCTAGTCACGAACACTCCTTTTACCAAATAGAGGGAATGTATGTTGATAAGGATATTAATCTTGCTGATTTGATTGGTACATTAAAGCATTTCATGAATGCATTCTATGATAAAGATGTGAAGTATAAGCTTCAACCTAGCTATTTCCCTTTCGTTGAGCCAGGCCTTGAGTTTATGGTGGAGTGTATGGTCTGTGGCCAAAAAGGATGTCCATTTTGCAGTTATACTGGATGGATTGAGCTAGTGCCTTGTGGACCGATTCATCCAAATGTTTTAAGAGAGGGAGGATTAGATCCAAACTTATATTCAGGATTTGCATGGGGTTTGGGTTTGGACAGGCTTGTTATGCTGGCTGGTCAGATTGAGGATATTAGACATCTGCACAGTGGAGATTTAAGGTTTCTGACTCAATTTAGATGAAAATATCTCTTAACTGGGTTAAAAAATATACTGACATTAAGCTTTCTCCTGATGAGTTAAAGGATAGAGTATCTGTTTCTTTAACGGAGGTACAAGAAGTCATTGATATTGGGAAATTATATAAGGGTATCACTGTTGCTGAGGTGACTGAAGTGAATAAGCATGGGAGTTCGAATAATTTATTGGTCTTGAAACTTGATGTTGGGAAGAAATCGGTAAAGTCGGTGATTCAAAAATGTCCAGTAAAAAAGGGTGATAAGGTGTCTTATGTTAGGCCAGGGTTAGTTGTGCCTGGACTTGATCAGGTAGTAAAGAAGACAGAAATAAAAGGAGTAAAATCTGAAGGGTTTGTGCCATCTGGGAAGGAAATAGGCCTAAACTACGATCATACAAATGTTTTTACATTGCCAGTAAAATCAAAAGTAGGGCAAGAAATATGTGATGTATTGAATTTGGACGATCTTATAATTGAAATAAAAAATAAGACACTTACCCATCGTCCTGATACTTTTGGCTTATATGGAATTGCAAGAGAGATTTCTGCTATTCAGGGGACAATGCTTAAAAGAATTGACTGGCTTGATAATCCCACGAAGATTAAACCTAAGGGGATAAAGGATGAATATAAGCTAGAGATAAGAAATAAAGCAAAGTCTTTATGTAAGAGATATATGGCTGTGGTCATTAAAGGTGTAAATGTAAAAGAGTCACCTTTGTGGATGCAAGTAGAGCTTTCTAAGATGGGGATACATCCGGTTAATAACATTGTCGATGTTTCAAACTATCTTATGCTACTTACTGGTCAGCCAAGCCATGCATTTGATTATGACAAGGTAATTAAAAAAGACGCAAAATTTGATGGTACTGCCGTGCTTACAATAAGGCTTTCAAAAGGTGGTGAGAAAGTAACTACACTTGATGGAGAGGTTAGGGAATTAGACAATGAGATGATTGTTATTGCAGATAGTACAAATCCTATTGCGGTAGCAGGTGTTATGGGGGGGAAAGACACCGAAATTACAGAATCTACAAGGAATGTAATTTATCAGGTAGAGAACCTGGATATGTATAGTATTAGAAAGACTTCCATGAAACTTGGTCTTATAACAGATGCTGTTATAAGATTTTCAAAGGGTATCGATCCAAATTTGTGTGAACCTGTGATGTATAAGGCATTAGATATGATGATAAAGTTTACTGGTGGAAAGATAGTGTCCAAAATTGTGGATGTATATCCCGAAACAGTAAAGGAGTGGAGTGTGTCTGTAAAACCTGAAAATATAAGGAAGAAAATAGGTATCGATATTAAGGATGAAAAAATTGAAGAAGTTTTGAAAAGGCTTGGTTTAAAAGTGAAAAAATCGAAATCGGGTATTTGGTCTGTCTTAATACCTACGTTTAGGCCTGATATTAGAATTTCTGAAGATATAGATGAGGAGGTCGCAAGAATATATGGATACGATAAGGTTGAAATTAAACTGCCAGTAAGAAAGTGTTTACCAGTAGTTGACGATGTTGCTAGAAGAAACATCATGATGGTGAAAAGATCATTAATGTCTTTTGGTGCAAATGAGATTTACAATTATGCGTTTGTAAGTAGCGACTTATATTCTAAATGTAATTTAAGTATTGATAATTGTTTTAGGATTGTGAATGCGATCTCGAGTGATCTGGATTATATGAGACCGTTGGTAGTTCCGTCTCTTCTTGAAAATGTACCTATGAATTATAAGACTTATGGTGATTATGCAAGTTTTGAGGTGGATAGGGTGGATCCATGTAAAAAATCAAAGACTAAGAAACTGCCAAATGAACCCTGGCATTTAGGATTTGCGCACACTGTTTCCTACTATCATTCAAAAAAATATCTTGATGAACTGTTTGTCAATCTTGGGATAAGCAATTATGAGTTGATTCCAGTTACTAAGATTGTCGCAGCAGATCTTCCTGATTGGTTGAAATATTCAAGGGGTATGTATCATCCATCTAGGGCTGCAATAGTAAAGGTGGAAAGAGAGTATGTTGGAATTGTTGGGCAGATTGATGTTGTAACAGTTGATAAAATTGGGATTCCGACAAACACAAGCGCTTTTGAGATAAATCTGGATGGAATTGAGTTTATCATTATAGATACTCCGAGCTATAAAATTATATCGAAGTATCCGGAAGTAACAAGGGATTACTCATTTATTACTGATTTAGGTGTTCCGTATATTGAAATAGTTGAAGCAGTAAAATCTGTTGATAAAAAAGCAAAGCTGCTTCAAAAGATTGAATGTGTAGATATATTTAAAGCTCCGAAAGATAGGAAGAGTAAAAAGACAACCTTACGAATTACATATCAAAGCAAGGATAAAACACTTAAAGATAATGATATTGAAGTGATAGAAAAGAAAGTTATTGATTCTGTAGGAAAGAAGGTTAAAGGTAAGCTTGCAAAATAATTACTCCTTTGTTACTTCGATTGCTGTGCTTGTAATAGTACTGGAGTCGTTTAAAGTTGCTATGGCATATAAATTGTATGTGGCGGCAGGTAGAGGATTTGGTACAGACCCAGTCCATGAGTTGCCATCCCCGACTTTCTTTCCTGGAGAATTGTAAACGAGTGAGTTATCTCCCTGGTTTACAAACTTAAATGTGACAGCAGTTATTAGGTTGTAGCTTCCAGTTGCGTTTGCTGTAACACCTGTTGCACCTGTGATTGTTGCTCCATTTTCAGGTGTAGTAATTGAGATGGCTACTGGATCATTAGGTGTATTGAATTTTACTGTAATGCTAGCATTTCCAGTTTTACTATCTGAATCAGTAGCGATCGCATTCAAAGTGTGTGAACCATCTGTGGCATCTGAAGGAACCTGATAGTTGAGTGTATATGGTGATTTTACTACTGTGCTTAACAGTACATCATTAAGATAGTATTGAACCTTTGTGATAGCAGTTAGGGATTTTATAGATACTTTGACAGTCATTACCTCACCAACGTCGTATTCTACACCACTACTTGGAGAAGTAATTGACAGGATTGGAGCATTTCCTGGTCCAAGCTCAAGTGGACATTCCTCCTCATCTGGCATGTTTACAAGTGCTCTGTATGTTTTACTTTTTGCAAGCCATGCATCAAGACTAACCTGATGTTTTTCTATCGAAAGTACTATATCGACAAACCTTTGATACTCTATTAATCCTAGCTTTTCTGCTTCCTCTACGTTTGTTGCAATTTTTCCTGTGGATTTGCATATTGGTTTTTCATCGTGTGCGTGATCTACTTCCGGAACATGGCCTTGAATAAATATGGAAGCTACTTTATTACATTCTGTATTGTTCTCTGCTCGAAGACCTGTATCCTTGCAAACTTGTCCTGCAACTATTCCTGCTGGTCGTGTATACCATGCAGTACCAAATTTTCCAATAACCCTGTTCATAAATGAGTTAGCAATAGGAAGTGGTACAGTAGTGCTCCAACCTTGTCCAGCATTTCCAATAGTAGGATCGTTATTATTGTTGCCTGTCCATACTCCTACAACAAGATTTGGATAGTATAGTATTGTTGTAAGATCTCTTGGACCATCAGTAGTACCTGTTTTTCCACATAGTTTTTGATCGCCAGCCTGGTAGTGGTTTGCAAATATTCTACCTTGACCTGCTATGTCGCAGATGGTCCAGTTTAAAAGATAAATCTCTTTTTCATCCCAAACTCTTGTGCCCTCATCATCTTCCCATTCGTATAATGTTTCACCCTTAGAGGTTTCAACTTTTACAATTGTTGTTGTGTCGTGCTTAATACCTCCCTGAGAAAATACTCCAAACGCAGCAGTATGCTCAAGTAGTTTCATTTCACCAGCACCAAGGGTAAGACTTAGTCCGTAGTTTGAAGGATCAGTGAGAGTTGTTATTCCAAGAGTTTCTGCTGTTTTCATAAATTCTGTAACACCTCCTATAAGATCCATTGTGTATAGGGCGGAGATGTTTCTTGACTCTACAAGTGCTTGTCTTGCAAGGAGTAGTCCTCTATATTTTCCATCCCAGTTTCTTGCTTTGTACCCAAAATCCATTGGTATATCTGGTGTTAATAGTGCGGGGCTGTATCCTTGATGGAAAGCTGTAAGATACGTGTATGGTTTTACTGAAGACCCCATCTGTCTTAAAGCTATCGCTACATTTACGTTTCCATCTACCCTGGGGTCTGGATCTGCCCAGTAATCATAAGAGCCTACCATTGAAAGCATATGGCCATTTCTCGGGTCTATTGCTACCATTGCGCCATTATTAACATTGTAAGCACTTTTGTATTTATCTACCCCTGCTTGGATTTCCTCCTCAGCGATTTGTTGTAGGTCCCAATCTAAACTTGTAGTTACTTTTAGTCCACCTCTTTCAACCCTTTCTTGTCCGTACTCTTCAACAAGTTGCCGCTTAACATAAAATACAAAGTGTGGAGCTTTAATGTCTGTTCTTACTGGGCTATATTCGATTTCTAGCTCTTTAGCATGGGTAATAATATCCTCTGTAAGATCGAGCTCTTCTCCTTTTTTCTCTGAAGCCCTCTTAATGTATGATCTTTTTTCATACATTTGGTCTAGCACCCATTGCTGCCGGTATACAGCTTCTTCAGGATTACTTCCAAATAGTGGGGAATAATAACTTGGTGCCTGTATAAGTCCTGCTATCATGGCACTTTCAGCAAGTGTAAGTTCACTGACATCTTTCCCAAAGTATGCTTTTGATGCAGCCTGAATGCCGTAGTTAGTTCCGCCAAGGGCAACCTCATTCATATACATCTGTAGTATTTCATCCTTCTCAAAACTCTTTTCTAGCTGAATAGTAATAAGAATTTCCTTTAACTTTCTCATTATTGTTCTTTCATACGCAGCCTCTCCCATGAAGTCATAAAGAAGAGTATTTCTAACGAGTTGCTGAGTGACTGTACTAGCACCAGGACCAGTAAGACCTCCAGTCAGGTTTACATACGCGGCCTTTGCAAGACCAAGAAGGTCAACGCCTTTGTGATCGTAGAATTCGATATCTTCGGCTGCAAGAAAAGCCCAAATGGTGTGTTCTGGAATTTTATCAATTTCTACAAATTCTCTATTGAATTCACCATATATAGTGTATAGAAGAGTACCTTCCTCTGGCCCACCACTATCATAGATTTTTGTACTTTGTGCAGACTCTCTATCTAGGAGTTCGTCCGGGTTCGGAAGTGATTTGCTTACGCTAGCTAATGTTGCACCAATAAAGATTGTCCCTCCAAGTATCATAAGGATACCGATTCCAAGGAGAATTCCAAGTACCTTGTTTAACCCCTTTTTGAACTTACTTTTGCCCGTGTACTTCCCCCAAAATGATAGTTTCTTTCCTTTCTTTTTGGAACTGTATTTCTTTATTCTTCTGTATTTTAATTTGCTTCTTTTTATTCCTTTAGAAAGTCTCACTTTTGAGAAAGGAGACCTCTTTGAGGAGCGTTTTTTGTATGCCATATCTAAGTCATTATATAAAAACGAACATTATTAGTCTATCTTATTTTTTGAGCAAATGGGAGTCCTACAATACCTGGTGCAAAGGCTAAAAATACCTGTTGACTTGTGTTTGGAATGTATGATATTCTGGATTTGGTGAATCGTGGTGACTGGTGGTGAAAATATCTAAAGATCTTTAAATAGAAACAAAAATGCTGGTAGGACTTTATACAAGTAAATTAGGCTCGAAGAGGAGAGTTTCTTTTCCTAAAAAGTTTAGAAAAACCCTTGGGGAAAAGCTCATCATAACTCGAGGATATGAAGGCTGTTTGGTGGTTGTAGATGAGTCGCGCTGGAATGAGATTACAAAAGGTATAGCAAATGGTACTTTTCTTGATAGAAAAGTTAGGGAATCCGGTCGTTTCTTACTAGCAGGTGCTCATGAGATTGAACTTGATAATCAAGGAAGGTTTGTTATTCCTGAGGATTTATTTCAGTATGCAAACCTTAGTAGTTTGGAAAAATCAGTAGTCTTCATAGGGCTTGGTAATTGGGTGGAAGTATGGTCAAACAAGCAATGGAGGGAGCATGAGGATTTTATAAGGAAAAATGGAGAAAAAATGGTTCAGGAGTTGGCAGATAAGATGGACAGTGCAAGATCTTAATGGAAAGTATACATAAACCAGTTCTTTTAAAAGAAGTAACAGAATATTTGGATATAAAGCCTAGCGGCGTATATGTTGATTGTACTTTGGGGGATGGTGGATACAGTTTAGAAATATTGAAAAAACTTAGAGGTGGAAAACTTTACAGCTTAGAGGTGGATGGCCAATCGATAGAGTTTGTTAAATCAAAGTATAAAGAGAAGTTAGGTGAGAAATGGGAAATTGTTAAAGAAAATTTTTCAAATATCCAGAAGGTTCTAAAAAATATCGGTATAGATGGAGCAGTATTTGATTTGGGGCTTTCATCAAGGCAGATTGAGAAGGGAAACAGAGGCTTTTCTTTCAGGGAAAGTCAAGTATTGGACATGAGAATGGATGAAGAGTTAGCAATAACTGCAGATGATGTTATTAAGGCACTTTCTCCGTCTGAATTAGAGAAGCTTTTTAGTGTTTACGGTGAGGAAAGGTATGCGAAACGAATTTCGAAGGCTGTAAAAACTTGGGTAAATGAGAATACCGATAAAAAAATGACTACAGATAATTTGGTAGACCTTATCCGCAGAGTCGTACCGGCAGGGTATCGAGATGGGTCGAAGCATCCTGCACGTAGAGTGTTTCAATCACTGAGGATTGCAGTGAATGATGAAATAAATGCTTTGCGTGCAGGATTACCTTCGGCCCTATCGATGCTTCATGTTGGGGGAAGGGTGGTTGTAGTTTCTTACCATTCTTTGGAGGATAGGGTTGTAAAACAAGTTTTTCAAAAAGTAAAAGAAACAGATAATTTTGAATTATTAACAAAAAAGCCTGTGACTCCAAGCAAAGCTGAGATACGGGAAAATATTAGAGCTCGAAGTGCAAAACTTAGGGCTATAAAGAAAGTTAAATAAAACTGCCCGTGAAAATTGAAGCAATAAGAAGAAAAATGAAGAATAGTTTGAGTAATGAAAAGTCTGCCTCTAAAGGTATATCTTTAAGTAGGTTTTCCTTCTATTTGCTTGTATTTTCAATCCTTTCATTTTGTACTGTTCACCTAGTAGTTTCTTCAGTACTTGATCCTAGAGGAAAAGAATTGAGGGTACTTGAGTATCAAAAAGAGCAGTTGATTGAGGAGAATAGGGGACTTCATCAGGAAATTGCAAAACTAAGTTCTCTATCCGTTGTGGTTGGTAGGGCCGAAAAGGAACTTGGAATGAAGAAGGCAGATGGTGTAATCTATATAAGTATACCTTCTGCAAGTGCTAACGTTGATCTAGCAGAAGAGTAAGTTTACATATGGGCAAGAATCACAATAACCACAATGGAAATCACATTTTTTCAAGGCTTATAGAAAATTTCTCTGTAAGATATTTTTTAATAACCCTTATTATAATAGGGTTATTCATCATTGGACTAATTGTACAGATGTATAGATGGCAAGTTGCAGGTTATGATAGGTTTGTGGAGATGGCTGAGGTTCTTCACATTAAGGATGAACGGCTTCCAACTTCTAGGGGTACAATCTATGCAGCTGATGGCTCTGTATTAGCCGTAGATGAGCCTGTGTGGGGTGTATATGCATCATTAAGTTCCGATGAAATAGATAGAGAGCTTTTTAATGAACAAAAGGATGAATTTATTCAGGTTGTGTGTGATGTACTAAATTTGGAAGTTGAGGATATCGAGAAGAAACTTACTGATGATTTTAGGTATGTCTTGTTAAAACATGAGGTTAGCCCTGAGGATAAGAAAGTACTTGAAGAGTCTGAGGTATTTGGGTTGTATTTTGAGGAGGAGGAAAATAGGATATATCCTGATGGAAGTCTTGCTTCTCATGTTTTGGGTTTTGTGGGTAAAGATGAGGACGGAAATGATATTGGGAGGTATGGTTTGGAGGGGTATTACTCTGGAGATTTGCTTGGTCAAGAAGGCTTTAGATACGAGGAAAAAGATTCTCTTGGAAATGTTATTCTTTCTGGTGAGTATGATCCAGTGATTCCACGTCAGGGCAAAAATATTGTTCTTACAATACAACCGGGGGTTCAGAAGGAAGTTGAACAAGTACTTGAGGAGGGTGTAAAGGAACATGAAGCAAAGAGTGGATCTGCAATTATTATGGATCCTAGTACAGGAGAAATTATTGCAATGGCAACTTTCCCTAATTATGATCCGAACTATTACTGGAAGGTTACAGATAACGAAACTTTTAAGAACAAGGCAATTTCGGATGTCTATGAATATGGATCGGCAAACAAACCGATTACTTTATCTATGGCACTTGAGGAAGGAGAGATTACTCCTAAAACAGTTTGTACTGATAGTGAAGGGTATATTCAGGTGTATGACTGGAAGATATTCACATGGGATAAAAGGCCTGATGGTGATTTGCTACCTGAGGATATCTTGAAACATTCAAATAATGTTTGTGCAGCAAAAGTAGGTATGAAAGTTGGGATAGAGAAATACTACAATTATTTAAGGGAGTTTGGTATAGGTGATTTTATTGGAATTGGATTGGAAGATGAAGCAACAAGCTACCTTAAGCCTATTGAGATGTGGACTAAACTGGATGTTGCTACTGCCTCATTTGGGCAGGCTATTTCAGCCACTCCTCTTCAGATTCTTTCCGCTACCTCTGCAATTGCAAATGATGGTGTAAGAATGAGGCCGTATATTGTTCAAAAACTTTTTGATGATGAAGAAAGCATTGAAATTATGCCTGAGATTGCCAGTAAACCTATTTCAAAAAAAACAGCTGAGCAAATGCAGGATATGATGAGATCAGTAGTTACGGAGGGTGAGGCAAAGTGGTGGTTTAAAGAACTTTCTACTTATGATATTGCAGGTAAAACTGGAACAGGAGAGATATCAAAAACAGGGGGACCTGGCTATTATGTGGATAGAACGAATGTGACATTTGTTGGCTTTGTCCCGGGAAAAGATCCAAAGATGATTATGATAGTGCGACTTGAAGAGCCACAATCACATAGTCTTTCTGCTTATACAGTTGTTCCTGTTTGGGTGGATATGTTTAAGGCTGTTTCTTTAGAGCTTGGGATTGCGCCGGAGGACTAAGAGAAGTAAAATTGGGTATGAAACCACGAAAATTTCTTGCTTATATATTAAAGACCTTATCGAAGTGGGCTATCTCTAAACATAAGTTGAGGATTGCTGTTGTAGTAGGAACATCAGGAACAAAACTTACCGCAGAAATGTTTGGAGAGATGCTTTCAAAAGATCATGTTGTTAGAAAGCAGTTGGAAGTTCCTTTTTGGGACTTTTCTATACCACTGGTGATTTTGGGAATCGATGATAAAAGATATACGTTCCTTGGTTGGATTGATGTGATGGTGGAATCTTTAAAAGTTCTTATATTTGGGAAGTCAAATCCAGGTTGGGTTGTTCTTCAGATGAATTCTTTGAAAAATGAAATTGTTAAATATTGGACTGATATTGTTTCTCCTGATATTTCCATAGTCTCTAACTATAATGGGAAGCTATTTCCAATTGAAAAGAAGATTATTCAAATAACTAAAAAGGCTGTTATTGTATGTTCCGATAGTGAGAAGAATAAATATAAAAAGAACAAAGCAGTAATAATTGGTAGCGGAAGTAACTGTGACATTAAGGTAGAGGGTTTTAAGCAAAATAAACACTGTACAGAGTTCTTACTTACGTATAAGAATAAAAAGCAAAAATTTGTTGCTGCTCAGATAGGAATCTTTATGAAAGGCCCGATTCTTTCTTCAGTTGGTGCACTTCTTGCTTTAGGAAAACCTCTTGAGGATGTTGCTGAGAGATTAAGGAGAGTTGAAATTTCTATTGAGAGGTTTATCCATGAATAATGATGAATTAATGCAGGAAAAGCTCCTGGTAAAAAAGGCTAAAAGGAATAAGAAGGAGTTTGCGGCGCTTTATGAAAAATACAATGGAAAGATAAATAGTTTCATCTTGAAGAAAATTAACAACGTTTCACTGGCTGCTGATTTGACCTCGAAAGTATTTGAAAAGGCATTAAAAAGTCTGGATTCCTTTCAGTGGCAAGGAGTGAGCTTTGGGAGTTGGCTGTACAAGATTGCAAGAAACACAGTGTATGACTACTTTAGAACAAATAAAGCAAATCAGAGAGAGTCTTTGGACGAGGAAATGATAGAGAGTGTTTATGACCCTGACGAGAATGTTTTGAGAGATGAAAAGGAACTTGAATTATATGATGTTATTTCACGTTTAAATAAAAAAGATCAATATTTGCTATACTATAAATACTTTGATGAGCTTGGAAATAAGGTAATTGCGGAGAAAATGGGTATGAGTGAGCAAAATGTAGCAACAAAACTGCATAGAATTAGAAAAAAGATGGAGAAGTTGCTAAAGAATTAAATGTTATTAAAAATATGATGGAAATATCAAACTCCTTAATTTCAGATTCGATTTATTATTTATTCATTACTTTTCTTGTTAGTTCAGCATTAGCTCCACTTTTGATAGCTCTATTGTACAAGCTGCATTTTACTGTAAGGCATATTGTAAATAGAGATAAGCGAAATAAGGAGTTTGTGAAAATACATGGATGGAAAAGTGGTACTCCAACAATGGGAGGAATACTAATTTGGATTACTGTTCCAGTAATATGCTGGATTGTTCTTCCACATACTATTACCTTAAAGGGGTTTGTAATAGGATTTTGGATATTTGGATTGATGGGAATTATTGATGATCTTTATACAATGTATACCAAGAAGAGTAATAAATTAAGGGAGTTGCAGAACAAGTTTATATTTAGAGTGATAAAACTTTCTATTATGTTTTCTATTTCACTGGCTTTTTCGTATTTCTTTTTTGTGAGAATTGGAAAGACAGGGATATATGATATAAAAGTGCTTGGTATTGTTTTCTCAGGTTTTTGGAAATACCTATTAATCGGGTTTGTTTTTCCAGTAGTGATATATGCATTTGATGTATATGACGGTGCAGACGGGCTGTCTTCGGGAACTTTAATAATTAATTCATTAGGGTTTGCGGTGTTGCTACTCCTACTGGGTAAATATGAGTTCTTTCCAGTCTTGTTTATTCTTGTAGGAGGGTTGATTGTATTTTTATACTTTAATATTCCTCCAGCAAGAGTCTGGATGGGAGCGCCTGGGGCGATGTCAATTGCTTTTGGGCTTTTTTATATTGCGGTTGTAACAAGAACAATAATCCCGTTTTTTATAATTACAATGGTACAGTGGATTGATTTTGCGACAAGTGTGATTCAGATATTTTCCTTAAAGTTTTTGAAGAAAAAAACTTTTAAGATTGCTCCATTGCATCATCTCTTCGAAGCTATTGGATGGCCGGAGTATAAGGTGGTCATGAGGTTCTGGTTAACAGCCCTTGTTGTTACTATTCTTGGAATTTGGATAGGACTTAACTAACTGATTGGTGAATCTGGTATTATCCACGTTGTGAAATATGAATTCTCCGTAAAAAACTATTCTCTTGAAAAAACATTAATGTTAGGTCAGTATCATACTTTTGATTTGAAGATACTGGAAATGGGGGACTGCTTTAGTTATCCAGAGTTTTGACAATTTCTGCGGGATTACCTATTACAACAGAGTTTTGGGGTATATCCTTTCTTACGATCGACCCGAAACCAATAATGGAATTTCTTCCGACTTTGACTCCCTTAAGAATTGCTGATTTTCCACCAATCCAAACATTATTTCCTATTTCTATTGATTTTGTGGGAACTTTATCAGAAGCTATTTGGCTTCTTTTTCCTATTACTGGATGAAACTCTGTGTCTATAAGTATCGAAGATCCAATAACACAGTCATCTCCCACCTCGATGCTTTCTCGTGATTGGAACTGAGCTCCATTTAGTCGTGTGTTGACTCCGATTTTTATTATTGCGTTTTTTGAATATGTTTCGAAGCTGTTTGGTTCGGAGTTTGTCCATGCGTTGACATTGTCTCTGAACATTACTTTACCAGGCCCTTTAATTTTTATATCCCACTTACAAATAAAATTCTTCCCAAATATTATTCTTTTGGCTGAGAAAATTCTGAATTTAAGTGTGAACAAATAGCTTGCAATAATAGCAAGCTTTCTTCCTATCGGTATTTTTTTTAATTTATTGAGCATGTCAGAATTATATCATTAATATTCAGGATTATTAAAAAAGTATTAAGTTTTTCGCTTGATTTGGTCAAAGCGCTATAGGTTGCTATTCCAACATTCATTTGTTATGGTTTATATCGTTATAACAATGAAAACAGTATGTCTCGGTCTTGATATCAGTATGTTTTGCGTTTTTAAAGATTTAAAAATTAGTGTATATTTATTTTTGTATGAGAGATGAAAATAGATTCTCAATTAAAGTCGGTGGTGCTTCTGGGCAGGGAATTAATTCTGTTGGGGAAATACTTGGGAAAGCTGTTAAAAACATTGGATATTACATATTTGGATATCGAGAGTATCCATCGTTAATCAAAGGAGGGTATGCTTCATATCAAATTGATTTCTCAGACGAAAATATCAGTTCTTCCTCAAAATTTTGTGATATTTTTATATGTCAAAGTAAGCTCTCTTTTAATAAATACTTGATGGATGTAAGAAAGGGTGGTGTTATTATCCATTCTATTAAAGATTTTTCTCTTGAGGCGGATCAGGAATCATATATCATGGAAAATGGAATTAGACTAGTCAATGTAGATGGCGAAAAAATAGCGACAGATCTTGGAGGGATGAAAATCATGTCAAATGTGGTGCTCGTGGGATTAGTATGGAGGGTCTTAGGGTTTGAGATTTCAGATCTTGAGGATGAAATAAAAGAACGATTTAAGGATAAACCAGATTTATTATCTAAAGATTTGGAGTGTCTTAGTGCAGGATATAATAGTAAGCTTGTCAAAGAGATTGTTTTCAACATTGGTATTCCTAAGAACAAAGAGATAAGCAAATCGATGATTGTTACTGGGAATATTGCTACTGCGTTGGGTGCAATTTCTGCAGGAGTGAGAGCTTATTATGCTTATCCGATGACGCCCGCTTCTTCTATTTTAACGTATATAGCAGATACTCAGAAGGAAACTGGGATATTAGTAAAACAAGCTGAGGATGAGATATCTGCGGCACAAATGGCAATAGGCAGCATGTTTATGGGCACAAGGTCCCTTGTTGCAACATCTGGTGGTGGTTTTGACCTTATGACAGAATCGTTGTCACTGGCGGCTATGACTGAGACACCATTTGTGTGTATCATTGCTCAAAGGCCTGGCCCTGCAACAGGTGTTCCAACTTGGACTGCAGCTTCCGATTTGAATTTAGCCGTGTATGCTGGTCATGGAGAGTTTTCAAGAATAGTGCTTTCCATAAGTGATGCTAAATCAGCATATACCGTGATTCAAAATGCTTTTAACTTAGCGGAAAAGTATCAATTACCAGTATTAGTATTATCAGAAAAACAGATCGCAGAGTCTTTGTTTAATGTTGATAAGTTTAGCGATTTAGTTGGGATTCAGCGGTCTTTGGAAACTGACTTTTCGGGTTTAAAGTCTGAGGATAGGTTTGGACTTACGGATAGCGGGGTATCAAAAAGGTGGCTTCCTGGACAGTGTGATGCTGTTTATACTGCCAATAGTGACGAACATCTATCTGATGGTACTCTTACAGAAGATGCTATTCCTGTTCAAAGGATGATTGAAAAGCGGATGAAAAAGATGGAATCTATTTCAGAAGAGATACCTGAACCGAAATTGTATGGAGATGAAGATCCTGAGATAGTACTTGTCGGCTGGGGAAGTGCAAGAAATGCGATGGTTGATTCTATAGATGTTCTTAATGAAAATAATTATGGAAAGAGGGTTGGCTATCTGCACTATGAATATCTGTATCCATTGAAAAAGACTGAACTAATGGGTTTAGTAGATTCAGGAAAACGGTTGGTACTTATTGAGAACAATTACTCTGGTCAGCTAGGTGGACTTATCAAAAAAGAGTGTGGGTATAAATTCAAAGAAAGATTGCTTAAATATAATGGCAGACCGTTCTTTATTGAGGATGTTCTAGATTATTTAGAAAAGAAACAATAATGACAGAGGATAATACATTTGACTCAAAAAATCAGTATACATGGTGTCCTGGGTGTGGAAACCATACTATACACATGGTTATAAAGAAAGTACTTTCTCAAAAGGGGTACCAGCCAAAGGATGTCTTAACCTGCTTTGATATTGGTTGCTGTGGAAATGCCTCGGATAAGATAAATACATACAGCTTTCATGGGTTGCATGGACGGGTTATTCCCTTTGCTGCTGGGGCAAGCTTAGCAAATAGAAAGGTAAAGGTGATTGCTTTTGGGGGGGATGGTGGAACCTTGGGTGAAGGGATAAACCATCTTATTCATGCAATCAGATCGAACTATGATTTTACTTTTATACTACATAACAACTCAAACTTTGGACTTACTACTGGGCAAGCATCCCCATCAACTAAAAAAGATGTCCCAATGAACTCATCTCCGTTTGGAATTCCAGAGGATCAAATAAATGTAATGAAAGTTGTGCTAAGCATGAAGCCATCTTTTGCCGCAAGGACATACTCTGGAAATATTGAGCATATGACGCAGATATTCTCAGAAGCACTGAAGCATAAAGGTTTTGCATTTGTTGAAGTTCTGCAGTACTGTCCAACGTATTATCATGACATTGCTAGCCCACAATGGTTCAAGAAACACTTATATGATCTTGAGACCGTAAATCATAATTCTTCAGATATTAAAAAGGCAATGGAACTTGCAGAAGATATTGTAGATAAAATTGCAATTGGAATATTTTACAAAGATGATTCTATAAAGCCTTTTTATGACAGGTTGAAGAATAGGGCTGGTAAGAAGACTGAGCTGGTGGAGGAGGTGAAGGGGTTTGATATCGAGAAATTGGTGAGGGTATTTGTTTAGAGCTACCTTTTTTTGAAAATATCCTCAATAACTTGAGGGACCGCCACGTCGCTTCGATATGTGGAATCCTCGCCAACCTAGGCGTAGCCCTGACAGGGCGGAGACTGGTTGCGGGACTTGGATTTGAACCAAGATTCACGGCTTCAAAGGCCGGTGTCCTACCGTTAGACGATCCCGCACTTCGACGGGCTCACTGTGAGCACTTCATCAATCTTAACATTGGAATTTTAGCATTATTTAGTGGTTATTTCAGCTAGGACTTCGGATTAAATGTAACAGTTTCTTTTACTAGTTCATATATTTGTCTATCAAAGTCTGCTTCCTCTGGAACATATAATAAGTATCCAGAAATATTTCCGTTATTGTATAGTTCAGACATTCGTCTTGAATGAAAATATGCTTCTCCAAGAGCATAAGTCCTTGAAATCCTGGTTGCTTCTCTCGATCTATAGAATTTAGATAAAGAAGTGTCTTTTGAAAATTTAGAGTGTCTGTTGTTTATAGCATGTTCAAAGGTGGTATCCGTTATTTTTGTATTTGGGATTCCACCATTTTTCACTATTTGCTTAGTGATATGTTTGAAATCATTTGATTCTTTGGGATCACCAAATGTCTGTAATGCACTAAGAAATTCACATCCAAATTTATTCTTAAGGTTGCAAATATACTTATTAACTTTTTTGAAATTTGGGGAGATATCTGTTCCTTTGAATCTTTTTAACTCATTGTCCATGACTATACAGTTAATAACTGTCGATATCCCTAAAAAACTTAGAGCAGAGGCTATTTTTGAGATTTTTTCTATGGATAGGATAATTTCATTTGAATTTTTGTTAATCATTTGATTTTGGTGGTTCTTATATTTGAAACCATTTAAGTGTTCGATAATTTGCCGATTGCCATTTGAGTCATAATAAAACCTTAAGCAGACTGGAATAAATATAGCTAATGGTTCATCCTTTTCAACTGATGTGAAAAGATACTGCTTCAAGTTTTCGTTCTTTGTTATATTATTAGAAAGGTTATAAAAGAGTTTAAGATAAAGAAAAGCCTTAGAATATGAAAGACATTTTTCTTGATCATCTCCAAAGAGTTTTTCTGATTCCTTAATAGTTCTACCAAAGATAGTTGAGATAAAACTTAGTTCTAGATGAAAAAAGTTTCTTAAATATATGTGATTTCATTTCTTTTGAGGAAATAGAATCAAGTAAGTATTTTTCATATTTTACTGATGCTCTAGCAATAAGGGTTTTTTCTTCATGAGATAGATCAGTATTGGTATACTTAAGGTTATTATATGAAATGTGAGATCCTTCCTTTTTTGTATGTAAAATATTTAATATTTTGCTAAAGTAGTCATCCCTGGTTCCTCTTTTTGACCTAAGAAGCTCTTCAGTAAAGAATCCTGCGTTTTTAGGGTTATTTATATGTTTTGGGTATTTTGGATCTTTCTCAATAATGTTATTAGCCTCTTTTGAAGAAACCTCTGAGATAGCATCCCCAAAAGATATATTTTTATATGGGATAACACTTTCTTTTATAGTTTCAAGGTTAATCTCAATATTTTGATTATTCATTTGTTCGATCATTAAAGTTAGTTTAATAAATAAAATTTCAGGCAGGATGGGAATCGAACCCATAATTCAAGTTTTGGAGACTTGTGTTTTGACCGGTTGAAACTACCTGCCCTAAGGAAGGCTGCTTCAAATTAATATGATTGGAAAATAGTTATAGCAAGCTTCCTCTAAATTGTTAGAGGTTCCACCAAGAGGATAGATTTTGATTGCTTGCTTTTAATTGCATGTTGGGATTTTATATCGAAATTGCTAAATAGTCTATTTCAGTAAATATCTAAGATCTTTTATTTGACCTCTGAGATCAGTACCATTTTCAAAATCAAGATTTTGGGCAACAAGAAGCATTTTCTGGAAAAAACTCTCTATACTCTTCATAAAGCTGTGCTGCTAAGGTTTTATTGTGCGACAAAACTAATGTAGGTTTATTTAACTTTGCAATGACATTAGCCAGAGAGATAGATGTGGGATCTGACCCCGCCGGGGTCAGACCCCAGGTTTTCTGCTAAAATACGGCTGACTATGGGGAAAATACATAAGCTTAATCAAAAGGTAATAGATCAAATAGCAGCAGGAGAGGTTGTAGAAAGACCTGCGTCTGTCTTGAAAGAATTAATTGAAAATTCAATAGATGCTGATGCAAGAAATATAAATATAAAGATTGAAAATGGTGGAATATCATTGATTGAGATCAGTGACGATGGGGTTGGTATTTCAAAAGGAGATTTGGGATTATGTTTGGATTCACATTCAACGTCAAAAATTAAGAATATTGAAGATATAATAAATATTAACACACTTGGCTTTAGGGGCGAAGCCCTGTCCTCAATATCTGCTGTTTCAAGGATTTGCATTTTAAGTAGAGACAGTGGTTCATCAAAGACGGGTGGAAATATGATTGAAGTAAAGGGTGGTGAAAAGTCTGCTGTAAAAACTACTTCAAGGGATAATGGTACTACAGTTGTTGTTGAAGACATTTTTTACAATATTCCTGCTAGAAAAAAGTTTTTAAAATCTCCAAGAACTGAATATAGAAAAATATTAGATGTCTTTCTACCTACAGCCCTAATTAATCCAAATGTGCATTTTGTACTTGAAAACGATGGCAAACAAGTGTACAACTTGCCTGCAATAAAAGATTCTCAGAAGGGTACTGTTCATCCGCAAAGGCTAAAGAGTTTAATAAAAGATGTTGAGTTTTTCCCTGTATTTTATGATGGTGAAGGAATTACAATTGGTGGATACGTAGGTCATCCTAAACACTTCTCCAAAAGGGTTTCTGAACAATACATATTCGTAAATGGAAGAAATATATGGGACTTTGGAATTGTAAAGTCAGTAAGTTTGGGTGCAAGAAGGTTTATACCGAAGGGAACAAAAATCCCATTTGTGTTATCGATAAACATTTTACCGCGACTCGTTGATGTTAATGTTCATCCGAGGAAATCTGAAATAAGGTTTTTAAATCCGTACAGAGTGTATTCTGCAATTGAGATAAGTGTAAACAGGGCTTTGGGGAGTGTTTCAAAGTCAGATAAGCAAGATAGAGAGGAATTGTTTAGAGTTGGTCAGGAGGAAAAACAAATACCAGATGTTGACCAGGATGAATCGAGGGTGGACTTATTCAGATCAAGAAAGGACTATGATGTAGAAGAAAGCATGGAATTCTCCAGAATTATTCTTCAGGATAGTGATTTGGATGAATATAAGGTTTCTTTTAAGGGGGATAATGGAGAAGTTGTTCAGTTGCTAAATAGATATATAGTTACTGAAAAGGAAGGAGATGTTCTGATTATTGATCAGCATGCTGCTGCGGAAAGGATTCGTTTTGAAAAGTTGCTTCAGGAATATTCTGGTAAAGGAGTTGAGTCACAGTCAATGCTTGTACCTATTCAGCTAGATGCTACAGCTTCGGATAGAGATTTTATTAAAGAATATATAAAGGCTTTACGGTGGTTTGGGTTTGAGTTTGATATTAATAAAAAAGTATCTGTAAAGGCTATTCCGAGTTTGCTTTCAGGTGCAGACATATCTTTGTTAGTGAAAGATGTCATTGAGAGGCTAAAAGAGGTTGAGGAGTTTGAGAATAAAGATCAAATATTGTCTGATGAATATAGGGATTCAGTAATAGCTACTATGGCATGTCATTCCTCTGTAAGGGCAAATAAAAAGATTTCTAAACTAGAGGCAAAGCAAATATTAGAGGATCTTTCTAAATGTGAGAACTCATATAGTTGTCCTCATGGTCGTCCAATAGTGTGGAAACTAAACCCATCAGAAATCGATAAACACTTCAACAGAACCTAATATTCAGGTAAAATACCCATGAAGCAGAATAAATTCGCTTCATGGTAAAAGTCACGCAATGGGGTCTTTTGAAAATCAGATCTGTGAATTATAGTTTGCAGCTTATTAAAAGTTCTTTTGGCTTCTTTAATATTCAAATTAATAAAATTGTATCGTATGCCGAGGTGGTGGAATTGGTAGACACGCTACCTTGAGGTGGTAGTGGGAGTATATCCTGTGCAGGTTCAAATCCTGTCCTCGGCACTTCGACAAGCTCAGTGCAAGCACGTGAAGTACAACAGGTTGGGTTCACTGCAAGCACTAAGTGGTAAAATACTGTTCGTTAAAATTTTATAAAAATAATAATATGAGAAATCCTATAATTATTGGGGGGCAAGAGGGTAATAGTTTTCCTAGTGAAGAATCGATCCAGGAAAAAAGCTATAATGCTGCCGATGAAATAATTCTACGGCTCTTTCGCCTGGTACAAGATGAGGACTCTGGTAACGGGGAGGTTGAGTTTTATTCTGTTATCCAGAGTTGGTTGACTCAATTAGAGAGTGAAGATTTTATGAGCTGTTTCTCTGATGGTTTTAATAAAATATTTGAGGGTTGTGATGTTCAGGTTGTAGGTGTTCTTATGAAAAAAAGATTGTTAAACTTGAGGGAAAGGGGAGAGACAGAGGGGAAATTGTATCTTGAAGTCTTGTTAAGGGAATGGTCAAATAGAAAACCAAATAGATCGTAGTAGAATTTTGACATATGATAAATACTGCTCATTAAAATTAAGAAATCAGAATTATGGAAGAAGTTAAAGAATCAAGAGTTTCTGAAGAATCTATAGAAGCGAGTTTTTCGACCGACTTTGTTGATGAGTTGATAATAAGTGGATTAGAAAATGATAGGAATCTCTTTTCTCTTTGTATGAATATGGCGAGGGTGTTCAAGGTTAATTCATCATGGGAGTGTCTTAGAGGAGATTTTATTAAAGAATACAGTAATGATATAGAGTATGATGGAATAGATTGGGAGGTTGTACGAAGAAAAATCCAGGATCGGATAGAAACCTTTGTTTCATTAGACTCTGATAGCCGAGGTGATTATATTAGTGAGGTTCTTATAAGAAGTAGTCAAAAGACAAGTGACTCTGGTCATCCGAATATGAGGTAAATATCTGGACCGGTAGCTCAATTGGTTAGAGCACACGGTTTACATCCGTGGGGTTGCGGGTTCGATTCCCGCCTGGTCCACCATACTAAAGGCTGATTCTATAAGTGTATTTATTATGAATAATCACTGATGTTTCGAGAATTATCAAGGGAAGATTTTCTAAAGTTGACAGAATCTTTAGAAGAGACTAGACGAATAGAGGTTAAACCACCTTTTAATTGGTCTTCTGAAAAAGAAGAGGATATTTACCAAAGAGAACGGTTTATTCGTGGAGTTATTGCATTAAGCAATAACCCTGGTGGTGGTAGACTGTTTGTAGGTATTGAAGAAAAAATTTCGGGTGATTTCGATTATTGTGGTCTAACGGAGGAACAATACAAAAGTTTTCCATCTAGTGAAGAAATTACGAAATGTTTCGATAGTTTTGTAACAGAAAAAGTCTTTTTTATTGTAAAACACCATCGTAGTAAAGAAACTGAAATCAACGAGAAGCATTTTTTGATCTTTGAGATAGAGGAATTTGATGAAATACCAAATTTATGTAGGAAGTCTGGAAAGATAAAAAGAATCCTTACAAAGGGTTCTCTGTATTGTCGAACAATAAAGTCGCCCTATAGCAGTAATGTAGTTGACCGAAGGGAGTTTTCCGAAATGATAGAAATATCGGTAGGTAAGAAGATTACTAAAATTGAGAATATGGGTTTCAGTAAGGCTAGTGGAAGTAGAGAACAATCAGATAAAATCATTAAAGAACTCGGCTTGTGAAAAATCTTGAGAGTGTTAAAAAAAGTATACAAACAAGAGGATACTGGAGAATCGTTTTCTACCCGGTTAGTGATAAAGAAATAAAGTATAGTAGGCCTGATATTCACTCTGCAATTCAAAACTCGATAGTTAGTCTAAGGGGTTGGGAGTATCCTCAATATAAAAAAAATCGTAAAGATAGACATGACACTTCTAATTCAAGTATAGGTGTTTGTTCATGGACAGATTGTGGAGATTTAAAGGAAGTTTGGAAATTTACAACAAAAGGCTTTTTTGTTCAAAACATCTGTTTAAGTGAAGATTGGAAAGAACCTAGAAAAGTTCCTTTAGAAAAGCAACTTGGTGTTTTGAATGCAGTCTATTCTTATACTGAGTTTATTATTTACATTCGTGATATTATTCGTAATTTGAAAATTAATGGAAATGTCGGATTAAAAATAGAATTGAAGAATACAAAAGAACGAAAATTGGTTTTTCTTGATAAGTCTCGATATTTATTAGATGATTATAAATCCCGAGATGATGAATTTGCTATTGTAGATAAAGTTTTGAATTCGGAAACTGTAGTGTTAGACTTCGAAGAGTTAATTCTTGATCATTTAATGGAGTTGTTCGAAATATTCCAGTGGGATAGAGCTCCTAGGGAGATCATTAAAAGTGATATCCAGAAATTTCTACGAAGAGAATCTTGATTATTTCTTTAGAGTATTCTCAATTTCCACCAGCCTAAAATACATCAACCTTCTTACTTGGCTGAAGCTGCCGTTACAGGTTAGGAGAGTTAGTCTTGGTAAATCGTTTATATAAAATAGTGAATCATCTGTTGGCTCCACGATTTCATAATCAAAAAACTCATATATTAAGGTTTCGCCAGTATCTGCCGTTATGTAAGCGTAATCTCCCATGGAAATATTTCTAAGTGGATAAAATGCATCTGATGTATTGTGTGCATATATTAAAGTATTTCCATCGTTTTCAGAAGGTAAATCGCTAAGATTAGCCCAATATGCTGTTCTATCTCCGATCTCCCATGTTTTGTCAGTAGAGTCATATCTTCCTATTTTAACCTCAAGATTAATTTCTACACTTGGGATGCTGATCTGAATTGGTTTATATGTTTCAGAAGCATTCATATTTTCCGTAACATCTTCCGTTGTTTCCTTATTTTCAGAACTATTGTTGCTGTCGTTATTATTTGTCAGTGCCTCAATATCTTGGATAAAGTCATCCTTTGTGGGTATTTCAATAGGGGACCCATCGTTTATCAATGTAAAGCTATATCCAATCGCAATGAAAGCAATTACCCATATGATGATATTTAGTTTTTTAACAATTTGTTTAGACATTTTGTATACCCTTTCTTTTCCAATCCTGCCAAGTAATATTATGCCCTTTTGAAAATAGTAAAACGCTACCCCAAAAAGCATACACTTCACAGATTGTAAGAATGTAGCTTAGAAGTCCAAAGATAGGTGCTAAAAGAAATGTCTTAAGGTTGTTTTTCTTTGATCCAAAGAAATATGAAAGCACAAGCAAGAACGTTGTCATTCCTAGATACAAGTAAATCACTCCATAGTTGCCGTACCTTAAAACAATTGAAAAAACAATAATCATAATAATTGGTTCAATTGTCAATTCGAAGTCGAATATTAGAGCTATTGGCATTAAGAACTGTGTGAGTATTTGGTTGTGTTTGGGTTTAGTACTAAAAAATAATTTTCTGTGTTTAATAAATGTGTCAAACCTTCCTTTTTTCCATCTCATTCTTTGCTTAAATAGACCTTTTAGAGTTGAAGCTCCTTCGGTATATACTATGGCATCTTCTGCAAAAAAGATTTTTTTGCCTACTGACTGGATTCTTGTTGAAAACTCTATGTCTTCAGTTTTGCATTGTGTGTCAAGATATCCTATCTTGTCGAAGAGTTTCTTCCTAAATGCTCCAAAAGCCCCGCCGATGATATATTCTGCTCCCCATAGAGAATGAGCTCTCTTTAGATAGAATCCAAGTGTATACTCGATTTGCTGAAGCATTCCAATAAGCGTTGTTAAATTACCGACTTTCACATTTCCTACAACTGCGTCAATTTCTGAATTTATGAAGTATCTAATAGTTTTTGTAATAGCATCTTTAGTGAATATTGTATCTGCGTCAGTTGTAATAATAATGTTTCCTGTAGCTTTTTTAATTGCTGAATTAAGGGCTGAACCTTTTCCATGATTTCTTTTATGATTGATGAAAACTATTTTTTACCTTTATATTTCTTTCGATGAGATTTAAACTTAGTTTTGATAAACTTTTCAATTTTTTGAGCTGACTTGTCAGTTGATCCATCATTTACAACTATTATCTCGACTGAACCATAGTCTGAGTTTAGTATGGATTTAATTGTAGAAATGACGCCGACTTCTTCATTCCAGGCAGGTATTACAACAGATACTTTGTACCAGTTTTCAAGTTGTTTTTGAGAATATTTATTGCTTTTTCTGTGGATTGCTAGTTTTTTTATTGAGAATAAGCATGCACTAAATAGGTATAAACACTGCTTAATAAGTGTAATTCCAAATAGTGCTAATGAGATAGTAAGGGCAAGGTTTACAATATTCATTGAGTCTTCCTAAGACTTTATTTGATAGGAGAAAGTAGCTCTACTACCTTGATGATGATGTTTAGCAATAATATCGTTAAAGCTAAACCAATGAGTATGTAGAATGCAATCTTGCCAACACTTCCTGAGGCGTAAGGTAGGGCAACTGTTGAAGCTGCGAGTACTGCAGATGAGCCTATAACTGTACCTATTGTTGTACCGTCGGTCATTTTTATACATATAATATTAAGATGTGGAATTATACTATAGGAATGTAAGTATGTAAATACCCTTTTATTTCAGTTTTTAGATATTTTTTATGTATTGATCATGTGTTATTATGTTTAAAATGATTGATCTCAATAAATATCAAAAAATCCATATGGTGGGGATAAAGGGGCATTTGGGATCGGCTTTGGCAATGATATTGAAGAATATGGGAAAAAATGTGACTGGGTCTGATGTTGCTACTGTTTTTCCTACTGATAGGGTGCTTAGCCAGCAAGAAATTCCATGGTCTGTTTTTGATTCGAAAAACATTAATGGTGCAGATGTTGTTATTCATTCTGTAGCATATAACGATAGTAATCCAGAGCTTGCTGAAGCAAAAAAGAATAAAATTCCAATATTTACCTTTCCTCAAGTTGTAGGTTCAATAATAAAGGGTAAACAAGCTGTCACGGTAAGTGGATGTAATGGAAAGACTACTACAACAGCAATGGTTTCCTACATATTAACAAATGCATGTGTAGATCCGTATTTTATTGTAGGAACTCCTGTGGATAACTTAAACATGTTTCCAAAATGCAGAAGTGATATATTTGTCATAGAAGCTGACGAGTATAGGGAAGCGTATTTCAACTATGCTCCATACGCAAAACATGCCATAATCACAAATATTGAGTGGGATCACCCGGATTTCTTTCCAAAGTTCGAGGATATGATCAAATCTTACTCTGAGTTTATTAAGAAGCTTCCTAAGGGATCAAATCTGTATGGATATGGAGAAGACTTGGATATCGATAAAGCTTTGAAAAGGTCTGGTAGGAAGGATATAAATGTATCTCGATACGGTTTTGGTGAGAACTTTGATATTCAGATAAAAAATGTGAAGTATGGAAAAGGGAAAAATACGTTTGAGATTTTTCAGAATAGCAAAAGTAGGGGAATGTATGAGCTAATCATTCCTGGAGATCACAATATTCTTAATGCCGCAGTAGCCATTTCGGTATGTTTGAATCTGGGAGTTAAACCGAAAAAAATACGAGATATTCTTAAGACCTTTAAAGGTTTGAATAGAAGATTTGAGGTCTATGGAACGGTAAATGGAGTGACAGTAATCGATGATTATGCACACCACCCTATCGCACTAGATCTTACTTTGGCTGCTGCAAAGCAGTTTTACCCAGATTCTCGTATTTGGTGTATATTTCAGCCACATACTTTTTCTAGAACAAAAGCACTATTTGATGAATTTGCACAATCCTTCAAAAACGCTGATTTAGTAATAATTCCTGAGATTTATGCCTCCTCGAGAGAAAAGGATATTGGAGAGGTAAGTTCAAAGGATTTGGTTGAACTTACAAGAAAGTACCATAATAACGTAAGGTATGTAAAAGAGCCCTCTGAGAGCCTAGAGATACTCCAGAAAGAGACAAAACCAGGTGATGTTGTTATGGTGATGGGAGCTGGAGAAATGTGGAGGGAAGTCGCTCAGGCCTTCATAGATCAAAATAAATAGTTTCCTTTTGTGCTTATTTCGGGTAAAATTCGGCTCGTGGAGGAGAAATTATCATCAAACATGGAGACGAAAGGAGTTGTAGCTGCGGCTCAAAGCGGTTACATGCAATTGATGGAACAGATTAATCCCATGGTTTTTTGGGAGGTTGCTGGTTTTGATAAGGCGCTGTTTGAAAAATGCTCTAAAGACATGGAATTATCTCGAGCTGGAAGAAAGGTTTATAGATTGATGAGTAGGTTTTTAGTTGAATTGTTGGAGAATGTTCAAGAAGATAGATTATGTAAGGCGTTTGCTTACGGAGGGGAACTTTTAAGGGTATATGAACTTCCTAGCGTTAAGGCTAACACTTCTTTAGGAGAATTCTATCAATCTAGGTTTTCTGCACCCCAAAGGTATGCTACTGATCCACTCTCTGTTGATATTGATGTTGAACAATTCTCTCAATGGAAACCACGTTCTGGTGACCTGAGTAACTATGATTTCAGGGACTGGTTTAAGAATCTTCATATGGTGGTCTAGTTAATGCTGATTCAAAAAATGATTAATTCTTTTGTGATTCTTTTGATTTCGTCCATTTTTCGATTTTTTCTTTAATATGTGGAATTGCTTTTTTAGTAGCTTTTTGTCCAGCCTTAATGGGCCTAGATGTCCCTAAATATTCTCCCATATTTAGATTTCCATATTCTGAGATGTCAGGGGATATTACTATATCTGCATATTTAATATTAATTTTTGCGAGATGATGGAGCAGTATACTAATTGAGTGGTCAATTATTGATAGTTTAGAAAACTTTACCTCTTTTTCTGCTTTTAACTTCTTTATTTTTCCAAGCTTTGCATTCATATTTACAGCTATTACAATGTTAGCTCCCATGTCCTTCACAACTTGTACTGGAACAGGCATTGATGTACCACCATCAACAAGCCATCTTTTACCGTACTTTATTGGTCTGAGAATTAAGGGGACAGCACAACTTGCCCTTATTCCTTCTGCAAGTTTTCCTTTTTCGATGGTTACCGTTCTTCCTGTCTCAAGGTTTGTACATACTGGTCTGAATTCAATTTTACAATCTCGAATATTCTTTGTTCCAATAAACTGCTTTAAAAACTCAGTAGCTTTATCTCCTTTTACAAGGCCAGAGGTAAGGGTGATATCTGAAAACCAGTACAAGTAATCCTTTGGTTTCATCTCCAAAAATTTCTTTTCTAGTTTCTTTAAATCTTTTGTGGCTGCATAAATTCCACCAACTACGGAGCCCGAACTGGATCCAGCGATATAGTCTATAGGGATTTTGGCCTTTATTAATTCTTTTATAATGCCAATGTGAGCTGCTGTACCTTTAAATCCACCGCTTCCGAGAGCAAGTCCGATTTTTGGTTTTTTTTGTTTTGCCATTGTATAAGAGTATATTCTTTTGGATATCTTTTCAATTGTTGGATAGCATTTTTTGTGATAGTCTGTTACGAGATGGATAAAAACTGCCGGATTTACATTTTATGTTTTTCCGTTTTCTTATTCTTAATTTTCTTTGGTAGTAGTTTTTCTGGATTTAGCTTATCGGATTTATCAAGTACTAGTAAGAAAGAAATAATTAAATATCAGCCTGTTGTTGCCGGAATTAAGGATGTTGAAAAAAACGACACTTCAATAAATATTGAAGAGGGTATTATATACATTACTGTTCCGTATTATTGGTTGGGAGTTGATTTTTCTTCAAACGGGTTAGGTGTATACGATCTTATTGGTTTAGGCGAATTTCCTTCTATTGATAAATTACTTGAAAGTAACTTTTTTTCTTATAAAAGAATTCAGGGTTTTGTTATTGAAGAGGATGAAACGATCTCAAATGCTACTGGAAAGGTTGTATGTGTTGGGAGTAACTGTGAGAGGTTTCACTGTGAATTTTTGGATGAATTGAACGCTATTGACTGCTATAAAAATGAATCCTTTCTTAAGAACAACAGATATGTTTATACTGATTGTTCTTGGATAATTGAAGGACATGTACGATCAACAAAATGTGTTTACCCAGACTATATTTTCGAATTGTGGCTTGACAGTAAGCTGACTAGCAGTAAATGTATTGACGGTGAGTTAGATAAATATTGTGACTGGAAAGCCTTTTCTTCTTTTGTGTATGGAATTAAATAAATTGTTTATTATTTTAAATGAATACAGTAATAAAAAAGTATTTTAAAGTGTTTTCAATATTTGCTTCATTTGTACTTTTTCAGTTTCTTCTATTGGGAATGTTTAGCCAAGTACTTGCTTCAATAAACAATGATGAGGAAGATGATACTCAAGATGAGTTTTGTATTGATGTTTCATCAGTATACAATGAGGCAAACAATTTTAGCGTTCAAGTGACTGGAATATCAGAAAGTATTGATACTTTAAAAAGAAATGAGTTTTCGTCTAGTGTAGTTTTGTTAAGTAGTTTGTTGCTTGGTAGTGATAGCTTTTGTAGTTATGGAAGTACAGATTCTACTGGTGAAATATCATCATCAACAAGAGTAGGAATAGTTGGAAGTGTGGAAGATGGTATCACATCAATGATTTATGATCCTCCCTATATAGATGTTGGATCTCACATTGCAAGAAATTTTATACCTGGGTTTGATAGGTCAAATACTGGGACTTATGCCCAGTCTACTGGTTATGATTTTTTGAAATCCGAAATGGGTCTAGAACCTATATGGGTGATGTTTAGAAATATTGCATACATTGGATTTGTGATAGTGCTTGTTATTATCGGTTTTTCAATCATGTTTAGATCAAAGATTGGTGGTCAAGGGACAGTGGGGATATCAAATACACTCCCCAGAGTTGTTTTGGGATTAATTCTTGTTACTTTTAGTTTTGCTATCGTGGGATTTATTTTGGATCTTGGAAAAGTAGGAATGGCAGTAGTGGGAACTGCAATAAACAGTCAGCTTTAAAATCAAGGATTTCAAGCTGAAGAGCTTGGAGGGGTTGGTGATATGTTTGATGATGCTTTGGACTCTTCTTATCCAGGGGCTGTTGGGAAGGCCTTAAAAGATCTGGGGATGATAATTTTGGGAGATGCTGTTTTAAAGTGGGATATAGATACAGGTATTCCAATTTTTGAAGCCGGAGGTGATATTGCGTTAAATATTTTGAAAGGTGTTGCATCTGGAATTAAGATGTGGGGGCTGATCGATCTCCTGAAAATATGTATCATTGCACTTGTTTGTTTATATGCTGCAGTTAGGGTTTTTATAACAATGATTTTGCTTTATCTTAAGATTTTCGTTGAAGTTATACTTGGTCCAATTTATATTTTATTAGGATCTCTGCCAGGAAATGGAGGCTCAACATCAGGATGGTTTAAAAGAGTGTCCGCAAATGTACTTTCCTTTGTAGTGATCTACATCATTATTAACTTAAGTAGATATATAGTATTTACTAATATAAACAGTAGCGGTTTAACATTTTTCAATACTGGTTCGTTTAATGTTGACTGGATTATTAGTTTTCAAGGAATACTTGTAATCGCTGGGTACCTATTTGCTGCTGGAGCTCCTGGGATAGTAAATGAAATGTTGAGCGTGCAACCATCAAGAGGAATATCACAAGCAGTTGAGGGTGCAAAGAAAGCTTTGACAAAGTTTAATCTTGGATAAGTATAACTGTAGATGGGAGAGAGAAAAAAGCCACAAGATGTGTATGCAAGTCTATTTGATCTTGTATTTAAGACACAAAAACTTAAAAAAAGTAGAGATAAGAAACCCGAAAAGGTAAGAGATAATAATTTACAGGATGGTCTTGAGGAGATTATTTCAGAGCCAGTGCTATATCCTGTTGATACTGTAATTTCTGATTTGTTGAGGCAGATTGACCAAAGCACCCAAGTTTTTGAGAGTAAGTTGATCAAAGATGGTAAGTATGCTGGTGATTTTAAGACAAAAGGGTTTAAATTTGGTTTTGGATTGACATCGGGGTTTAAGTTTCTGTCAGATCCAATTGGAAATATTCAGTATTCATTTGACAAGTATAAGCAAGATAGAAAATGGGCAGGTATTGGAGGATTTACAAATAACACGATGAATTCGGCTCTCTTTTCAATTATGGCTCGGAAGCTTGGATTTTCGTCCGAAATCTCTAGGGTGATAGGTAGCTCCTTTTTACTTCCAGATATAAGTGAATATGATAAGGATGGCGTTTTTCAAAAGAGGCTGTTTTTAGATAAATATTCATCAGTAATTTCTGAGCTTGTGATTCAAGATTTAAAAAAGATGTTTAAGGATAAAAAACTTGATGAAGGATCGATTAGGAAGGAAGTAAAGGAAATTATTATAAAACTGGAGAAAGAAGATAAAGCTGAAGGGGTGAAGTCACGACTTTCAGTGTTACTGGATGAACTTGGAACGAATAAAGAAATTGCAGCTACTGTAAAAAATCTTACCTTTGGTGAGGATGATTCAGATAACAAAGGTGTTTTTGAAAAAGATGAATTTAGACTGTATTCAAATTATAAAGCTGCGGCATTGAATCTACTGTCACTTAGAGCTGCTGACAAGTTACCTAGAGAATACAAGAAAATAATGCGAGTGCTAACCGGTTTATCAGGTGGGGAAGATAGGACATCTGGTGTAAGGGTGGGAAAATTGTTATTTACCGCAAGGTGGCTTAAAGAGGGTGTTTTTGATAGGGAGTTTTTAGATGCAATAATTTCAGGGGATTATGAGGCTTTAAGGCTGGGATCTTTTAAGTTTAGGGATGTTGTGGATAAAGATGGACTTCCTACAGGTGTAAAAGAATCAGTGTTTGTTGAAAACAGTTCAGCAATTGGAAAACTAGTTGGATCTACTTACTATCTTCATCCATGGAACTTATTTAAAGGTGTTTTAGTTGATGGAGGTTTCTGGTTAAAGCTGTCTACCAAGAGAAAAAAAGTTGATGGGAGTTCTTTTTATTATAAACTATATCAATTATCAATCGGTCAGCAGTTCAAACGGCATTTTAGTGGAGTATCAAAGTTTGTTAATAATGCTTTCTCAAAAATCGCGACAACCTTTTTTGGTAAGAATTGGGCTTTTATGATAAGGCAAACTGTGACGAAAGTTCTTTCACGTATTTTTGCCTCCACAATTCCTGGTATTGGAGTTATAGTTACCATTCTTAGTGGATTAATATCGGATCAAATAGTAAAGATACTTTCAGAGGTTGTTATAGTCATTGTCGTGGGTTTGTTTGCATTGATTGGTTTACTGTTTTATAACATCTCTTCTAGCTTTTCTCCAGGAGTGTACCAATATGACTATTATAGTAATCAATACAACTCTAATATTGAATTTTTTGATACGAAAAAAAGTATTGAAAATAATTCATACGAAGATTTTGAGAGCGAGTATGAAAAGAATTCTGAATTTCTTGGTATTCTTCCTGAAATTCAGGGGAAAGACTTGGAGGATTTTGAAGAAAGGCTTTCCACTGAAATTGAGTTTATTGAAATCCTTAAGAACATTGATAGTAAAGGATATGAGGAATACGCAAGTGAGTATGAAAGTAATTCGGAGTTCATTCACTTAAGTCCTGATGAGGACTATGAATATTATGAGCAAGAGTATGAAAATAACTCAGAGTTTAGTCGGGTAAAGAAGGACCTACCTGATCTTTCAGAGTTTTTGGACACGAAATAGATTACCATGTTTGAAAAATATTGTTATAATAATCTTCATGGAATTCAAATCAATCGAAAAAAAGTGGAAGGACAGATGGGTTAAAGAAAAGATTTTTTCTGCGAATGATAATTCTAAGAAAGAAAAAATGTATGTACTTGTAGAATTTCCTTATCCCTCAGGTGAAGGTCTTCATATTGGACATGCTTTTACAATGACTGGTGGTGATGTATATGCAAGATTTCAAAGGATGTGTGGTAAGGAAGTGCTTTTCCCAATGGGATATGATGCTTTTGGTCTTCCCACTGAAAACTATGCAATCAGGGTTAAAAGAAAACCTCAAGATGTTACGAACGACAACTGTAAAAAGTATAGTGAACAAATGAAGCATTTAGCCTACTCATTTGATTGGGATAGAGAAATAAATACAAGTGATCCTGAATACTATAAGTGGACACAGTGGATTTTTACTCAAATGTTTAAGAAAGGCCTTGCGAATAAGGAAAATAAAGATATCAATTGGTGCCCAAGCTGTAAAACGGGTCTTGCAAATGAGGAAGTTATTAGTGGAAAGTGTGAAAGATGTGGTACTGAAACCTCAAAGAAAAAGTTAAATCAGTGGATTCTTAAAATTACTGAATATGCAGATAGACTTACTGATGATCTCTTTAAAACAGAGTACCAAGAGCATATAAAGATAGCACAAAAAAACTGGATAGGAAGAACATATGGAGTAAATATTGAGTATCCTTTAGTCGGTGATGAAAATAAATCAATAACATGTTATTCAACAAGACCTGACACTAACTATGGGACCACATTTATTGCAATATCTCCAGAAAATCCTTTGGTACTTGAAATAACTAATAAGGAGCATAGAGCTGAAGTTGAGAAGTACATGAAAAAATCAAAGAAAAAATCTGAAAGGGAGAAAATTGTTGATTATTCTGATAGATCTGGAGTATTTACTGGACGATACTGTCTAAATAGACTAACTGGGAAAGAGATGCCTATATATATTGCAGATTTTGTTGTGGGAGAGACTGGTACCGGTTCGGTGGTTGGTGTGCCTGCACATGATGAGAGGGATTTTGATTTTGCAAAGAAGCATGGTATTGAGATTGTTCCGGTAATAAAACCGGAAGCTGGTAAATGGGATTTCGAAAAAAAGCCATATACTAATGTAAGCAAGAGTATAGTTTTTAATTCAGAAATAATTAATGGCTTAAAACCAAAGGATGCTATCGAGAAAATAATTGGCTACATTGAGAAAAAAGGTTGGGGAGAGAGAACTAAAAATTATCATTTACGGGACTGGATTTTCTCAAGACAGCATTATTGGGGTGAACCAATTCCAATGATAAATTGTAAGAAATGCGGGTGGGTACCTGTGCCAGAGTCAGATTTACCAGTTAAATTGCCTGATGTTGAGCGTTATGAACCTTCTGGAACAGGAAAGTCTCCTCTTTCGAAAATAAAAGACTGGGTAAATACGAAATGTCCAAAATGTGGTGGCCCTGCAGAGAGGGAGACAGATACAATGCCAAACTGGGCCGGTTCGTGTTGGTATTTTTTAAGGTACCTGGATCCTCAAAATAACAAAGAGTTGGCCTCAATGGAAAAGATGAAAGCTTGGATGCCTGTCTATCTATACTTTGGTGGATCTGAGCATACTTATCTACATCTACTTTATTCAAGATTTTGGTATAAATTTCTTTATGATATCGGTGTTGTTCCAAACGAAGAGCCATATTTACGTAGGATTGAGCATGGAGTAATACTTGGTCTTGATGGAAAAAGGATGAGTAAATCCAGGGGAAATGTAATCAGTCCTGATGAAGTTGCAGACAAATATGGAGTAGATACTATACGGACATATCTTATGTTTATGGGGCCGTTTAATAGTACTATGGCATGGAATGATAATGCAGTAGTTGGAGTGGGAAGGTTTTTGAAAAAGTATTATGATTTCGTTTCTGAAAAATCAAAAAATGTTTCTAGTGGTTCCTCGGATAAAGTTAAAAGAATTATCAATAAAACTATAAAGAGAGTAAAAGATGGAATTGATAAATTTTCTTTTAACACAGCTATTGCCTCAATGATGGAGATGAGGAATTCTCTTGACGATACTGATGAAATATCAAAAGATACTCTTGAAAAGATGGTTTTGATCTTATCACCATTTGCACCATATACTGCAGAGGAGTTGTGGGAAGTGTTGGGAAACAAGTTTTCTGTGCATGTGAATAAATGGCCAAAACTTGACGAAAAAGCGCTTGAGGAAAAAAACGTAATTATTCCAATTCAGGTAAATGGTAAAAGAAGAGGAGAGGTAGATGTTGAGAGGGATTCGACAGAAGGGGAAATAAGAGAGAAAGCTTTGAAAGTAAAAAATGTATCTAAGTATGTAAATGGGAAAAGGATTAAGAAGTTTATCTATGTGTCTGGAAGAATTGTCAATATTGTTGTTTAGGCTCGTTCAAGAGTAATTTCTCTTTCGCTTTCACCGATGTATTTAAATCTGACCTTGTAGCATTTTGTGTTTGACTTACTTGATATTTCCTCAAATGAACCGAAAAACTTATCAGCCCACTCTATGACAATAATGTTTCCTTTACTTATGAAATCTTTAATATCAAGAGATGAAAGTTCTTTTTTGTTCTTAATACGCCAGGTATCTATATGGAATAGTTTTCCTTTTGCCTTAAGGAGGTCATAGTCATATTCATTTATTAAATTGAAAGTTGGTGATGTGATGATTTGTTTTACTCCAAGCTGTCTTCCTATACCTTTTGCAAGGTGAGTTTTACCTGTTCCAAGATCACCTCCTAGTGAAAGAATGACGCAGTTATCAATTAGTTCATCAAATACCTTCATTACAATAAGGGAGCCGAAATTTATTGTTTCTTCGACATTTTTAGTTTTCGCCTTAAGGACTGTTTCTCCAGATATGTCAAATCTCATTTTCCCTTCCCTTAGGATATTCATATTATCAAGAGTGGTATCTACAACTGTAGATGCTTCCCTGTAAGGAAGTTCTCCTCCATCAATAATCAGGTCTATTAAATCCTTGTTTTTCTGGGGTAAGTCATTGAGAAGTTGTTCAATACTATACGGATTTGGTCGATATGCCACATTTGCAGAAGTTGTTGTAATTGGCTTACCGAATTTTTTAATAATTTCTAGTACTTTAGGATAATTAGGGATTCTTATTCCAATTGTCTTAAATTCAGACTCAAGGCCTGGAGCAACCTTTCCGGTACTTTTTGAAACGATTGTAATTGGTCCAGGAAGATAGTTTTCGTAAAGATTTTGGGCGGTTTCGTTGATTTCAGCGTATTTTGAAGCCATTTCTTTATCTGATACGGCAATAGATATTGGATTTCCCTCTCTTCTCTCTTTATATCTTAGTAGTTTTTTTACAGATGTTATTCTAGTGGCATCTACTCCTGCGCCATAGCACGTTTCTGTAGGATAAATGACCAACTTATCCTCTGAAAGGAATTTTACCGCTGTTTCAATAAGTTTTGATGAATTGATACTAATTTTCTTCATATATATGCTATTATAAACGAAGAATAAGCCTTTATAAAACAAGGTTATATTGACAGAAATATATATACCTGGCATATTCCGTGAAGTAGACCGCTTCGCGGACATTTCACTGCAAAGCGAGATAATGTCCCGAGTAGCCGAGGTAGCCCTTCGACTTGTCTCTTGTTGTAGGACTTCGCTCAGGACAAGTTGTTGTTATCTAAAGAGAGTTGAGCTTCTTTAATATTTTGATAAGTAAGATTCTACTGAGTGCCGAGGTAGCTCAGTTGGTAGAGCATTCGACTGAAAATCGAAGGGTCACCAGTTCGATTCTGGTCCTCGGCACCATACTATGCCAAGGCTTCGTATGGCGAGCCATACAAAAGGCCTGGGTTGTAG
>CAYZTC010000007.1:0-54691 GCA_964481345.1 uncultured Candidatus Saccharibacteria bacterium | reverse complement strand
TATATATGTCGCTCGATAAGGATCACTTCTACGATGAAATCCTTCTCAAAGTTACTGACAAATCAATATCAAAACGGCTGAGAAAATTTATCTTGGAAGTTGAATCGAAACTGGGATCATGGTTAATTGGACAAACCGGATTAAGCATCACAGTTGGACTGCTTGCACTTACGGTCTATTCTATCGTAAACCTTCCATATGCCGGATCAATAGCACTTTTGACTTCTCTACTAAACATCATTCCGAACCTCGGACCTATCATTATCTTTATACCAGCGTTTCTACTAGCACTCTCAACAGGTAATGCATTTACGATTATTGGAACAGTCATTGGAGGTATTGCCATCCAGCAATTTGAAGGAAATATTCTGGCACCTAAAATCCTTTCTGGTGCAGTAGGACTACCACCTTTACTCATACTTCTTTCAATAATTATAGGAGCTCAACTGCTCGGAATAGCAGGAATCTTGCTTGCGGTACCCGTCTCAGTAATTATTCACTTACTCCTGAATTTCCTTTCAGAAAGTTAATTGACATAGTAAAATCAAATACATAGAATCAATTTGAATTTAGTCTTATTTATAAACCTGATTAATGTCTGCCCAAAAATTCAAAAATAAAAATATTTTCATTGACGAAGATCACTCCCATAAGAAATTATCGGAAACATATGTCGGAAAAAAAGGATACAGCCTATTCAAGTTAAGAGATATGGATGTTCCTATTCCTAGATTTTTCATCGTTTCAGGTAGAGTCTTTTCACAATATATTAATGAAAATGTTGGCACAAATCTTACGAAAAAAATTACATCGGAAAAAATTCAAAACCTTATAAAGAAAGGGGAATTTTCAGATAGTCTTGCTCGAGAAATAAAAATTGGATACTCAAGAATTTCCGGATTTTCAAACACATGGGTAGCTATAAGAGCATCAGTAATACTGCCAGAGAGTCACCAAAAACTATCATTTTCCGGACAACTTGAGACTATACTTAACTCAAAAGGAATAGAAGAAATATATGAGTCAATTAAATCTGTGTATGCTAGTGCATTTACATCAGAAGTTACTACCTACCTTCTATCAAACGGATTAACCCTTTCAGATATTAAAGTTGCAGTTGTTATCCAAAAGATGGTACAGGCAGAAGTATCTGGAGTAGCATTTACAATAGATCCAATTACACAAAACAAAGATCACATGACAATAGAGGCAGTGTTCGGTCTCGGTGAGGTAATTGCTGATGGAGATATTACACCTGATCAATATATTGTAAACAAGGAAAATCTAAATTTCGAGGAAAAGAGAATCTTACCTCAAAAATGGATGACCATTAGAAAAATCAGACACAAACCAGGGGAAGATGGAGAGCAAAAAGTAAATATATCTCCACTTTGGCAAAACAGACAGAAGCTTGAAAATAGATACCTAGAGGAACTTGTAAAAGTAGGAATGCAAATAGAGAAGACCCAAAAGGCACCCCAGGATATTGAATGGGTTTTTGAAGGAGGCCATATCTGGATCCTTCAGACTAAAAAGGCTAAATCACTTCGAATAAA
Organism: uncultured Candidatus Saccharibacteria bacterium; assembly: GCA_964481345.1. Classification (GTDB taxonomy): domain Bacteria; phylum Patescibacteriota; class Dojkabacteria; order SC72; family JAFGCJ01; genus CAYZTC01. The sequence continues at coordinate 53,135 of CAYZTC010000007.1, read as the reverse complement.
AGAGCTTGATATTGATATAAGACAGGATACAGACAAAATAATTAGAGAATCAGTTGAGCAAATAAATATAATCGAGGAATCCAAAAAGAAGTTTAAGGAAGAAATGGAAAAGAAAAAGCTTGATTTAGCTAAACCAAAGCAAGACATTGAGGAAATTAAAGTACCTAAAAAAAGATCATTGCGAGAAGTAATTGAAAAAAAGGTACTAGAAAGAGAAGTCAAAATAGTGAAACCTGGAAAAGATGAAAAACTGTTAATTACTGGAGTTGGAGCAAGTAAAGGGTCATTTAGAGGAAAAGTGAAAATAATCAATAGCTCGAAAGACCTAGAAGGCGGAATATCAGATTCCTCTGTGCTTGTTTTGAAAAAGACATATCCAGAAATTGAAGGCAAATCCACACTCGCAGGAGCAATAGTATCAAACATTGGAGGGCTGACAAGTGATTTAGCAATAATATGCAGGGAAAAGAAGATTCCTTGTGTCATAGGAACTCACATTGCAACAAAGGTACTTAACGAAAATGAAGAGGTATTGGTTGATGGAGAGATCGGTGCAGTATATGGAAAAAGAAAGACTGGAGCAATGCCACAAAACATAAATCTGACTCCTTCAATAGAAGACCTATCTAAATACCTGCCAGAAGAAGAAAAGAAGCCCGCCAGAGGCGGGTCCGCCTCTGGCGGAAAAAAGACAAAGAAGAATACTGCCACAAAGGTATTTCTAGATCTATCGTATGGAATAAAAAGTGTAGAAAGAAGTAAAGACCTAATTGAACTTTCTGATGGACTCTCTCATATAAGGCTTGAAGATATATACCGATCAATCGGAAGACATCCAGGCGCATATATTGAAGAAGGAAGAGCCAAAGAATTTATTAAGCAGGCAAGTGAGGAAATTGCGGAAATATGCCAGTTTACAAATGGCGACCCAATAATCATTGGGATAGGAAGCATGTCTGTAGAACAATACAAGGAACTAACAAAAGGAGCTTCAATAGAAAAGTATGACGATACAGATATTACAGATTCTACAAATGGACTTCAACGATTGCTAAAGAATCCAAAGGAACTGAACCTCGCAATAAAAATAATAAAAAGAGTTAGAAACGTGCACGGATATAGAAATGTTTCAATAGCCATAGAATATGCAGGAAGCCCACAAAACATCATTGAGTTTAAAAAATCAGTGTCTGCCGCTGGTTTAAGAAGATCAAGTACATTTAAAATATTCCTTATGGTAGATACTCCTTCGATCGCACTAATTGTAGACCAATATGAAGCTACGGGAATAGATGGAATGATAATAGATATAAAGAGTTTAAAGAAATTAATGATGGCTCAAAAATATGATGACCCAAGCATCTTAAAAATAATTGACCAAATAAAAGAAAACTTAGACGAAGGAACATCAATAATAAGATTTCCTGGCAAATCAGAAAAAATTATTAAAAAAGTTGTGGAAAAGGGATTCCACGGGGTAGCTGTAACAAGAAAGAATCTTGAAAGAGTAAGAGAAAAAATAATCAAACTTGAAAGGAAAGCATTATTTAAAACATAATCCCGCAAGAAACTGTACTTTGATATAATCACGGTATATGCCGGTAAAACAATTGACGCCAATGATGCGTCAGTACAAACAGTTAAAACAGCAATACAAAGACAAAATACTGCTTTTTAGAATGGGTGATTTTTATGAGACCTTTAACGAAGATGCAAAGACTACTTCAAAAGTATTAAATATCACCCTTACCTCAAGAGATAAAAATGAAGATCCTACTCCACTTGCAGGATTTCCCTATCATGCCCTTAATCAATATCTTCCAAAACTTGTTAAAGCCGGCTACAACGTTGCAGTAGCTGACCAAGTGGAAGATCCAAAGTTAGCAAAAGGGATTGTAAGAAGAGAAGTAACAAGAGTAGTTACCCCTGGAACCCTAACTGATGACAGGTATTCCGATGACAAAAAAAACAATTATCTTTGCTCTGTCTTCCACCAAAAGAAAACATACGGGCTAGCCCTATGTGATCTGTCTACAGGTGAATTTCTAATTACTGAAACACAAAATTTAAACAACTTGAAAGATGAAATTTCGAGGATTTCGCCTTCTGAAATACTGGTGTCTCCCAAACAGGATTTTTCCACTTTATCCGAATATCCGATTCAACCACTGGACAACTACAAATATGAACACCAAAAATCAAAAGATTTACTTTGCAAACATTTTGGAAAAAAAAGTCTTGCATCATTTGGAATTTCAAACAGTCAAGCTAGTATAATTTCAGCAGGCGCAATTATCAACTATCTTACTGAAACACAAAAATCAGATCTTTCGCATATCAACAAACTTAAATACTACGACCTTAGGGGAAACATGATACTAGATGCTGCAACATTAAGAAATTTAGATGTTGTGTATTCAACAAGTGAAATGGGAAATAAGGCTTCACTTATCAAGATACTTGATAGGACCGAAACTTCCATGGGAGCCAGAAAATTAAGAAGATGGGTTGTTCATCCACTACTAAACCTAAAAGAACTAAAGCGAAGACAGGATATGATAGATGAACTTTTCAACGATCTTTCTTTTCTTTCAAATCTCAAAGAAAATCTAAAGAAGGTTTCAGATATTGAAAGAATCTCAGGAAAAATTGGACTAAATAGAGCCAACGCAAGAGATCTGATAGCACTATCTTCAACAATCAATGAAATTATTGCAATCTCAAGTAATCTTAAGAAATCAGGCTATCTGAAAAAATTATCAAGGGACATTCTTAAAAACAAAGCAAAGCTGGAGGAGCTCATTAAATACATCGATAAATCAATTGTCGATAGTCCTCCAAACACAATAATGGAGGGTCATATCATTAAAGAAGGCTTTGACAAAAGGGTAGATAAAATCAAGTCAGAAACAAGTGTAAGCAAAGAATGGATCGATAATCTAGAAAAAATTGAAAAAGAAAGAACAGGAATACCTTCCCTAAAAGTTAGATCAAACAAAGTCTTTGGATATTATATTGAAATAACAAATACTCACAAAGATAAGGCCCCTGATGACTACATTAGAAAGCAGACCCTGGTAAACTCTGAAAGATACATAACTCCAGAGCTAAAGAAAAAAGAAACAATAGTTTTAAATGCACAGGAAAGATTAAATCAGCTTGAATATGAAGTATTTCAAGAAATAAGAGAAAACATCATTAAATACCTGGATTTCATACAAGAAGTTTCAGATAGTATCTCCGAAATAGATGTTGTTGCATGCCTTGCACACATTGCGAATCAAAACAATTACTGCAAGCCAGAGCTATTTGATTTCGGTAAGGAAAAAGGAATTTTAGAAATAAAAAATGGTAGACACCCAATTGTAGAGCTAGTCTCAAATGAAGAATTTATTAGCAACGACCTTAACATCGATCTTGACCAGAACAGGTTAGTAATCTTGACCGGTCCAAACATGTCTGGCAAGTCAACATATATCAGACAGGTTGCACTAATTGTATTGATGGCACAGATTGGAAGCTTCGTTCCTGCTAGCTATGCCAAAATGTCCCTTACTGATAGGGTTTTCACAAGGGTCGGTGCCTCAGACGACCTTTCTGCAGGAAGGAGTACCTTCCTTGTCGAGATGGACGAGGCGGCAAATATCATTAACAATGCCACAAAATATAGTCTCATCATATTAGACGAGGTTGGTAGAGGTACAAGCACATATGACGGTGTTTCAATTGCATGGGCAATTGCAGAACACATTGACCAAAAAATTCAATCTAGATGTCTGTTCGCTACTCACTACCATGAACTTGTGAAACTTGAAGATGAACTTGAGGGTATTAAAAACTTTAATGTTGCAGTTATAGAAGAAGGTGATGATGTAATTTTTTTAAGAAAGATTGAAAAAGGTGGTACAAATAAAAGCTATGGAATACACGTAGCAAAGATGGCAGGTCTTCCAGACGATATCATCGAAAGGGCAGAAGAGATACTATCTGGATTTGAGCAAGAGGATATGTTTGGTGTTAGAAGTAATGTAAGCTCAAAGAAAGAACAGAGATCAGAAATTACGAAAAATAAAGACGACAAAGAAGGACAGCTGACATTTATGGATAACAACCTTTCCGAAACAATGCCCTCAATATTCAACGAACTAAAAACCCTTGATTTGGATAAATTAACACCTCTTGAAGCGCTTCTGGTATTGGAAAAGTGGAAGAAAAGACTTACACGGTAAGTTTTTTCACTACTTCATCAACTTTCATTTCCTCTTGTTTTTCAGTCTTCATATTCTTTAGCTGAACAACGTCTTTCTTAATTTCCTCAGGCCCAACCACAACAACCCACTCTATTCCTTTACTATCAGCATACTTAAATTGTTTACCAAGTTTGTCTGGATCAGGATAAAGCATCACATATATACCAGCATTTCTAAGTCCATTTGCAATTTTTAACGATTCCTGAATAGTATCCTCATTAAAAACTGTAACCATAACGTTTGCAGTAAGTTCACTGAAACTAACCATTTTCCTTTCCTTCAAAATATCACAAATTCTTTCAATCCCAAACGATCCACCAGTAGCAGGTACATCTTTACCAATATATTTCGAGATTACATTGTCATATCTCCCACAGCCCCCAATTGATCCTACATCTCCATCTTTCACTTCATACTCCCACACCGGTCCGGTATATGATGCAAGTCCTCTTGCAATAGTTGGATCAAATTTATAAAGCTTCTCATCTACACCACTGGCTATCAGGTATTTTCGAATTTCAGCTAACTCATCTAGGCCCTCCTTGCCAATCTTCGTTGTACCAACATTCTTTTCATACTCAGAAATCAATTCATCATAATTCTTTCCTTCGGCTTGATCTATCAAGTCCAGTGCTTTAACAACTTTATCTTTTTCAATGTTCCTCTTATCAACCATTTCCTTTATTACTTTATCCTTGCCAATTTTCCTAATCTTATCTAAAGACATAGCAAAACCGTATAGCTTTTCACCTGAAATACCTGCATATTCAGCAAGTCCAGCAAGAAATTTCCTGTTACTAATGTTTGCAATATATTCTTTAAACCCAAGCTTGCCAACAACTTCAAGCCCCATCTGGATAAATTCAGCATCGTTAATCATTGAATTTGAACCTATGGTATCCGCGTCGCACTGGGTGAACTCTCTATAGCGACCCTTTTGCGTGTTTTCAGCTCTCCAAGTCCTTTGTATCTGGTACCTTTTATACGGGAATTCAATGTTATCGTAGTTTTCTGCAACAGCCCTGCACATTCCGATCATTACCTCATATTTCAACATCACATCCCTCCCCCCAGGATCCTTGAACCTATAAAACTGCTTTTCTGCCTCTTCACCGCTTTGTCCAAGCATATACTTAGAGTACTCCAACGCTGGAGTCTCAAGAGGCTCATAGCCATATTTTTCAAATGTTTGTTTAAAGGTATCAATAACATACTGTCGGATCCGCATATCCTCCCCGAAAAAGTCGTTAAATCCCCTTAATTTTCTTGGTTTTTCCATGTTTTTAGTATATCACAATTGTATTATTTACTTTGTCCATTCTACTTTTCCCCCCAAATTATAAAAATCCCTTAAGGTAACACTAACCATATCGATGGGAATCACATTTTTATGACTTTTATACTCCTTATTCCTTGTTCCTTCACCATGGGTTATAAAGCCATCTTTAGAACAAACATACACAAACCCAGAATTCTTTTCTAATGCACTCTTCCATGAGACAGGAACCTTTGCTCTAAACCCATCACCTTTTTCTGACCAAGAAGCATTCCATGTACCTTCCGCAAATCTAGAATCTTTTCGATTTATCAATGAAAACATAATAGAGGATGCTGGATTGTCACTTGCATATACAGCCCTATCACGACTAAATTCATCATCCCTCTCAGAGTACTTTGGGGATGCAGGAACAATAATCTTTAGATCACCTTCAGGTCGTCCATGAAAAATGAACCCTTTTTCTCCATATTCTCTTAGAATATCCGAAAGACTTTTTTCACTTTGGTTTTGATTATTCGATAATTCCATAATTACTTATTCAGTATATCAAATATCATTAATGATATAGAGATATTTAGGAAGTATCTTCTCTGAGCTATAATTTTGTATTGTTTCAAATGCATTTTCTACCAGCATCTCTCCGAGGCTCTTCTTGATTAAGAGTTTCCTGATTCCGTTTGCTAGATTTGTAACATCGGAATATCGGTATAGCAATCCAGAGTAGTTATCTTTAAGTAATACTTTGTTTGCATCTATATCTGTTGCTATTATAGGTGTTTTTGAAGCCATTGCTTCCATTAGTGAGTTCGAGAGACCTTCTGTTCTTGAAGTAAGTGTAAATACGTCACTAATTTGATAGAACCTAGGCATTTCAACAATATCTTTTTTTCCAAGCACCTTCACAGTCAAATTGCCTTGCGTACTAAGAGCCTCTGCCCTCTTAACAAACTGGCTACCCTCACCATCCTTATCATCGACCCCGACTACCAAGCATGTAATTATAAGATCTTCAGATAATATTTCCAAAGCATCAAATAATACTTGAATACCTTTATCTCTTATTAAACGACTTGTAGAAAGTATTACTTTATCATCTGCATTAATTCCATATGTCTTACGTAATTTAACTTTATCCTCTTGAGAACTTGGAGTAAACTCAGACAGATCAACCGGATTGCCCACAACAATAATATCTTGTGGAACAATACCTCTTTTTAAAAGGAGTTTTTCTTGTACATCGCTTTGGGCAATTATTCTGCATCCTTTAAGGATAAGGATTTCTTCCTCGGAAAATGTGTCTATATAGTCGGTTCTCGTTATTTGAACAGTAACATCAGTAAATTTTGGTAAAGAATTAAGCAACTTAAATTGTTCTCCTATCGCAGCACTTCTGGTCAAGAATAGAAACAAGTTGTCAGGTGGACTCTTCTTTACCTCTCTCAAGATCTCCCTAATACCTTTTTCTCTATCGCACATGTAATTTCCAAAGTAACGAATCTGCTTGTTAGGATATGTATAATTGTTACCAAGAGATAACACTTCAATATCAATTCTATTTCTCAAATAATCAATCATATACTTTGCCTGTGTTTGTAATCCCCCTATTAACCCAGTACGGAGCTTGTTATCTATTGGATATGGATAAGGTAGAATTATTACAGTTTTCATCATTTGATTTGGTCAAACCTTATTCTATTTCTTTGATCTGGTCTCGGAAATGGATTTACTACTGGGAAGTTTGCTCCATCTTTTTTCAGCAGGAATGCTCTTGCCATTGTTGCATAACTATTATCCACCCTAATCCCATTAAGATATTTCAAAAATTGTCTCCTATATGTGGCAATATATCTCAGAGCGATGTTTCCATAATCTCTGCTTGTAAGTCCTCCCCCAACCTCACTGTATGCTGAATTGTAAAATCCATTGGGATCTTCAAAGGAAGATTTTCTCCTTTCTGCAATCTCACAAATCAGATTTCTCAAACTTTTATTACTTTTAGCTTCCTCTTTAATACTCTGACATAAGTTATCAATCTTTTCGATTTCATCTTTAGTTTGGCCTGATCCTAAAATATTAATCTTACACCCTCCAAAACTATCTCCAAGTGAAGCCATAAGAAGTGCTGATATGTTTTCTTTAAACAGTTCAACATTCTCTCTAAGTAAGTTCTTTGTCTCTCTGTCTTGTAGCCATGGGTTTAGAGATGTAAATCTTATATAATCTTCTTCGTCAGAAACAAAGATCGCCCACTCGAACTTTACCTTAAAACCTTGAGATTGTAGTTGGAAGGCTAAATCTTGAGTGATTGGAAGAAGGTCAACAGCATCTGCCTTCCAAGGATTAGGATCGTAGAACTGTGCTCTTTCTTTAGGAGTCCTGTAAAGGAGTCTTTTGGGCCATCTGGTTGGACAAAGAGCTGCTGAAAATACAATAGGTTTATTTTCTGACAGACACCTATATATATACTCTTTGAGGGCTTTCTCATTGATCAGTGTGTACTCTGAATTTTGGGTCCGAGTATACCTTTTTATTATACTGATGGCTCTTTTCAGATTTTCACTGTTGTTCTCTAATGGAATCTCATCCTCTTCCTTGTTAAACCGTACTTTCTTTAGAAGTGGTTGCAGTATTCTCCATCTCAGTTCATCATCCGGAGACTTTTGTCCACCTGATTTAAGCCATTTATTCCGAATTTCGATGAAATTTCTTATCAAGAAAGTTAAACTTTCGTTTGAAAGCTCTGTTAACGATGTTCTTAGTTCCCACTCAATAAACTCAAGATCCTTTCGAAGAACAAATGATTGGTATTCTTTTACTGCTTCAGAGTATTTCTTGTTGAACATATCTTCCTCAGCTCTTTGTGAAGCAAGCCGAAATCTTGTCTTGATCAGTACTCCTCTTCTTCTATATTCATCTAGTTCTTCCCATTGGGGATTTATAGTTAATGCCTGTTTGAAAGCCTCTTGTTCAGTTACATTCTCTACATACTTATCCTCAATTAAACTCCACGCTGTTTTCCTTCCTCCCCTTTTCTGAGATTTAAGCCCTTGAATCTCTCTCTCCACTCCTGCTTTTATTCTTGAAACATTAGATGTTATTTCTGAAAGAGATGGATCTATATAGATATCCTTAGCTAGAGGAGATACAAGCTGTATCTTTTTGTTTCTTTCTGTCACTATTTCCATAGTATTGTTTGTAGAAAAATTAGTTAATCTTTTATCAAATAGATCTGTCTGTTCTAAAAGACATGTTGCAGCAGCAAATGCACTAATTAACATTGCACGGTCAAATGAGCCTGAATTGGGATATTTCTGACATATCAGATTGCTAATGCTATTTAACAGATCTCTCTCGCCCACTTCCTGCTCACACTCTCTCAAATTTTCTTTTAATGCCAAGACAGATCGCGAACCTAAATCTTCCGATAGTTGGTTGATAAGGAAAAGAGAGGTAGATACTGTGTCATTAGAGAATGAAATCCTATTCTCATATAGACTGTTTGACGTTACACTATACGCCTCATTGAATACCCTCCAATCTATAGAATATTGGTCCTCAGAGGTGAAGACAATAGTTTGACAACTTATCTGCTTGATCTGCATATGTAATTATCACGGTCATCCCTCTCATTTGTCCTTGCCCTGGATTACCTAGGAGTGTACTTAGATATGAAGTCACTGTAACTTCCTTTCCTGGTAGGGTATCTACACAACCTGAATTACAGCAAGAATTTACTATTGACTCTCTTTCTGAAGTTGTAGGTATTATTATTTGTTTTTCTATCTTTTCCATAATCAATTATTATTATTAAATCCACTTCATGGGTGGAAGATGGGATTTGAACCCACAACCTCCTGTACCACAAACAGGCGCTCCACCATTGAGCTACATCCACCATGTTATAGCTTTATTAACAAAGCAAACCGTATTACCAGTTTATGAATTTTTACTTTGGGAAATAAGAAATCACAACCCGGCAATAATTTGCGGGTCGTGATGATGAAGTGATGTAACTTCAGAAGAATTATTTTCTTTACTGTTCAACCTGGAAATTGCTAATTTGTAACCGTCACATCCTCTCTCCAACCAATCATTTATCCTTGTCACGGTAGTAGTACTTGCACCAGTCTCTTTTGAAATCTGACGGTAAGACATACCTCTAGATAGAAGCAACGCAACTTTAAGCCTTTGCGCAAAGGCTTCTATTTCAGGAACAGTCATAAGGTCTCTAAAAAACCTTTCACACTCATCCAAGGAGTAAAGGCTTAAAATAGACTCAAATAACTTGTCAGTATCTTCATTTTTCCAATCTTTTCTATTATCCATAGTAATACCGTGTTAATGTATTACTACATTGTAACAGTAGACAAAATAACTGTCAAACTAATTAAAGTATATCTATTAAAACTACGGAAATACTACTTTCTGGCCTTTTCAAATGTGATCTTTCCCCCTTTTACTATTGCTTTTATCTTATCACCCTTATTAAAAGTCCCTTTTAATAATTCTTCACTCAGCTTATTCTCGATTTCGGTCTGAATAGCCCTTTTCATAGGCCTTGCACCAAATTCAGGCTCATACCCAATATCCACAATCTGTTCTATTACACTATCATCAAACTCTATCTCCATGCCCTGACCTGTGACCATACCAGAAACTTTGTCCAAAAGGATCTTTGCAATTTCTGTTAACTGCTTTTTATCCAATGCATGAAATACAATTATGTCATCCAGTCGAGTTACAAACTCAGGTTTAAAACTCTGATTTACCTGTTCCATAAGGTTTTCTTTTATCTTCTCCCACTCATTTACCTTCTTAACTTTCGATTTAATATAGTCAAGTATCTTGTTTGCACCAATATTACTTGTCATTATTATAATAGTATTTTTGAAATCTACTGTCCTTCCTTTTGCGTCAGTAAGCCTTCCCTCATCAAATATTTGAAGCAGCATATTAAACACATCAGAATGAGCTTTTTCTATCTCATCAAGAAGGATTACAGTATATGGCTGCCTTCTTATCTTTTCAGTAAGCTGTCCCCCCTCCTCAAATCCTACATATCCAGGAGGAGACCCTATCAATTTTGAGACAGAGTGCCTTTCCATATACTCACTCATGTCAATCCGCAGTAGTGAACTTTCATCTCCAAAAATAAACTCAGCTAATGCTTTTGCAAGCTCCGTCTTTCCCACACCGGTTGGTCCAAGAAACAGAAAAACCCCTATTGGTCTATTTGGGTCTGAAAGTCCAACCCTTGATCTTCTTACCGCTTCTGAAACTGCATTTACCGCTTCATCCTGCCCAACTATTCTCTCATGAAGCGACTTCTCAAGCTTCAATAGCCTTTCTTTTTCTTCTTCCTTTAGTTGAGATACAGGAATACCTGTCATTCTTGAAACTACATGAGCAATATCATCAATAGAAACAGTTGGAGTTCCAGTACCTCTCTTTTTATTCCACTCATCAGTTAACGGCTCAAGTTTCTCCTTTCTTACTTTTTCTATCTTTTGCTTAATTTCAGCACTTTTCTTATGTTTGCCAGCCCTACTTAGCGATTCTCTTTCTTTCTCAAGCTTCTTTACCTTGTTTTTCACATTCACCAATTCCTCAGGCTCCGAACTAGTTTCAAGTTTTACTTTACTTGAAGCCTCATCCACAACATCTATCGCTTTATCAGGCATATATCTATCCTTTACATACCTCGCAGAAAGGTTTGCAGCCGATACAATTGCCTCATCTGAAATTCTTACCTTATGATATCCCTCATATCTATCTCTTAAACCCTTTAAAATATCAATTGTTTGATCTACAGTAGGTTCATCAATGAGTACAGGCTGAAATCTTCTTTCTAAAGCGGCGTCTTTTTCAATATACTTCTTATATTCTTGAAGAGTAGTAGAGCCAATTACTTGAAGCTCTCCTCTTGCTAGTGCTGGTTTCAACATGTTTGATAAATCCATCTGTCCTTCCTGTGCACCAGATCCAACTACTGTGTGAAGCTCATCTATAAACAAAATAACATCTCTTCCTGATTTTTCTAGTTCCTTTAAGATCTTTTTAGCCCTTTCCTCAAATTGACCTCTATACTTTGACCCAGCAATAAGTCCAGCGACATCAAGCTCTTTTACCTTTTTATCTTTCAGATAGTCCGGTACAGAACCTGTAACCACGCGATATGCAAGTCCTTCTGCAATTGCAGTCTTACCTACTCCAGGCTCACCAATCAACACAGGATTATTCTTTTTTCTTCTTGAAAGAGTCTGAATAACCCTTGAGATCTCATCGTTTCTTCCAATTACAGGGTCAATTTTCCCGGCAGCAGCAAGATTTGTTAAATCTCTTGAATATTTATCAAGCGTCGGAGTACCTGATTTCTTCTTTACCTTCTTTCCCTCTTCATCTCCTTCCCCGACAATATTTACTACTGCCTGTCTTGCCCTAGTGTATGAAATCCCATATTTTTCAAATGCCTGAGCTGCAAGCCCCTCTCCTTCCTTTACCAAACCCAACAGCAAATGTTCAGTACCAACATATTTATGGCCAAGATCCATTGCCTCTTGAAAGGATAGCTGTAAAGCCTGCTTAGCCCTTGGATTTAATCCTGGTGTTTCAATCTCGGAGGTACCTTCACTAATTTGGGACTCTAAATACTTCACCAGCCCATCCTTGTCGAGATCAAGCTCTTTTAGAATCTTATCTATAACCTCATCATCTTTTAGTATCCCAAGCAGTAAGTGCTCAGTATCAATATTATTATTTTTATGTTCCAAAGTGACAGATGCAGCTTCTTGAATCGCATCTCTCATTCTTTCAGAAAAATACTCTGTAATATCTGTACTTTCCCTTTGAGATGGAAAAGACCCATATCCACCAACATCACCAAAAGAGGAATGTCCTCCTGAAGATAATTTTTCTGCACAGTTTTCACAGAGATTGTATGTCTTCTTTTGACCGTTTACTACATATGTCAACTGAGTTGTCGCAGTATTACGGCCACATTTTTCACAAATCATGTCGAAACTCTCAAGATAAAGTTACGTTAGCAGTCATCATACACGATTGCTAATATATCACACCTCGATAGACTTTACTAGCTCTTCAACTATCTTTTTATCTGCATCCTTAACAAATTTTTGCTTCAACGCCCTTTTATCAAAGTCTATCTTTCCCTCAGAGAGCTCTCTAGAAAATCTATGTAATCTTTGCACAAATACTTCTGAACTTAGTTCACCTTGGTTTATAATTGTAGCCAAACCCAAATCCTCAAGAACTTTTGAATTATGATATTGCTCGTTATACGTCACCCAGGGGATAGGAATTATGATTGAAGGTATACCAAGCAAGCCAACTTCATAAACTGACATTGCTCCTCCCCTCCCCACATAAATGTTAGCAGCATCATAGTATGCACCCATCTCTTTATCAGCAAATTTTTCCACAACTATTCTTTTCTGAAAATCAGCTGACGATTTCTTTATCGATTTTAATAAACACTTATGATCTTGATATACCAAATTATCTCCACACAAAAGAATTACCTGATAATTTAGAAGAAGTTGATTTAAAGACTGCCTTACTATCTCATTAAACATATGAGATCCCTGTCCTCCTCCAGAAATCAATACAACAGGAAACTCATCAGACCTTTTCTTAAAATACCTTAGTTTCTGAACAGTACTTTTTGGCCAACACGTAGGATCGGTTATACATTTCCTTATCGGATTTCCAACAAATCGCACTTTCTCTTTTGGAAAAAACCTCCTTGACTCCTCAAATCCTACCAAAATCTTTTCAGCAAAACGAGCACATATCTTATTTGACAGTCCAACCCTTGTAGTCTGTTCGTGGATAATTACTGGAACTTTTCTTAATCCTGCACAAACACATACTGGCACAGAAACATATCCACCAGTTGAAAAAACTAGTGAGACATCATTTTTCTTAAAAAAACTCCAAGCATCAATTAGACCGCCCAAAACCCCCAAAAGGCCCCACAAGGTTCTCAAAGCAAACTTTCTATGAAGCTTCCCACTTCGAATACTTTTGTACTCTATTCCAGTATTTGAAAAGACTCTCTGATCCAAAGAATCAGATCTTTTCTCACCCTCCATCCCCATACTTCCACCAAGGTATACAATTCTATCTTTATATTCCGGATACTTATCAATCAATCTATTTACAACAGCCAAAGCTGTCATTGTGTGACCACCAGATCCACCCCCAGTTATTACAATTTTTGACTTATTGTTTTTTTGCATATCTACTGACATTTAATAACATACCTACCCCTGCTAAAGCAACTACCGTTGACGATCCACCATATGTAAAAAACGGAAGAGGAACACCAGTAAGTGGCATCAGAGCAACATTAGCTCCCATATGAACAAATGCCTGAAATACTAACCAAAAACCTATTCCTCCAGCAAGAAGACTGCCGAATCTATCCGGTGCATTCTTTGCAATTTGATACGCTCTTAGGAAAAAGAGAAGAAAAAGTGTTATTAACAGCAACCCACCGAGCATTCCCATCTCCTCCAAAATTATTGCAAAAATCGAATCTGTAAATGCTGTATTTTCAACAAGATATCCAAACCTTTGTCTAGATTGACCAAACCCTTTTCCCCAGAATCCTCCAGATCCAATCCCAATAAGAATTTGCTGTATTTGATATCCAGTACCTCTAGGATCTGCCACCTCACCAGTTAAAAGAAGTTGAACATACGTCTTTATTCTTTCAAGTCTATATGACTCAAGTATTGCGGCAATGGTACCTAGCAACCCTCCAATGATAATAATAAGTCCAGTTCCAATCAAATGAGCAAAATCCTTACCAGAGGAAAAATATATAACAAATGCAGTTACAGATATCACAATAGCTGTACCAAGATCTGGTTCTAGTATTACTAACCCACCTATAATAAACAGAATAAACAAAAATGCAACAAGCTCACTTGAAATATGATGCCTCCATGCGTCTTTAAAACTTTTATAATACTTTTTTCCTTTTGAAAGCCAGCTACACAAGTAAAGAATAAACACAGGCTTTACAAGCTCGGCCGGCTGAATTGGTACCGGTCCCACCATAAACCACCGTTTAGAACCATTTACCTCCACCCCCACAAACAACACGGCAACAAGTAAAACAAGAGATATGAAAAGACCAGGAAGAGCAAGTTTTGAAAAATAATGATAGTCCCCCAAGTAAAAAAACGCCCCTACAATAATTCCAATTATTATCCATATAAATTGCTGAGATACAAAGTGAAACCTGTCATTAAATACCTCATCCGCCTTATATATACTTGCGTCAAAAATCATTATAATTCCAAAAATCAGGAAAACAGCAGTCAGAAGAATAATTACATAATCAGGCTTCCCCAAATTCAAGTTGACCTTCCTTTCCTTTTTTCTTTTTTTTCTCACTTGCGAGTTAATACAACATTAGCTACTATAAAAACACCCTATCATAATAATACCCTAAATTTAAGTGCAAAATAACAAACGGCCCAAAGAACTAGGTTATCTTGTAGTGATTGGAGGACCAGGTGGATCTGGATCTTCAACAATATCAAAAATGTTGGCAAGAAAATGGTACTTACATAGATTATATGGTGGAAAGATTGTTAGAAAAAAGGCTGGAGAAAAAGAACTAGAAAACTTTTCAAAAAATGAAATGACAAAAGACCCAAAAATTGATAAGGAGGTTGATAACTACCTCATAAAGATGAGTTATCAAAAAGATCTACTTATCGAAAGCAAGGTTTTTGCTGCTATAGCAACTAAAAAGCACATCCCTACAACGTTAAAAATATGGTTACATGCCGATCCCCAAACAAGTATCAAAAGAATATTTGAAAGGGAAGGATGGAAGTATGATGAAAACAGATTTAAAGAAGAACTGGAAAAACTAGTTCAAAGAAGAAAAAACGATGCTGAAAGATACAAAAGTCTATATGAAGTTGATATATCGAAACCTGAAAAGTACAATGATATTGTTATCGATTCATCAAAACTAGATGTTTATAACACTCTTAAAGTAATCCTTGATAAAATAAAAATGAATAAAAATCTCAAAGCTGAATTTCCACTTGAATATCTAAAATATTAATAATCTCCATTGGATACTCAGAAATACCTCACAAATAAAACTCAGCCTGATGATCTTCAGGAGAAGTGGATGAGAACCAGATGTATGGTATGCGGATTTGTATATGAAGGGAAGGACTTGCTCGTCAAATGCCCCAAATGCGGCAACGACGACCCAGATAAATTCGAGGAAGCTGAATAACTAGGTGACCCTTTTGTCTCTTTTTCAAGACATGAGGAGGAGCAGGATCACCTGTACACAGTTTTTCCATATTAATAACATTTTCCAATCATTAACCCTTCGTTATATACATATGGAAACCAGGTTTCAAACAATCCTACTGACGATGTGAAACCTCTAAGGTAACTGAGAAATTTCTTTTTTGAAACCTTTTTACCACTTTTGGCCATGTGGTAAACTTTATCAAAAGGAAGACATTTCAATTCTCTCTCCATGGAAAAGTGACTACAAAAATCACCATCCATGCATATTCCTTCTTTCCCTGAAACAAAAATCACAAAACTGAGCTTCTTTAAGGGTACAAGAATCTTCTTCAGTAGTGACTGTCTCAAATAAAGGCAATTACCCGCCAGGAAGACGTCCTTGTAAAAGGTTTCTTCAGGGATATTTTTTTCCTCAGTCTTTCCAATACCTGGAATCAGACTGAGTACAAACCTTTCTAACAAACACCAAAAGGTGTATGCTATCACGAAAACCAACATCATGACCCCGACAATAATCCCTGCCACAATGCTAATGACTACCAAGAATATTATATATCCCCATCCGACGATATAGTCCCAGAATGTTCTCTTTTTCATTACTTTCTCCTTTTTTAAAAAGATCCAAGAACAATATTTTGCTCCTCGAGAGCATTATACTATAGGAAAAGACTATACACAAAGATGAAAAACAAGCCATGTGCCGAAGGTGGGAGTTGAACCCACACCCTCAAGAATGAGGACGGGATTTTAAGTCCCGAGTGTCTACCAGTTCCACCACTTCGGCATTAATTCAAAAACGGGAGTCGCCTGCGCTAAAGCTTCGGCAGACTCTCATACTTCACCAAGCTTTCTGTATGGCTTGCCATACGAAATCTTGGTGAAGTATGGAGGTGACGGCGGGATTTGCACCCACGTATAGCGGTTTTGCAGACCGCTGCCTTACTACTTGGCTACGTCACCGGATAAACGTATTAGCTGTTAAGAATCTACCATAAACAGATGCTCTTAATCACATAGCTAACCTACTTGCCATCCGAACCCTGGACCCCGCTTTGCGGGGGATAGGGGTAGGAGGGCGTCACAAAATAACAAAAGGATACATATTGATATGTTAATAACTTTATTTAAAAGAGCACAACAGAATAATCCTGAGACCCTGAAGTATAATAAATTAACTTCAGGGTAATCTCATATCATTATCAAGGATCTTAGCTCATGCTAATAAATAAGAATGAATAAACGAAAATAGCATGTTGAGATTATTTTATCACACATTGCATATATCAAAAACCTTTGCTACTTCAACAATTGTATTTCTTGCTTTTCCGGCAATACCAGACCCAGTGATCAACACTACAGTGTTCTCAGGCTTCAAAAGACCATATTTTACTCCATATTCAGCAAGAACTCTAACCAACCAGTCTCTATCTGAAGGAAATTTTTCACTGACAAATACCGGTTTTACACCATAAACTAAATTCAGCTGCCTTCTCAACATCCCATTATTCACAAACGCAATGATCTCCGGCCCAGGTCTATGTCTAGAAATCGAAACAACTGAATTGCCAGTTTTCGTCCCAACAACAATACTATCTATAGGAAGTTCATCTGTCAGATCAATAACAGACCTAGCAATAGAGTCGGTAAAAACTGATGCATCCGTTTGACCAAAAAGTACTTGAGACTGACAGCTGTTTTCCGCTTCCACACAAGCACTTGCCATCCATTTCACTGTCTCCACAGGATACTTTCCAATTGTAGTCTCTGCAGAAAGCATTACTGCATCTGTTCCATCAAACACTGCATTTGCAACATCACTAATTTCAGCTCTTGTTGGAATACTCTTTTGAATCATAGATTCCATCATGTGAGTTGCAACTATCACCATTTTCCCACTTTCCCTACACTTCAATATCATCTCTTTTTGAATTACCGGTATTTTTGAAAGATTAGTCTCCACCCCAAGATCCCCTCTTGCTACCATTATTCCATCAACCTCTTCCATAATTTCCTGAAAATTATCCAATCCCTCCTGATTCTCTATTTTTGCAATAAGCTTCGTTCTCGATCCCATGACATATTCCCTTATTGCTTCTACGTCCTTAGATGTTCTAATAAAAGATGCAGAAATGTAATCAAACCCTTTTGCTACCGCATACTCAATATCCCTGATATCTTTTTCTGTAAGTGTAGGAAAATCCAATTTTGTATCTGGAAGATTCACAGTCTTAGCAGATGTAAGCATTCCACCTGATACCACCTTACATCCAAGTATCCCATCCCCTATCTTTTCAACAGAAAGTTCAAAAGATCCATTATCTATAAGAACCTTATTACCCACCTCTACCTTCTCAAATATTTCTTTACAATCTATCCACAACTTCGACTTGCCCTTTTTGTTCCCAATTTCAACAGTTGATCCCTCTACAAGTTCTACAACTCCATCAAATTTATTTAGCCTTAACTTATGTCCGTGAGTATCCAATATTAATGCGATATCATCAGAAACAGAACGTATCATACTTGACACACGATCAAGCTCTTCAAAATCTGCAAATGAAGCATTAATCCTTGCTCCAGTCATTCCAAGATCATACATCTTTGACAGAATTTCCTTATCCCATGTTGATGGACCAATAGTTGCAATGATTTTTGTCTTTGGACGTGGTTCCGAACTCCTAGGCAGTTGCATTCATAACTTCTCAAACATTAACTGTTTTAGTATACTTCAGAAGAATACTTACATCAATTAATTTGAAGCAGTTTACTATGGTCTCAATATCCTTCAAAAAAATCCTCTATGATTTCATTTTTGGTGCCATGGTTTTTTATATCACGACTCAAATTATCACTGGTATTCAGACACCAATCCTTTTAAGCCATTGGTTTATGATTATCGTAATCTTCGGTCTTTCAAATACACTTGTCGAGCAAACAATTAAGTTTTTCACCCTCCCAGAAAATATTTTTATGGACATAATAATCGGTACTATTTTAAACTTTGCTGCAATCTATGGCATGACAATAATAATTCCCGGAATCTCTGTTGCTGAAACGTACATTGATACAGTATCACTTGGAATAGTATCGATTAACACATTTACTTTAAGTTCAACATTTACAATGATTGCTGCAGCATTTGTAACGTCAACAATATATGCATCAATCAATTGGCTCCAATACGACTAAATTTAATTAACACTAAAATTGGACTGGAAAAGAATAGTTACAATATCACAAATAGTTATATCAATACTCATTGTCATATCAATACTTCTTCAAAACAGAGGTGAAGGACTTGGCACATTTCTAGGAGGTGGAGGAGAGGTATATAGATCAAGGAGGGGGATCGAAAAAGTATTGTACTACTCAACAATTGTACTATCTATCTTACTAGTTGTATTATCTATCGCAAATACATCAATTTCATAAATGGCTCAACAATCATCAAACAGGTTAACACCAAGAGATGAAATAAAACTCAAGCTGGAGCAGGAGGAGGTTATTAAATACGACCCGGATACAGATAAGTACAACGCTATCTTTTGGGGAACTCCACAATCTGAAAATACTCCGATTATTCAAAGAATAAGAACAATCATATGGTTCCTTCCAGATGTAATACTTAAGTCTATCGACAAAACAAAACCAATCAGTTACATCCTTTTATATTTCGGAATCTCCCTTCTTGGATGGAGAGCATTCATATATGCATCTACAAATCCCGAATCAATACTTAACCCACAGACCGAACAAACATTAATTGAGGGAGCGGTGGGCAGAGTTTCGTCTTTAAATCCAATGTTTATCACAAATAACCAGATTGTAAGAGATCTTCAGGAGTTAATTTTCAACAAACTTATAAATGTATCCGAAGATGAAACGATTGTACCTGAACTTGTTGAATCATGGGCAATATCTTCTGATGGAAAGACTTACACTTTATTCATAAGAAAGGATGTAAAATGGCATGATGGAGAAAATTTCAACTCAGATGATGTTATCTTTACTCTCGATACCATCAAAAATCTTGGTGGGGAAGATAGCTATTCTGATGTTTTTGAAAATGTTGAATTTACAAAAATTGATGACTACACGATACTCTGTACCCTTCCAGAATCATCTACTACATTTCTTGAATCACTATCTCTAGGAATAGTGCCTGATCATATTCTCTCAAGTAGCAAGACTTCGGATATAAGATTTTCAGATTTCAACAACTATCCAATAGGGACTGGACCATTTAAACTCATGGGGAATTCAGAAGATGAAATACTGCTTGAGGCACACGATGATTATTATGAAGGAGCTCCAACATTGAAGCAAATTGTATACAAACTATTTGCTACAGAGGATGAAGCAGTAATAGCACTAAGGCAGTTTAGAATACATACACTTTCTCAAATAACTTACAGTACCACACAGCAATTATCCCAATATGAAGTGTATGAAATAAAGCAATTTACTCTTAGTCTTAGACAAAAGCTTGTTTACTTCAATCTTAGATTAGATGACTCTCCTGTTTCGTCCAGACAAGTCAGACAAGCTCTTTCTGGAGCAACAAATAGGCAAGAAATAATTACGGCTGTTCTTGGGGAAGGGATCGAGGCCCTTGGCCCAATACCCGCAAACTCATGGGCATTTGACAAAGATGTAGAAAGATATAGGTTCAATCAAGAAAGTGCAAATAATCTACTTTCTGATGCAGGATGGGAACATGAAAATGAGGATGACTTATACAGACAAAAGGATGGAGAAACCTTATCTGTCACCATGACTCTTCTTGATTCATCTACAAACAATCTAATTTCTCAGATATTAGAACAACAATGGCAGGCAGTAGGGGTTAAACTAGTCACAAATACACAAACTTTTGATAGGATATCAGGAGAGACAATTCCAAGAAGAGACTTTGAGCTTCTACTTTTTGAAATAGAAAACATACCAGATCCAGATAAATACAATCTTTGGCACTCATTGAAGTCAGAGTACCCCGGACTAAACCTTTCTGGCTACTCATATGACAGGGTAGATATCATCCTTGA
This sequence comes from uncultured Candidatus Saccharibacteria bacterium, assembly GCA_964481345.1. GTDB lineage: Bacteria > Patescibacteriota > Dojkabacteria > SC72 > JAFGCJ01 > CAYZTC01. Next base: position 32,250 of record CAYZTC010000007.1, on the reverse strand, counting down.
GCAATCTAGAACAGAACCATCACAAAGTAGAAGGAAAGATAATTATGGTACATTCCAAAGGTACATCATGGAGGATATGCCTGCACTTTACCTATATCATCCAACATTTACCTTTGTTGTACACAAAAGTGTTAAAGGTGTTGAACTTGAGGATGTCAGTCTACCTCAAGATCGCTACAACAACATCATCGACTGGTATATAGAAAAGTAGCCTTAAAAGCAAAATAGATACTTATCACAGTAACAATTGCAAAAAGTTCTTTCTACTTCTTGAATAGTCTAATTAATAAAGTTGTACCGAATGTCGGGATGGCGGAATTGGCAGACGCGCTACGTTCAGGTCGTAGTCCCCCGCTTGCGGGGGTGTGGGTTCAACTCCCACTCCCGGCAGTGAACTACGTAGAGTTCACTGTGTTTAGATAAATCTATTTCAAAGTTACTTATGATAGAACAACTACAAACTCAAGATATAATCAGTCAACTACAAGAACTTCCAAAGAAATATCTAAATAGAATTATCGAATATCAAAAATTACCCTTTAAAACAAGGAAGAAACACACTTGTATTTCATTCATTAACTTTATCACAACAGGAAAGAGTTTACCTTTCTTTGACCCAAAATTATGGGTTGAAATCAAATATAACAATAGAAACCTTAAAGCGGGGAACATCTTGGTTTTTCTTCCTAACGAAGGCTCAGATAAGATAAACCATTGTGCAATGAGTATTGGTAATAATAAAATCATATCCAAAGACCCAGTCTCTAATGAAATAATTATATCTGACTTCCTCGACATTGTTGAAAGATATGAAGATACAAAACATATTGGAGCTCTAGAACATAAACCTACCCTAACGTAACCTCGATTTTGTTTGATTTGGATTTTTTATCTACTTGTTTGTCCTTCGGCTTCTTTGCTTTCTGTTTCTTTACCTGCTTATCGCCGCCTTTGGCAGGTTCTTTTGTTAGCTTAGTTTCATCTTGGAGAGAGCTTGTTGAAGCATCCTCTTTATAGTCCTTAATGAACTCCTCTTTAGATACAACCTTCTTAACATCATCTGGCTCTTCCTTTTCCTTCTTCTTTCCAAACTTCAAAAATGAAAATATCCCCTTCTTTTGCTTTGGTTTTTCTTCTACAGATCGTTTATCTTTTTCTTTAACAGGTTTCTCTTCTTTTTCTTCACTCTCAACAGGTTTCTTTTCTTTTTCTTTCTCCATTACCTCATCTTTTATTGGCTCAGCACCCTGAGCCGGCGAACCCTGAAGTGTCCCGCCCAGCGGGGCTACTTCGGGGGAAGACGCATCCTTTTTCTTACTGTCCTTTTTCTTATGTTCAACAGATTTCTTACGGAACTCAGTTGACAGTTTTTCTCTTAAAGTAACTTTCTTTCCAGATTCATTAGACTTTATAAATTTTTCAACATCTTTACCATTTACCGCTCCTGCTTTCATGGAAGAACCTATTATCACAAGAACTATCAGAAGCAACACTCCGCCTGCACCGATAAAATAATACTTATTATCCTCTGAAAAAATTTCACTCCAATCAATATTCAAATTCAAGCTAAATTCACTCTCTGACTCACCCGCCTCAAGCTCGGAAGAAATAACATTTCCCATATAGAAGGTCACTGGATCAGAAAAGTCACTTGCATACCCATCCTTCCGAACAAAACCAACAATCTGATGATTTCCCTCTACAAGGTCTTCATCGATAGTCAATGTCCAGTTTCCATCTGAATCTACTGTAACAAGCTGCATTACCAAATCACTGCTAATTAGGAATACAACTGTAGAATTTGGAAGCGCTGTCCCAGAAAAAACTATGTCTTCACCAGAATCAAAACTCAGGTCCTCCGACTCAGAAAATACCGGAGCCCGTGGAATTACAATTAGAACCTCAGCCAAAGTCTGCTCCACTCCATCTTCATCCTCAAATTTAAAAGTGATAGTGTGCCTTCCAATCGACAATGAAGGTAGTGAATACGGACTTTTCTTTGTCACATAATCTCCATCATCTATTTTTATTTCTATATCAGTATCATCTGGTTCAGTAAATATAATCTGATAGTTTGGATTATCTGTTTCTGTTGGAAGATCTAATTCCAACAGGGCTCTTAGCTGAACCTTTCTTTCCTCTTCTTCTTCCTCTACCTGATCATTTAAGTCTGTATCTGTTGCAAATGCCTCAGTTATCGGAAAAAGAAAGTATACTAGTGTTGAAAAAACTATGATAAATAGCTTTATTGTTTTCTTTAAGGCAGTCATTACAAAAATCAAGTTAACACAACAAAAGTTAAGTGTCAACGTATCTAAAATAAGTAATTAATTATTCTTTCTGCATCACTTCCACTAACAGGCCTTGGCTGTGCCCCCTCATAAATAATCGTTGGAATCAAGTCAAAACCAATATGTCTTCCGTCATAGAAATAATGTCGAACCATAATACCTTCTCTTGTTGTTTGGGACCACATTTGATCAAATAAAAGGTTTCCAAGACCATAAAAAATTACACCGTTCCCATAATATTCAAGTTTTTGAACCCAGTGAGGATGCACCCCAGTCACAATGTCTGCACCTGCATCAATTGCCGCCCTTCCATATTCAATCTGATAACTTAATGGATCATGCTCATACTCCTCTCCCCATTGCATATCAATAAGTACTAAATCATACTTACTGCTTGCATCAGTAATATCGGTTATCATCTGATTCATATCAAGCTCTGCCGATCCAGGCTGACTTTCAGTAGCATAAGATGACACCGGAGGAATATTGTTATATCCAAGAAATGCAAATGTCATCCCATTCACCTCCTCAACCGCTGGAGTATGTGCATCGCTAAAATTTTCACCACCTCCAAAATACTGTATCTCATTTTCCTCGTATAGTTCTAGAGTATTTATAAAATTAGTATTCCCATAATCTAATATGTGATTACCGGTAAGGCCCACTACGTCTATACCAGCAAAAGTAAAAGCCTCAAAAGACTCCAAGGTCCCACAAAACACTAGCGACCAGCTACCCTGCTGACAGTCTTCAACAAAGGCTGCCTCGTTACTTACATGTGCAATATCCGCATTCCTCAAAATATCAGCGACTTCCCTAATTGGATAGATAGGGTCACCTACCTCTTTACTTTTTTGATACAGACCTCTTGCACCCATCACAGAAGTACCAGTAACCACTGCTGTTGCAACAGTATCTGGGTTATAGTTTACATCACCAAGAATTTCTCTAACTTCATCAAAAAGGCCGGAACTAGAACCTTCCTTTACCCACACATTTTCTACAAAAGGATAACTATCCTCATCAAAGTTGGTAAGTAGATTTCCATCGTCTATACCAATAATTTTAACTTTTGGAATTACCTTATCAAAAGGTATGATTCCAATCTTTGAAGTATCCCCATATACTTGATTTACACAATCCGAACTAGAAGTAACACTCACTCCCATGGAATAATTTGAGTTCACATAATTCTCTGCATCTACGTCTACGATAATCTCATAGCTAGCTCCATCAACTTCAACAGAGTTGCCAGAGACGAGCTGTACAAAATTCTCCACAGTGATACCCTCTAAAAACGATTCGACTGAAACTACCAGGACAAAATATCCTTTCCAGGCTAAATCGTATCCCCCTAAATCTGCAGTTGAAACTACATAGTCTGCATCCCCTTCTACCTCATCTGAAAAATACACAAGAGCGTAGTTTTCATCTGCCCAATCAGAAATTCCTTGAGTAAGTGAGTCTGAAAGATCACTGGAAAGATATATTACTCTATCATCTCCATTTATAATTTCTTCAACTTTTTTAACAAACATTTCATTCCATAATTCCCTAATGGAAAACCCTTTATACTCAGCATATTTGCTCACCACAAAGAATAAAATTGCTCCACCAAGAATAATTACTATTAAGCCTTGTAAAAGCTTGTTCTTTTTCATCTAAATTGGTCCCTCATTTTATCCCAATACCTTCCCCTGCGACAAAGTTTAGATATATCTTCTTCATTATCCAATAGCATTTCAACAATACTTTCCATAAAAATCGTGTTCTGAGAACCTTTTGCAAGAACAATATCTCCACTCTTAAGTACCTTGTCTTTAATCTTTTGAGCGGCCTCATAAGAGTTTTCATAGCAATATATCTTACCTTTATCAAAACCGAGTTTTAATGCTTTTGGATAGAAATATTTTTCCATATTAGGCCCGACAAGTACTATTCTATCAGCTATATCTACCGCTTTTTTAGAAATTTCTTCATGTTCATACTGAGTTTCTTTTCCCATCTCCCTCATATCTCCAAGCGCAAGTAACACCTTTCTTTTATCTTTACTGGACAACATTTCAACAAGATTAAATGCCTCAAAAGTAGAAAGTTTCGAAGAATTGTATGAACTGTCAACAATTGTAGAACTTTTTATTCCTTTAAAAATAGACATTCTCCCAGGAGGGAGCTTATATTTCGAAAGCTTAATAACAGCTTTTCCTAAATCAACCTTCAATGAGTATGCTATTGCCATTGCGCCAGCCATTGTATATCCAAATGCATCAGGTAAATACTGGCTTTTTAATACAATTGTGTAATTTTTACCATCGATCATTAATGTTACTCCAAAACTGTCTTTGTCTTGTTCTATAGACCTAATTCGAACATCAGCAGAATTTGACTTTCCAAAAGTAATAATCTTAGAATTACATTCTGATAACACTTTTTGTACATTGTTATCATCGACATTTCCTATTGCGAAACCTTGTTCTGGAAGGCTTTTTAACAATTTTCCTTTTTCTTTCGAAATAAGCCCCAATATCCTGTTTACTCTCTTTAAATCGTTTAGGTTACTACCTACCAAATGGTCATAATTCTCGCTGTGTACTGCCGAAACGTTTAGTAGAAGACCAATATGAGGTTTCAATATCTTAAGAAGATATGACATATTCTTAGGGGTTTGAGGACTGTCTACCCCCATCTCAACCACGTACACGTCATATTTTTCCCAGTTTGTAACTAACTTTAAGGGGGCAAGTAAACATACCCTTATCCAGTCAAATATAGAATAGTCATTCATATGAAGTCCAAGGATATCAAGAGGAATTCCTGATTCACTGTTTGCCTTATGAGTCTTTTTCACTTTATATTTCACTGATAAAGCTAGTGCAACAGCATCTCGAATAGAGGTTTTGCCTGTACTACCAGTTATCCCAACAATTATTGGCTTTACCTTCATTAGCTGGATTTTGGAAAGGATTCGAAGATAGTTAAGTATTATTGAGGCAAATACTTTTCTGATTATTGACATTAATTTCTAGCAGTAAGATATTGTTTTTGTATCACTTACTCTGTCTATCCACAGTATCCCATCAAGATGATCACTTTCATGTTGTATAAAGACTGATTTTTCTCCACTAAATTTCTCTCTCTTCTTTTTTCCGTTCTCATCATAATAAGTAACCCTTACACTATCATAACGACTAACTTCACCAAGTATTCCAGGTGTACTCAGACAGCTTTCCTTTCCTGAAATCATCTGAGTAGATTCATAGTCAAGTTCAGGGTTTATATACACATCGAATTTAGGATTTTTTCTTACATCAACATCAGAAATAACGACAAATATTCTTAGGGGCACATCGATTTGTGGAGCGGAAAGCCCAACAGTTACAAAACCCTCACCCTCCGGATTCAGTTTTGCAGTATTCTTTAAATCCTTAATAAGACCCCGAATTTCCTTTGTTTTAATTTTTTTAATATCAACAGACTCGGATATCACCCTTAATCTTGGATCACCCATCAAAAGTATCTCCTTTGTAGCCATAACGCTCCGATCTTACCACAAAACCCTCAAAAATCGGTATAATAAATCCAGTATTACCGAAATATTTGTTATGGTGGATGTAGCTCCCCTCTACGCTAAAGCATAGAGGGGCAAGCAATAATGGCTCTTTATTCTAAAAAGTAATACTTTAAAAAATGGTGGATGTAGCTCAATGGTGGAGCGCCTGTTTGTGGTACAGGAGGTTGTGGGTTCGAATCCCATCTTCCACCCCATTACCCTATGGTAACTACCCCATTTTTTTGTTATAATAGTGTCCTTCCTTGCACTTTAAAAAAGCGATTTGTAAAAAATGATGATGATGATGAAACAGAGGAAAAAATGAAAATTCTAAAGTTTTTACAAAAAGAACCAGAAGTAATGCCTGTTAAGGCAGAAACCCATTCCAATGCTGATATGCGAACATACCATACAAATTTTGAAATCTCAAAAACTCATACTCGGATATTTTGGCGTCCACTGCGTGAAAGTAGCGACAAATATCTCAAAGAGGTTGGGAGAAAGGGTGCAACTCTTGTTCGCAGGCTTTTCAGAATCCCTGGGATAACTCAAATTTTCGTTGATCCCTATTCTGTAGGCATTGAAAAGGGTATGAATTTCAGCTGGGATAACCTAGAACCAATAATCATTGAGACGATTACCAAATCAGCACCAAGAAGTATGGTTCAAGATCAAAAAAGTTAGTTAGGATAAACAAATCGCAATGATAAGTGTAGGAAGAAGTGCCGTTGATGGTGAGATAATATCTACTCGCAAGAGTGATATTCAAACCGGAGGCACTTTTTTCTTTTAATATGCTCTATCTACGCAAGTTCATTTCCTATCTTCCTATTATTCTCTTATTCCACTAATACTTGAATCCAGGGACATAATTATGTATTGAAGAACTTTGTTTTATGATATCAGATAACCTATTGAGAGAAGAGAAAATGCTATATAATCTATCTAGTTGTGGAAGTTCACAATTATTCAAATCTTCCACCCCATTTCGTATGTATTTAACTTTTCCAAACTAAATTAAATCCTAAATCTTAGATTTAATAATGATACTACAATCACATGACATGGGAAGAAATCTACCGAAAAGGATTAAAAAAATATAAAGATCCAAGAGGCTGGATAAACAACAAGCTCAAGTTTAAGAAAAGATTTTTAGATTTAATCATTAAGTATTCAAATCAAAATGGAAGAATATTAGAGACTGGTTGTGGCTCTGCTGTTTTGTCAATATTTTTAGCAAGTAAAGGATATCATTGTTATAGTGTTGATATTGATAGAGAAATGTTAAGTTTAGCAAAAAGACTTGCAAACGATTACGGCGCTCCCCAAAAACCCACTTTTGTACTTGAATCAATATTCAATATGTCCTATGAAAAGGGATATTTTGATGTCGTGTTTAGCAATGGTGTTTTGGAACATTTTGAAGACGAAAAAATTATTGAAATAATAAAAATTCAATTAAATATAGCCAAGACAGTTATTATAGGTATTCCAACAAAATATTTTGATGAAAATGAAAAAGCTTTTGGTGATGAAAGATTTTTAGAATTAAATAAATGGAGAGAGTTAATAAAAATTTCTGGGGGAAAGATTATTGAAGAAGCTTCAGTTCATTTTTTACCATTGAATAAAAGACTATTAAAAATTCGTAAATGGTTTAGACCATTACCGCACAGAATCTTTGTTATTCAAAGCTAATATAATAAGAAAATGAAACAGGCATTAAGACTAGAGAAAGATTGGACAAAAAGAAAAGCGAGCGGCATATATGACTCTATACTGAGCCGAAAGCGAAGTGAGTCCCATTTTCCAACTGTTTGTGACTCTCAGCCGAGCATATGTATGGAAAGGTTCCTTCAATTCATATTTAACAACCCTTTTACTCTTCAGATAAAAACTGCTGAATCTTCAAGGACAGTTTGTTCGTTAATTTGCTTTTCATCAAATTTATGATTCCAATACTGACTTGATAAAAGAATAAAGATTTCTCAATTTTTTTTCTTCAATTGAATCAAGTGCTTTTTGCACTATTCTACGATCTTTCTTTTCAATCTTGAAAAATGACTCTAGTGAACCATAAGGTATTATGAAAACAGCATAAGTTTTCAGCATATCAATTGCATTCTCCAAATCTTCTCTTATTGAAATTACAGTTTGGCTTCTAATTCCAAGCTTTTTGAAATCAGATATATAATCATCATTGGATAATAAGTCATCTAATTTGCTTTTAATCTTCTTCATAATATGCTTATCCTTTTCGTTCAATGGGATTTTACTTCTTAGTTTTTGAGAACTCAGATAGTCAATATCCAAAATACATTTTGTGCTTAATGACCAATCATTCAACACCTTAAATGCTTTAAGAACTTCAGTTATGCCACTGAATCCAATAAAGTTTATATCCTGAGATGAAGAATTAAAGTATTCTTTTGAGGCATATTGATAAATCATCCGATCATCTTCAGCTTCAGTTAGAATCGTAGATTTATTAAAGAATGAATTTAATATAACTTCGTTATACTGTTCCGACTTTCTTTCTCCTGTGCTAAAACTTACAACATTACACTTTTTATCCTTATCTTCGTCTTTGAGGTGAAGTATCTTTATATCTTTTGTGTCTAAGGAAGGAAGCATTCCATTTAGGAATTCACCATCATGAGTTGCTATAAAGATCTGTTTGCCTCTTTCAACATTCTGACTTATAAAGCTCCCTAGATTACGTCTTTGTGGTGGATGCAGGAATGACTCGGGTTCGTCAATAAGTATAATATCTTTTACTGGATTAAATAATGTGAATATTATTTTTAAATATGCTTTTATTCCATCACCCTGATCATTTACAAATGGAGAGTTTTCTTCCCAGTATTTAGACTGTTCCTCAACTGTACCATTTGGGGGAGGATTGGTGTCAGGCATAATTCTTAATGCAATATCACCTTGTCGTAAATTATCAAATCCTACTTTTATGTCAAAAATATTTTTTATATGTTCTTGTATCCCTTCAAATATATTGGTTTGGATGTAAAGATAATGGATAATGTTGCTTATCGGATTAGTTATCTTTTCTATCTGTGTACTAAATGGTCCACCTAAACGTGATCCACAAAATTCAGTTGCTGTCTTAAATTGGGATAGAAAAACCGCATAATGTCCTTCTTCACTATCAAATACTGTTTGATCAATCACATGAGTGAAGGCATCACCGGAATCTTTTTTTAATTGATTGAATACGTTATGATTCCAAATGTTAACACCGTAAATAGTTTGAAGACCCCTATCATTCAGATTATCTACCTCATCAAATTTTAGTGCTTCTTGCACTTCAGGAAACTTTTCTGCGAACTCAGATCCAACTTTTTCAAACTCTACTTTCATTTGTTTGACCCAAAGATTCTTATGAATATCTTTTGGATTATTGATTGAGCCTGATATTTCTCTTAAAAGGGTACTTTTACCCGTGTTGTTAGCACCTAATATCAGATTCACCTTACCAGGGTTAAAAGTGTATTCTTTAAGTGTGAGTTCTGCTATTTTGATCATAAGACAATTATATCAACCACTTACATTTGAATAAAGGTTCAAACTAATTCAGCCTTATATTATCTAATATTTTCTGTATTCAATTCCAACCTGTATCCATGTCTACTCATACCCCTCAATAAACTCCCTCAAATCAGCAATCTTTACAAAAGTCTGCCTGCCATCAATGCTTTTATATGGGTATTGCAGCAGTACTGTCTCTCATAATCCTTTCAATTAAGAAGCCAGAGTTTATGATAAAAATTTTGATATAGGTTGCACAAAATTTTTTATTTGGTACTGAAATCTTTTAAATACCTCTAATCTTTCTCCTTGAAATTCTTTTAATTCTTGAGTACTCATAGCAACAAATTTCTTAAATTCCCCTGGCTTATTAACCTTATCTATTTCTTTCGAGGAAATTTTTAGGGGGACCATAAACTGAAATTCAGCATGAGTTCTTGTAACAATAATCTGCAGCAGTTTTACAGACTCTTTTGTTACATTGATATTAGACTCTTCAAGTAACTCTTTATGAGCATGATCCCTAATATCATTTAGACTTTTAACCTCAGTTTCATCGGCATTCAACTCTCCACTTATATACGCCATCACATCTGGCTCTATTCTCACAGTTTTATCTTTCATTCCACATACTAATTTTCCATCAGAGGTAACAGGAAGAATGCTAACCCAACAGTGTTTTATTAAAGACTCTTTTCCATATTTTTCAATAATAGTATCAGGTCCAAGTGTATGTTTAAAAGCAAAATCTCTGTATTCACATTTCCCAAGAGTAATCACTGGAGCCTGAGAATTTGAAAGATCTATATTTCCAAGAGTATATAACGTTCCATTCCAAAACTTTTTCCCAGATTTCTTTCCTTCTTTTACCTTATCGTCCCAAAATTCATTCCTGTCCTTGATATACTGACTTGGAAAAGAAGATACTGAAGCATGTTCAATAATCGCATTATTATACTGCCCTTCAGAGAGAAGAATTTGCACATCTGAAGGAAAACTAGGTTTTATCTTCTCTTTACTATCCATCAGTTGAATTAAACCATAATAAGACCTGCCTAGTAAATATCTTTTGCCATAGAATCCCTTTAAAATTACACTATAGGATGGGATGATATAATACTCCCAAGTAATTTTTTTCTTTAAGAAAATGAATCCTGAATCATCATCTCTATTTAGTCGACAAGATCCCACAGGTGGGGACGTACCAGAAAAAGAAAAACATGAGAAGCTTGTGACAGATCTTCTTCAATTAAGAAACAATTATGAGCTATTTACACGAAAGCCATGGGGAATCATATCAATTAACAGGGAAGAAACAGAACTGTACAGGCCAGGAAGAGATGAGTGTTTTATTTATGTAAGAAACAATACTGATGTTCAAACACCCATTTCTCTTTCTTACATTCTAAGCCGAGTTAGAACTATACAACCATTTAAGACGAGTGACGTAAGATACAGTCAAAAAGGAATTTTTCTAATATCGGGAGCCAATGAACACAACATCTCACCACATATAGAGATTTTCAAGCAGATAAACATATCTGAAGCAGATCCCAACATTCCAATTTCATCAAGACCCATTAAATTCCATACAACACAAAATGGAAGAAGGATTTGTTACTTTGAACCTTTACTTGAAGAGGGATGGAAAACCTTTGATCCTGCAATATATCAGCAAGAACTAGTATTTCTTGCTGAAAACCCTGTACAAATCATAGATCCACAAAGAATGGATGGAGGTAGTGGGCTAAGACTCGGATTATTTGACACTAGAATATATGACTACACTGGAGCCCTAAATGAAAATCCTAACAATAAGGAATATGTTGCTGGTGCAGTGATATATTAGATCACATAAATCATCAAAGTAACAATCCCACCAAGCAGTAGCACTGCAAGAATACCTGTAATGACTGTAAGTATTTTTCTTGGTTTTTCATCAAGTTTATCTCTATCCTTATTTGCAGCTGCAAGAAATATCGGTACCCACACACCAGAAAATATTGGAATAAATGAGCTATCAGAGCTGTCTGAAGAGCCACAGCAGGATGGATCTTTTTTGACAATAATATAAAACCCAATTCCAACAATAAGAAGTATTGTTGTCCCTAAAATTATTGATATTTTTACCATCCTCCGTTTATCAGATTTCTCCAGTTCCTTCATTTAAAATATCTAGCAATTTATATCATTCCCCTCCCATCTCTCCCCTACTTTCATCCAACTTCTTAAGCATACCATCTGATACCTTAATATTAAATAACATCATGAATGCAACCGGGAGAGCATATAAAGATATACTCAAATTATGCAAGAATGATTTAGAGTTATACCTTCTTTCAGACGTCCAAATTTTAATAGGTACAATGTAATATTTTCCTCCCAACCTTATTATCCTCCTCATGAAGTCAATATCCTCGAGTACTCTATACCTTTCATCAAAACCCCCGATTTTATTAAATATCTTCCTTCTACATACCATACAACACCCACCCTCTGAAAGTATGCCTTTAAAGACCGGTACAAATATGTAATTCAAAAGCTTCAATATATTTGCAACCTCCCTTACAATACTAAACAGTATATTTTTTCCGACAGAATCAACAAAAGTGGTTGCAATGTCTACTTTTTTCTCCTCAAACTTGGTTAAAACAAACTTAAAGAAGTCTTTTCTTCTTAACTGACAGTCTGCATCAATAAAAATAATTATTTCACCTTTTGAAGCAGCAGCACCAGCATTTCTTCCCTTTGCTGCAGAGCCACCTTCAACTATCTTACATCCATAACTTTTTGCAATTTCTCTTGTTTTATCACCTGAATATCTATCGGCAACTATAACCTCCATAGGCTGTACTGTTTGCCTCTTAATAGACTGAAGGAGCTTTTCTATGTACTTTTCCTCTCTATAACTAGGAATTACTACTGAAAAAAATTTCTGCATATTACAAAGAAATATGAATTACTGGACATATACCAACATATGATAACACTCAACGCCAAATATTTTCTTTATAATCTCTCTTTTACTACTCGATTCGTATGTTATCGATGAGTGCTGCAGTATCATAGTCACTATCACCCACATCGCCTATTGAAAAGTTCAATAATATTGTCGATTGGGCATCCACCCCCTCTAAAGAAGCAGTAACAGTTTCCCATCCAGTCATAAAAGTAGTACTGTCCCCCCCTGTGAAGTCGATTCCTGAAACAGCATTCCAGCTTGAATCATTTACTCCTGCTGAAAGAATAGTCTGAGCAGAACCCTCAATTGTTAACACTACGGCCAATCTGTCATCATATTCAGAATCTACATACTCCATCGGTTCTTCTGATACCAGGTTGTAATCAAACATTAGGGTACCCTCATCACCTCCATAACATATTTCCTGAGCTAATGTTGACGAACTATCTGATACCGATCCAAGACCTGTACTTATTATTGCCATGAAGCTTCCCTCAGATGCCAAAATTGGACCAAGGGATGAGATCACTCTAGCATCTCCAACATTTGCCCAACCGTTTAGCCCAGAACTTTCAAACCCAACATTTACAAACCTCTGACCACCCATCTTTAATTGGTCATACCCTGCCCACAAAAAGTCAGCACCCTGTCCATCACTTGAACCAGCAGTGGACACTGCTTCTGTAAACGACTCACCAACATTTTTACCCTCCAGTACAAACTCATCAAAAAGGGCAGATCCTGCACTATATGTATAGCTTGCCAGAACATAATCATCATATCCAAAGTAAGCCTGAGCTCCATTACCTAGAAATGCTGCTGCAAGGGTATTATTATATGCACTTCTGCAAGTAGAAATGTAAACTACGCTATTTGGAAACGACCCATTGTAGTGAGATATATAACTTGGAAGAACTATCAATCTGTTATCGAAACCCACTGCAAGTCTTCTTGCCATCAAGTCTGCTTCATACTGAGCATAGTTTTCTTCAGTAAGTTGTTGATTGGTATATGTGATTATCTGAGATTGTTGAAATCCTTCAGCACACATATTGTCACCGGAAAGCCCACCATACCAATTATCACCATGGGAAGAAACCAATATAAGACCATAGTTGCTAAGTCCTTTGAAATGGTCCACCGTAACGTCTGTATTTAGTACTTCAGTAGTCTCACACTCAGGGCATACACTCTCTTTAACCTTTGCCCAACCGCCATAATAATCATCCGCTTCACCAAAGTCACTCACATATGGCCCAAGAAATATTGCCTTTGTACTTTCTACCTCCACATCGCTATCTTGAGCATATGCCTTTGAAACAATCTTTCCTGTTCCCTCAGGTCCTCCCTTAACCCCTGGCTCTGTAATTAAAACACCACCAGGAATACAAGTGTTTTCATATACCCACCATACACCAGTACCCTGCTCTGAAAGTCCATTTGCTGTGATTCCATCTTGTTGGCCAACCATATCATTTACCTGGTTTGCAATATCACCTACATTTGCACCATCAGCCTCCAGCTGACCCATCAAGTCGGAAACCTGCTCGTTCAGAGAAGTAATCTGATCCAATGCATTTTCACTCATGTGTTCAATTGAAATAATTTTTACAGAACCAGACATATTTGATTCCCCTGCAACAACAGCGTTTGCTCTATAATACTTGTCAGCTCCTTCCACATCTAAAAGAGAAGTTATCATAGAATATGTACTATCTCCTGGGATATCGTCACCATCAGTAGTTAATCCGCTATCCTTCATCTCATCTACCTCCTCAATAATTTCACCATCCCCATCCACCAAATACAATGTTACCGATGTGACATCTACTCCTATTTCTTTTTTTAGAGTAACATTAAACGTAACACTTACAGCAGGATCATCTTTATACAAATAGTCAGGGTCTGCGACTAGACTACCTACAAATTCCACCCCAGAGTTATATACAACGAAGATACTGTCCTCCCCTACATTTCCACTAGTGTCAGAGGCCTTTATGGTAACTTTATTATCACCCTCACTCAGCTCTACTTCATCTATTGTCCACTCATCTGTCCCATCCGCTGTACCAGAACTCCCACTATCTGCTTCCCATTCAACCTTTTTAATTTTGCTCTTGTCGTCAGATGCAATTCCGCTTAAAGCAATAGTACTTTCACCTGTTGCATACCAGTTTGATCCTGAAGGCTGTAATATGTTTACAATTGGCTCTTCTGTATATACTGGTCCTACATTTCTTTTAAAGAAGAACCAATATACACCATATGCTATTCCTGAACACATACACAACCCAAAAACACCCGCTAAAGCTATAAGTATCCACTTTGTGGTATTTTTAGAACTACTTGATTTACTCTTCGAAGAAGATTTTGACTTAGACTCGGCCATGAGATAATTTTCGTTAACTTATTTAACACTACAAATATATCATAATAGAAAACTCATGTCCCGAATGTTTCTTTCCAGAATTGAATAATATAGAATGACTTAATCGTATGAAAAAGAAATCAAGATTAATCACTTTCATAATAGTCTTCATGTCCCTGATTCTACTAACCCTCATATCATATTTCGTTTATGCATTAATTAATGACTCTTCTGATGATGAATTTACAACAGAAGTAGACAACTCAATCACCAACGACCAAAGAGAATCAATATCAAATGAAGATTCAAATAACAATCAGAAGGAGGAAAAAATAGATTATCATGTTGCCGCAAATGTTGTATGGTGGGATCAAAGCTCAGCATACAACATTATCGCTGAAAACCCTGATTTATTCACCTCCGTTATTCCATTTTGGTATAGCTTGAACGAACATGGAACTATAAAGAAGACTACAAACTGTGAAAATCAAGATCTCATTGATTTATGTAAGGAAAACAATATATTAATCGTCCCTACTATTTCAAACGGTCAAACAGCAAGTATCACAAGCTCAATATTTTCTGATCAGGCAAAACAGGAAAATACAATCAGCAATATAATGAATTTAATTGACACATTTGGATACGATGGAATACAGCTTGACTTTGAAAGTATGAACCCAGAAGACAAAGACTCATTCTCTACATTCGTTCAGTCACTCTCACTGAGAATGAGCCAGGAAAATAAGATTCTAATCACCACTCTGCACGCAAAAACATCAGAAAATGGAATATGGGATGGCACAAAATCCCAAGACTGGGAAGCTATTGGCCAATACTCTGACTTTGTAAATATCATGGCATACGACCATCATTGGTCAACTTCAGAATCAGGAGAGATTGCTCCAATCTCATGGATAAGAGATGTCCTAGATTACGCTAACACCGTAATGAATCTGGAAAAAATACTACTAGGTGTACATTTTTACGGATATGACTGGGTCGGAGAAAAAGCTTCAGCTCTCGAATATACCGATGTACTTGACCTAATAAGTACATACAATGTGACACCAGAAATGACCTTCGAAAAGGAAAAATACTTCACATACGAAAAAGATGGATATGACCATTTCGTTTACTACTCAGATCATGAAACCCTAGAAGAGAGATTAAATATAGTTACCGATTACGAAATAGCAGGAATCGCCATTTGGAGGCTTGGACATGAAGATCAGGAGAATTTTATTACAATAAATGATATATTAAATAAATAACTTATTAATTATTTTCTACCATGAAGAAGTTACCCTTTTTTCTTAGCAAACTTGCACCATGGCTACTTGGACTAGTAGTTGTCATCGGGATACCCTTTGCATATCTCCAAGTGACAAGAAAAACAATATCGGACTTTCTTTTTAATCCTGAAATTACAATATCAGATGGAAACGTAGTAAAACAATACTCGAGCGGAAAAGAGATAACATTAGTAGATAAGGATGACTACGAAGATATTATAAGGTTCAGTGCGGTATCTCAATCCTCAGATGATGACAAAATGTGTTTCCTGGGACATACTGTTGCGCCTATATGGATGTACTGGTCCCATATCGACGGATCAGATGTAACAGAGGTCGGGGTAGCCGAAAATTGTGTATGGTCAAACGATAGTTCTATGATCTCATATACAAATCACACTACAGAGGTTTCACCCCATAATGTCTATATCTACGACCTCAAAGATGATGACGATACAAACATGACCGAGTCAGTAAGTAGTCTAGATCTGATGAGAATATATACTGCTCCAGAATGGGCCGACGATGATAGCTACCTAACGAGTGAATATATCGAGTACGATATGGAGAATGATATGGCATCAACAGAAGGAACAACAAAGATAGATGTTGATACTGGAAAACTAGAAGAGCTGTAAACCTTGACATAAAGAGTCGGTTAAAGATGACATTTCACTCGTAGACATCGTTGTTGGTACAATCGAAATTGAAACGAAGTAAATAGTTTACTTCACATAATTGTAACCCATCGCCTCTTTCATCTCAGAGAGTGACTGTTTAAATACCTTTCTTGCTTTTTCAGTACCTTTCAATATCAGCTCATCAACCTTTTTCATGTCTCCCTCCCAACCTGCTCTTCTTTTCCTAAATGGGTCAAGAAAGTCATTCAATGCTTTAGTAAGTTTTTCTTTTACCTCAACATCTCCCACCTTACCCTTTTTATATCTTTCCACTAAATCTTTTACCTCAGCTTTATTTGAATTAAATGCATCATGATATACAAACACGGGATTTCCCTCTATGGTACCAGGATCATCAGAGTGAATTCTTTTCGGATCTGTATACATCGACATCACTTTTTTTTCAACCTCATCTTTTGAATCCGCAAGAAAAATAGCATTTCCTAATGATTTACCCATCTTTTCTTTTCCATCGATTCCAGGTACAATGTCACCAATTAATGCCTTTGGAACAGGAAAAACCTGACCATATAATTTATTAAATTTCTCTGCAATTTCACGTGACAGCTCCACATGAGACTTTTGGTCCTTTCCAACAGGCACTAAATCACCTTTTGCACCTAAGATATCTGCAGCCTGAAGTACTGGATATCCAAGCAGTCCAAAATATGGAATACCAGATTTAGTTTCTTTAATTTTATCTTTCAATGTGGGAACCCTCTCGAGCCTGGGTACCGTCACCATCATTCCAAATAATAGTGATATTTCAGCAACTTCTGGAATCAAAGACTGAAGATATATTGTCACTTTCTGGGGATCAATACCTGAAGATATATAATCGAGTACAAGTTGTCTTACATTCTCTCCTTGTTTCTTGATATGTTCAGGATCATGCTGAGTAGTAATTGAATGATAGTCTGCAATGATCAAAAACACATCATACTCATCTTGAAGTTTTACTCTGTTTTGAAGTGTTCCTACATAGTGCCCAAGATGAAGCTTTCCAGTTGGCCTATCACCTGTTAAAATTCTTTTTTTGTTTTCCATTTTTGTATTTTGAAAAAATTAGCTAACTGACGATTATTTAAGTAACCGCCAAAGCTTTTCTTTATCCTTAATCTCAATTAACTCGTACTTTTTACTATTTCTCATCTTGATTTCAATTTTTCCATCTTTAATACTCTTTTTACTTACCACAATTCTAACAGGAATACCCAAAAGATCCGCATCAGCAAATTTCACACCAGCTGAAAGCCCCTCTCTATCATCGTACAACACTTCTCCCTTATATTTTTTATTCATTTCCTCATATATCTCACTTGCCACTTTCATAACATCCTTGGTCTCATCTACTGGAACTATATGTACTAAAAATGGTGCTATCGATTTAGGCCAAATAATACCATCTTTATCATGATGTACTTCAGCAATAGTAGCCATAGCTCTACCAATTCCTATCCCATATGCACCCATCCACATAGGTTTTTCTTTACCATCTTTGTCGATGAAGTAGGACTTGTGTGGTTCAGTATAATAATGATTGTACTTAAAAATATGTCCAACTTCTATACATTTCTTTATTCTTAAATAACCTTCTTTACATCGAGCACATCTTGACCCATCAGATGCTATGCTAATGTCACCCTCAATCTTGTGCTTAAAATCTCTCCCATAATTTACATTGATAGTATCCTTTTCCTTTTCCTTCTGCCCCCCAATCATATTTCTTGAGTTCTTTAAAGACGAATCAACGACATAAACAACATCCTTTCTTCCTTTATCATGACCCCAGGAATGAACCCATCCGCTCTTCGACCCAAACTTCTCAATATCTTTATCCTCAGCATATCTTAAGACTACACCACCTAGAAGTCTTGAGATTTTTACTGGGTCTGCTTCTAAATCACCACGAAGTACAGCTATTATTATTCTATCTTTATCATCAATATAAACAACATTTTTTAGATAGTTTGATAATGGCTTGCCATAATGTTTTTTATTGTTTTCCATGGTATCAACCCATTCAGGCTGGTCTACAACCTCCATCTTTTTCTCCTCTTGGTCCATGTTTACAGAATCAGGAACAAACTCAGCCATTTCCAAGTTTGCTTTGTAATCACATTTATCACAGGTAACATAACTATCTCCACCACCTTCAGCCTCTACCATAAATTCATGACAGTAATCACCACCAAGTGGTCCACTATCCGCTTCCACCACAATGGAATCCAGCCCTAATCTAGCAAAAATGTTTGTGTAAGCCTTTTTGTAATCCTCATACGTCTTCATGAAATCTTTCTCTGAAGCCTCAAAATTGTATGCATCCATCATCAGAAACTCTCTTGCCCTTATGAGTCCTCCACGAGGTCTTAGCTCATCTCTAAACTTTGGTAAAAATTGATATATGTTAATTGGAAGGTCCTTATAGCTTGGCTTAAACCCTTTTATGATTTCTGCCATGAGTGACTCAGCCGTTGCACTAAGTGCAAATTTTCTTCCATAATGGTCCTCCGTAACTATCATCTGATCTCCCCATACTTTATCCCTACTTGTTACTTCCCAAATCTCAATAGGCTGCATAATTGGAAGTTCTACTCTTTGTGCACCTATCTTTGATAGTTCATCTGCGATAATATCAATTATCTTCCTTTTAACTCTCATTCCAATAGGCAAAAATGCATATCTTCCAGTAGATATCTGTCTAATGAAACCTCCTCGATGAAGAAGTTTGTGAGAATCTAGTGTTGCAGATTTTGGGGCATTCCGTTCCGTCTTTAGAAAATACTTACTCCACTTCATTTAAATATGGTTACAATTATTGCCTTTTCATTATACAGAATAAACTATAGTTCAGTAATGAGTATACAGTACACAGTAGTGAGTATACAGTAATGAGTACACAGTAATAAGTAACTAGTTCAGTAAATTCATTATTTATTAACATTTATCCATTAAGATAATAATATGTATGATTTCCAAAATCTTCTTGTTTATAAAAAAGCTAAGATTTTAAACACCAAAATATATAGACTAATTAGAAACAACAGAAACATAGATAAATATATAGAAAGTCAACTCAAAAGAGCATCTATTAGCATGGTCATAAACATTGCTGAAGGAAGCGGTAAGTCATCCCACAAAGATCAAAAGAATTATTACACGATAGCAAGAGCATCTGCATACGAATGTGTATCACTTCTTGAAATCTTGATTGATCTAGGAGTAATCACCGATGAAAAAGTATCTTCTATGCTTTCACAATTTGAGGAAATTTCAAAAATGCTATATGGGTTAATCAATAGTCGTTAAATCAACAGAACTTTCTCATTACTCACTACTCATTTCTCATTACTCTCACTAGTCGTGCCTCAGTGCTGTGATTGGGTCAAGTCTTGAAGCTTTCCAGGCCGGGTACAAACTTGCAATCCATGCAACCATCGTCGTTGTGACAATGACAAGTCCAACCAAAGACGAGGAAATTATCGAAACATCGAATGTCGGATAGTCTGCAAGGTATGCTTCCAGTACCTGAGTATCTCCAAACATAATCCCGTTATGTAAAACAGTGTTTGCAAGCCTACCAAAGCCCCAGCTTGCTAAGAGTCCAAATATTCCACCGATAAAACCAAGAAGTGCACCTTCGAATGTAAACATTATTCCAATAAATACTCTTTTGGCTCCTACTGCCATCATCACACCAATCTCTTTTGTCCTTTCATATATTGCCATAAGCAAAGTATTTGCAATACCTATGGATGCAACGAACAATGCAATCCCTCCAAATCCACTGAGAACATATCCAATAATGTCAAATACCACTCCAATTTGACCGATAGCTTCTTCCAATGTAATTGACCTGTAATCTAGTTCCTCCAAGTCCTTGTCAACTTCATCCACGAAATCAGCACTTTCTACAAGGACAGCTATCTCGAATTCCTTTAGTTGATCTTCATACTCCTCCACTGAAATTCCTTTTCTATATGCACCAATCTCATATGCTGTATCTGTACCTATCATTCCCATCTGACCTACTAGACTCTTTTCCGTCACACCCGCAACAACAAAATCGAAAAGTTTTGTTTCTTCAGATGAACCTGGAACTTGAATCTCTTTGGATATCTGAATATTTATATTTTTTCCAACTATTTCATCGTTAGAGAGATCCCATGATTCTGCATAATCTCCAGAAAGGACAATACTGTTTTCTTCATCTAGTAGATCATAATCTACATCAAAATACTTAACATTTTGGGAAAGTGCAGGCGGAAATCCATATAGGTTGATATTAAACTTCTTGCTATCCTCTTCTAAAAGTTGAATATAGTCAGAAGATATAATAATCTGGAAACCAGCGTCTTTAACACCATCTACATTCCTCACCTTTTCAAGATCATCTTGACCTAACAACCTTTGCTCAAACATCTGACTGCTATCCGTAAAGTCATTTTGTTCAGTTTCCTCATATTCCTGTGGTTCTCCACCTATTCCAAACATACCAGCCATACCAAGTTTCTTACTTACCGAGATGGATTCTTCACTTGAAAATGTTGTCACCTGACTTAACAGAAAGTCCTCAAGTCCTTGCCCTACAGAAAGCATTATTGTTATCAAGAACGCACCCACAATGACTGACAGAATTGTCAGAAGACTTCTCATTTTCTGTCTCCAAAGATTTCTTAATGAAACTGTAATTACATCCCAAAATCTCATTTCTTTTTACCTTTAATAATTTTTCCATCTATCATGTGATAGACTTTATCAGCAAACTTTGCATGCTTTTCATTATGGGTAACCATAATGACCGTTACTTTATCTTCTTTATTCAATTGGCTAAGCAGCTTCACTATTTTGTATCCTGTTTTTGAGTCAATATTTCCAGTCGGTTCATCCGCCAACAGAATTTCTGGCTTATTAACAAGAGACCTTGCAATTGACACTCTTTGCTGCTGACCACCAGAAAGTTCACTTGGCTTATGTTTTATTCTATCTGCTAAATCCACCTTTTCCATAGATTCCATTGCCATCTGTTTTCTTAAACCTCGACGAATACCTGCAAATACAAGTGGAATTTCCACATTTTCAATTGCAGTCAAGTGTCCTTGAAGATTAAAAGTCTGAAATATAAAACCTACTTTTGAATTTCGATAATCTGCTCTTTGAAAACTCGTCATCTTTGAAATATCATCTCCTTCAATGTGTATCTTTCCCTTATCTGGATAGTCAAGTGCGCCAATCATGTTCATAAGGGTAGACTTTCCTGATCCAGAAGGACCGATTAATGCTATAAGTTCACCTTTTTCAATATCCAAGTTAACATTATCAAGTGCCCGAATCTCTTCACCTCCCATCTTATATATTTTTGTAAGATTTCTTATCTTTATCATCAATCAAGAAGTAATAATAACACATTGCAAGCTGCCTTATAAACAATCAGTACCCTATTGACAAGAAGAAATAAATAAGTTAAAAGTATAGCGGTAGATGATTGCTGAAAGACTAGAGGTGGGATGTAAACTTTAGCTTGGACTTTAAGTAGTAATGTTTTTTGTCCGGCTCCCAAATGTAGGCTCTCGTCTGCCATTTTTGTTATCCCAATGGTCCTTGTGCAAACAATTAAACTTATCGTTTTACTTCAAGACACAACTGTTCAGAAGGGATGAAAATCGTCCAAACACTAGTACACTTCAAAGGTATAAACGATTTGCTTAAATATCTCTTGGGTTTCTTCACTTGAGGACATGGAAATCCACTCAAATGATGTGCTTTTACCGTTCTTATCTTTTACTGACACATCTGCTTCAATACAACGAGCACCTTGAGTTTCATTGTAATAAGAGGTAACTGTAGATCCGTTGATATACTCTTCCTCGATTTCAGGAGATTCTACATAATAACAATCTGACTGTCTTGGATAAATTGTTATCCATTCATTTGTTTCTTCATCATCAACTTCTCGTAAGTGTATTGTAGGTAGTGTAGCTACACTTCCGCCAGCTGTTTCATAATAATAATCACTCTCAATCTCCCAGCCCAGGGGGTATCGAAAACTAAAACCGCAATCTTCTTTCTCATACTCTTGACCAAATTCATAAGAGCCTATCATGGTATAAAAAACATCGGATTCACAATAATCACGCCTTATCGACTCCTCGGTATTTCCCTGAAAAAGCCTATTAACTCCTATTTGTTCATATGGAACATAGTATAAAACATACTTATACTGCTCTAGTCCCTCCAGCTCCAAAAAGAATCTAGTAGCATTTTCCCCATCAACTATGACATCTTCACTTTCTCCAAGTATATATGGAGGTGAGGTACCATCCGATAAAAGATGTCTGTAATTTTCAAGTGTGTGGTAGTTTGCCTCACCTATAAATACCGCTGCAGTTTCAGAAATATTTCCTTCCGGACCAAACCCTGCTCTCCAATATGAATGCCCACTGAACAATTCCTCGCTGACCTGCCAATCAGCCGGATATCTTATTGTATAACCAAAACCATCAGTTTCTGTATAAGTCTGCCAGTCTTCCTTGAGAAGTATGGTATCACAGTCAAGCTCCTCCTCTTTAGCCGGCTCCTCACCATCACCACCAGCTGGACCAAAGTAAGTTGGATAAACAAACCACACAAATACACCGGTAATAGCAAGTACAGAAGTAATACCAAGGCCTACCAGAATCCACTTTTTTCCAAAAAGTTTTTTAGTTACTTCTTGAAGCATCTTTTTCATAGTAACAACTTGAATACAAAAGTGCAAAATGATCAGAGGTAAAATATTCCCAACAGAAACAATTAAGCAGGTAGATGATCGAAGGAATATAGAATCAGGATGGAAGTCTAAAAAATGGAATTTGTTCTGGGGAGATGATGGAAAATAAATCTTGGCTCGCCTAGTCGAAATCCCGCTCTGCGGGATGTAGACTGGTGAGCGCGCGGGGAGTCGAACCCCGAACCTAGCGATTAAGAGTCGCTTGCTCTACCAATTGAGCTACGCGCCCTTCGACAGGCTCAGGGCAAGCCCTAAATACCTGTTTACTAAGCATTCAATAATAACCTACTTTAAAAAACACTCTGTCGAAGCCCTGAGCGAAGTCGAAGGGCGCCGTTGTCAAAAAGTGCTTTATTTATATTCAACACATACTCGCTTGCTTTAAGAGATACCAAAACAAACAGTTTCAAAGAACAGAGAAGATCATAACAAATATTGATAAAGCAGTCTAGATCTTCTTTATTGTAAGGGTTTGTGTAATTTCAATAACCCTTCCTTTTTCAAGATCTATCCTTAAATCTTTTTTACCTTCTATCTCATATCCATCACTCAACAATTTCAGAACATATTTTCCGGATGGTACTACGAACCTATACCTACCATCACCACCTGTAATCCTGTAATCAATCAGCTTATCAAATTTTGCATTATACAGTCCTATCTTAATTCCACCCAGCTTTACTTTATTACCATCTCTAATAATTCCCCAACGGGCTCTTTTTTGACCAACCATCCCAAACAAATGAATAAGAAACAGCCCGTACAAGATTGCAAGAACATAAAATAATGATGTCCCAAGAATAGAATTTAATAATAGTGACACTATTATTCCCAAGATCAAAAGTACTGGATTGACGAACCTAAAAATATCCATGAAGAAATCTATGGTCCAGTAAAGTACCTCATATTCGTCACTCCTTTCCTTAAAGTCTATAGGAACCCCAATCAGACTATCACTTCCAATTACAACTACATCTCCCTTATACACCAAATCATATATTGGATCTTTTTCTTTATTATCTATACGAGAAGGAAAATCGTATCCCGCTTTCCAACATACAATAGTATATTTCTTTTTTTCCGGTTCAAACCTGAACACTCCGAAATCATCAGTTAAATCCATCTGTACAATTTCATCTTTATATATCAGTTTTACCAAAACATCTTTTAAAGGTTCATGTGAAAAAGAATCATACACAACTCCAACCGATTTCTTGTTTTCATCAGGCACAAGCCAAGGGAACATCTTCAAATTCCACAAGTCAAACAAATTTCCCAAATTCCCTAACGAAAAATAACTATCATACATCTTTAAACTAATATAAACCAGAAGTGGAAGAAAAACTAATACAATAAAGAGCAACAAATTGTTTTCTATTAAAGTAGTAAGCTTTTCTACTCCTGAATTAAACAGATTTGTAACTATCAAAACCAGCTTTTCTGACTGATCTGAAACAAGATCAATGATATTTTGCAAAGTAAGTCCATATCCAACACAGTAATCCCCGGTCTCTCCAGGATCCATCAACTCAAGGTTACCTACTGTATCTTCTGCTCTTGAGTAAAAACAAATTCTTTCAGGTTTATTATCAGGATCAAATCCTTCTATTTCGGTGAAATCAATCGTGACAGAGTCAATCTCAGTACTTTTTATCAAAATCCACGTCCCATCATCCATCTTTACATATATATCAACAAGTTTAACTTCCCCAATAGCATCCTCAGATTCTATATACACTTTAAACCCATTCTCCAGCTTTTCTACATCTACAACTTCAGACTGTGGAGGGAGGGCATCCTGTGTACTAACGACAATATTTGACCATAATGTATTTGCTCCCACTTCATTTCTTCCCTTAACTCTATAATAGTATTCCATCCCATCTAAAAGACCGGTAAACTCATACTCCGTCTGACTAATCCAACCAGAGTTATAAACAATGTTATTAAACTCCTCACTATCTGAGGCCTCTATATAGTACTGGACAATGTTTTCTAAAGGTTCCCAATCAAGTATGTTTGAATATCCTTGAGTATATTCTGGCTCAGAGTACAAAAGTGGAATACCTTCTGCGATAAATATTGCATCAGCAGAATCGTTAATTTTAATGTCCTTTTCCTCATATGTTGTGTCATATGCATAAACAGTATAAACACCTGCAACATCAGATGTAATTTTCCCCTCTGCAAAACCATCATAACTTGTCAGGCCAACTGGCTGAGTAATTTCAAAACTCCCAGGACCTTCAGCTTCAATCCTCACAGAATGAAAAGGCAAAAGCATCCCATCATAACCTTTTAATGTCACTTTTATCTGAATGATATATCCAACCCTTGCTGGACTTGGACTTGCAATAATACCTGATATTCCTTTAATCGCTGCCTCCTGCTCCCCAAGAAGAATAACCTCAGCAGCAACTCCTACACCCTCAGATGTAGTTGCAGCACTGACCCAATCGGCAAATACAATAAAGAAGATGAATCCTAAAAATACACCCAAAACCACCAAAAACTTTTTCAGGGCAGTAATTTTCATACCTTTAGTATAAAAGATGTTTTAAGCTCTGTCCAAGATCTTATCCACGAAAAGTTGAAGCTTCTGATATGATAGATTTTCCTGTTTTTCACCTGCAAAACCTAGCCTTTTAAGTACATCCAAAACAACTTTTTTTGTTTTCTCCTCACTCATATCACCTTCAATATAACCTTCAATATCTGAAAAAATATCAGGTTCAGATACACCCTCAGGAAGAAACTTATCTAAAACAAGACTGATAAAACCAACTCTTTCAAATACATCCTTAGGAATAGATGTAGTGTCTAGTTCAGACTCTGACTCAACCTCAGTAATAATATCCAATGACTTTCCTTTTGCATATGAGATCTTACAAACATTAAAAGTTTGAAGATGCCCACCTTTTCTACTTTCAAGCCTTCTTACTCCCTTCCCTATTGCACTAAACCTGCCACTTCTTTTTCCAAATAGGGAAAATATTCTATCCCTCTCTCCAAAATCTGTTGATTTAATTATTATCACTCTATCTTTAAATATTGCCATCACATAGCTCCTTTACGTGTTATTACTACATATGGTGTCCTTATCAAAATCCATATATCAAAAAATAAAGACTTTTTTCTTGCACACTCTGAGTCTAGTTTTATTCTTTCCTCAAGTGGAAGACTATTTCTACCAGATACCTGCCAAAGTCCAGTTATTCCAGGCCTAACTGATAAAATATCCTCAAAGCATTTTGACAATTTGGGGAACTGCTTTCTATATTTTATTACCTCATCCTCAAAATATGGTCTAGGACCTACAATCGACATATCCCCTCTTATGACATTAATTAATTGAGGAATTTCATCTATATCAGTCCTTCTCAAAAACTTCCCAATTTTTGTAATTCTCGGATCTTCATTGTAATTTAGTTTCCCCCCATTGGATTCCCATTTTTCTTTCAGTTTTAAACCATACTCACCCTTTTTCATTCTCTTGTGTGCATCTGGGACCATATATCTAAATTTATACATCATGAATTTTTTCCCACCTTTTTTAAGTCTCTCCGGACTCAACAATAAAACAGATCCCTTTGTACCATCAATAAGAATTAAGAGAGATACAATTAAAATTATTGGAGATAGTAAAAGAGTTGCAAACAATGAAGTACAAACATCAAATACTCTTGATATGATAGAACCTGGGTATTTATTCACAAAGGCATTCTCTGACATTGTTTAGTATTCCTTTCTTAAAATTTTCTATACTAAATTTTTTAGCTCTTCTTCTACATACCTCAGGATCAAACTTTTTCTTTTTTGCTTGTTTTAGCGCTTCAGCAAATGCGTCCACAGAAAAATCTTTTACCAATATCCCAGTTTTACCATTTAGAATAATGTCCTTTGATCCTGCCGACTCAAACGCAATTACCGGTTTTCCCGCAGCCATTGCTTCTACAAGTACAATTCCAAACTCCTCACTTATCCCTGGAAAGACAAAGCCCGCTGATCTACCCACCATCTCCTCAAGCTCATCGTCCCCAAGCCTTCCAAGAAACTCTACCAAATGTGTGGCATGAAGGTCCTCGACAAATTTCTTCAAATTCTTTTCATGTTCCCCTGCCCCGAGGATTTTCAACTTAAACTTATTTTTCAAACACGCTTTAATTGCAATATCTAGATTCTTAAACTGCTCTATCCTACCAAAATAGCAGAAATAATTACCCTTTTTTACCGGGTTCTCCAAAAATCTATCAAGCTCCACAGGAGGATAGACAATTGCGGAATCTCTTCTGTAATATTTTTTTACTCTTTTCTGAACAACCTTTGAGTTAGCAATGAGATGATCTGGCCTCTCTGAAGCTAACCTGTCCCATATTCTCCAGTAATGCTCCAAGGAAGGAAGTATAATATTTTCCCACCCTTTCCATAAAGTACCGTGAAGAGAAGTTGGAAGATGCCATAAATATCTTGGCACATTATGAATGTATGATATATGCAAGGCATCTGTTGGAGTAATAATTCCATTTGCATAACTGCAAGTCGATGATATCACTAGGTCATACTCACGAAAATCAAACTTTTCAAATGCCATCTGCCAAAAAAGCTTATATTCATGAAAAAACAGCCTTTGAAAAGGAAGTTTTGACACAAAACTCTGCCTTATATCACACTCATCAAAAGGATCGCCACATTTATTCTTAAAATACACAGATGTATATATAGGAGCCTCAGGAAAAATTTCATGTAAATACCATAGCACTTTCTCCGCTCCACCAAGTGTAGTTAAGTAATCGTGTACAAGTGCTACTTTTAAGTCTTTTATATCTTTCATTTTTTCTTTAAATACTCTTTAAAATTCTTAATGAAGTTTTTCTCAGAAAACTCGTGGGCTCTGTCAATAATGGCATTTCTTCTAAATTTCATTTTTTCAAACTTTTCCATAGCTCTTGCTAAACACTCAGAAGTCTGCTCATCAAAAAATATTCCAGTCCTTCCATCAATCACTGTCTCAGTAACTCCACCCTTATTATAAGCAATTACTGGTCTACCACATGCCATAGACTCAATCGGGGTCAATCCAAAATCCTCTACTCCTGGAAATAAGAAAGCTTTTGATTGACTCATATATTTCCTAATCACACCTTCGTCAGGTTCATAAGGATAAAATTTAATCGTTCTTCCGGCAATTCTTTTTAAATACCTTTCATCGGGGCCTGACCCCATAACGACTAGGTTTTTTCTAAGTTTGTTGCATGCAATTATTGCCAAGTCAATTCTTTTGTAGTCATACAGCCTTGATGCAATAAAGTAGAAATCTTTATCAGGTATCCCATCTTTGTCTGGATACCATTTACTCATATCTACACCAAGATGAATTACTGTAGATTCTCTTCTGTAGTACTTCTTAATTCTATTTTTTATAAATTCAGATATTGCTATCAGCTCATCTGGCCTTTTACTCGCCTCAAAATCCCAAATTCTAAGATAGTTATCTAAAAATGGAGCCACAATCTTAAACAAAGACCTAAGCCTGCTTGCCCTTGCATTTATCTCACCACCCCATTGATATCTCGGCGGAGTCAAAATAATTCCTATATGCCTTGTATTCACACCAGTAATAACCCCTTTTGCACAACCAGCTGAAAGACTTACAACTAAATCATAGTCATCCATTCGAAATCCCTCAAAAGCCATCGGAGAGAACGGCGTTACATGACGATATATAAATTTTTTGAATGGAAACTTTTGAATAAAGCTTGTTCTTATATCTTTACCTTTTAACCAAGGGTACATTTGTTCATTAAATACAGACGTATAGATGTGAGCATCAGGAAATATTTTCAATAAAGATTTCAATACTCTATCTGCACCTCCAAAAGTTACCAACCAATCTGTCGAAATAGCGACTTTCATGGCACAAGGATATCTAAATTATCCAAATTACACAAGGCTTTTATGGACTAATAAAATCAAATAAACTAAAATAATCATATGGAACAATCTGCCCATTATCCAAATCTTAATCCTAAGTCTATTGCCGTAATTGGGGCTTCAAGAGATCCCAAAAAGATTGGGTCACAAATACTTTCAAACATCATTACAGGAGGATACAAAGGTAAAGTTTATCCAGTAAATCCAAAAGCAGAGGTGATTCAGAATCTGAAAACCTATTCCAGTATTCTTGAAATAAAAGAAAATGTTGATGTAGCACTAATAATCGTACCTGCAAGTATCACCCCGACAGTCATGGAAGAATGTATGAAGAAAAAGGTACAGACGGTAGTAATCATATCAGCAGGATTCAAAGAATCAGGACCAGAAGGGGAAAAACTAGAAAACCAAATAACTAAACTTGCAAACGATAATAATATAAAAATCATTGGCCCTAACTGTCTTGGATTTATTAACACTGACATCAACCTTAACGCTACATTTTCAGCTGCACCAATTCAAAAGGGAAACACGATTCTATTTTCACAATCTGGGGCACTTGCAACTGCAATGTTAGACTGGGCAAATCAAGCTAATCTTGGGTTTAAGCATTTTGTTTCGCTGGGTAACAAAGCAAATACAAACGAAAATGACCTCCTTTCATACTGGTCAGAACAGGTATTTCCAGAAAACACATTATTTGCAGGATATCTTGAAGACTTTAGGTATGGAAGAAGATTTATGGAGCTATCATCAAGAATATCAAAGAAATTTCCATTAGTCATATTGAAACCAGGTAAATCAAAATCTGCAACTAAGGCCATTTCCTCACATACCGGGTCTATTGCTACTAAAGATTCGATCGTAGACTGCTCCCTCAAACAGTCAGGATGTGTAAGAGTTCAGACATTAGAGGAATTTGCAAACACAATTGTAATTATCTCAAGACAAAACCTCCCAAAAGGAAACAGAGTGTTAGTAATAACTAATGCAGGAGGGCCCGGAGTTCTAACAACCGACAACGTTGAAGAATCAGACCTTGAGATGGCAAAACTAAGTGAGTCATCAGTTGCGGTACTAAAAAGTAAAATGCCTGAAGCCTCAAGCTTAAACAACCCACTAGACATTCTTGGAGATGCAGATGCGAAAAGATACGAAATTGCGCTTGATACCGCTCTTACAGATGAAAATGTAGATAGTATAATTGCCATACTCACTCCACAAACCTCAACCCAAATAGAAGAAACTGCAGATGTAATTATTAGAAAGTATGTAGATTTTCCACAAAAGCCTATTGTAGCAAACTTTATCGGTGGTACACTTGTAGAAAAAGCACATCAATTACTAAACAAAAATAACGTACCAGTATTTAAGTACCCAAACGACACAGTAAAAGCACTCTCATGGACATATCTCGCTTTAAAAGCAGGGTCTACACCTGACTTTATAGACAAATACAAGCCAATGACAAAACAAGCATCAAGAACAGAATATGTTGTTGGACCTGAAGCAGAAGAGTTTGCAGCTAGATATGGAATTCCCATTACTCAGTGCATATCAATCTCACCAGACGAAGATACTGTACCCGACGTTGGATCACAAATTGGGTTTCCAGTGGTTGCAAAACTTATCTCTCCAAAACTACTGCATAAAACCGAAGTGTCAGGAGTAATAACTGGAATTAAAAATCAAGAGGAGATTGTGGATACCGTCAACAAATTGAAAACATCGTGGTCTGAAGTATTTCCAAACGATCCAGATTATTCTGTACAAATTCAAAAGCAAATTATAGGTGGAGAAAACTTAATACTCGGTGTTAAGAATGATCCAAGCTTTGGACCAGTACTACTGTTTGGAGCAGGTGGTACCCTTGCTGAACTTCAAAAAGACACAGCTCAAAGAATTGTACCGGCAACTAAAGAACAAATACTTGAAATGCTAAAAGAAACGAAAATATATGAGGCAATAACTGGATATAGAGGAACTTCGCCAAGAGATACTGACTCAATTGTAACAACACTATTAAATATCCAAATCATGGCCATTGAAAATCCTGATATTACAGAGATTGATATCAACCCATTTATTTCACTTGATCAAAGGGAAGGAGGAGTTGCAGTAGATGTTAAAATATTAAAAAACATCTACGAATAAGGAATTTCATTGACCTTATTATCATTTTCATGTAGCCTAATATGAATATCCTATGACAGAAAAAACTAATCCCAAACTTTTAGTAGTCGAAGATACTTAAGCAATATCTAAAGTAGTAGAACATAATAAAAACTGCCTAAAAAATGGAAATTGAGCCAGAAAAACTAAAATCTGCTCTTCTGAAAGGAAAGTTTGTATCTGAAAAAGAGCTTGCTGAAGCAGAAAAATATGCAAAAGAGCAAAAAACAACCATCCAGCAAATTCTTCTAAATAATGGGACCATCACAAGTGATATTCTTGGACAAGCTATTGCAGAATCACTGGGAATAGCTTACGCAGACTTAAACTCACGACCACCTACAAAAGAACAAGTTGAAAAAATTCCCGAAAAACTGGCTAAAAAATATCGGGCGGTTATGTTCACAGAAACCGATAAAAATGTTGTGATTACTACTGACAATCCAGAAAAGTTTGGAAGTCCTGCCGATATTGAAGATCTCTTTAAAGGTAAAAAGATCGAAGTTGCCTACTCCCTTCCAGAAGACATTGATTCTGCATTCATTCACTACAGAACCACTCTTGCTACAAGATTTTCAGAAATTATAAAATCCCAGAAAGGTGCTGCACCAGATGTTATTGAAGAAATACTAAAAGATGCTGAAGCACTAAGAAGTTCAGATATTCACCTTGAACCACAAGAAAAACAT
>CAYZTC010000006.1:14907-61298 GCA_964481345.1 uncultured Candidatus Saccharibacteria bacterium | reverse complement strand
GTGTTACAAAGGAGTACACTGAGACTTCTGATGACCCCGACCGCCCCTCCGATGAGACCAACAGATGTATGATCGGTTACTCCAATAACCTGTTTTATGACAACATCTACCAAAATGACGACCAGGACACTGATGCAAACGACACCTTTCTGATCAGTAGCTCTGCCAACGCTGGTGACGGCGGCGGTGCTCCATAGTAGTTGCTTGTCTTGATCGGTAATTTTTACCGAGCGAAAAAAAGAGGCGTTTGGTTCGATTATCGTGACCGACGCCTCTTTTATATGGGTCCATTAAGGTTCTGTGGATCATATTTTGTTTTATGGACCTCCTGGACTTGGAAAGACAACTTTTGCGCACGTAATCGCAAATGAAATGGATGCACAAATACGCATTACTTCCGGACCTGCCATTGAAAGACAGGGAGATTTAGCTGCAATACTGACAAATTTAAAACCAGGTGACGTACTTTTTATTGATGAAGTTCATAGACTAAATAGGGGAATAGAGGAGATTTTATATCCTGCGATGGAAGATTATAAACTTGATATTGTCGTTGGGAAAGGACCATCTGCCAGGTCAATTAGACTTAAACTACCAAGGTTTACACTTATAGGTGCAACAACAAGGATTGGACTGTTAAGCTCTCCACTTAGGGATAGGTTTGGATTTATGCAAAGACTTGATTATTTTGATAATAAAAGCCTTTCCAAAATAGTGATGAGAGCCTCTGATCTGATGAATGTGAAGATTGATAAGGAAGGTGCAGATGAGATTGCCAAAAGATCCAGGGGTACCGCTAGAGTCTCAATTCGGCTATTGAAAAGAGTGAGAGACTATTCTCAGGTAAAAAATGGTAATAAACCGATAGATTCAAAACTTGCAAAGCTTGCACTTGACGACCTCGGGGTTGATAAAATGGGACTTGATGTTTTGGATAGGAAAATACTAGATAGTATTATTAATCAGTTTAACGGAGGTCCTGTAGGGCTTACAACCATAGCTGCAGCAGTTTCAGAGGAGGTCGATACTATCTCTGATGTATATGAACCATTTTTGATGCAAATAGGCTTTATTAAAAGGACTTCCCGTGGTAGAGTTGCCACACCTAAAGCATATAAGCATATAGGTGTGTCATTAAAGAAAGTGTCTTCAGGGCAGGAAAAGCTAATATGACATTTATAGATATGTTTAAGAGAAAGAGTAGATATAAGATTAAACCTTCTAAGCCTCGTCAAAGACGGGAGGAAAAGGTTATTCCGATTGTAAGAGCTGAAGAGATAGAAGATCAAAGAGAAGCAAAGGTCCTAGTTAGAGATACCCCAAAACGTAGGAGACTTATTGTACTTGCGATATTAAATTCTGCAGTAATTGTTGTTTTAAAGCTTTGGGCTACTTGGGAATGGAACTTTATGAACACCTTGCTTTTTGCACTTTCACTTTCTGTTGTTGATTACCTATTCATCTTGCCTTGCTTTCAGTTCAAAGTTAAAAAGGAGTCATATTTTACTGTACTACCTCAGCCTGCACTTTTTGTTTTTAGTTCGGTTTTAATGCTTGAGCTAATCTTTTTTCAACGCTTTGAGAGAATATTTGAGGGAGTTTTATTTTCTGTAGTCTTGGCAATATTTACAGTGGTATTGATTGTTGTATTGTTATCATCAAATGTACTAAATGTGTCATTGTATAAGGCTATTCCGCTTCTACAGGTCGCTCAAACAGTATCTTTTGTGGTCGCATTATTCGTGTTTTATTTTTCAACATTTTCATTCGTTTCTGGAGGTATTTCGCCTTTAATAATATTTCTTACGTTATTTGTAATTTATTCATTAATTACTTACACACATTTGTCTCACTTTTCCATTAATTTAAGAACTGTGTTTTGGTACTCAGTTGCAATAGGCTGGGGTGCTGTAAGTCTTTTGTTTTCTCTCCTTCTTTGGCCAGTGGATACGTTTATGGTTAGTCTTGTCCCTATGACTGCAGCATACGTTGGATGTGGCGTTGTGATGCATAGTGCAAGGAAAAACCTTACCTTTAGGGTCATATTTGAGTATTTGGCATTGTTTGTAGTAATCCTCTTTGCTGTAATTTTCCAAGCTACCTGGGGAGTCGGTGGTCCCTTTTGGATGTTATAGATTTATCCAATCCATACATTTCATGTACATTTCTCTTGCCCTAGTATTCCAACCTAGAGTCTCAGTGCTATTGTCTCCATTCTCTATCAGGTAGGTAGATTGTAGGAGATAGGAGGCGTATGAAGCTGCAATCAGAGGCTTTATCATTTTTATTTCTTCTTCGCTTAACCTGTGAGTCTCCATATACTTAGAAATTACCTTTTCAAATATCTTGTCCTTCTTATACCAGGTATCATCTGATAAGCAAAACCATGCTAGAAGAGTAGATATCTCATAAACCTTCAAGTCGTATCTCATACATCCAAAGTCCAATATGCAATATTTACTTTTGTTCTTCAGAACATGTTTTCTTTGCATGTCTCCGTGTATTAATGCTTTCGAGAAGTCTGATAGGTCTTTCTTTTGAAGAAAATCAATTAATGGAGAGATTGAACTTAAAATATCCCCGTCCTTGACTTTTGTTTTTGAATACTCTTTGAGGAGATTATTATTTCCCCAATGATCATAAATACCTTTAATTTCGAGGTTTAATGTATTTAGTTTTGAAATGCTCTCAGTAACAAATAAAATGTCGTCCATTGTGGGAGTGCTATTTTGAAAGTTTGTTCTCTCAAAGAAATTAGTGATAATAAAGTAAGTCTTTTGGTAGCTAGAAATATAACCTTGTTGACCGGGAACTATTTCTAGTGTATTAACACCAATGTTTGAGGCCTGTTTAACAACCTTTACGTAGTCATCAATGAAATTTCTTGGTATATCGTAGGCGAATATTTTAAGTACGTATTTACCATTAGTTGTTGTTAGAATAATATTCGCATTCTCGTATCCCTCGAATACCACCTGGTATTCTTGAAGATCTCCAATAGTGGGGTATATCTCTGGAAGAGTATCTAGGAACTGATTAAGAGTAATGCTGAGGTTTGTTCTGGAAAGAACATCCGAAATATTCATATCCCCAAATTATACCTGAATGATAGGTGAGATTAGAAGGGCTGAACCTCTCAATCCAGTGGGGCCCTATCAGCTCGCTAATGCGAGATTCTAGGGGTTGCCTTTGAGAAATATTTACTTGTTGTGTGTGATTTATTGATTGAATAATATTGAAAAGAACTTTGAAAGTTATTGATAGGGACCGGCGAAGTAGGGGAAGGGGGTGAGAAAAAAGGAGGGTGTAAATCCGATAGTAAATAGTATCCCATAGTGGGAATATTCTGTCAAAAAAGCTATAGGGTATAGGGTTAAATATTTTTCATAACATTGATGTTACATTTGTGGATAACTAAGTTGAACATTTTTCTGGGTAGTAGATAGGAAATAGACTATTTTAATGCTTGGGCTACTTGTTTGAGTCGGTCTAGAGGCAAGTACTGGAGGGATTGCCCTATCTGTAGAGAGGGTGTAAAATAGGGATATAACATAATTGAGTATAATCACCCTTATACTCAGTTACGTATAGAGGAAGTGAGGGGGAGTACCTTTTCTTTCTAATATATAAATTTAATCAATTTTGTTCTTTATTTCTGAATAATTGCGAAATAATTAGTAAGGTTTAGCCTATTTTTAAGGCATTTTTACCCTCTAGTTACGGCCTGGATACAAAAAGTGATTGATTATGAAAAGTGGCTTTGTAACAGGGTTTTGGATATTTTTGGGCCTATTATGCCCTATTTTGTCTTTGATATGTTATATTAGAGATAGGAAAAATGTTATTACAATACTATAAATTGCCAGAGCAGGAGACATATCTGCTCGATCTAAAAAATAATAATTACAGTAAAAAAACCTTATATAACTACGATCGCGACCTGAGTATATTTGCAAGGTTCATTGATCATCATGGTAAGATGTTCGAGGAGGTGGACAAGGTTACGTTGACTCATTATAAGGGTCATCTGCAGGCTGGAGACCATCTTAAAGTACACAAAAGGGACAAGGAGGTACTGGAACAACGGTTGAAGGAAATTATGGAGGCTGAAACACACAAAAACGTTGGTACAAAGGGAAAAACTAAGGGTACACGCTCTAAGGGGTCTAGAACGCATGAAAGGGATTTTGAGGAGTTTGGATACCTCGATGACCCCTCAAAAATGGCGGATTTAAAGGCAGAACAGCTACTTGGTGTGAGGAGTAGTGGACGGTCGAAAGGACTCTCAAGTCGGAGTGTAAATCGTATGCTCTCTTCCCTACGCTCCTATTTGAAATGGAGGGTCGACTTTGATAAAGATGTTCCAATTCCACCAGAGGCAGTAAAATTAATCAAAACTGAACGGAAAAAATCTCAGGTTGCAGAATTAGATGAGTTGATTTCGCTGATTGAGTTTCCAAGTAAGTTTGAGAAGGATCCAAGAGTTGCTGCAAGAAACCGAGCGATGTTGGAACTCTTATTCAGTACTGGGATGAGAATATCGGAGCTTATTAACTTAAATCTTGATCAGATAAATACTAGGGGTAAGATTTTCATTATGGGAAAAGGGAAAAAAGAGCGTTTTGTATATCTGACGTCTCGCGCTACTAAGTATTTAAACGAGTATTTGAAGGTAAGGTCGTTTTCATGGGAAGATGTTAAAGGGTCTGAAAAGACTGGTACAGAAGGGAAAGTTGACAGTAAGGAAGTAGGGGCAGTTGAAAAATCCAAACGGGGCTCTATCCCCCGCTCTGCGGGGTTCCAGGGCAGAGGAGCCGTTTTTATTCCTTATCGTGGAGGAAGAAATGGTAGTGTGGGTGTAAGAATTTCCACGAATTATTTACAGGAAAAAATAGCTGAGTATAGAAGACGGCTTGGGATTGTGGTGCCGACTTCTGCCCATAGTCTAAGGCATGGGTTTGCTACATATATGGCTGAGCAAGGTGCAAGTCCAGTAGCAATACAGATACTCCTTGGACATGAAAGTTTACAAACTACCACTAGGTATGTTCATGTATCTGATAAATTTGCAGAGGAGACACACAGAAAAAACCATCCGTTACAAAATGATTTCGCTGTATCGTAGTGTGGACCCTATCCCCGCAAAGCGGGACATGCGCAAGCTCCAGGGTGTGCGATTAGTGTTAAATTAATCTAACTGTATCTCTATGGCCGAAGGCCGTAGAGTTTATCTATCGGAAATGAGATCCAATAGTGACCGGTTTATTCAGTCATAGTAATTCATTTGAATAGATTCCCCACTTTGTGGGGAAATACATTTTTATCTTGGAGTGAGTATGGGATCCTTACAGGATGACTTTGTTGTATAAATTCATTTAGCAGCTTCTGTCTGGAAGTCGAAACCATCTTTTTTCATATCTTCCCTCTCGTCTTTTAGCTCCTGGGAGTTTTCGATTTCTTTAACTTTTGCAACTGTATCTGGATCGCCATCCATATATTTTTGATAGGTGTCTCTGATTTTCAATGTGTCGCTTGCAATATTGTTAAGTGCCTCTGCCCACAACTCGTCCATTTTATTTTCCCAGTTCTCACCATATGCCTTTTGTGCTACTTCATTAAATACAGTCTTATATTCCTCTTCATTTCCTGCTGCTACCAGTTTGTCTTTAAAGACGTTTAGCTCTTCATCTGTAGATTTATCGATGAGATCGTTAAAAACAATTTCTTCAATATCTGGTCCCATAAGTTTTATTACCTCGTCGATCTTTTCTTGGGTAAATCCAATTTTCTTCAGTTTTTCTATCTGTGTTTTTCTTTTATCCATTTATTTAAGGTATTAATTGAGCTGCTTGTTCGACAGGTAGGTTATTATTCACCATTTCAAATATTGCTTTCAAAAAGGGTTGCTGGTCGCTACTTGTCAGAGTCCTTCCTGAATTTCTCAAGAATTCAAATAGCTGTTTGTGGGCGGAACCATGTAGTCCACCTCCACCTGATTCAAAAAGGAGTTGAGTCTTTCCATCTGCTAGATTCCAGTTAAAATAATTTTTCACATTTATTGTATCAAGGTTTGTAAGATTAGGAATATTTGATGTTCCAGTTTGCACCGCCTCTACTGCTGGCTGCCCTACTCCTACTTCTGCCCTAGCGATTCTTGCGGCTTGTGCTGTCTGTTCGGCCGCTTGTATTGCTGCCTGTTCTGCTGCGAGTTTGATGTGTCCTCCTATCATGGAAGTAGCACCAAGTCCACCAAGAAACCATTTAGCGCTATCAAAAAATCTCCACCATTGGTCTCTTCTTTTTTGCTTTTCTTCCCATTCTTTTATTAAGTTTGAATAATAGTTTTTGTCAGTGTCCGTTCGTGCATTCTCAAGACTTCGTTTAAATCCGCTTACTACCTTAGTTGCCTCTTCTCTTGATTTGCCAAGTAATTTTGTTCCTATCCCTGAGACTGTTGCACCCCCAAGTGCAACAGTACCGATTGATATTGCCACTGTTGCAGGAAGAGCGACTACTGCTGCTACCCCAACTGCAACTCCTATCAATAAAGCCTTAAGTCTTCTATTTCTGGTCTTTGCTTTTTCTTCTCTTTGCCTCTCCCTTTCTTTCATGTCCTCAATTTCTTTTTCTAGTGCAGATATTCTGGCATCCCTTTCTTCGGGGGTAGTAGTTTCTTCTGGAGAAGTTGGTGGTTTATTATCTTCATCTTGGTCATCTTTTGGTGTTTGGTCTGTTTCCTGATCTTCATCTAAGTTTTCAGGTTGTCGAGACTTTTCTGGACTAGATTG
This sequence comes from uncultured Candidatus Saccharibacteria bacterium, assembly GCA_964481345.1. GTDB lineage: Bacteria > Patescibacteriota > Dojkabacteria > SC72 > JAFGCJ01 > CAYZTC01. The sequence continues at coordinate 54,510 of CAYZTC010000006.1, read as the reverse complement.
GTCAATGTAAATATTTGATCTGTTTTCAACTATTATCTGTTTTATGTTGCTTAGATTAGTATTGATAGCCTCGATTTGGTTTTGAATATTTTGTACTTGTTGGGAAAGGTCCTCTGCTTTTTTCCCAGATATTTCTATATATACTTGATCAATATTCTTTGATGCTTCTTGAAGTTTGATATATTTGGCGTTTTCTTCATGAGTGGCTTTCATTTTTCTTACAATTCTTTGTGCTGGTGTTTCTTTGGGAGTAGTTTTGGAGTGTTCGACTATTCCTTCTTTGGGTTGTATTTCTGATTCTTTATCTTTTTGGGAGGCTTCCTGTTTTGAAAGTGCCTGTCGCCCCTTTTCTGATAGAGTGCTAGTTGCAGGAACTCCCTCATTTAATTTCCTATTACGTTCTAGTGCTGCTTGATGTAGAGCTTCGTTATATTCCGGATTGTCATTGGGTTTAGTTATTATCTTAGGAGCAGGATCGGGTTTCTTTTCTTCAACGGCTACTTGAGTTCCTTCTAGTGGTTTTTTAGGAAATGGTTTAACATGCTCGTTATTACTTGGTGCCTTAATATTATCACTAGGCTGGAATGCGGTAGATGATGATTGGATTTCTTTTGGTGCTCTTTTGTCATCTTTTATCGTTTTAGCAATTTCTTCCTCTTGGCCACCTGGAACTACTTTTCTATTCCCTTGATTATCTGTGTAAGCTGTCTCTCCACCATTATTCATATTTCCTCTATTTTGATCTGCTTTACGTAGTGCCTGTCCGACGCGAGCATTTATGGACGTATCTTGTTGTTCGGTAGTAACTGGACCTTGCTTTGAATCGGGTTCTCCGGTCATCAATATGATATCTCAAAAAATAAACGCCCATTGGAAAGTGAGCAGTTTTGTTACTAATTCATAATACTTTACGCTGAGGATATGTGTCAATGCAAGAAATACCCACACTGTACACTATAGGGTTACAATGTGGTATAATACTGACTGCGTTAATTCTTTCTGCCCCAACGTTTACATTAAATAATTTATCTATCTTATATTGATGGATTTATCTGTTGTTATACCAGCTTACAATGAGGAAAACAGAATCGGTAGGACCTTGGAAAGATTAGGTTCATACTTTGCTGGGAAAGATTCTGTTAAAAAGGAGATCCTCATTGTTGTAAACAATACCACAGATGGTACTATTGAGGTTATTAAACAGTATCGAGGGAAATTTCCATTTATTAAGTTTATTAATATTCCTAGGTTTACTGGAAAAGGGGGAGCAATTTCTGTTGGTTTTAGAAAAGCCTCTGGTAAATATGTAGCCTTTATGGATGCAGATGGTGCCTCTTCTCCATCTGAGTTAATGAAACTGTTTAGAAAGATTAAGAACTCAGATGTGGATTCTGTGATTGCAAGCAGGTATTTAAATAGGTCAAGGATTTTCGGAGAAATTCCATTTTATAGAAAAATCTATACAAAATTGTTTAATCTTGTCACAAGAGTATTTTTTGATTTGAATAATGCTGATACTCAGTGTGGATTAAAGATTTTCACTAATGAATTAGCAAAGGAAATCTCTGGCAAGATTTACTCTGTTACTTGGACTGTAGATTTGAATATGCTTCTTATTTGTAAACATTTAAATAAGAAAGTACTTGAGGTCTCTACTCTATGGTCGGCAAAGGATGGATCAAAGCTAAATGTAAGAAAAGCGTGGAAATATGTACCAAAAGAGTTGATTACACTTAAGGTTCTTGAGATTGGATTGCTTTTGAAATCTACGAGAAATTTACTAAGTAAGAATCCAGAACTACGCTATAGAGCTGTTATTAACTAAATCTGGCTTGTCATGAAGCCTACCCCGCGTAGCCACCGCACAGCGGGGCACGGCGGGACAAGCGTGCTTCACGACCCATAGTGTTGACATAAATCATAGAAAATAGTATAATTATCATGTTCTTTATAAATATTGTGTAGCTATTAAGTGGGTTCTGTCTTCTTGTAAGGTATTACCTCTTGGCTATGCACAATCATATCCGATAACAATGTCGAGTCCGTTGAGAATGCTAATCTAGCCTTTTCTACGGACTCGACAACAGAATACCGTCGTTGGGTACTAAAATAGTTTCCGGAGACATTCCTAGTCATGGGTATGTTCCCTCTCAAAGAGAGGAGGTCAGAAATGACTTAATAAACCTGGAAACGAAAGGAGTTTGAAATGGCAAACAAGGAAGATACTTTTGGGACTCGGTTAGGCAATCTTTTTAAGAAAGATCGTCCGGACGAAGAAGCTGGCAAAATGTCAGCTAAGGAAAAGGCTGCAGAGGCGAAACGCCTCAAGGATGAAGCCGCAGCAAAGAAGAAAGATGCGGAAGTACTGGAGAAGGTGAATAAGGAGCTGACAGACGCAGCAAAAGATGCTGCTGACGCAGAAACCCGTCTCCAAAAGGCGCAGAATGCAGCAGGATATCAGCGCCGAAAAGCTGCTGATGAATCCAAGGTAGCTAACAAACCAGCAAATGACGACAAAAGTCGCCGAAAATTCAACTGGTTGTGGATTCTTGTTCCACTCCTGTTCGTGGCTCTCTTATGGCATATGTATAGTAGCCTTCCAGAGGGAACCTATAGATTTCGGTTCTTCGCAATTGATCCTATAGCAGAAACTCTGGTTCCTGCAACAGAAGCGCCAGCAGACGATGACGCAGCTGTTGTAGTTGATGAGGATTTTGTGTTCACCATTTATGGTTTTGAATACAAAGACGGGAAAAACTTCTCCGTCGATCCTCAGGACTTGGAACGTGAATGGGTTAATTTCCCAACGCTTGCGTTGGAAAATTGGGGAAAAGAGTTCAATGTGAACTCTCTGGATCTTGTAAAGGATCCAGGTTCCCTCTCACTGATCGTGAGACCAGATCTTCCATTAGAGGCTTTTGAAGCTCTGATGAGTGCTGCGGAGATTGATCGGGTCTACTTTGTATATGCAGGCGATGCAACGGAATTTGGTAATTGGGATTATAATTCTGATTACTTACGTGCACACTTGTACCGTCGGGGTGGACCTCAGTAGGCAAGATTTTTTTGCTGAATAATCGGATATGAATTGAGAGTTGGGGTGGAGATTTCTCCATAATTTGGCATTGGTCAAAACCTCATTTCTCAAAAACTCGGGTCGGGGATTTAAATTTATGGGATTTTCCCATTATATATTTAAATTTTAAAATCCCCACCCGCCAGTTTTACCTTCTAACAAAATTTTCCTTTTACGATATAATTAGGTTTATGAAGATAGAAAAGAAATCACTTATTGGTTGGACATGTGGACTTGTACCTATCCTACTTCTTCTTTATTTTACTGTGCTAAGACATCCTGGATATATATTTTTCTGGGACTTAAGTGGAGCTTTTGATTTCAGGGACCCGTTTGATCAGTACTTATATATGTTTACCCCCTGGGATGGGATAAATATCGGGACGAAAAACCGAATACCTATTGTTATGATAATCTATCTTATCTTTAAACCTCTACAATTTTTGTTTGGACTGTCATATGAGTGGGTAATAAAAATTGTAGTTACCTTGTTGTTTGTGGGTGCATATTCAGTATTCTATTTCCTACTTCCTAGATGGATAGAACTGTTTTCCAGAAAAAAAGCTAAAAAATTTAATGGATTTGTTTTCTGGAGGATAGCTCTATCTGTCATCTATTTGTTTATTCCCTTCTGGACGTATAGAATTTCACAGCTTCATATGTTCTATATGAGTGTTTTCTACCCTATCCATACCTATCTCTTTATTAAATTACTAACTCAGGAAAAATTTAATAAAAAACTTGTGATACTCTTTATTCTATCTATGTTTCTGGGGTTGACCTCGCCACATCAGATACTCTTTGAACTCATAACATTTGCAGTAATATTTACATTTTATATTTTGCTGTCAAAGAAAAGAGAGAAGAATTTTAAAGCTCTTTTGACCAATCTCGGGTTCTCTTTTATTGGAACTGTACTTACAAATCTTTACTGGATACTTCCGTATATTCTGATTGAAATCCCGAGCCCTGGGTATATGATAAACGATAGTGTCGTTGAACTCCTTTCTCAAGGCACATCCTTGAGAAATTTCCTGCTTGGACAAAGCGATTGGTTTGTAAACCAGGGAAATCTAGGGATCATTAGTGCCGAATTTCCTTCCGTAGCAAATATCCAGATATTTGGATTAGTACTGTTCTCTCTGGTTTCGATATATGGATTAATAAAATCTAAGCTAAAATACTCGATACCTATTATCTTTCTTCTTTTAGTATCTGTATTTTTTATTGTGCCAGATATTCCCTTTCATAATGAGATTATAACCTTCTTGATGTTTTCGAGATTTGGGTGGATTTTTAGGGAGGTTAATAAGCTCCATGTTTTTTGGGCATTCTGGTGTTTCCTGTTTTTCTCTGTTGGAATGATAGGTGTTCTTTCTAGTGTGAAGAAACGGGATTACATTGATAAGCTTATTAAATGGTTTGTAGTTCCATCTCTTCTTATTCCCTATTTGATCTATATAGCTCCAGTGGGTATATCCTTTTGGAAATTCATTAAACCAGTCGAAATCGACCATACAATAACTGAAGTCTTTGATTATCTAGAAAACGATAATGACCTATTTTATGTATACTACTACCCTACAAGTGAGCCATATACAATACCTTGGATGGAAGATAGATTTGAGATTTCTGATGTAGTTGATTACCAGTTTCTTACTTATAATTCTCCTAAGCCATCTGTTTTTAACGGTTCAGTAATACCTGCAAGCAAAAGTTACACAACCCTCTTTTCTGAATACCTGTTTCAGAATAGAAAGTATGTGGGAGATGTATCTGGGTATTTGTCTGATCTTGGAGTCAAATATTTTGTAATAAGAAAGAATGCTAATCCGACAAAATTATCTGAGGAAACCGTAAATGAAGAGTTTATTATTCCCTCCATAGAATATCTGGACAATGACGAACATTTTGATAAGGTCATAGAAAACGATAATTATGTTTTATATCTGAATAAGACATTTGAGTACGGGTTAGATCTTTCTTCAAAGCAGTATATCTCAGCAGATTCGTTTTCAATAGTTGAACATATAGAGGGAAAACAAGATATTTTATTCTGTAATTTTCCAGAAAATTTTTCAGATTGCCTTATCCAGGATGAGCTATCTACACTTAGATACTCCGATAATGAATTCTTTTATCTGGATTTTTTGAGTGAGGAGGAAAAGCAAAAGTACACCATTTATCCTTATGATTTTGTTACAGATCATGGTATAGGTGTGGATTGGGGAAGAGCATCATTTTATGATCGAGTGAATGGAGAGATTCATAATGTTTTCAGAAACTATGGAATTAATGCTTGGAATTTTGATATATCAGGTAAGGTTATCTACTCTGACATTTCATTGATTGATGAAGATCGCCAGCCGTCAGTTACATTTACGGAGAATGTTGAGTGCAAAAATCAATGTAACATATATGCTCTTGTTTTAAAAAATCATCTTGGTGGTAGCCTTCAGCTAGAAATTGATAGCTCTGTTTATAAAATTGATACTCAGAGTAATTTTGAAAATTATAGGTGGATGATGATTGATTCTGAAAAAGTATTTGATGGAAGTGCTGTTCTTACGTTAAAGAATGGTTTAGGATTTAATAGTATAGGGGGGATACTTATATTACCTAATAGTACTGCGGAAACACTTAAAGTAGACTTCTCTGTAAATAGAAATGTTATAGATATTCCAACGAGTGGCTATGTAAAGATTGAAAATGATGATTCTTCTTGTGAAGTCAGTAGCTATGAATACTTGGAAGGTTTTGTATCAAAGATAGATGTTTCTGGCAATTGTGATGGACCTGCCTCAATTTCGGTACCTACCTATGATCAGAAGGTGCTTGTGTCTCAAGATGGAGAAGTAGGATTTTCAAAGGAGGAAGATTTGAGTACTGGAGAGTTCGATGTGGAATTTTCATTAGTTACACCACTTGATATTCTGATGTGGGTGTGGCTTGCAATAGATATTGTTCTTGTTACATCCGTGATTTTCCTAGGTTTTGTTTTATAGGTTTAGCTCTTTTCGAACAATATTCCAAAACTTTTCTTTCTGTGCTTTCCATTCAAAATTCTTTGCCCATAGAAGACATTTTTGTTTCTTAGATTGATATTCATTAGAGTCATTTTGTATTTGGGTTAAAATGTCTTGGAATGTTTTTTCTAAGTTGTCGTCAAGTTCTATAAGATAACCTGTATCTGGATGAAGGCTGTCATTTATGCCTTGGACATTGTATCCAAGGGTTGGAGTAGCTTGAGATGCGGCCTCTATTATTGTGATCCCCCACCCCTCCTTATGAGATAACATAATAAATAGATGAGACCTTTCAAGTAGACTCACTTTCTCTTCGTCGGATATTAATCCCAAGACCTCTACGTAATCGGATAGCTTCAGACGATTCACGAGTTTCCTTAGATACTCTACTTCGGGACCATTCCCACCTACTTCCATCCTAATATTCATAATTTTCATCTCTTTTACAGCGTAATCAATTAGTTTGATTGCTCTGTCGATATTCTTTGGTTTTACAACTCTACCCATATAGCAAATGTTGATGATATCCTTTGGTTTTGAAGTATCTTTTTTAATGGGAATGTCTATTCCGTTATAGACAATATTTAATTCCTCTGGTTTGAAGCCGTGATTTAATATTTCTTCTTTTGAAGACTTCGAGACAGTGATGATCTTTTGTTTTCTGTAGATGACAAGGAGGATTTTATTCATGATCTTGGAAAGTATCGTTCCAAGAAAATTTCCAAACATTTTCTTCCATTCCTCTACCTGGATATGATGAATTACTGTAATGTTATTATTATTATATAGAGGGATGAAGAATGGTATTGCATTAAAGTTTTCTATGAGAAGGTCTGTTTTCCTTTTTAGATTCAATAGATAGAAAATTGGTACTAATAGATAGAGAGTAAATCTGTTGCCAAGTCGGATATATTTCACGCTGTTGATAATCTCTCGTCTTTTGGAACCTTTGTATCTTGCAGTAAGAAATATCGTATTAATTCCTTTCTGTGACAATTCCTCAGCCATGTTCTGGATAAATTTTTCTGATCCACCATACAATGGATTCCATCTATCTCTCCAGGCCATTATGACTATAGTTTTGTTATTTTTCATATACATTAAAATACATATTTGATTCAATAAGATTCATGTGTTCGTTAATACATGATTGAGTGGTTTGCGGTAATGAGTTGCTGGTATTTTCTACTGTTCTATCATAGATTAGTAAATCAACATTGGAAAAATTACAATTATTTACCTCCTCTTTTAATTTTTCATATAACAATGGATATTCGTACAAATTTGCCGAGTCAACAGTGTTTTTGTCAGTAATATAGGATAAAAAGTCAGATCCGTAGTAGCCCCACTGATATTGTCTAAAATATAGTTTTTGTGGACTTGGAAGGTAAAGAGTGATGTTGTTGTCTTCTAGGATATCTCCGAGTTCGAAATACTTGTCTGGAATTTTCACTTTTGTGGATTCAGAAAATGCTGTTCCAGTAAACAAAGGGAATCCATAGACTGCGATTAGTAGAAAAGTAATTGTTGTAAGTATAATTTTTATTCCTACTCTTTTCTTTTGCAATAAATTTGAAAAACCGATTTCAGACAAGACTGATATGGGAATTAGATACATAGGCCAGATTTTGCTGGTGAGCCATCTTAGTGAATTTCGGAACAGTGATATGTTATCAATAAGTTGTACGGTGTATTTTGATGTTAAGAAAACTGTAGCGAGCAATGTTATTGTTAATAATATGACTCTCCTGTTCTCTTGCTTTTTATAGATACTTAGCAGGGAAAAAATAAATGGAATGCTGCCAATAATTGTAAATATCGTTGATTTGTATTCATCATAAAACCTGAAAATTGGGATACTATTTATATCGTGCATCTCCATCCATCCAGTTGAAAACCTCATGCTGTCAATAATTTCGTTTTTTGATTCGGAGGAGATTAGATCATCAGAGATATATTCCATATATGGGTTCTCCTTTACCTGGTGGATGTATTCTCCTAAACTTGAAAATATTGTTTGCTGGGAGCCGTTTATAATGTTTATTGTTTGTAAAGTTGTAATCCAAAATATTACTGTTACTAAAGTCCATACTATCGATTGGATTATGGTTTTCTTTCTGTCATGAGAAATTGCTAAAGATATAATGAAAATTTGGACTATGAATAGTGAGAATGCTATTAAATTTAGAGATGTAATGAGAAAGAGAATTGTAAGTAACATAAGAGGAAATATATTTTTCTTCTCAATTATTGAAGATAAGTAATATATGATTAAAGGGATAGATCCGTATGCGGCAATAAATAGAAAATTAGGTTGGGAGATAATCCAAAGAGTTACAAGGCTTGTCAGAGATACTAAGAATGACACATAGCGGAACCTTTTATCTTTATTGAATCTTTTTGAAATTAGGATAATTCCGAGTATTCCCAATGATACGCATGTGTAAATGTACAGAAAGGAAAGTAAGCTTGGGGATACACCTATAGTTCGAATAATCCAAAATAGTGGTGAGATAAAGATAATTCCTCCATATATGAACGAATTTGAATCCACTACTCTCTTAATAATGTCTAGTGGGCTAAAATATGGGGATGCATTGTCTAGCCCCATGATTACTGTATCTGGGGAGTAATTTATTGCAAAAATATAGATTAGTATAAGTAAGGGAGGAAGAATCCATAAATTTCTCTTCACCTTATCTAAAATGCTCATACTTGATGATAACATTCTGTCTAAGATTATCACAATCGTTACTTGTTGATGATTTTTGAGATTTTGTCCTTAACAGTTTTAGTCGAAATAAGCGATACTAGCCCTCCGATATAAATGGCAATTCCAAGGACTGAAAGGAAGTCCATTCCAAGGATACCTGTATCTGCAGGTAAGTGTTCTCCATAAGGACTATATGGGCTGTAAGAAGTCCCTGTGGCCATAGCCTGTTCAGCTGTGGATAAGAGTATAAATAGCATTATTCCTGTAATTTTTATTACTTTGTTTCGTGTCTTCATCTTTTTCATGGTATTTATTGTTAGATAGGAGGATTTTACCACTTTGGGCGTTTTCCGTCAACACTATAGGGTCTTTGGTTTTGTAGACCGAGTCATTACGAAAATTTCATGAACATAGGGCTCCCGCGTTCATTTCGTTGCGGGACAAGCAGGCCTTAGTTTGTCCTGTTTGCGTATCGGAAGATTCTTACTGGGGTGTTGAAAAGCTTGCAGGTATATATGATAAGATCTACATCATAATCTTTTATCACAGTACCCTCCTCTGCTTTTGTAATTTCATATTCATATTTTCTTTGGCTCCATACGATTTCGATTTTGTCTCCGACCTTTGTTTTGGGTAGATAATAAAATGTGTTTTGTGTTCTAAATTCGTTTGTCCAGGTGATATAGCCAAATCTATGTGCTGCCAGAATGGTAGTATTTGAGTCCGCAGGTGTTCCGAAATCGTACACTCTCCATATTCCATCTTCTAGGGATGATTGTGGATCTTCACTCTCGTGAATTACTCCATCTACCCCAATTCCTGAAATTGTAAGGGTGTTGAAATATGAAAGTGTCGGGTCATACTCTGGAAGTTCGGACTCCTCTCCTTCAGATGCATCTTCAATTATACCTGCAAACGAATTTTCGTCTTCCCCTGTAGTTGGTTCAGTGATTGATTCTGTCTCTTTTGTGGTCTCCTGACTGCTAAGTCTGTACCAAATGTATGGAAGAGATGGTGTGGCAATAAGTCCTAAAGAAACAATAAGAAATAGTACACCAACTCCAGTTGCAAATTTAAGTGATTTGTTTAAGCCTTTCAGTTTTTTTTTGCTTTTTTCTGGTTTTGTGGGCTTTTGGGGAGGAGGTTTAGGTTGAGTTGTTTTTGCAGTTTGAACAGGTTGTTCCGAAAGTGGTTGTTTTTCTTCTGGTGGCTCAGGAATGGGTTGTTCAACTGTTTGGGGCTGTTCAATACCTTGTTGAGAAGGTAGTTCAGTAGTTGTTTGAACTTCTTGTATTTGGTCTGTAGGTTCTTGCGGAATAGGTACTGGTTGGACAGGTATTTCCTCTTGAGGAGTTGTTTGAATATCCTCGGTAGGCGGTGGGGTTTCTTGGTATGTTGGTCCCAGAACAGGTGCTGTTTCCTGATCATCTGGCTGAGCAGATGATAATTTATCTTTTATCGTTATTTTTTCTTGTGGTGTCTCTATCTTTGCAACTTCTTCTGGTGTAAGTGACTTTTCTATTTCTTCGAGTTCTGGACCTTCTGGTATCTCTACTACCTTTGGTTCTTCCGCCAGAGGCGAACTTTTGTCTGTTGGAGATAGACTGTCCTTAGTTAGGGATGAGCTTACATCAGATGGCTGAACCGAAGTTGTTTCGGTTGGTTCCTCTGTAATATCTGTAGGTAATGGTACAGGCTTTTTTGATTGTGGTTCTGGTGGTGTGGGTGGCTCTACTGCTGGTAGTTGATTGATTCCAAGAGCTTGTTCGATAGATTGTGGCTCAACGGTTTTGTCATCTAGGATTTGATCGTCTGTAGATAATATTGAAGATGTGTCATCCGGTGGAGGTGTTGTAGGTTGGACTGGTGGTTGAGCCATAGGAACATCAGCTTCTGGCTGATCTTGAGTAACAGATTGTGTTGTTGAAATTGAATCATCGGGTGGTGTTGACGGTTGTACTAATGGTTCAGGTGGTGGAGGTGTTTGAGCCGGGGGCTGGTTTGCATCATCTGAAGGCTGACTTTGAGTGGTATCTGAAGGTTGGGTCTGTGAGCTATCATCTGTTGGAAAAGGTGATGTCGGTGGTACTCCTTCTGGAAGTACTTCCGCTAGAGGCAGACCGGCCTCTGTTTGAGTTTCTGAGACAGGCTCTAGTGGAACATTTGAACTTTTTATGGTTGGTTCTTTATCCTTTTTATCTGGAAGAGTGTCTTTATCTGGAGGTTTAGAAGGTAGCTTTATTTTATCTTGCTTCACTTTTACTTCTGGTTCTCCGCCAGAGGCGGATCCGTCTTTGGCGGAATCCTGGGCCCTTTTAGGTTTACTAATAGGAGCACCATACATCAGTGAAAATCCAGAGTCTTGAGGGTTTTGGGCAGTATCGTTATCCATACAGGTTTATTCTATGTATTACTTTCCTCAACGTCAACTAATCCAAATTGGTCAGTACAGTCATCTTTGGGTCAGCTAGGATAAAGGACTGTCCTTGGTAAGGTCTGTCCCCGATTGTTTTGTTGAAGTTACAGGAATATTAATGATTTTTTGCATGGCACTATTTTTTTCTTGTTCGTATGAATATGGTTGTTTTAGTAATGGTAGATGATACTTATCGTGTCAAACGACCTTGTCAAGGACAGTCCTTGACGTACTATACTCCATTTACATCCCTAAGCCAGGATTCCAGTATCTGCCCGCTTGCCTTCCAGGTGGAAGCATTTTCTACTCCGATGTATCTGAAATGCCATGGTTCATATGAATATCCAGTAACACTTTCATAGCCGGAAGGATATGCGAGCACGAAGCCATATTCCCAAGAGTTTTCAGCAAGCCATATTCCAGCAGCGGTATCTCCGAAATGCTGTCCTAGACCATCTCCAATTTCTGATGTTGTGAAATCTACAGTTGTGCCAAGTTGATGTTGGCTATGTCCGGCTCTTGCGCAAATCGTGTCTGTTGTAGAGACATTACCTCCGTTGTATGAAAGCCAATAATTGTATGTGGCCTGCTGTCCTCCGTAGCTGCGATATACTGATAGTGCTGCAATGTTTATCCCCTCAGCCTCAATATCACTGACTAAACTTGAAAGGTGAGTCACGACAATACTTCTGATGTACAAATCAGACCTCGTTACTCTTATACCCGAAGTGGATACATTTACGAGATCAGCTGGTTCATATGTAAACGGAAGTTGATATTTTTTGTTTACAAGTACAAGAAGGTCATTTCCGCTTCTTGTTGTTTCAAGAATCTCATCTGGGTAGTTAGACCAGCTGGATGTGCCAGAAACATATGCAGAGTTTTGAATTGCTGCAACTTCCGCTCTTCTCGATTCGATCTCTGCATATACTTCTTCAAGGGTAACTGCAGGTTCATATTGAGAAATGTAGTATGCATTAATTTCTGGTGGGGCGGAAACTGGGTTATATGAGAGTGAGTTTGTGTATAGGGTTCCGGTGATTAATAGTATTCCAATTGTGATGAGTGAGAGTGATATGTAATGTTTCCTTCTGAGTTTCGGGAGCTGAATTTTCATATGTGAACATTGTAGCCCACGCCACATGACTAACACAACAGTACTATTTTTAATGTTGTGTTGACTATTGAATTTAAATCTTTGAACAGGATAAATTGCAATGTGGCGGGGTAAACTCTGGACCTGTGGTCCAGCTATATCGCAACTCATCTATTTTTCTAATTTCAAACTTGATGGTCGATTTGAATATGAAAATAGTGTCTACCATGATAGTCATGTAGCTGGACTACAGGATATTTTTGTGGATAACGTTGATGAATATCCAGCTACATCGCAACTGATCCTTTTTCTTTGAAGGTATAAATGGTCGGATTAAATAAGAATTCAACTTGCCTTAATAGTCCATGTAGCTGGGTTACAGGATGGCCATTGCGGCTACTGCATCACCTTTACTCATTCTCATGACTCTTACACCTGATGTCTGTCTTCCGAGTTGAGGGATTTCTTTTGTACTGCATCTAATGACAACTCCATTTTTTGATATGAGTACAATTTCTGATTCTTCTTTTTCTTCAATAATTTTTGAGACGACTACGTTACCAGTCTTTCCCGTAACTCTGAAGGTGTATACTCCCTGTCCTGCCCTACCCTGAGTGGGGTATTCTTTCAGTTTGGTCATTTTACCCATTCCATTTTCTGTTATTGTAAGAAGTAAATCTTTATTGCTTTCTATCACTCGCATACTTACTACTTCATCGTCTGCTTTCTTAAACGAGATTCCTCTTACTCCCATTGTATTTCTTCCTGTATCTCTTACATCCTTTTCTTGGAATCTTATACTTCTCCCGTACTTAGTTGCGAGTATTATTTGATCTTTTCCTGTGGTTGGTACAACCCACCCAAGCTCATCATCCTTTTCCAGTTTGATGGAGATAAGGCCGTTTGATCTGATATTTTCAAATTCTTTAATTTTGGTCTTTTTAACAGTGCCTTTCTTTGTTGCCATAAAAAGGTATTTATGGTTATTTTTGTTTTTTGTTTTTTGTTTTTCTTCATCTTCTTCTTTAGCTTCGGTACTTGTGCCAAATCCATCCTTACCTCTCATCAAGAGTGTAGTTATCAGCTCGTCTTGTTCAAGGTTGATTAAATTAATGGCAGGACTTCCTTTGGCTGTTCTACCGAACTCTGGTATTTCGAATGCTTTGACATCAAATACTCTACCTTTGTTTGTGAAGAAAAGTAGATCATCGTGCGTGTTGCAAGTGATTACGTGTTCGATGAAATCTCCTTCTTTTGTCTTTGCACCTGTCACTCCTTTTCCACCTCTTCTTTGAGTGTTATAAGTTGATGGTGGCATTCTCTTTATATAACCTGCCTTGCTTACTGTCACGAAAGTTTCCTCTTGCGCAACCATGTCTTCTTCTGCAATTTCATCTACTTTTCCTTTGTAGATTTTTGTTCTTCTTTTGTCTGAGTATTTTTCTTTCATTTCAATAAGTTCTTTTTTAATTACTTGTAGAACCTTATTTGGTTCAGTTAGTATTTCTTCAATTTCTTTTACTCTCTTTTTTATATCCTTGTATTCGTCTAGGATTTTCTGTCTTTCTAGTGCGGCAAGTCTTCTGAGCTGCATATCGAGGATCGCCTGAGCTTGCACGTCCGTAAACTTAAATTTCTTGATAAGGTTTTCTTTTGCTTCTTCCTGTGTTTTCGATTTCCTGATGGTTGATATCACCTCATCCAGATAGTCAAGTGCTTTCTTTAGTCCCTCAAGTATATGTGCTCTATATTTGTTTTGTGAAAGTTCGTATTCAAGCTTTCTAATATTTACTTCTAGTCTGTGAGAAATGAAGAGTTCCAGTATTCTCTTTAGGGTGAGAGTTTGCGGCTGTCCATCCACTAGTGCAATCATATTTGCATTGAACGATTTCTGTAGTTCGGTATATTTGTATAGTTTGTTTAATACAGTCTTGGGCTGTGATGTTTTCTTTAAGTCAATAACTACCCTAATTCCGTCTCTGTTTGACTCATCTCTAATGTCTGAAATTCCTTCAACTCTTTTGTTCTTTACAAGTTGAGCTATTTTTTCAATCATGTGTGCCTTGTTTACCTGATAAGGAATTTCGGTGATGATAATCTGGAACTTGCCGCCTTTGTCTTCCTCAATAGATGCTTTTGCTCTTGTGAGTATCCTTCCCCTACCTGTGGCATATGCGTTTTTTATTTCTGGCTGGTCGTATGCAAGTGCGCCTGTAGGAAAGTCCGGGCCTGGAATAATCTCGATGAGTTTGTCGATTGTGATATCTGATTCAAATTGTGGGTATAGTGTGACTGGTCCTTCTTTAGTAGGTTCTTCTTCCTCGTTATTTTTTGAAGTAGTGCTAAGCTTTTCTCTGATTTCGTTTATTTTCTCCTCGAGGTCTGGATCATCTTTATGTGTGTATGATTCAAGATAGTTCTGAGGTTTTCCTTCTAAAACTTGTGGTATCTTTTCTTTCTTTTCCCTTTCAATTCTTAGTTTGTTGTAAATTGCTGTCCCTTCCCACTTGTTTTTCTTCTCTATCATTGTAACAAGTGCATCTATGATTTCTCCAAGGTTGTGTGGGGGGATTTTTGTTGCCATTCCTACTGCAATTCCGTCAGCCCCATTACAAAGAATATTTGGGAATGCGGATGGAAGTACGGTAGGTTCAAGTGTTGTTCCGTCATAGTTTGATGTGTATAAGACTGTGCCTTTATCAAGATTTTTCAGCATCTCCTGGGTCATCTTGGCCATTCTTGCCTCTGTATACCTCATCTGTGCTGGGGGGTCTCCATCGATTGAGCCGAAATTACCCTGTCCGTCTACAAGCAGGTATCTCATGCTAAAGTCTTGAGCGAGTTTGACCATGGTTGGATATACAATTGTCGAACCGTGTGGATGGTAATTACCTGTGGTATCACCTGCAATTTTTGCAGATTTTCTGTAGTGAGCGGATGGTGTAAGTCCAAGGTCGTTCATAACGACAAGTATTCTTCTTTGGGATGGTTTGAGTCCATCTCTTACATCAGGAAGTGCGCGGGATACGATTACACTCATAGAGTAATCGATATAATTCGACTTCATTTCTTCTACGATTGGACGGAAAACTACTCTACCCTTTTTCCCTTCATCGACACCGCTTTTTGCTTTTTCTTTAGCCATAAGTTGCAAGTTTAACTAGTAAAACTGACCTATAAATGATATCTCAATTTTGCCCTTCTGTCGAGGGTTTTAGTGCTGATTTGATAGTGTTAAATTGAGGTTGAGAGTGGATAGAGAAAGTTCTTGGGGAAGTTTTTTAGGACAGATCTGGAGTGATGTTAATGAAATTTTCATTTAAAAAATTGGCGAGGTTTAACCTGACGAAAAGCCTGGTACAGCGGTGTTTTGAGAGATTTCTGTTGTTTGGATTTTTAAACTTGGGGTTTTGACTGTTGTGAAGGGATATTCTTGAGGTTTGACCTCAGATCTATCTTCGGAAATGCCGGTGCTAAAGTATTAATTAAGCACATATAAACTATAGGGTAAATAGTTGCTTAACGATGTGCTATTGGTGCTTTCATGGGAACATAGAGGTAAGGTTCAACCTCAATTAATGTTGTTGTGTCAGCATATACATCGTTTTATGGTGTTAAATGAGAGTTTGGTTTGTTGAAAAAGGATAATTTGAGGTTTAACTAGGATAAAAAGGGAAGATACGCATCCGTGGAGTGTTGATGTTGGAGTTCTTCCCATTTTAACAAAATTACATAGTTAGCTCCTTTCTGATCTCACCAATATTGGCGAGATAGTGATCTTTTTCCCTGTCAAAGAGAAAGTAGTAATACTTCGAGTTTTTACACAGAATCCATCGACCAGTTGGCATTATGACTTTGTTGGGAAAGGCAGCGAGGAGCAAGGATATTGTGTCTTCCTTAACATTGTCCTGCCGTAAAGAAGAGATCTCAATGAAATCAAGCCCTTCGCGTTCAACACGATTTCTTATTGCTTCAAAATCTAGTTGAGGGAGATAAGAGGACGTGAATATTGAATTGTAGCACAGTCCAACTATTCTCATTAGGGCCTCCTCCCTGAGATTTTCCGACGTAGCTAGTCGCCGTCTTTCATTTAGGCTTAGCTCCTGGCAAGGTCTTACTTCTCTGACCCCCATTTGTGTCAGAAATATAACTACATTTTTACCGTTTTTCATTTTATTCTCCATATATTTTTCATTTACTCCGAGATTTCTCGGGCAGGTAATCCTCTCCCTTTGAAAGGACTCTCTGCCCAAGAAATCTTGATGCGTATCTTGTTAAAGTGCAGAGAACTTTTGTGAGTTCTCGTTGATGCTTTATTAAAAGCACTCGTGAATAAATTAAATTGTACACTATAGGGCAGACCACTTCAAGGGGTTATTTGTTGGTGTTGAGCTTTTCAAATATTGGATATTCAAAGGTATGGTAATGGCTGCGGTATTGCCTAGTAGAAAAGGTTGCTACTTCCAGGCCTGTTCTGTCCTTAAGATCTTGTTTAACTTGCATTATTGTTTCATCGTCTTCGAGTTTATATCTTGCAATTATAACTACAGCGATTCCCTTTTTACCCTCTTTTAATCGTGACTCTTCAATGTTATTGACTCTATCAATGATATATCTTGCACGTTCTTCGCTTGTATTTCCTTCTACGACAATATTTGCTAGATCAGTATTCCAGGATCCTTTTATGGATTGATTTGTTTCCTTTGCTTTTTCTGTGGTTTCATGATGAAGTAGTATGTTGTCCAGATGTAGTCTAGCAGCTACAAACGGGATTTTTCTAATATTCTTTTGAATAAAGGGCTCAAGGTGAAATACAGGTATTACATATCTTCCAGCTCCGAAATCTTTTTGATCTGTATTTATGCTGTTGGGAGGATATTCCTCCTGATTAGTAGGAATATTTAGGTCCTTTGCATCAATATCTTTTGGATTGTATCCTTCGACACTCACATGATTTTTGTTTGAATTTACTGTTTATAGGGTATTTCTGATGGATTATATAACATAGGATATGTTTTGGCTAGCAATAAAAGTGGTTGTTTCAAGTATCTAGTTATAGGGCAAGTGGAAATTGTGGTCTGTCCCCTTTTCATTCTTCGGATAGACCTCGCACTATATTAAGTGCGGGGCAAGACGGTATGTAGAAGATTTATTGAAACAAAAGGGGAAATCGGTTTAATAATAATGTTTTTATATACCAAGTTCGTTTGGAAATTGATTAGAAATAATATTTGAGGATATACTTACATTTGAGCAAGTAACAGTCTTGAATTACTTGACAAGATACACATCCAAAACTTTTAGGAGGGTACCCTATCAGGTAATTAGTTTTTTTATTTCTCCTTTCCGCCAGAGGCGGATTTTCCTTTGTGCTTTTCTTCTGCCCTTTTCTCTTTCTCTTTTTCTTCTCTTTCCCGTTGCCTTTTTTCTTTTTGGTTTCTGATGGCATTCTGGAAAGAGAGAGCTAGTCTACTCAATTCGTTTATTGGAATATTTCCTGACATTACTTCCTCCTATTTCTCTAGTCGTTTAAATTCCTTTCCATTGGGGTTGAGATAATGAACTGTTGTTCCCTCTGCTTTCATATAATCGCATAAGTTGAATGTGCTTTGAGTAAAATCTTTGGGAAATTGTAGGTAGAAATCAGGTTTCCACATTCCCCTTTTTCGAATTTCCTTGCTGATTAATTCTGCAACATTATGTGCGTGAGAGCCATGTGGGGCAACGATGACTAGTATTTTCCTGGTGATCTTTTTTAATTCAGAATCACCGTCTTGCAATACCAATATACTTCTTATCACTTTTTTCTCCTTTTCTTATTTTTATTCTAATTCTCCAACCTATTCACAATTCATTGTGGGCAAGTTGAAGAACTAGAATGTAGATGTGTATCTTGTTGTTAAGGTACTTGTAAACTAGTCAGTTTACGAAAGGGTCCATGGCATGTGCACATGTGGCCTTGTGTAAGGGATTATATAACAAAATGCTGACAACTTATAGTGTGAGTTTGGGGATCGGGTTCCGCTGGGGCTGGCTACTGGAAGACATACTTGTAGTAAGTCATTCGTCTACTCCCGCGTTGCGAGGTTCGACGGGACAAGATACCGGAGAAATACGCCTGTGGTAAGTCTCGAGAGATAGTTTGAAACAGTTTGACGTTGAACGAATAAAAATTTTTAGTCTACGGTTATAGTTTTACTCAGATTCCTAGGTCTGTCAGGATCCAGCTTCATCTTTATACTTGTGTAGTACGCAATTAGCTGGAGTGCTGTATTTGCAGCTATTGCTGAGTAGTCATCATCTAAATCTGGAAGCTCGATATATTTGAATGCTAGATGCTTCATATCTTTATCCGGTGGAGTGAGTATTACCGGATCTCCTTCCCTGCAGATTACTTCGTGCACCTGGTTCTGCATTTTCTTTGAGACTTTTTTGTTCGAAATGAATGTGACCGGATATCCCGAGTGGACAGAAGATAGTGGACCATGTTTAAATTCTGCACTATTTAATGCCTCGCAGTGTAGATATGTGACCTCTTTTATTTTTAATGCTCCCTCATATGCAATTGGTAAAGTCTGCCCATATCCAAGATAATAGAATTCCTTATTTTTAGTTAGAATGTTTGCAACCTCTTTCAGTTTGTTTGTAACTGATGGTTTAAATGCAAAATTAATTGCCTCAAATAAAGATTTTTTGTTCACCTTTTTTCCAGAAAGGAAAAGTGAGATTATTAAGAACAAAACGATTTGGTTTGTGAAAGTCTTTGTGGCTGGTACACTCACCTCATATCCTGCAAGAATTGGTAAAAGAAGGTCAGAGTCATTGGATATTGTTGATCCTATAACATTAACAACACCCACCGTGGGGATGTCTTTTTTTTGACAATGCCTCATTAAATTCACTACATCTTTTGTTTCTCCACTTTGACTGACAAGAAATACAAGAGAGTCCTTACCCAAATTTTTCATATACAGCTCTTCTACATCATATGCCATTATTGGAATGACGTTTTTATCGGTATGTTTGTTTAGGTAGTAGGCTCCAAGATGACATGCGTTAAAACTTGTTCCACACCCGGCAAGTATTGTCGTTTTTGCCTTATCCCACATCTTCTTAAGTTTGTTCAACTCACTGGAATTCTTGTAATAGTTGACAATTTCTATCGCTTTTTCTTTTTGCTCATTTATCTCTTTTATGAAAAAGTGTGGGTACTTCCCTTTTTGGGCGGTTTGCTTGCTACCTTTGAAAATGTATGGTTTTCTGTCTATCTTCTTTCCAGTGTTTGAATCAAAAATTTCAATACTGTTGGGTGAGAGTTTTGCAATTTCTCTGTCATTAATCCTTAGTATTGTTTTAGTTAGTGGAAGTAGTGAAGGTAGATCTGATGAAAATGCAGTAAAGTCTTTTCCAATTCCCAAAGATAGACTTGACCCTTTCTTCACTACCCATATATCTTCATCTTTTGGATCTGTTATTGTATAGGCGTAGTCACCTTCCATATCCCCCATAGAACTTCTGATAGAGTCAAGCATGCTTTTGCCTTTTTTGTAGTATCTTTCTACAGAGTGAACACATACCTCTCCGTCGTTTTCACTGCGAATAACCATCCCTTCGGCCTTAAACTCTCTGTTTAATGTGGGGGTGTTTAGAATGTTTCCGTTATGTGCACCCACCAGTGTTTTATCCGAGTCAAAATGTGGCTGTGCATTTTTCTTGCTTGGTCTACCAAACGTAGCCCATCGAAGTTGGGAAATACCTTTGTTACCTTTAAGCTCGTCGAACTTGTACTTATCCCTTATCTTATCTATTGCACCTGCATCTTTTCGAAGGGTGATCTTTTGATTGTGGATAGTCGCGATCCCTGCCGTATCGTACCCTCTATAACTTAACCTTTCTGCCGCATCAGCCAAGATTTTTCCAAGATTATCTTTATCACTGCTGAATGTTACTCCAAATATTCCACACATGATTTGATTTTAACAAGTTATGAACAATGAGTATAACGGAAAATGGGGTGCGGGATTTCATGGGGACCACCGCGAAGCGGGATAAACAGTCCGAGAGAAAATGGGGTTGCTTGGATTATTTTTCTCCTTCTGGTATCGGAATGGTACTCTCATTAGAAAGGCTATGATCATTGGGATCAACACTGTTAGATTCTTTCGGTAACAATGTATTAGCAAAATCACTGAGAGGAACTATCTTTCCGTTTCTTATAGTGAAAAGTGTTGGAGTTCCGAACTCATCAAGAATACTTGGGTCGGCAAAAATATCTCCTTCTTTCTTCTCATTTCCAACATGACCAATATCTGATAGATTTGTTGGAATTTCTCCGCCCATAGTTATTTATTAAAAGATTAAATAGTCTAAACTGATTATATGGAAATTTGTGGTGGGGCGCAAATGTGGATAACTGGGTTCCCGCTAGTCTGCGACTAGACGGGGCAAGCAGGCTCGGATTTTGCGCTCCGGACTAAACATCCAGGTTTGCGGCTTTTGCGTGAGACAGAATGAATCTTCTCCTTGGGGGGACCTCTGTTCCCATAAGCATATCAAATACTCTATCTGCCTCTTCTGTATCCTCAATGCTGATTCTCTTTAGCACTCTTGTTTGTGGGTTCATTGTAGTTTCCCATAACTCCTCTGGATTCATTTCTCCAAGACCCTTAAACCTTGATATTTCAGGTACATTTTTCCCTTCGTTTATTCTGTTCTGTATGAATTTTTCTTTTTCTTCTTCATCAATAAGATAAAATTTTTCCTTTCCAACCTTTGCTCTAAATAATGGGGATTGTGCAACGTAGACATATCCATCTTCTATGAGTTCTGGCATGTGTCTATATAGGAATGTCAGTACCAACGTTGTGATGTGTGCTCCATCTACATCAGCATCATTCATTAGTATGACTTTGTGGTACCTGAGTTTACTGAGATCTGAGGATTCACCTATTCCGCATCCAAGGGCAATGACCATTTCCTGAAGTTTATCGTTTTTTAGTACCCTGTCGACTCTGTACTTTTCACTATTTATTGGCTTACCCCGAAGTGGAAGTATTGCCTGAGTATGCCTATCCCTCCCTTGTTTTGCTGATCCGCCAGCACTGTCTCCCTCTACAATGTATATTTCACTTTCTTTTGGATCTCTTGAGGAGCAGTCAGCAAGTTTTCCAGGAAGAGTTGCACTGTCGAGTACTCCCTTTCTTATGACTGCATCTCTTGCTGCCTTTGCAGCATTTCTTGCTGTATATGCAAGTGTAGCTTTGTCGATAATTTTTCTTCCATCATCTGGATTTTCTGCAAGATATTGTTCTAGATTTTCTCTTACCACTTTCATTACTGCACCTTGGACTTCAGGGTTATTTAGCTTCATTTTGGTCTGACCTTCAAACTGAGGTTCAGTTACCTTGATTGAAATGATAGCTATAAGCCCTTCTCTAACGTCATCCCCAGAAAGTGCTATTACCTTATCCTTTGAGTTTCCATTAGACTTGCCATTTACGGATGAAGAGATGTAGTTATTAAGTGCTTTTGTTAGAGCCATCTTAAAGCCGGTTAAATGAGTGCCTCCCTCCGTGTTTTGGATATTATTTGTGAATGCCAGGATATTGTCTTTGATTGAATCGTTGTATTGAAGTGCAACTTCTACCACTATGTCATCCTCAGTTTTATTTGTGTAGAAAACATTAGATAAAGTGTTCTTTGAGAAGTTTATGGATTGTACATAAGACTTAATTCCACCTTCAAAGTAAAGAACATGCCTTTTAATCTTCCTTCTTCTTTTATCCTCAAGAACAAACTTTACACCGGCGGTTAAGAATGCTTGCTGTCTACACCTTCTTACTAGTGTGTCAAAATTGAATGTTGTATCAGTAAATATTGTTGGGTCAGCTTTAAATGTATGTTGAGTTCCAGTTTTTACTTTAGTTTTCCCTATGGCCTTCAACTTAGTTACAGCCTTTCCTTTTTCGTATCTTTGATGATAAATTTTTCCACCCTTGTATACCTCTGTCTCCATCCATTCTGAAAGTGCGTTTGTGCACTTTACTCCTACTCCATGAAGACCACCTGAAACTTTGTAGGCTCCTTTTTCAAATTTTCCACCAGAATGGAGATTAGTAAGTACTGTTTCGACAGTTGATTTTCCAGTGGCAGGATGAGTTTCAACTGGAATGCCTCTCCCATCATCTCTAATGGTGATAGACTCGTCCTCGTTTACAGATAGATATATGTTCTTACAATATCCAACTATAGCCTCGTCTATTGAGTTATCAATTGCTTCGTATGCTATGTGGTGCAGACCCTTTGAATCGGTAGAGCCGATGAACATAGCAGGCCTTTTTCTAACTGCTTCAAGTCCTTTGAGAATCTGGATTTTTGATGCGTCGTAAACTTCTGTTTTTACTGTTTTTCGTTTTGCCATAAGGATAATTACATATACAGTATACCATAAATTTTGGCATAAGTTCAGATTATACGATGTTCAAGTTGGAGAATCAAATTTTCGAGAGTGAGCTTTTTGTTGGTGTTTTTTGAGATGTAATTTTGTGCTTTTGAAATTTCTTTTAGGTCAGTACTAAGCTTGTATATTTTATTATTTTGCTTCTTTTTAACTGATGTTATTAGTTTGTTTCTGTAATATTGTGTGAGTTGGTTTAGGAAGTTTTTGACAATGCCAGGGCTAGACTTTTCCTTATCGTTGAGGTCATCTATTTGAATGAATTTTTCCGGTATATCTAGTTGTATAAATTTGTTCAGATCAAACTCGTCAAACCTAAACTTTTGATTAAGTATTTTATCAACGTGAATAATATACGTTCGTGAGAGGATCGTCGGTAAAATATTTTTCTCGTGACTTACCGTCAAGATAAATTCTGTTTTATCACCAGGCTCTTCAAGTGATTTAAGAAGTGAATTTTGTGCCTCGGGGGTTATGACGTCTGAATACAAGATTACACCTACTTGTCTTTCTGATTGGTATGGCTGAAACTGAAGCTGGTGCAGCAATTCCTTGACCTGGTCGATTCCTATCGAACTAGCGTCAGTACCATCTATTATATGAAGATCTGGATGTTGAATATCAAAAATACTTTCAAACTCACCTGAGATGTTCAGGTACCCTTTTATCAGTTCAAGTGCCTCTTTTCTTTGGATGTCAATATTTGGATGGATGATCAATGTTGTCATTTACTGGATTTTACCATGAATGGGGACAGACCCCGCATCTGGTATACTAGAGACATGGAAGTAAAACCAGGTAAATACAAACATTATAAGGGTGGAATGTACAAAGTTCTCGGAGTTGGGAAACATAGTGAGACTTTGGAGGATCTAGTTGTTTATGAGGCCCTGTATGAAAACGAAGTCTCTAAACTTTGGGGGAGACCTGTAAAGTCGTTTTTTGAAGAGGTGGAAGTTGATGGCAAAAAAATACCCCGATTTAAATATGTTGGATGAGCTGAGGGGACAGACCCCAGTGGGGTCTGTCCCCGACGTTTAGCCTTGACCGACTATCTCTACTATAATATCATCTTACTAGTTTAATTTACTGTCCAAAAAGTCTGTCCACATGGCAAAGTCAGTTTTAGAAATTCTTCTCAAAAACAAAGTAATTACACAGGATCAGAATGACCAAGTTGAGCTTCAAGTAAATCAGACCAAAAAGACTTCTGAACAGGTCATTCAGGAATTGGGGTATGCAAATGAACTTGAGGTGACAAAAGCAAAATCTAAGGCTTTTAATATTCCATATGTCGATCTTAATGAAACAGAAATTACGAACGAAATATTGATCCTAGTAGACTCAAATCTTCAAAAGGCTCATAATGCGATACCTTTTGCTGTGAGTGAAGGTAAGGTAAAAATTGCGATGGTGGACCCTTTTGATGTACCTGCAATTCGGGTTATTGAGAAGTCATTGGGTAATAAACGGGCTGAGATATACATCTCCCCTCCCTCTCAAATAAGGCTGGTTATTGATAAACGTTTGGGTGAGGCAATGGCTACTGAAGTAAGTAAGGCCCTTGAGCATGTAGAAAAGCCTGTTACTGAAATACCCGAAAGTACCACCTTGATTGATGATCTGGCCTCTATTGAAAGTGCTCCCGTAGCAAGAATTGTGAACTCTATATTTCAATACGGTGCAAAATCTGGTGCTTCCGATATTCATATCGAGGCTCTTGAGGGCAGGGTAAGGGTCAGATATAGGATTCATGGTGTCATGACTGAGAAATTGAAACTTCCAAAGACCATCCTATCGTCTGTGATTGCAAGAGTGAAGATAATGTCCAATCTTAAGATTGATGAAAAAAGACTTCCACAGGATGGAAGACTTCCTTTGAATGTTGGTGATAAAAAGTTTGATGTACGTGTTTCTACAATGCCTACAATATATGGGGAAAAGGTTGTACTTCGTTTACTGGAAAGGCTTGAAACTGCTCCGATACTTGAGGATACTGGCTTAAGGGGTACTGGATATAAAATATTTCTTGAAGCAATAACTATTTCGAATGGAATTATATTGGTGACTGGTCCAACTGGATCAGGTAAGACGAGGACTTTGGCTGGTGCACTAGGTAAAGTGAACAAACCTGGCGTGAATATTATTACTCTTGAGGATCCAGTAGAGATCAGAATAGAGGGAATAAATCAGATTCAAATAAATCCTGATGCTGGACTTACATTTGCAACTGGCCTTAGGTCTGTACTTCGTCAGGACCCTGACATAATAATGGTTGGAGAAGTAAGAGATAAAGAGACTGCATCTCTTGCCGTTCAAGCAGCGTTGACTGGTCATCTTGTTATGGCCACTCTTCATACAAATAGTGCTGCTTCAGCACTTCCGCGTCTTTTGGATATGAACGTTGAGCCTTATCTTTTGGTCTCTGTATTACATACAGTAGTTGCACAAAGGCTTCCAAGAAGAATATGTACTCATTGTAAAGAAGCATATATTGCTCCTCCGGAAGTGGTAAAAAATGTCAAAGATAGGTTGAGCACAATAAGTGATTTTGATCTTGTGGCCTACTTAAAAAATAGGTGTGCCTCAAGAGTACCTGTAGATAGTGTAATGAACTTGGGTTATGAAAAACTCGATATGAAATGTCCTATTGACAAAGGAAACGGTCAGCATGATGTTTATTTGTATAAAGGGAAAGGATGTGATAAGTGTGAGGGAACAGGATATTCTGGAAGGATTGGAATATTTGAAACATTAAAGGTGACTGAAAAAATTGGGAGAATGATCATGGAAAATAAGTCCTCAGATGAGATAAATGAGGAAGCTGTAAAAAACGGTATGATAACAATGATTCAAGATGGTTATCTTAAAGCTCTGGATGGAATATCGACAATTGAAGAGGTACTCAGGGTGAGTAAAGACTAACCGTCTTCGCTCCGCGTCACATAGGGTGCGGGTTACGAAGAGTTGAGGTGGGAGGCTCTGAGTAATATGAATCTCAGAGCCCCGCATTGCGGGGCGTGGAGTCTAACTGTTGAAATGCGTCATGAGGTATTTTAACGGATAGATTCTATCGCCTCCGCCAGAGGCGGAAGGCTCCAGAATATAAGTTCAAATGTGATAGAATAAGTGTAATGCCCGATGATCAAGTAAATCAAAATCTGCCAAGTAAAGATCCGTCTCAGGGACAGGCTTCTCAAACGACAGTTCAACCTCAAGGCCAGGGTAACAATAATGTGAATGAACAGGCTTCTTTGGATGCATTGGCAGAGAAGTTAGCTAAGTGGAAGGAACAAATTGCAGTTGAAGAAGTTAATAAGTATTCTGGTCAGGTAATCCCGGAACAGCCCAAAGAACAAGTTCAGAAAGTTCAGAGTAAATATTCTTCTGAGCCTGTAAAAAAGAAACAACAAATAAAGAGTCAAGTTGAAAACTCGGCTTCGCCTACAACTACGCCGAAGGGATCAAATATTAAAAAGAGTAAGGAGCAAACAGTAACAAAATCTGAAAAAGTTCAGGTTCCCAAAAGTGAAAATGCTGGAGTCAGTGTGAGTCCTCAAAATGTTGTACCTAAAGTTGATCAAAAAGAAGCTATAGAACAGTTTGAACAGGAGGTACAGCAGGCCTCTAAGGTGAAATCGGAAACATATCCTAAAGATATTAGGAAGTTGCTTGAACTTGCAAAGGAAAGAAATGCATCGGATCTTCATATTACTGTTGGGTATCCACCTGTTCTTCGGGTGGACGGAAAGTTGGTGCATATTGGAAATGAGCTTGTAACCTCTGAGATGGCTGAAAAGCTCATATTCCCTACTCTTGCGGAAAGTAAAAGGGACCTTTTAGAAGTGAACCGAGAGGTTGATGTAGCATATGAACTTGAGGATGTAGCGAGGTTTAGGGTGAATGTATATCACGAAAAAGGTAGACTTGCGGCAGCATTTAGACTTATTCCATCAAGAATCAAGACTCTTGAGGAATTAAATCTTCCTAAGATTTTGAGAAGATTTACAAAGTTAAATCAGGGGTTTATCCTTATTACTGGTCCCACTGGACATGGGAAAACTACAACTCTTGCTTCCATGCTTCAGGAGATTAATAAAAATTACGAAAAGCATATCATTACTATTGAAGATCCGATTGAGTATGTCTATCCTAAGGCCAAAGCATTAATTAGCCAGAGAGAGATGCATGAGGACACTCATTCTTGGGAAATCGCTCTAAGAAGTGCAATGAGGGAAGACCCTGATGTTGTGCTTGTGGGGGAAATGAGGGATTATGAAACCATTTCTTCAGCTATTACCTTGGCAGAGACGGGACATTTAGTTTTTGCTACTTTACATACAAACAGCTCATCTCAGACGATTGATAGAATAATCGATGTATTTCCAGATAATCAGCAAAGACAGGTAAGATCTCAGCTTGCAACAATTATTGAGGGAGTTGTATCTCAAAGACTTATTCCTATAAGGACAGGTGGAAGAAGGCCTGCATGTGAGATTCTGCTTTCTACTCCTGCAGTGAGAAATTTAATTAGAGAGGAAAAAATATATCAGATCAATAATGTTATAAGGACAAGCTTGGATGTGGGTATGACTTCAATGGAAAACTCGCTAGTCCAAATGGTGAGAGAAGGACTCATATCGGTAGAACAGGCAGAGGAATATGCTATCGATCCAGAAGAAGTAATAAGATTATTAAGATAAAAAAATGCCGATTTTTAAATATTCAGCTAGAACAAAGGAAGGGCAAAAAAAGGAGGGAGAAGTAGAAGCTGCTACAAGGGGTCAGGTAGTAAAAGAGCTTCAGGAAAAAGATCTTGTAGTAATTAAAGTTGATGAAAAGATAGAACTTTTTGAGTCGCTTAAGCAGATTAATATTGGTGGTGTCCCTCTTGATGAAAAGGTGGTTTTCATGAGACAGCTTGCCACTATGGTTTCTGCAGGACTGCCTTTGACCCAAGGACTTCAGATTCTCGCTAATCAAACCCAAAACCCGAAGTTTAAAGAGGTAGTAGAACAAGTACTGCAAGATATAGAGGGAGGGACAAGCCTTGCAGAGTCATTTAGAAAACATGAGGGTATATTTGATGACATTACTCTTAATCTTATTAAAGCTGGCGAAAGTAGTGGTAAGCTTGAGGAGATTCTGTTGAGGATAGCTGACGAGCTTGAAAGTGATAGAGATTTTAAGGCTAAACTTAAGGGTGCAATGATATATCCTGCTGTGATTGGAGTAATCATTGTTGCTGTGCTAGTTGTTGTGATAGTCTTTATGATTCCAGCAGTTGAAGATGTTTTTGCAGAATTCGGTGGTGATTTGCCAAAAATTACTCAAATACTTGTCGGATTGAGTAATTTTGCAAGAAGGTTTTGGTGGATAGTCCTTATTTTGATTGCAATGTTAGTAATTGGTGTTAGATATTATCTATCTACTTATCAGGGTAAGTCAGTTTGGGATCATGTGAAGTTGAAGGTTCCAATTTTTGGCCCTATGTCACAAAAGATTGAGCTTGCAACTTTTTCATCCACGATGCATTTGCTTATTAGCTCTGGTCTGAATCTTTTGGACGCTCTTGATCTAACGGCTGACTCTTTAAGCAATTTACACTTTAGGAATGCGGTGAAAAATGCATCAGCTGAGGTTAAAAAGGGTACTTCTTTAGCTGTACCGATTTCTAAAGAGGAGATATTTCCTTTGATAGTGAGTAATATGATTGGTGTTGGAGAAGAGACAGGGAAACTTGATGAAGTGCTGGGGAAGCTTTCAGGATACTATCAGGATGAAATAGATAGGCTTTCTGAAAATCTTGCAAGCTTGATGGAGCCTGTAATGCTTGTGGTGATGGGAAGTGTAATTGGGTTTATTGCAGTAGCGGTATATCTTCCAATGTTCTCTCTTGCAAATGTCGTTGGATGATGATAAATTGGAAAAAGAAGAGTTTGAAATTCTTAATTTATTAATATGAATAATATGAAATTTTACAAAGATGATAATGGGTTTACCCTTGTCGAGCTTCTTATCGTTATGGCTATCGTGGCCATACTTGTAGGTATTACTATTGCAGGATTGGGTTATGCAATGAGAAGATCAAGAAATATCGCAAGAATGTCTGCAATGACAAACCTCGATCGTTCTGTTTCATCTTATTATTCCGACAATAGGGAGTATCCTGGTAGTGCATCAACGGTTGAAGGGATGGTTGCATCTGATGGTGACTTGTATCCATACCTTGAGGGTAGTTGGGAGACACCAGCAGGTACAAAGTTCTACTATCTTGCAAACGACGTAACTAATGCGGTTTACTACATGTTTTGTGTGAGTCAAGAGGAGACTGGTACTGCACCTGATTCTTATGAGTGTGTTGGGTCAGGTATTGGTCAGGATGGATTTCCTACAGAGACGTCTGACGTTGCTTGCGAAGATGGACTTTGCGGAAATGATTCTGAGTATTAGACCACCGTTTTTTAAATAGTATTCTTTTGTTGTGTTAGTTTTATTTGCGCATAGATTGTGTATAGTATGTGTGTATTTGATTTAATGATGTTTCTGGCCCCTTTTAACTGCACATTCTGGACCCCTTTGCCCTAGGCCGGGGTTCCAAACAAATTAAAGTGTATCTCAGAGCGATCCGATCAAAGATCGGTCGCGTGGAGTCTATCCGTTGGAATACATCATGACTTAATTAGTCGGATAGATTCTGGTTTTATGGTTACATTCCAATGGAGTGTTGAACTAAGTTCGGAACGTTTTCCTATTCTTTTCTTAACTCATGGACCAGAAATACAGGTGAGTTTGGATAGATTCTGGCATTGGCCAGAAGTACATTTAATTCTTGGCTTTCCATGAAGTGAGCTTGCTCTACTTCATGGTATACTAAATAATATGGAACTGATATTTAGTATTTTCTTTTTTCTTCTTGGTGCAGCTTTTGCTAGTTTTATTAATGTAATTGTTTTGGGAGGAAAGTCAGTAGAGCAAAATCTTAAGAGAAAAAGATCGAGGTGTAAGAGCTGTAAAAAAACATTGGTTTGGTGGGAACTTATTCCTGTGTTTAGCTGGATATATCTTAATGGTAGATGTAGCAAGTGTAAAAAGCCTATCCCCTTTTATCATGTGTTTACTGAGCTTGTACTTGGACTTATGTTTTGGGGAGTATATCAGTCTTTTGGTTCGAGCCCTTTTGTGATAATAACTTATTTGCTTTTTGTGGTAGTAACCTACTTCTTCTCAATTCATGATATCGAGAAAGGTACAGTTCCTAATAAATGGATACTCCCTGTTATTGGAATCTCATTTGTACTTATGGTAATTGTAGGGATTGTAAGCAAGGATTTTACAACCTTTGTTGGGTCTAGAATTCTTGCTGCTGTTGGGTATAGTGTGTTTTTTGTGCTTATGAATGTCTGGTCTATGTCAGGATTTATGCCTGGTGTGTCAAAAGGTAAGCAGGGCTTTGGTTGGGGGGATGCTAAGTATGCACCTTTTATTGGCATAGTTCTTGGTCCTGTTCGGACCATACTTTCTGGTTGGATTGGAGTATTTTCAGGTGCAGTTGTGGGTGTGATCTTGATGATTAAGTGCAAGGAAAAGAATATGAGGATTCCATATATTCCATTTATGTCTATTGGGGCATGGTGCGCCCTACTTTGGGGTGAAGAATTGATTGACATAATAAGAGATTGCTATATCATTTAAGGGATGAGGAAAACTGCTGCAAGACATAAAAATCCATTAGATTCTATTTTTTCTGGCTTCTCAAATAATAAAGCATTCACATTAGTGGAGTTGCTTATAGTAATGGCTATAATCGCTATACTTGTCGGTATTACAATTGCTGGAATTACTTATGCAAATTTAAAGGCAAGGAATAATGAAAGGATTTCCGCACTTGACAATATAGATCGAGCACTTATTGCTTTTTATGATGATAACAAGTATTTTCCATCTAGCAGTTCTCAATCATTTGATGCTGTAATTACTGGGGATTTGGAACCATATATGCAAGGAGCATGGGGAGCCCCATCTGCCACAGTTGTTTACTATAGGACTAATGTCAGGAATATTGTATATATGATATGTGTGTGTCAGGAACAGTTTGGGGGAGATAGACTGTACTCATGTAAAGGCACTGGACTTGGAACATTAAGTGGTAACTGGCCACAAACAAATTCAGAAATTGACTGTGAAGGAGTTTCAGATCCCGTCGATTGCGGCTCAGGCCCAGTGACCTGGGATGCAAACAACGAGACCTGGTACCACGGTACTCCCTAAATGAACATGTAACTTGATTTTTCCTAATAGTTATCAGATGGTATACTTATTAACAGATTATGCGCAAAACCGTCCATTCCAAAAGTAGTGCTTTCACTTTAGTAGAGATGCTTGTTGCTATGACTGTCACTGCAGTATTGATGGGGCTATCTGCTAGTGGATATATGGGACTGAGGACTACAATGATTTTGAAGCAGTCTGCGGAGAATCTCAGATCAGATATTATGTATGCGAAAAGGTCATCCATGCTAGTAAAAAGGGAAAGTAGTGAGAACTTTATAAAAGGCGTGGGTATTGATTTAGCGAGTTTGTATGGAAACGAGCCGGCATATCGGATATTTAAGTGGTGCTCAGATACTTCTTCGTATGAAGATTTTGAAGATAGATATTTGAGTGTTACTGTATATGGTTCTCCCTCATACTATTACGGTGACTGCAAAGAACCAGGTTCAAGTCAGCTTACATCTGTGCCTGGATATAGCTATCTAACTCCTCTTGCAGAAGGTTTATATTTTAGAATTTCTCCAAACAACCTAGTTAGGTTCATTTTCTTTGAGTCCCCTACTGGAGAGATGCATATATATGATTGTAATGGAAACGAACTTGATATTGATCAGTCAATTAGGTTAATTTATAACGTTGGTTCTAGATCATATGAGGTTGAAATCACTGAAAATGGAGAACTAAATGTTACTTCATATGATGGAGAGGTTCCAGAGACTGATGTGTGTAATGGTGTCATTGAAATTTTTGAGTAGTGTTCTTTTAAACGGTATTTCTGGTCTGCCATAGGCAGGGCAGAATCTATCTATTGAATTGTGTCATGACGAATTCCGATGGATAGACTCCACGACCCGCAGTGCGGGTCTCTGAGATGCAAGTAAACTAGAATATGCGGTATGTTCTGGTGGTCTTTAATGTTTAATATGTAACTAAAGCCGATATGAAATTACTGAAAAAAATAAATAATGAACAGGGTGCCTCCTTTGTATTCTTCGACAGGCTCAGAACGAGCAATTTAATATTGGTATATCATAATGAAATATGAACAAGAGATTTATTAGTGATGAAAAGGGAGCGTCATTCGTGGAGAGTTTAGTTACAATTGTTGTGGCAGGGATGGCTTGTGTTGCGTTTATTTCTGTGACGGCAGCAATTGTAAGGGAGACCAAGAATCAAGAGGTTGAAGAAGCAATGGTTCAGTATGCACTTAATGGTTTGGAGAAGGTTCGAGCGATTAATGCAAAAAATGAAGGATATATTATTTATGAAGAAGGTGGTGATAATGGTGGTATGGATGGCCATGGAGGTATGAAAGATATTCCACATAGTAATCCATATTGCTTTAAGTTAGATGAAAATGATTTGGTTTTACTTTCATCGTTAGGGGAAGTAGATTGTACTGGTCAATCAAGTGAGTGTGAAAAACTAGATCTAGATGAAGGAGATGAGTTTTTTTATCGAAAGGTAGAAATAATTCAGGCACATGCAACGAATGATAAAGTTCTGAAAGTGAAGATTGAGGTAGGAAGAATTGATCCTACAGCTGATGATAATTTAAATACTGATTATGTTGAAGGATTTATTGCAGTCAAGTGAGCAACAGAAAAGTGAAGACGGTTATACCCTCATAGAGCTTATTATGACCATATTTATTATGGGAATGATGATGCTTATTATTAATATTGTCCTAATTGCAATTCTAAGATCCTCCGCAAGATCGGATACAAGTATTAGACTAAGACAGCTAGTTGAATTTGGGTTTGAAGTTATAGAAAGAAATGCAAAGAGTTCTGAGCCAAACTCTTTGTGCATTGCACAGTATAATGAAATTCCTGATGTTTGGGAATGTACAGGAGAGGTTTCTGGTGATGCAATAAGAATGTCTGTTCTTGGTTCTGATCAGATTGTTGTTTTCTACATGGATAAGAATGAAGAAGAAATTGGTGTGTTGAAAGCGTTTTGGACTGAGGGAGATGAGATATCGGAAGTGTTTTTGACAAATTCTGGGGAGTTGGACGTGGAGAGTTTTGAAGTAGATCTTTCCCATGATTATGAGTCGGGTACTCATGAGATTATTATCAGGATTTTGTGTGATTCTATTACGAGGCTTGAGGCCGCAGAGCCACTTGTGAATGATATGCTGAGGACAGTGACAATCGTCACGAAGGGTAAAGAGGTCTAGTTTCACTTTATTTCGGAGGGGCAAAATCATCGGTATTTCTGGCCACTAATGTCTGTATAGCTTTAGTACAGGAATAAACCGAATTAAATTGCACTGTATATTTAACCGTAATGGCAGAATCTATCTATTTGATCTATCATGACGTATTCCAACGGATAGATCCTATCGTCCCACTGCATTTTTAACTGTAATCTTAGTCTGACCTTTTTAATTGGTTTTCTACTAATTGACACTTTTGAACTATTTACCTGCTAATAATGTAGCGGGACTCCAGGGTATGCGATTGAGGGAATTTGTGTTCCGCCACAGTGCGGAACACAAATTCTCTAATGGGATGCACACTCTGGAGCCTGCGATAGAGTCTCCTACGAAATTTGATTGGAGATTCTGTTGCTACACTCCAGAAATGCCGGTTGACTTGTACTCTGTAGAATATTGACGTGGCATTAAAATTTAAGTATCCTAACCAGAGTATGAACTGTCCAAATCTCAAAAATCAAAAAGGACAGACGTTAGTTGTTGTACTAGTGTTACTGGTGATTGCGGCTGTAGTATCCACGGCAGTTGCCTATCGTGCAATACAGGATGTTCGAATTGCGTCAGAGGAAAGAAGTTCTGCAAAAGCCGCAGCTCAGGTAGATTCATTTGTTGAGATTGCAATGGACCCAGATTTTTGGGATGACCTATGGTCAGATGATGTGCAAGGTTGTGCTACCTATACTGGGTCTGGTGATGTGTGCCCTATCGATGACAATTTCTGGAATGACTACGTGGATTCATCTCTTCAGGAATGTGATGAATGGAAGGTTTTTGCAAGAAGGGAAGATCAAGTAAGCTCATTTTTTCTTGGTAAAGATGAAGTTGTAGAATTTGATTTAAGGACTGAGGCTGGTGTAAACAGGGATTCCAGTACAAACATTACAATTTCTTGGACAGGTAGTGCCAGCTATCTCATAATTAGGTATATGAAAGATGGTGATATTGTGGAAGACATAGCTCTCACATATGGGGATCCTGAGGATTGGAATATTCCACCTATTGGTACAGTAAGTGATCTTGGTGCTGAGGGTAACACATGTACAACTACTCTTGGAGCTGTGGGTGAACCGAATGTGATAAGGATAAAGGCTTTATATGGAGATGCTTTGCTTGCTGTGGATGGACTTGCTGATGAGTATTTTCAGGTTGGTGCCTTGAAGGCATATTGTTATATTGGGGATATATATAGGGAATCAGTTGCACAGGTGGTGCTGAGGGAATTTGTACCTTCAGTATTTGACTATGCATTGTTTGATGCAAGTGGCTCTATAGATAAGGAACCGACTTTTTAGGATCTCTGGAGAATGCCATGAACCATGTAGGGTTCATGGCGACGATAGAGTCTCCTCTAGAAGTAATTAGAAACTAATAAGTTAACAGAAGACGAGTGAAGCAAAATAAACAGGTAATACTTATAATAGAGGATGAAGGAGCTCTGCTTGATTCATACGCTGAGATAATAAAAGATGGAGGGTTTGAGGTGATGAAAGCAGGAGATGGGTATAAGGGATTGGATTTGCTTGCTGAAAATAAAGATATAGTTGACCTAATATTTTTGGACCTCATGATGCCAGGAATAGACGGATTGGATGTCATGAAGTACATAAGGGAAGATCCAGGAAAATATGGAAAGGCACCGATCGTGGTGCTCACGAACCTATCAAGCGAGCGTGTCATCAAAGAAGCCTTTGCCCGAGGAGCTAATGGATACCTGATGAAAGTGGAACTTGGCCCAGAAAAAATAGTAGATGAGGTAAAGGCAGTATTGAACAAGTAGCTCGTTGAATTTGTAAAACCTGTTCCATCCCGCAATGGAGAAGGAAATAGGTGTTTTGAATTAGAATTGTTTTACATTGAGTGTTTACAAGTGTTGATGAGCCTGAAGCGGGATCTGCACCGAGTT
The DNA here is from genome assembly GCA_964481345.1 of uncultured Candidatus Saccharibacteria bacterium. Classification (GTDB taxonomy): domain Bacteria; phylum Patescibacteriota; class Dojkabacteria; order SC72; family JAFGCJ01; genus CAYZTC01. Next base: position 19,329 of record CAYZTC010000006.1, on the reverse strand, counting down.
AGATCTGGAAAAAATAGTCGAAGAAATTTAAGTCAGTTTTGGAAAAATAGAACTTTGAGAAAAAAAGACTACTTCTGGTAGCCCTGAACTCCTCGTGGTTCATGGGCTGAGAAAATAGTCGAGGAAATTAAAGAAGTATTAAAAAAGTAAGCGCTTGACTCTGGAGCGATTCTGAAACGACTCTGGAACGAACGAAGTAAGTGATAGAGGAGTGAAAGAGATAAAATATATATTTTAAAAATGAAAAAGTGGTTTATTAAATACTGGAGGTTTTTTGTATTTTTGTTAGTGATTTTACTAATAGCGTTCGGTGCATTCTTTCTTAAAGACGAATTGTTTATTATTAGTACTAGAGTAACATCTCCAAATAGATATGGAATTTGTGAACAGAATGACTTGAAATCTGTAGCAAGGAAATATTTAGAGTATGTAGAGGAAAATTATTTTGAGGACAATCAGGTTGTCGAAGATCCAGTAAGTGTATACGGTAATTCTAACATTAATTATGAAAATGAAGAACTGAAGTATACTTATCTTCCATTTTCTCCATCAAGGTTTATAAATATGATATATGCGACTATTCTTTCTGAGGAATATCTGGGATTAGATAACACGTTGTCTACACCTATTATGGATAGATATTTTGAAATTACTGCTCCTTTTTCGTTAATGGATAACTATGAGGAGTCCGAGTCAATTGTTGGAGATTTAAAAGGAAAACCCCGTTATGGTGAGGAAGCAATAGAGTATATAGATCATCGCTTTATGGAATATCTCTCTGAACAGAATATAGAATTTGACGAGAGTGATCCTGATTGGCATGAAGATCGAGATGAAGTCATGCAAGAATTTTTAGATGAATACGGTCAGGAAATAGATGAATACTTAGGAGATAACGGATTACTTGAGGATCCTGAACCGGAGGAGGTTGATCTAGAGGAGGTTGACTACATTGAAGAATCTATTGAAGAAAATGAAAGTGATGATACGGTATATCAGAGTCAAAATATTTTTTCTGTATGCTACCCATTGAAATATTCTGAACTGTTTTCAACTGAAATAGTTGATACTTTCAATCAGATATGTTTCGATAATTATGTCTCTTTAGATGTTGAAAATGGCTGTAATGAAGAAGTTCTAAGTGTAGATGATTTAGAATTGGCATTAAGGTCATTTGTGGATAATGATCGTAATGTGTTAGAAGGATTGAATATTGGGAATTCAGTATCTATGGATTATAACCTAGGGGATGTTTCGTTGGACTACTTTATTATGGCTGTAAATAGAGATGATGAGGAAAAATCAAGTTGTTTAAGAGAAATTGGGTTTAGATCTCTTGGTTCGGCTATATATATTATGATGAAAAATTATGAGGAGAATGAGGCATATGATACTGAGGGTGCTGCGCAACTTATCTCTACCCTTTCTTATCTAAAAGGCAAAGCAATAGTAGAAGATGATCTGATTGATGAGGTTCTTAATTTTATTTCTAGGGATGTCTTTGGGAATTCCCTTTATGAAAACAGCCATGATGCTCTTCTTATGGACATATTTATATTTGAGTCCAGAATAGAGGGTAGTAGTATAGATCCTGTAAGGAGTAAGGATCTTTTTATGGATGATAAGATGTCAGTATCTAATGTGTTCTCTAATTATTGTAAAAATTCGGATTTACCATTTGCATTGTTTGAAGAATCCGGGGATGTTATGTATGGGAGTGTAGATATAACTTCTAGACTTTTGTTTGATTTAATATTACTTGAAGTCTTGGATGATTAGAATGAGATTGAAATTATTAAAATTAGTACTGATAGTGTTTTCTCTTTTAGTAGGTATTTATATGGTTGGTAGCGCTAAATCATATGCAGCGTGTTGCCCTCCAGGGTCTCATGTTTGTAGATTCTACTGTCCTTATGGGGCATGTGGTGAGTGTAGTTGTATTGGGATATTTACGTGTTCTAATACTGCATGTTGGTGGGAGAGATATATTTATTCCTGTAATTGTGGGTATAATTTTAATTTTCATTGTTCTACATGTGTTGGATATCGACGAGTGTGTCAGACCTATTATTGGAGGTGTTATAAGTGTTATACATGTGCTAACTATGCTTGCTGTTCTGATTGTACTCCTACTGATTGTGACTGTGTTGTTTCATGTTCTGGGGATCGTACTTTACAAGATACTGGATCGTATTGTGCACATACAGAATCAGGTTCATGTGATATGGGGTGTGGTCAGACGAAGACATGTACAGATACTTGCTATGATCCTGAGACAAATATTGCACCAGAGGCACCGGCATCGGCAGATATTTGTTATACCTATAATGAGGAGTTTGATCCTGATGATCCTGGTACTTGTTATGATCTTGATGATATTACAAAGGTATTGCCGCAGGCCGAAGATAAGTATGTATTTTTGGTAGCCGATCCGGTGGATATACCTACTGGTAGCAATAGTAGAGGGATTAGATATCAATTGTCATTTGATGGGTCTGTATCGGGTTGGATGAAAGATCCATGGGTGGAAGTTAATTTAACTTCTGGTCTTACTCATACTGCAGTGTATGCTGCGGGTACATTAAATAGATGTGATGATGGTGTTTTATCTTCAGAGAATGAACTTAGTATAGAGATTAAGGTAGATAATCCTCCAGTAATAAGTTCATCTGATACAGACAGGTGGATGGGTACTGAGGAAGATCTTGAAATAGAGGGTCTTGAGATAAACCCAGATGATAATAACCCTACCACCTACTCTGCAATAATTACTGATGGAGATGGAGTAAGTAATATAGAAGATATAGGTATTCTACTCTCCTCTACTCCAGAAACATCAAGCTATAAAGATTGGGAAACATACATAGTTTTCTCAATGGACTATGGAGGAAATCCTCCATCATTTTATGTAATGACAGGAGATACAGTAAGGGAGAGCTTTGAGGCTATCGAAGAGTCAGGAGTATATACACTTGGAGAAGATCTGGACTACGATGAAGGTGTATATGATGTGGTATTAAATTCGTCAGGGACCTCTGTTACCTATGGAGATACTGATGTGACAGTAGATTTCAATGTTACCTTTAAGGGTGATAAAGATGGATCTACTGGAATGACAGATGCATGGGAAGGAGTATACTCAAACATGTGGTATGCAGAAGATAGCATGGGAGCAAATGATACCTCTCCTGGTGCAATAAACAGCGATGGTAAATACTTCCAGAAGTTTGGAGAGACACATGTCGACTTTACTCCACCAGATGTAATACATGATTTTAGCCTAGATGAATGTGGGTCACTTACGTCACTTGAGGCATGTTGGGTAGTCAACATTAGTGAGATAGAGGCATATGATTCTGGCATTTACTATTTGGATGGAGTTAAATACATGTTCTGGCCAGATGGGGAAACATTTGTGCTGGGTGATGTAGATTTGACTGCTACTATCCCGTCAGAATACTCAGATACTTACAAAATAACAAAAGACAATGAGGAACAAGTAACTGGAGTATATATAGACTATGTAATAGACAGAGTTGGAAATGTGATGAGTGCAGAGGCCATGGGTATTACATGGGAAGATGACAAGCTTCCATGGATAAGGACTATGGGGGGAGATGTGTATGGATATGAAGGATTCAGCAACAAGATACTTGCAGAATATCCTATTGGGACTGGAACGTATATGAGTGAATACTGGCTTGGAGGTGGAGGACGTCAGCAGGTGTTTGATTTTTCACCAGGTGTAGCGAGTCTAAAAAGGTGGATTAGTGCACAATACAGAGATAACAATGCGTATGGTTGGTATGGGCAATTAAGAAGGATAGCAGTTGCTTCAGAATGTGCTGAGGATGAGGGATCTGGAGATACTTGTGCGTTTGAAACAGGTACAAGTGTTGTAGGTGCATTAGATAACTCAAAGGGTATATATATGATTAATCTATCTGGTGCTGAAGGTCAGACTGAAGAGATACTCGCAGGAAGTGAATGTTCTGGTGGAGATAAGACAATATTTATTGCAGAGGGTACTCTTAATATTAATCCCAATTTTACAAGTGGGGATGGGTCTCATTGTCTATTTATTTCAGATAGTGACATCACGATACTAGGAGGAGATGAGGCAGGAAGCACTGTAGATAGATCTGTAGAGCCTGCTGTTGTAGTTAAGGATACTTATGATCAGGTTGATGCTTCTTTTATAGTGGATGGAGAGTTTACAGTAGAATCAGATGGAGAGGAAAGAATTGAAATAAATGGTATGGTATTTGGTGGGTCAACCAGTTTCTTAAGGTCATTACCGCTTATTGCAAACAGGGAGTTGCCTGCTGAGTTGATAAACTACACACCGTTGCATCTTTCAATAGATGGTATTTTAGAGCATAGGCTGTTTCATCAGTTTGAGTGTGGTATTGTAAAAGAGTC
>CAYZTC010000006.1:0-14897 GCA_964481345.1 uncultured Candidatus Saccharibacteria bacterium | reverse complement strand
TGTATCTCCCCGATTGTCGGGGAGTCTATCCTTACTTATGTGTATCTCTACCCACCGCGTTGCGGTGTGGTAGAGTCTATCTGTTAGAGTACATCATGATAGTTCAAACAGATAGATTCTACCCCCGCCTTGCGGGGATAGAAATACATGTTAGTAGCTTCACAAATTCTGTAATAAGGTATTACTAGATTGACAGTTCTGGGTCAATCAATTATCATAAAATTCAGTATTAACTTGCTTATTTTAGCTATATGGCACTGCCCGATCATGTTGGTATAGATTTTGGAAATTACACTGTAAAAGCTGTCCATTTGAGAAATATTGACTCATCTCCAGAGCTTGTGTCCTTTGCTGATCAGACTACACCTATTGGTGTTGTAAATAGTGAAGACCCAAGTCATCAACAAAAACTTGCAGATATACTAAAGTCTCTTTGGGATGAAGGCAGATTTCGTACGAGTCAAGTTGTTGCTGCACTCCCCGAGTCATCAATATTTACGAGGTTTATGGAGTTTCCTGGTATAAAAGAGGAAGAACTTGATGATGCTATTCATTGGCAGGCAAAACAAGTAGTCCCTATTCCACTGAATGAGGTTGTTATGAGCTCGATAATACTTGGTAAAGGAGTAAATGAAAAAACAGATGTATATCGTGTGCTGTTAGTGGCAGCTCCGAAGAAGTTAATTGACTTGTATATGAATATTATGCAACTTGCAAAACTAGAAGCACTGGCACTTGAGACTGAAGCAATTGCAGCAGGAAGGGCAATCTACAAGTCCAGTGCAATTCGAGATGCAATTATCTTGGATTTTGGGTCTCAGAGTACTGTAATGAGTGTGATGAATACAGGTAACTTAATATTTTCACAAAGTATTTCTGTAGGATCGGATGCTCTTACAAGGGCTATCGCTACGGAGTTTTCATTTGAACACAATCAAGCAGAGGAATATAAGAGAAACTATGGTCTTATACAGGATCAACTGGAAGGTAAAATTCTTAATACTATTAAGCCTGTTATGGATTCAATTGTTGCAGAGGTAAGAAGGGGAATTGAGTTTTATAAAACGAGAACAATGTTTGCGCCCCCGAAAAATATGGTACTTATTGGTGATGGTGCATTACTTCCTGGTCTTGTGGTTTATCTAGCGAAGGAATTTTCTGCAAGTGTAGAGTTGGGAGACCCTTTTGATAATATCAAGATGTCTAAAAAGCATGAAAATGCTTTGTCAAAAGGTAAGGCTGCATACACGGTTGCTGTAGGACTGTCTTTGAAAGATCAGTAGATCTGTTAAATAAGTTTGTTCGTTAGATTTCCGGGACTCTATCTGCCCTGTCACTGACAGGGGTTCGGAATGTGCATAATTGGGTTTTTAATAACATTAACAAATGGCATTGTTTACTAAAAATAAAAAGTCGAAAAAGGAAGTAGAAGGTCCGTTCAAGGATGGAAAGTCTCCCGAGAAAAAAGTGCAGTCGATAAACCTCATCCCGCCTCCTACTGAGGAAGAGGTGGAATATGTGGAAAGAAAAGGAAAAAGAAGTGTTTCAGGTGTGTTATTTATTGCACTTGTGATATTTGTAACGGTGTCAGTACTTGGTTTTAACCTTTGGGTCAAACTAAGACTTAATCAAGGTCAGCAAAGACTTGCGGAAACAGAAAACGAAATAGAACGACATAAGTTGGAGGAAATTCAGAAAAAAACATTAGATAACAAATTATCTGCATATCAAGCAGTTGTTGATCAAGATTTTAACGCAGATAGAGTTTTGGAATATCTTCTTGAAGTCACAGAGGGTCTGTCGAATGTAAGAACTTTATACCTTGATAATGACATGAAGTTTGAAATCAGAGGTACCGCTACTACCTATACAAATGTAGCAAGACTTTGGCACGATATGAGCAGAGAAGAAGGATATTTTGAAAGCATTAGCTTGGAAAGGGTAAGCAGAACTGATACTGGCGATGTTAACTTTGTGTTTTCCGGGTTTATGGTAAAAGAACAGGTAGTTACACTTTAAATATGGAGGATAATAAACAAGCCCCAAAATCTAATACTCCAAACGAGGGTCCTGTTTCATCTAGTGGGAATGTAGGACAAACAAATGAGGAGAAAAAGGCTGTTCAGGATAAGTTGAATCAGGTGAAATCTGGTTCTTCAGCGACACAGCCCGATTCCAAAAGTCAGCCCAAGGCGGATGAGCCTATGGCGCGTAAGAAAGGAAATATTGATAGTAGCCAGGTGATAAAAAGCAAGACCGCTAGAAAGGAGAGTCTTTCTCAGTCACTTGGGAGTTGGCTGGTACCTATTATTGCAGTAGTAGTAATGGGGTTGCCTTCTGTTTTTGTATTATTACCTGCTGCCACTGATGCCCTTGATTGTCTGGATGAGATAAGATTGATAAATACTCAAATTGATAGAAATGACCAAAAGATAGAGGCTCTTCAGTCTTTAAGTTTGACTGAAGTAAATTCTGCTCTACAAATTGCTACCTCTGTCATTAAAGATGATTTAAAAGTTGCTGAACTTGCAGGTGATGTAGAGGCAATGGCCAGCGATAATAGTCTTGAGACTCAAAGTGTACAGTTTTCTAGTACTCTGGTTGGGACTGCTGATATACCCGGCTTTGTAGAGGTGATTTCGGGTCCATTTTCATACAGGGGAGAGTTTAATGACATTTCAGATTTTCTTTCTGACTTAAGAACCAAGAGTCCGACAATACTTGCAATTAGGAGTGTATCTTTGGACAATGAAAGTAAGTTAGCGGTTGGTACTGAGGAGGAGCCTGTTTGGTCAGTAGATCTTGTTGTGGATGCCTATACAATGGGAAAAATTGACACAGTATCCATTATGGATTCTGTGTCGTCAGTAATTGACGCTGAGCTTATGACAGAGATTGAAGAACGGGCAAGTTATGGTGAAACTTTGGACTAGTCAACTATTTCAAGTCTGACCTTTTGGTTTTTCTGTACCGCTTTGATGCTTACCAAGTTTCTGAGTGCCGAAATGTTGCTTCCACCTTTTCCAATTATTAACCCTCTATCCTCTTCGTCGGCAGTAATTAATAATTTAACAAAGGTGGGATCATCAGGATCAATCTGTTCTTCTACCTTGATTGATTTAGGTTTGTTTACGATTTGCTTTAGTACATATTCCAGTAAATCTTTCATTTGGTTTCGGGGGTCTGTCCCTCCTCCTTTGTCGAAGTTTTGTCTTTTGCCTCGTTCTTTTTCTGTTTTTTTGACGGTTTTTCTGAAATTTTCTTACTTTCTTTATCTTCAGCTGGTTTTTCCTTTTTATCCGTTTTTTCTTTAGTTTTCTGTTCAGGGTCAGACCCTTTGGGGGTTAGACTCTCATTCTTGGTTACAGTAGGTTCGGGTTGTACCTCTTCAACAGTTTTCTTTTCCTTATCTGCTTTAGACTGTTCTATCATAAGCTTTATTCTCTTTTCTCTCAGCTTGTCTTTTTTGGTGATTATTTTTTCCCTTACGAGTAGGTCGTAAACAGTATCAGTTAGTTGGGCACCGTTTTCCATCCATTTTTTCAATATATCTTTATCAAGATCGACTGTAGGGGGAGTGGTCCTTGGATTATAATACCCGATTTTTTCAATGTATGACCCATCCCTTTTTGATCGAGAGTCTACAGCTACAATACGGTAGTGCGGCTGATGTTTTCTCCCAGTTCTTGTTAATCTTATTTTTACCATTCCGAGCGATTCTATCAAAATGAATTAATCTCTTCAAGTTTTCTTAAGCTTTTTTAGTGCTTCTTTTGCTGCCTCTTCCTCTGCTTTTTGCTTGCTGGGTCCTTTTCCTTTTCCATATTCCTTTTTTCCAACGTATACTCCTATTATGAAAAGTTTTTCATGATCTAATCCAGTTTGCTTTGTTACCTTATATGATGGTGTTTCTTTATATTTTTCTTGCACGATTTCCTGAAGCTGGGTTTTAGGATCAATGTCCAATCTGTTTTTAATAATGATATCAACTTTGGGAAAAAGCACTTTTTGGAGGAACTTTTTACATGTATCGAAACCTCGGTCTAGATAAATTGCACCTAGGACTGCCTCGAAAGTATTTGCTAGTAAATAATCTTTATCTCTTCCACCGGTTCTTTCCTCTCCTCTGCTCATCATTAGGTATTTTCCAAAGTCGAGCTTCCTTGATATGTCTGCCAAAGTATCTGTTTTAACGGAGGCTGATCTAAAGCTTGTCAATTCCCCTTCTGCTCTATTTGGACAGCGGTCGAATAAATATTGTGTGACTAAAAGTTCCAAAACGGCATCTCCAAGAAATTCCAGTCTTTCATTATGTTCTTTTACTTTCCTGTTCTCGTTTAGGTACGATCTGTGAGTTAGTGCCTTGTCTAGAAGTTGAAGATTGTTAAACTTTATTTTTAACTTTGATGCTAGATTAGCTGTTTTTTTCATTTTTCTTTATTTCTTCATAAATTGAACCGAGTACCCCATTGACGAACTTACTGCTTGAGTCCCCTCCAAACTCTTTTGCAATTTCAATGGCCTCGTCAATGGCTACTTTGGGTGGGGTGACTTTTCCCTCAAATCCTTCCCAAAGTGCAATTCTCAGTATTTCAAGATCTACTGTTTGTATCTGATCGATTGGCCATTGAGGTGCATACTCTTGAACTTTTTTGTCAAGACTTTCTATTGTTTCTGTTACACCTTCAATGATTTTGTTTGCGAGTTCTTTGTCAAATTTTTTTATTTCGCCGATTTGAGCAATCTCTTCAATTTTTGGTTCGGCAATTTTTTTATTGTCTACATCTTTATCGAAGTGAATGGAAAACAACTTTTGTAAAGCAACAATTCTTGATAGGTGTCTAGGATCGTTTCGTGTTTTCATATGTTAGAACTATTTATTTTTTGCTTTCTTTCGGCTAACAGTTTTTGCAGGAGCTTTTTTCGCCTTCTGTTTAACTGCCTCTTGTTTCGTCGAACCCTGCTTCTTGTTCCGTTTTGTGGAGATTGCTGGGGTAGACGAATCAAGTTTACCATAGTGTCCACAGTTTGGGCACCTAAAATGTGATAATTTCTTTGCGCCACACTTTGGACACGTAGAAAGGACGGGTGCCTTTAGTTTATCGGCTCCTCTCCTTCTATCTCTTCTTGCTTTTGATATTTTTCTTTTTGGTAATGCTCCCATAACGGCACGAATTATAGCATGGAACAGGTACTAGTCAACCCAGCTATTGTAGTGTTTCTTTTGAGATCTTAAACTTATCTCCAGATTTGAGTTCTTTGTTTAGGAGTTTTGTTGCAATAACTCCTTCAATTTTTTCTTGGATATATCTCCTGAGTGGTCTTGCTCCCATTCCAGGATCGTGAGATTTTTCTGCAACAATTTGGGTGGTTGATTTGTCCCACTCTAGTGTTATTCCTTTTTCAGCTAGTCTTTCTTTTAACTCTTTTAGCAATAAATCGGTAATATCGGCTAGTCTTTTTTTATCGTGGGGAGAGAATACAACTATGTGGTCAAATCTATTGATGAACTCTACCTTTAAGCTTTCCTTTAGATCTTCAAGTACTTTTTGTTTAGCACTTTCAAATGTCAGTTCGGATTTTCGAAGTGTCTCTAGTAAATACTTACTGCCAATATTGCTTGTACATATTATTATCGCATTATTTAAATCGACTGTTTCACCCGATGAGTCTGTCATTCTTCCCTCATCAAGTACCTGAAGGAATAAATCCAGTATTTCTGGGTGGGCTTTTTCTATCTCATCAAGTAATATGACACTATATGGATTTCTTCTTACTTTATCAAGAAAAGTAGTAGCACCTTTATTCTCGGAAGTTCCAAGTAGTCTTTCTACACTGTTTTTACCCTTAAACTCTGACATATCAAGTCGGATGATATCCTCTTTGTTACCAAAGTATTCCTCATTTAATGTTTTTGCGAGATATGTCTTTCCCACTCCGGTTGGTCCAAGAAACAGGAATGTACCAATTGGTTTATTTGGATCTCTTACATCTGCCCTTGCCCTCTTTAGTACTTCAACGACTTCATGAACTGCTTCATCCTGTCCAATTACTTTTTCTTTTATCCTTTCTTCCAGTTTAAGAAGTCTATCTGATTCCTCCTTTGTCGTTTCCCCTACAGGAATACTTGTGATGTTGGAAATTGTCTGAGAAATATGGCTTGAAGTTATTTTATTCTCGTTGTTTGATTGAGCTGCGGCACATGCTGTTTCCATAGTACTTACAGCGCTATCAGGAAGTTTTCTGTTTTGAATATACCTTTGTGAAAGTTGGATTGCAGACATTATTGCAGGAAAAGTAATTTCTAAATCATAAATTCTCTCTAGCTTTGATAGTCTACTAAGTAATATTTGAAATGCTGATTGTTGTGAGACCTCGTCAATTTCAATGATGTGAAAATTCTGAACCATAGAATCAGCTGAATCAGAAAACATTTTGTAGTCTCTAAATGACATAGTTCCAATGACTGGATATTTACTTTCCACAATATATGGTAAAAGGATACCTGCTATAGTGTTTTTACTTTCTTTTGCATGAGTGGAAACTATCTCTTGCATTTCATCGATAAATAGTATTGTGTCTCCCGATTTTTGTAACTCTTCCATAGATTGTGCAATTACAGCTTCTATACCACCATGCCTTTGTGATGCAGCAACTAATCCGTTTACATCTAGCTGTAGAATTCTCTTTCCCTTCAAAAAACCTGAAACATTTCCAAGATTTACTTTTTCAGCTAGTCCAAGTACAAGGCTTGTTTTACCAGTGCCATTTTCTCCTACAATTATCGCATTATTTTTGGAAACCTTACTGATGATGGACATTAATTCGTCGAGTGAATCTTCATGCCCTATTCCGTAATGTTCATTGTCTTTTGCGACAAGTCGGTTTAAATTTCTACTGTAGTGATTAAAGATATAAGTATATCCATAGACAATACTATCTAGTATTCCTCCTGTTCTTCTGTATGGGTTGTTTGGATTGAATACCCTTGTGGATTCTATTTGTTCCTCGTTAATTTTTAGCCACAAAGCTACCTGTCGCATTGTTTCAATGTTTAACTTTTTTTGTTGAAGATACTGTTTAAGTACTGGAAAAACTTTAAATAGAGAAATGAAAAGATGTACGGGCCGTATGATTTTATATCCTGATAGTATTGCTTCTTCAGCTGAGTATATAAGAATGCTTCTTGCACCAGAAATTGGATAGGAAGGCATTGTCTGGTCATTGATTTTGAAGTGGTCTAATAATTCCCCAAAACCCTCAATGTCTAGTTTATCGAGTGTTACTTGAATATCATTATCGTCCAGAAGGATTTCTAAAAGTCGAAGGGCAGAAAATTTATCTTTAATAATTGAAGATGATAAATACTTTTGTGATTTGAAATTAAGAAACTTACAGACCTCTTCGTCCCTGTATTTGCCTAGCGTGTATCGTTGAAGTGTCAAGTCTTTTGCTTCCCTATCAGTAAATTTGTCTGGTTGAATTATATGGTCTGATACTTCCTTCTGGACAAAACTTTGATACCATAAGATCACTCCTCCTAGTATTGCAAGCCAAAAAGTTAGATTCATGATGGTCATTGGAATTTCAGGAAGCGCAATCAGTTCAAATTGATTTAAGAGATATACTATCGATGAAATAACTCCTGGTATGATTAATATTGTCACAATAATATCTTGAATATAATCAGCTCTGGATTTTACCCTTGCCTGTATTATCGTTCTTTGAATATTTTGGGTTGATGAAGTAAGCAGCTGCTTTGTTGTAAGTAAAAATGAAGAATACCTTTCCTCAGTTATTAGGGGCAAGCTTTCACTTAGTTTAAGGTATCCTTCTTGTTTTTCATCTTTGTATCCAAGAAATGTCTTCATTATGAAAATGAGTTAGTAATGTTGAAAATAAATATTCCTGGTAATGTTATCCATATGAGTATGAAAATAACGACAAGTAGCAAAATTACACTAGTGATTGCAATTACTAAAGGAAGATAAATGATTCTTACTAGAACACCAAATACTCTTCCTGTAATTGAGTAATCCCTGTGCCAAGGTATGATAAATGTTTTTATGAGTAAACTTATGGAAAAAGTATCATCGCATATTATCGCTACCCTTTTGAAAAGTTTGAGTTGCCATATCGGAATTTCTATGTACCACCATTTAAAAAAACTTGTAATTTCTTTTATGACTGATCCTGTAAAGACTGGTATTTGTTGGACAGTTTGTTCTTTGGGCATATATGAATTTTATCAAATATTCACTATTTATTCAGGTGAGATGGATTTCATTTTGACCCAAATGGAAAAACACATCTGACCAAAGCATCTTGTATCTGCAAGCACTAGTTCTTCTGTATCTGGTAGTTCTACTTTATTTGGATGCTTAATGATAATTCCTCCACCATCAGGAATGAGTGAAGAGAGCCTTTTAATAAAATTTTCAATATAGTTTCGTTTCTTAAAATACTTAAATGGTGGGTCTGAAAAAATAATGTCGTATTCCTCTGTGATTTGAGAATCAATAAAGCTGCTTACACCCATCTTAACAACTTGAGATTGTCCAGAAAGCCCTGATCTATCTATATTCTTTTTCAGCATTTGTGCTATATGATAGCCTTTATCGACAAAAGTACAGCTTTTAGCACCCCTAGAGAGAGCCTCAAGGCCTATTGAGCCTGATCCTGCAAATAAATCTAATATTCGTTTATCTAAAATATCATCTGAAAGCATAGAAAACATTGCTGATTTTGCCTGCTCAGTAATAGGTCTTGTCCCTTTGGGTACTTCAAGTTTAATATCTTTTGCACTTCCACCGATAATTCTTGGTTTCATTTGTGTGTCAGGTTAAAGTATGCTCTTCCCCATACTCTTCTTGTGGCTTCAAGTATTCTAATCAATTTGTATTGAAATGAAAGTGGGAGGTCATGTGCCCTAATAAGGCTTTTTTCGAACCCACCAAATCCTTTTTTGAAAAAAGTAAATCCTGCCCATGGATGTTTTGGATCATCGGTCGGTGCAATTCCCCAGAAATCGAAGTATTTTAGTCCTTGTGATTTTGCATCTTTGATAGCGCTCCACAGGAGAGCATATGAAGGAAATGTATTATTGTACTTGTGTGTTGATGCGGCATGTAGGTAAAAAGCAGTGTTTCCATAAAACGGAATTAGTGCTGTTGCAATAATCTCTTTTTTATATTCTGCCCAAAATATTCGGTATTGTTCTGGAAATGACTTTATTTGTGTTTCGTAGTAGTTTTTTGTGTGTGGTACAAATTTCTGTCGTTTAACCGTCTCATCAAAGAGCTTCCAAAACTTATCAAAGTCTTTTATTTCTTTACTGTATTTTACCGTTACACCTTCTCTTTCTGATCTTTTTATAGAATATCTTGTATTCTTTTTCATATTTTGAAGTAGTTCATCTTCTGATGGTGAAATATCAAGATACCATTTCCGCTCTGCTTGAATATTTGTTGCTGCCTGAATTAAGCTGAGTTCTTTTAGCATTGATAGGTTTTCAGCTGAGTCTTTGATCATTGGATCAAGTCGCACAAATTTTGCATTTTCCTGTTTTCCTAGAGTTTTCAGATATTCCAATAATTTCCTAGTGATAGCCTTGTCAGACCAGTCAATTGTGGGACCATTTGAGGTATAAATATGTGTTCGAAGTTTTGTGGGAATAATATGTGCCATGCAAGTGCCAAGTAAATTTGGCCCGTCATAAATTCCAAGGTACCATACTTTTCTACCGAGAGACTTTTGAAACTCTCCCCAGTTCCAAGACTGAAGAATATTTGAGAATTCTTGTTTGGCTTGAAACCCCCCCCAGATCTGTTTATCAGTGATCTCCTTGATTTCCATCATATTTACATTCTATATCAGGGAGGGCGGTTAAACAAATCGCTATCACTTTCTGAATTAGAACATTGACAGAGCCGACTTTTATTAGCTTTAAGATGTTTGAACAAGAATAGCTAGATAATTCTCCATTTTTCAAGAAGTGGAATCGCCGCTGGGTGGTGATACTGGTTTGATCCAGCGGCAATTCTTTTTGAAGCTGTTCATTATTTTTTCCTGTCAATCATTTCCCTGATCGAGAATCTAACTAAAAATTCATATAGTGAATTCTCATTTCCGGGTTGAATTTTGGCAAGTTTCTTTACTTCAGATTCAGTGAGGTGCATTGAAGATCTTATTGAAGCAGTTTTAATTGCTTCTTTCAGAAAATCATAAGTCATACTAAATATCTGATATGTCAGGGGTTTGCAATTTTCACTGTCAGTAATTAAGAAACGACAGTATCCACCCTCTTTGAGATGTTTTCTAACGATGGGGATGAACTGATCTTCATGTTCGTAAAGTTCATGCATTGCTTTCAGTGTGATTGTTTCGAAGTTTGTTTGATATTGAATGTTTATGTCATCGTATTGAGAATCAAGTCTGATTGGTTCATTCTTATTTATTGGTGAAAATCCTTGAAATAACACAAAAAACTTTTTCATGGCATATTCTCCTTTCAATGAACAGCTTCATGATTTAAAACGATTTTATGGAAAGTTTTTACAAAAACGTGGAAATGTGTTTTGCTTGTATTAATGTGGTGTTGATATGTGTTGGAAGGTTTAGGATTTGAGGTGAGATTTTTTCGGTATTTGGGCAGGATCCCTTTTTGTATTCATATAGGTTGAGATCAGTATCGATTGGGTGAATTGGATTATTGTACCAGTTACCAGGAGTTATCCTATTTTTCTTTAGTTTTTTAATAATTTTGGAACAGTCTTTGGAAACGATTGGATAACGAAGCAGTGCTAAGCCTTTGAAGCCAAGTTTCAACTTGTCTTCATATGTTTTTGTAATTTCTTTTCTGTGATTTATAAAAGTATCAAGCTTTTTGATTTGATTTTTCAGCATTATTGATTGAGCATTTGATAGTCTATTTATCTCTGGCTTATGAATATCAACTTTTGATGGGTCGGCCTGGTTTTTCAATAGTCCTAAAAGTCTAAATAATAGTATTAGTCCTTTCCCTAAAGATATTTTGGGCGGGAAATAATACATTTTGTTAATGATATTCCATAGAGGTGGATGGATTATGTTTTTAAAAATTGAAAAAGAGTTTAGTGCTTTAAGCTTTTTGTATTCTTTATTAAGTTCTTCAGCAACTTCTTTGTTATTGGTCAGTACTGCCCCACCCTGGGTGCAGGAAATGGCTTTATCCTGGCCAAAACTGAGCATCGCAATATCACCCCACCTACCAAGTTTTTTCCCTTTGTACTCTACTCCTAAACTATGAGCGAGATCTTCGATCAAATATATTTTTGTGTCTTTTGCTCTTTTCTTGTTTTCTTTATCGATAATCATTTTTACCTCGTCAACTTTTGTGGGTATCCCGAATGTATGCTGGACGATTACAATTCTAGTTTGAGGAGTTATAGATTTTTTAATTTTTAACGGGTCGGGGTTAAAAGTTTTTGGATTTATATCAATATATACAGGTTTTGCTTTTGCCCACTTTATAGAAAGAGGTACTGCAAGACAGGTAAATGACTGAATAATAATTTCTGAGTTTGGTTTGAGTTTTAATGCTTTAAAAATAGAGTACAGTGATGCCCTACCGGTATCGTAAGTGAAACAAAACTTAAGGTTTAGATAGTTACAAAGCTGTTTTCTTACTTCATTTTGCTCAACTCCTATTTTCCATTTCAATGGTCGAAATAGAATTTTCCAGCATATTTTTCTATCGTCTATTTGTGAATTTGGTGTTGATGCAATAAATACTGGCTTCATATGGTATTGATTTTATCACTTTTCATGATGTAAGACCGAGACATATTAATAACGTTGCTGTAACAGTATTATACGGACATTTGCAGGTAGGAGATATGGACCTATAGCGCCGTGACTCGGTCACGAATTTTTAATGATTTTTTAATAATCTGGAAGGAATTTAGTAATCAGTGAGTAATTGGGACGAAGATGAATCCAGGTAGCCGTTCTTCAATTAGTTTACCTTTTAGCTTTGAAACTCGTCTAATGTCATATCCTTCGGTAGGAAAAACAAAGATACCATCTTCCGAAAGTGTGTCTGCGATGTCACTTGGTGTTTTCTGAAAAGATGCGGCAGAAATGATTCTGTCATACGGAGCATTTTTTAGGTAATCTCTTTCATAGTCATAGTTATGTAAAACAATATTTTCTGGAATGGTTGAGTAAAAGTTATGAATGTTCTTTTTGCCAAACTTTGCTATCTCTTTAACTATTTCGTATGCGTAAATTTTGCCTTTTGAGCTAATAATTTCAGATAGAATACATGTTACCCATCCTGATCCGTATCCTATCTCAAGAATTTTGTTATTTTGTTTGGGCTCAAGTATTTCTAACATTATTGCAACGGTTAAGGGCTGTGAAATTGTCTGTCCGTGTCCTATTGGCATAGCATTATCGATATGGGCGGCCTCCTTAAGTTCATCTGGCATAAATGCCTTTCTGTCAACATTTGTAAACGCTTCAATAATACTGGGAGTTTTAAGTATGCCTTTGTTTATTAATTGGTTAATTGTATTGTTGTATTTACTCATTTTTCAGTAATTTTTGAGAGATTATTAATGCTTTTTTGACCTGCTTTGGATCTAATATGTCAGCAAACCTGAAATGTAAGAGTCCAGATTGTTTTGTACCGTAAACCTCTCCAGGTCCCCTTCTCTTTAGGTCATACTCTGCTACTTTAAATCCACTTGGGTTTTGGGAAAAGAAATCTAGACGTTCTATAACATCTTTACTTTTGGAATTTGTAAACAAAAAGCAATAAGATTGCATATCATTTCTTCCGATCCTGCCCCTGAACTGATGAAGCTGTGCGAGTCCGAATCTTTCTGAATTTTCTATGATCATCATTGTTGCATTTGGAATATCTATTCCTACTTCTACAATCGGAGTTGCAACAAGAATATCTGTCCTACCATCACGGAAGTTTTGGATTTGTTCGTTTTTTTCTTTCTCTTTAAGTCTTCCATGTGCTAGCCCTACTGTGGAGTTAGAAAACTCTTTCTTGATGTTTTCATACTCCTCTTTTGCTGCTTTTGCTTCGACTTTTTCTGAAGAATCAATAAGAGGATGAATTACAAATAGCTGTTGTTTTTCTTTAAGTCTTTTTTTAATCCAGTCATATGATTGCTTTCGTTTTTTCTCAGGTACAATGTGGGTTTTTCCTTCTTTTCTTCCTTTCGGCATTTCATCTAGTATTGAAACATTCTTTTCTCCGTATATTGTCATTGTAAGTGTTCGAGGTATAGGTGTGGCGGTCATTGTAAGTCTATGGATTCCTTTTAGCTCGTGGGTGATATTTTTTCTTTGTTTCACTCCAAATCTATGTTCTTCGTCAACTATTGCAAGGGCAGTATTTTTAGGTATTTCTTTTTGGTAAAGAATTGCATGAGTAGTGATGATAATTTGTGGTTCGTTTGAGATTTCATCTTTTTGGCTTGAAGTTAGTAACTTGATGGGAATTTCGATCTTTGCTGTATTAAGAAATCGGGAAATGGTTTCAAAATGCTGTTTTGCCAGTATCGTTGTGGGTGCCATAAATATTGTTGTGTAGCCGTTTTCAAATGCTGATAGTGCGGCTACAAGTGCAACGATAGTTTTTCCTGACCCTACATCTCCATTTAGCAGTCTTTCCATTGGTTCTGGTTTAGATATATCACTAAGTATTTCTCCTATTGCTGATATCTGGCAATCAGTAAGCTTAAAATTGAGACTGTTTATTAATCTTTGATTTTTTTTGTTTTCAATCTGGGATTTTATTACTTTTGCACTTTCTTTTTTTCTCTGTCTGATTATTTTTTGAGCTTGGATTTGAATTTTTATCAACTCATCGAGTCCTAACCTCTTTTCTGATATCTCGATGTCATTTAAGGATTGAGGAAAATGAATTTTTGTTATGGCTTCCTTAAGATCGATTAAATCTTCTTCTTTTAGAATAGTCTCTGGTAGATAATCTGTAATTAGTGAAGATATAACTGGTTTAAGAAACTTCATTCTTGACCTAATCCATTTTGAAGTTACTCCATATGTCTCGGGATATATTGGAGTCAGTTTCCCAAGGTGGGTAGTGTCGAATTGGTATAACTCATACTCGGGGTTGGACAGAGTGATTTGGCCGTATTTTTTATTTGTTTTGCCCTTTAGAAGATATGTTTTACCCTCCCTTAAGGTTTTAATGAGAAAGGGCTGGTTGAACCAGATGACTTCGATGGCTCCAGTATCATCTTCTGCTTCAGCTTTCGTTATATGTCTACCTCTCTTTGTACGAATGTTTATTATGTCCGACAACTTGGCAATAACAGTACCTTCCTCTTGAATTACTAGGTTCTGAATTTTGATTATATTTCTTGAGTCTGAGTAGCGAAATGGAAAGTGAAAAAGGAAATCGTTAACAGAGAAAATATTTAACCCTTCTAGTTTTTTTGCATACTTTGGTCCTATAAGAGGAATCTTGTTTGTTGGGTCATTTGATTTAAGTTCGGGCATGTACTGATTATATCAAAGCTGTTAGGAGTACAGAATTGTGAGCAATGGAACAAGTATTATTCCGCCGATAACAGTGATAGCGATAATTATCCATATCAACTTTTTTAATGTTTTCTTTTTGATTTTCATATCCTGAATTATAGTTCAGAGTGCCTTTTTTTACCAAGAGACTGTTTTATTTTCCTTTTAGCTGAGTCAGTTACTACCATTTCTAACCATTCCTCAGTAGCATGTTTTTTACTGTTATCTGTGCGGATTTGAATAACATCTCCTGTTTTCAGTTTTGTATCTAAGCTTACCGCTTTGCCGTTTACAATGGATGCTACACATTGATTTCCAAGTCTTGTGTGAACATTATATGCAAAGTCTAGGGC
>CAYZTC010000005.1:18819-64505 GCA_964481345.1 uncultured Candidatus Saccharibacteria bacterium | reverse complement strand
CAGTATATTACTACAACAGTACTAGAATCGAACGAATTATAACGTTTAACAGATCTAGCTCGACCAATTTACGATTTTAGCTAAACTGCGGGACTTGGATTTGAACCAAGATTAAGCGGTTCAGAGCCGCTTGTCCTACCATTAGACGATCCCGCATAGCATAATTATAGTGAGATTTTAGCATATTAGTCATGAAATATTTCCTCTGAAATGAGCTATAATTATTTTGTTATGAAAGACAGTATTAGAAAAGAAGTGGAATGCTACGTAAAATCCATGAAATGGACCCCTAAAAATTACTACTGGAAACATGCTTTTCAGGTTAGAGATTTTGCACTTATGATTCAAGAAAAGATTGGAGGAGATAAGGATGTAGTTGAATTATCTGCTCTACTACACGATATTGGAAAAGCAAAGGTTTTAGCACCTGGACACGAAAAAATAAGTGCAACACTTACCCAAAAATTACTTACGAAATTAGGAATAGCTAAAGCAAAAGTTTCAAAAATTACCGAATGCATAAAATATGAAAATTTCGATACTCTTGAGTCAAAAATACTCAGATCAGCGGACAGCATGAGCTTAATAATGGATAAATCAGGTGGTAGAGAATGGTACTTCAATATAATTCTTAAATCAGATAATAATCTAATAAGAAAAGAAATTGAAAAAGCTTTCTCTGAAATTGAGTTTGATTTTGCAAAAGAATATGTCAATAAAAATTACGAAATGTTACTAGAAAAGTATAACTAGATATACATTGAAGACTGTTTCCAGGCTTAAAACTTCAGCTTACCTCTTAACTCATCCAATTTCTCATCATCCATCTTTGGGCCGTCAATAGTGGTAAGATATCCTCTGTACAGCTCTGTGAATTCTTTTTTAGGCGCTAATACTTGTGTCTTACCTGCTAAACTACCATGAAGTGGATAAAGCTTTACATGGACATGTGCAATTTCAGTCCCTTCAAATATAAGAGCAGTTCTAGCAACCCCAAAAACATCATCCATCCTTCTTGCTACCTTTTTTACAACTTTCATAAATGGTTCATAATCTTTACCTTCCATATCAAAAACATAATCTGTGATATGCTTCTTCGGGATCACAACCGTTACACCAGGAGTGTTTGGAAACGGAGTTAAAAATGCCATATATTCTCCTTCGTCAAAGAAAACCCAAGATGGAATTTCCTTACGTACTATTTTACAGAATATGCAATCCTTCTCTGACACTTGTTTTCTCTTTGCCATACTATTTCTCTAAGAACTTAATTGCATCTTTTACTAGCCTGTCACATTTTTCCACCCCCATAAGCTCCATGCTTTCTAGCAGTGGTGGACTTATTCTGGATCCAATTACTGCAATCCTAAGCAGCATAAATAGATCCCCATGCTTCCAGTCAAGTTTATCTGCACAATCTCTTACTGTCTTTTCCCAGCTTTCTTGTTTCCACTCTTTTTCCACAATTGGTTTCAGATTACTCCACAGCTTTTCTAATACTTCTCTCTTCTTTTCATATTTAAGAGAATCAAAATCTTCTTTTGAATAGTTCAAACTATCTTCATATAGAAATGACAGTTGGAAAGGAATATCTGATAATACTGAAGTTCTTTCCTGAATAAGACTGAGAGCCTTAATTGTTAAGTCACGATTATTCTTCCATTCAACAACATACCGTTGAACCTTTTCAATAAGAGTCTGTTCCCAATCACTATACCCTATTACCTTGTCAGTAATGAATTCATATAATACATTTTTTTCTGCCCAACCAATAACCCTCTTGTAAAACTCTCCCAATGATAATTTCCTTATGTACACTCCATTAAAATGGTCTAATTTTTCAGGAAGAAACCTTGCACCAGACTTTTGAATCCTTCGAAGGTCAAACAGTTTAATAAGTTCATCTTTTGAATAGATTTCATCCGAATTCCCATCTTTATCAGAAGGAGCCCATCCAAGAAGCACTAAAAAATTCCATAGTGCTTCATTCAAATAGCCCTTCCTTAAAAACTTTACTGCAGCACTCTCCCCTTCCCTTTTCGATAACTTCTTTTTTCCGTCAGGATTTAATACATTTGGAGTTTGGACAATATATGGAACATCCCAACCTAAAGATTTGTATATCATTATTATTTTTGGAGCACTAGATACATACTCTTCTCCCCTAATCACATGACTAATTTTCATCAAATGATCATCCACAACTACTGCAAATATGTAAGTTGGATATCCATCTGATTTCAAAAGAATCTGGTCATCTATGAGCGAATTCTTAAACCTTAACCTTCCATGGACTACATCTTCATACTCTATAAACCCTGTTTTGGGAACCTTTAAACGAATGACAGCCTTTTCACCACTTGAGACCCTCTTTTTTGCCTCTTCAACAGGAATATCTCTGCACTTACCATCATACATAGGCTGAACTTTCTTTTTCATTTGATCCTCTCGAAGTTTTTTAAGCCTAGCCTCTGAGCAAAAGCAATAATACCCGTCACCCTTCTCTACCATTTTCTCTGCATACTTCTTATATATATCCAGTCTTTTCGACTGAATATAAGGTCCGTAATCTCCACCCTTCCTTGGCCCCTCATCTACCTCAACCCCAAAAGCCTCAAAAGTTTCATATATTGAATCAATACCACCTGGTACCGTTCTTTTAACATCAGTGTCCTCCACTCGAAGTATAAATTTACCATTTGTTTTCTTAGCCCAAAGATAGTTGAAAATAATTTGCCTAACAGTACCAATATGAATCCAACCGGTAGGACTAGGTGCCAAACGCACCCTAACATTTTTGGTGAAGTCCTTATCGTCCAAAATAGCAGAAGTTCAATTAAAAAGATGTAAATATGGCCTTCATTATATCACAGAATTCACCTATAATAGATTGATATGACACTCACAGAAGCTGCCAGTTTCAGTAAAAAGGCAACAAAACTGTTTGTATTAGCAATCGTACTAATCATGGTTGGATGGATAGTCTTTAGAATGATTAATCCAACCCTCGATGTTCCAGAAGACTATCTAGAACCAAATAATATGTGTGGAGTAATCGATGAACTGAGCTTAAACTCACTCGCAATATCCACCCCAAATACGAATTTCAGTATAGAAATGGCATCAGGAGCAATACCTAGAATTGCAGAAGTTGTAAATGTATACAAATACGCAAACCCAGGCCACAACTTATGGGCACTTGAAGAAGCACAGATGAAAGCTGAAGTTCTAGGCTTCGATGCAGAATCCTACAGTCGAACAAGCTCTACTGTATACAAATGGGAAAATAGCGATACATACCAAACATTAATTGTAGATTCAGCAAATCAAAACTTCACCTTTAATACTGATTTCGAAAATAACAATATTGATACGCTTTCACAATATTTGCCAAATGAATCTGATGCAAAAGAAATTGCCTTAAACTTTTTAAGCCAAAAGAACCTTTTAACCCAAGACTACCAAGTTGGATACCAGGAAGTAATTCCTATTGAAATAACTACAAATGGTGAATTCAGGGAGGCAGCTTCAATATCAGATGCAGACTTGATAAGGGTTGACTTGTTCAGATACAAGGATTTAATTACTGTATCACCTGAGCTTGTTGGGACAGAACAAATAGGAAGTACACTTCAAGAACAGCTTGAAGAAGAGGAATCCACATATGTTACAACGGACGGAGATGAAGAGGAAGTAAAGCAGTATTCAACAAAAGTATTAGCAAATTCTCCAATTCATGGAAATATTCAAATCTATCTTGGTGGAAATGAATATTCTAACACCTCTAAACCAAATGTGTTTGCTATTGACTATACAAACTGGCTAATAGGAGATCTTCCCTGTGGCACTTATAGATTGATCACACCCCAAGAGGCAGTTAAACAGGTTCAAGATGGAGATGGATATCTAGTCCATCTTCTAGAGGACGGAGGAGACAGACTTGTACGATATGAGGAAAAAGCTGTAAAAGAGCTCACAATTTTTGAAGTAGATCTTGTATATCTAGATCTAAAAGAGGAGCAAAACTACCTACATCCGATATACTATATTTATGGAGAGGCTGAGTTTGATGGAGACGTATATGGAGAATTTTACTATTATGTACCTGCAGTAAATTACAGTGCAATACCTGAAAATGCCGGAACAGAGGAACAAACTCAAGATTCCACCTCAGAACAAGACTAAACTATTTAACAAAGTCCCCTACTTTCTCAGTAGTAGCAACTTCAATTAAATCTTTTGCCTCTATCGTTATTGATCTATCTCTTCTCCCTGCGTTAAATACAACCATACCTTTATCTTTTATGGATAAATCATAAAAAGTATCCATAGAAAATAGTCTTCCAACTGGTGGTACTGCACCAACCTTCACTCCAAGTTCGGCCTCTACTTCACGGGCCTCTGCAAAATTCAACTTTTTACCGACTTCCTTTTCGACCTTATCAAAATCAATCTTTTTATCTGCTGGTACACATACCATTACAAATTTGCCAGACTTATCCTTAAGTACCATAGCTTTAACTCCTTTTCCTAACGGTGTTCCTCTAACTTTTGCTGCCTCCTCAGAAGTTTTTACTGATTTATGTTCAAGGACCTTATATTTCTTTCCAGAGTAGTCAAAAAGTTTTTGAAGCTTATCAAATATTATATTCTTGCTATCAACCATTACCTTAATACCAAGTTCCGCAAGTTGACTTAAATCCACTGGTCCCGGTGCATTCATTATTGAAGTTTTTCCTGTCCCAGTCATTGGAAATGCTACAGTCTCTTTCATCGACACTTCATCTGCAAGAATCATTACATGCCTATCAATTCCTAGTGCAATGCCCCCGTGAGGAGGAGTCCCAAGATCAAAAGCTTCCAACATATGTCCTACACTCTCTTGTATCTCATCATCAGAATATCCCATTACTTTATAAGTTGCTCTGAGAATATCTGATCTATGTGCTCTAATACTACCACCCCCTACCTCTAAACCGTTACACACAAGGTCATACTGAGTCGTAAGGATCTTACCAATGTTCTTTCCTTCAAGAAGCCACGGAATATGTTCTTCCACCGGCATACTAAAGGGGTTATGTGTAAATACCCACTCTGACTTACTATCTTCGGTTTCATATTGATCTTCCTTATCTACTTTCTTAAAAAATGGAAACTTCACGACCCACGCAAAAGCAAGTACATTATCCTTCTTTTCTTCTTCGGTCCTTAAATCAAATTTTTCACTGCCATACTTTTTCATCGCTTCTTCATATTCAATTACCGGAAACTTGTCATCTTTTAACTTACCACCCACCGCTTTTACTGAATTTATAACAGCTTTCTCTACAATTTCCATGACATCTTCAGACCTCACAAAGCTCATTTCTATATCAAACTGAGTATGTTCAAACCCTCTATCTGCCCGCAAGTCTTCATCCCTAATACATCTTGCCACCTGAAAGTATCTCTCAAACCCAGAGGTCATCAAAAGCTGTTTATACTGTTGAGGACTTTGAGGTAAAGCATAAAATGATCCTTTGTTTAACCTTGATGGAACAATAAAATCTCTTGCACCTTCTTTGGTTGACTTTGTAAGCATTGGAGTTTCAATTTCTACAAAATCATTGTCAAGAAAGTATTCCCTCAATGCCCTAACATACTTAGACCTAAGCTTAATATTCCCACCCATTCTTTCCCTTCTTAAATCCAGATATCTATATCTCAGCCTCGTTTCCTCCCCAATATCATAACCATCACCCTTTACTGGAAGTGGTAACTCTCCAGCAAGATTTAGCACTTTCAAATTTTTAACTTCAAGCTCAATACCCCCTGTTGAAATCTCTTTGTTTTCACTTCCTTTTGGACGCTCCTTAACCATTCCCACAACTTCAACAACGCTTTCGTCTGTAAGTTTTTCTTTTAGTTCCGAAACAACACACTGAACAATCCCGGCTCTATCTCTTAAATCGATAAATGTTATTTTTCCATGATCTCTCACTGTATCTACCCAACCTGCAAGCCTTACTTCCTCTCCTACTTTCTTTACCGCCTCTATTGTTAAAATTCTCTTCATTTCCATCAATACTAAGATTTAATTTAAAATAGTCGCCCTTGCCTATTTACTTATCTTCACATCACTAACATTAAACTGCAAATTTTCTTCTCCATTCCATATATTTGCCTGTGGCATACCAACGATATCAACAATTGTACCTGGTTTCAATTTTTCGATCCAGCCTCGAGCATTAAAAAATACACAAGATATAAAGTCACTTTTCTCATCCTTAATTGTAAACCTCATGTGCTTATTATCACCCATCGGATTTGAACTTATTACCACAACGTCTTTCACTAAAAACAAGGGCCTTCTGTTTCCTATTCCAAATGGCTTTAGCTTATCTACTATTTCAACTAGGTCCCAATCAATATCTGATGCTTCAATTTCCATGTCAACCTTTATTTCCTTTTCTAACTTAGCATTTTTTAGTTTTTCCTTTGCAAGTTTCTTAAGTCCGTCCTCTAGCTTTTTAAGGTTCTTTTTCTTTATTGTAAAACCAGCCGCTTGTGCATGTCCTCCATATTTCATTAATATGTCACTAAAGTTCTCTATTGCTTCAGTAATATTGAAGTCCACTATACTTCTTGCTGAACCCCTCACTACCTCACCATCCCCAGTTGCAACAACCACTGGCCGATATACTTCCTCAAGTATCTTTCCAGCTGCAAGACCTATTATTCCCTCTGACCATCCGTCTTTTTGTGCAAAATAGAGAAAATCATCCTTTGAAGCATCAGTTATTTCTTTTACTTCACTAAATACCTGATCAGTCATATCCTGTCTTTTCTTATTCAACCTAGAAAGCTTCCCTGCAATTTTTTCTGCAACGTTCTCATCTTGAGTAACAAGTAATCTTACTCCATCCATTGGATCTCCTATTCTTCCTGACGCATTAAACCTCGGACCAATTACAAATCCCAAATGATATGTATCTATCGACTCTTTTTCTAATTGAGAAGACTGAATTATTTTTTCCAATCCAATAGATGGTTTTTTATGTATTCCGTCCAAGCCTAGCTTTACATAAACCCTATTTTCATCTTTAAGGGGCATCATATCAGTCACGGTAGAAAGACATACATACTCAATCCCAGGAATATCTTTAAAACTAAACTTCTTGGAAGATCTGAACTCTTCCATAGCACATATAAACTTCCAAGTTACTGCACAACCAGAGATAAACTCATATGGATATTTTCCTTTAGGATGCATCGGGTGCACAACTACCCCTCTTTTAGTAATTTTTTCCCCGGGCTGATGATGATCGATAATAATAAAATCTACATCCTTAGTATCATCAATAAGCTCAAAATCTCTAACGCCACAATCCACCGAAATAATGAGCTGTGCCCCTTTATCAATAATTTTTGAAACACTTTCTTTTGACAAGCCATACCCCTCATCTACCCTAGAAGGCATATATGGAGTCACGTCTGCTTTCCTTTTCCGATATAGATAGTCCCACAGTAAAGCAGTGGAGGTCATTCCATCCACATCATAATCACCATGAATAAATATCTTTTCCTTTTTCTTTATTGCCTCTTCTACCCTTTTGGCTGCACTCTTAACATCAAACAGTTTACCAGGTTTATACAACTGACCTATCGATGGTTCCAGATAACTCTTCGCAGATTTTGAATCTTTAATTCCTCTATTAAATAAGAGTTGTGCAAGTATTCCATCATAGCTTTTTAGCTTTAGGGCTTTATCTCTCGATATTTTAGGAAGTACCTTCCAGTTCATCATCTTTTAGCACAGATTTTATTGTATCCCATTTAAACCCTCTTGAACTCAACCGAGAAATCAATTTTTCCCTTGAAATCTTTCTACTTCTTGTGATTTTCTCAATATATTTTTGGGCAAGATTTTCTTCCTCACCTTCTGAAAACTCAAACTCATTTAACAAACTTCTTTCAACTCCTTTTGAAAGAAGTTCCGATTTTATAGCCACCCACCCTCTTGGTCTAGATGATTTTCTACTACTAATCCACCACTTTACAAACTCTTTATCATCAAGATATTTCTGATTTACTAATTTTTTAATAATTGTTTTTCTTGTTTCATCCCTAAGCTCTTCATATTTATCTAAGTATTCTGTATCTTTAAACCATTTCTCCTTGTTCTTCCAAAACCTCTCATTAACGTATTTCTCTATCTCCCATTCAGAATGAGGACGTCTCCCAATTTTCGATATCGAACCATTATATACTTTGTTAAAAATCTCATACTTAAAAATCTCATCAAGAATCTTACTGTCAACATCTTTACCTGGATATAAAGAATATTTGGCCAAGGAGTTCTCGGATAACCCACACCAAAATTTTCCATCAACAAATATATTGTACCTATCTTTCCTTTTTTGAGGTTCTACTGATGTAACTTTCAATATCTTTCTAGATATCTAAGACATAATACAATTTGGCTCCAAGATCAATTGACTTATCACTTAATCCAAACTTTTCAAACAAGGATCTTTGGTAACCATAGAGGCTCTCCCAAAAACCTCCGTATTCATACTGAACCACACTCATACCACTTATTCCCACTATTTCCTCTACCATATCTATAGCATCATCGTATGTACCAACCCCATCTATCAATCCTTGATCATATGCGTCACTTCCAGATAATACTCGCCCATCAGCGACCTCACTCATTTCTTCATCTGTCAACTCCCTTTGAGTCTGAACAACACTATAAAAACTATCAAAACTATCATCCACTAAACTTTGAATAATTTCATCAGCTTCTCCACTATCATCTTCATCATATAAACCTTCATCGTCCTTGTATTGACCGGCTTTGAATGTTCGAGTTTCTATTCCAAGCATCTCATACAGACCATCAAGGTTTGTTACTTCCAGTACTGCACCAATACTTCCAGTCAGTGTTTCAGAATGAGCCATTATGTACCTTGTGCCACAGGCAATATAATATCCTCCAGATGCCCCCATTCCGGACATCCAAGTAACGATGGGAATTTCAGTATTTATCTCTAATACTTTTTGGTATACCAGGTCTGTTGCAACTATCTCACCACCTGGTGTATTCATTCTCAACAATATTGCCGCCACATTTTCATCTGCAACTGCCTGCTCTAACTGATTGATTATTCCATCACTTGAGGCAGAGCTATACCCCGAGGTATAGTCATATGCTAAATCTTCCTCTGCTATTAGACCATCTATCCTTACTACTGCAATCTTACTCTCAGCCCCCTCCTTGAGAACTGTCTCATCCGCACTAGTCATATCCGAAGTTCCGGATAAGAGGAACACGATCAAACCAACAATGATTCCTATTAATATTATGAATAACGCACATCCTATCGCACCTATTGTAAAACATCCTTTATTACCTTTAGCTTTAGGCTTAATATCAACCTTTTTATCACTTATGGGCATATTTAGAGAGAATAAAACTTATACATCTTGAAATCTACACTAGAAAATTTCTGTTAGCAAGTTTCCTACTTGGCCGCTGCTCTGATCTCCTTTTCTACTTTGTCCAAAAGCTTCCTATTTTCCCTTAAGATAGCAATTGCAGATTCCCTACCCTGGGCAAGTTGTTTTTCACCATACTTTACCCATGACCCTGATTTTTCGAATATTTTGTACTGAACTGCAGCATCAAATATACTGCTTTCTCTATCTATTCCTTGAGGATATCTTATTGTAAAAGTTGCCTCCCTAAATGGCGGTGCAACTTTATTTTTCACTACTTTTACCCTTCTTACATGCCCAACAACAGTATCCCCTTCCATGATCTTTTCCTTTTGTCTAATGTCTAATCTTACTGTTGTATAAAATTTTAAAGCTCTTCCTCCAGTAGTCGTTTCTGGATTTCCAAACACCACTCCTATTTTCATCCTCATTTGGTTTAGAAAAACCACAGTAGTATTTGTCTTACCACAAATGGCCGTTATTTTCCTAAGTGCTTGGGACATAAGCCTTGCTTGAAGACCCATATGACTATCACCCATCTCCCCTTCTATCTCCGCTCTTGGTGTGAGTGCTGCAACCGAGTCTATAACAATTACGTCAAACCCTGCCGATCTAACCAATGTCTCTAGTATCTCCAGAGCCTGTTCCCCAAAGTCAGGTTGAGACACATACAACTCATCTATATCAACACCAATATTCTTTGCATACTTTGCATCAAGGGCATGTTCTGCATCTATAAATGCTGCCCTACCACCCATCTTTTGAGCCTCTGCAATAATATGCAGAGCGAGGGTCGTCTTACCTGAACCCTCAGGCCCGAAAATCTCCACTATCCTTCCCCTAGGGACTCCCCCTACACCCAACGCAACATCAAGAGAAAGTGCCCCTGTCGGGATAGCATCGATCTGAATCTTTTGGTTACTACCTAATTTCATTATTGATCCTTTTCCAAATTGTTTTTCAATTTGTTCTAATGCAGTACTTACTGCAATATTCTTCGACGAACTTTCCGTGCTCTTTTTCTTAGGAGACATTTTCAGAACAAGATAATTTAGTGACAAAGTAAGTCTATCAAATGGTATATCGATTGGTCAAAACTATCAAATATTCTTAATGAAAAGTTAATGAACTTAGGTTAAAATTCATTATAGTAATAAATTAATCAAAATATATTAAATGACCCGAATAAATACCGAAGTTACACTAGATAACAACTCCAACAAGGTAATAAAAACAATTAAAAGGCCAGTAAAGGGTTTCTGGGATTTTTTAAACAGGTATTCAGTTATTTCACTTTCTATTGGTGTCATAATAGGACAAACAACAAAAGATGCAGTAAATGTAATGGTAAGTGGAATAATTACACCAGCAATACAACTTTTAATGCCCAAAACTGAAATTCAAGATCTAGTTGTGGAGGTGAAAGGCGCAGAGTTTCAAATCGGTGCGTTTTTAAATGCTTTAATAGAGTTAATGATAATCATGATGATTATCTACCTTCTATTTGGATTAATATTCAAAAATACTAAAGTCGTTGGAAAAAAGAAAAAGTAGCTTAATGGATTTCGGACTTCTTTTCCTTAATAAATGCCCTCCATCCTTCAATAAGAGAGATAAAAGAAGAAATTGGAGCATCAATTAGCGCGGTAAAGAATACACTTACAAAATTGTACTCCCTCCATTTTACTGATAACCACTGACCAATCTTAGCTAGTGGGATTGAGAAAAAATCCATAATGAATTCACCAAATCCACCTTCTTCTTCTATGGTCAACTCCTTAGATCTTGCACGAATCATCATTGCAGCAGAAACCACAATTGCAATATTTACAGTATCAATATAAAGAGATGTCCAGGGAACATTTGCTATCTCAAACACAAGAAATACAAGATATAGTGACCCTATTCCTCCTGCCAAATATAGAAGAACAAATATCACATTTGCAAGCCACCTTTTCTTTTTCCTAAGTGTAATTTCATAGATATTTCTTTCATATTCTTTGTAAATCACCTTCTTCACTTCTACCAGAACTTTTTCAATGTTACTCTTTTTAGGAGGTTTTATTATTGCTACAAGAACAAACATAAGTGCGGTAGGAATCATTAGGTCAACAAACATTGCAAGTGGACTAAACCTACCCAAGAATAGTTTTGCGATCGGAACCTCAAAAATAAACAAACTTACTCCTCCTGCAAGAAATATCGAAAGTGTAGAATAAATCGCTGATCTAAAAAGTCTTGTCTTTAAGGTTTTTAGTCTAGCATTGTATGCTTCAGTAGCAAGACGCTCTACCTCTACAGGATTTGGAAATTTCTTTTCAATTAAGGAAGGAGAGTCCGCCAGATTATCAAAAATATCTCCGATTACTCTATAAACAACATCATATCGTTCACAAATCTTAAATAGTTCTCTTCCCAAGGGATGACCCAGGTCCTCTTTTAGCTCATTCCAAATGTCAAGAGCCTTTTGAGAGAATGTCGGTAAAAACTCATCCGAGTTATCAAATAGATCAGGATATTTATATCTTAAAACTCTATAACTAATAATTGGCGAATCTAAATTGAAAAGTGTTCTATGTACTGTAATATAGGTTTGTAGGTATACAGTTTCCTTATCTAACCGCTCCTCTTCATCCAGCTTAATTCCCCTATATACCGAGGTAGTCATAAGGTTGATTAATCCGGTCTCTCTCAAAGGTGGATCAAGTAATTCCTCTAGTTCACAGGCAGCAATGGATAGCATCCAGTTGTAAAATTCTATTCTTCTTTTTATATCTATACTTGCAACTCCTTTAGCAAGAGGATTATTCTTAAGAATATAGATATACTTTTTAAGTAGTGACTGAACTTCAAACAGTTTACTTTTGGGAATTGAATCATTTTTAAAGTACCCTCCCCTAACTAACTCGAGGACAAAAGGCTCCGCGATTTGGTTGGGGTCAAGATCTGAAATCAAATGAATTCCTGAGATCTCAGATATCAAAGTCCTTTTTAGTATCCGCTCTATTGCAGTTCGTCTGATGAGGTGTTCCTCCTTCCAATCGATTATTCTCCTAATACTTTCATAAAATTTTGCAACTTTTGAGGCAAGCTCATCTACATGGAGGGGTAAGGACACAGATCGGTTCTCAAATTCTATTACTTCCTTAAAATATTGTGTGAACCTGTCAATATCTTCTGTAATCTCCATTTCTTTCTTTTCTTCACTAATAACTTTCACTTCCTCAGGATTTATTTTTTCTTCAGAACCTATAGATTTTGCCTTAGATTCAGGATCCACTGGCACCTTAAATGCATTCCCACCCTTCCCTACCGTACCATCTTTATCTGGTGTAGGTAACAAACTTGTATCATTTTTGCTTTTATCTTCAGGAGACATAAAACTACAATAGTTTAACGTTTTTGAAAGAAAAAATCCAAGAGCTTATCTCAAATATATATGAATAGGATAAGGATGAGCAGAAGATTTATCAACGATATGTTTTCCTGGCCAACGTTTAAAGCCAAATACATAGGAAATCGCCTTTGCACCAGGCTTCATCTCCTGCAGAAGCTTCTTTTTAAGTCTACTTTCCATCGTCCTGGGAAGGAAATAGAAGAATATTACATCAGCATCTTTGATATTTTGTTTATAAGCATCTCCAAGTATAAGTTTGTAATTATTTAGAGGATTAAACAATGTGCGAACCTTACTCATCAAAAATACTGGCCAAGAGATCTCAACTCCAACAATTTCCACTTCAGGATTATTCTCCGCAATATAATGACTTACCCTACCATCCCCACTTCCAAGTTCAATAAACTTTTGGCCCGGCTTTAAATTTGCTAATTTGTTTATCCTTTCAATGTCTCTCTTTTTAACCGGTACCCACGGCGCCCCCGAAAGCCCAGCCACCAAAAGAGGCAAGAAAATTATTAATAAGATTATTCCAATGATAAAGCCTGTCATAACACCATTATATCTTATACGTCACTATGATGAAATAACATCGCATTCTTCCAATTCTTCCCTCAACTGGGCTACAGTCTTAAAAATAATCCCCTTCATTCCTACTTTTTTAGCAAGCTTAACATTAGGCGCCAAATCATCAATAAAAACACACTCTTCTGCTTTTGCTCCAATTTTTCTTAATACATTTACAAATGCATTCTTTTCTGTTTTTGTAATCCCTTCTTCGAACGATTTAAAAGCCCGATCGAACTTGTCATAAAGACCTCTCTTTTGATTATATTGATCATGAACATCTAATGTGTCAGTAAACAGATACACACTATACTTCAATCTTATTTCTTCTATTCGGGCAAGCAGCTTCCAATTGACATCTTTTGCCTCAGCCTCATAAAGATCCTTCCACATAGCAAGAATCTCGTTTAACGGTTCCTTTACCCTAAACTTCTTCTTGTAACTATTAAGTAATTTTCTAGATGATATTTTCCCAGTTAATAATTCATCCTTATCTTCCTGCCAAATTCTAGTTGCTTCCTCAATAGAAATCCCAAATATTTTTACGATAAATTTCTCCATGATATCTTCCCTATGTTTAAGGATGACACCACCGAAGTCAAAAATAACATTTTTTATCATTTGCAGACTCAATACTATTTTATCTCAAAGGTTTTCTCAATTCTAAACCCCCAACAACAAACAATTGATATCGATTATCTTTGTCAAAAATCAGTGCACATTACTATTCAAACATAGCAATTACAGCAAACCTCCCTTTATCCTTCACTCCATTGTCATAATCCCTTTTATGAGAGAAGAAATGATTATCAGAATATGTGTCTATTCCACAGTTGTGAATATTTTCTACTTTTACTCCAGACTTTTTCAACTGTTCAATTACAGCCCCAACATTATCAATCATAAACTTTCTATCATCTGTTTCTTCAACAAATCCTTTCCACAAATCTAAATTCTTATCATTAAAATATTCATAGAAAAAATTCTCCTTTTGCAGTGAGGGACCAATAATTACTTCTAAACCTTCAGGCGTTATTGAATATTTCTTTTTTAACAAGGAAATAACCTTCATCGGAAATTTAGCCTGAGTATTCACGATTCCCACATGAACAACTGAAAGAATTGACCTAGCCTTATCCAATATAATCACCGGAATACAGTCAGCAACCAAGAAAAACAAAGCCAGCCTTTTCTCTCTCGTAATCATTGCATCACACTCTATCAACTTCTCTATATCAAACATGTTTCCAGCGTCAGATCTCGATACCCTAACAATTTTCTCTCCCTGCTTTACAAACATTGAAACTACTTGATCAGAAGATACACCAAATTTTTTCAGAAACCCTTTTCGATTTCTTATTACCTCTTCCTTATCCCCATACAAAAATGACATATTCCCATCCAAAGCATCTGAGAAAGTGTACTTTAATCCCTTTACTGGGTGGTTTCTTAGCTCAAA
This sequence comes from uncultured Candidatus Saccharibacteria bacterium, assembly GCA_964481345.1. GTDB lineage: Bacteria > Patescibacteriota > Dojkabacteria > SC72 > JAFGCJ01 > CAYZTC01. The sequence continues at coordinate 49,599 of CAYZTC010000005.1, read as the reverse complement.
CATAACTACAAAATAATCATTTATATCTTAATAATACTTCAATCGCTTCAACTTTTCATATATAGTCATATTTGATATATGAATACTCTAACAGATAAAATCTCACAAACACAAAGATTATTTGTAGGAATAGAGATATCAGATACAAATAAACGAAAAATTGAGAATTGGAGAAAACCGTTTTTAAAAACCCCAATTCGGTGGATTCCGGTCAAAGACTTACATATAACACTTGTACCACCATGGGATGAAACAGACATTGAATCTGCTAAAGAAAGGCTGTCATTAATTCAGAATGAGTTTGGGAAGTTTAACATAGAGTTTCATAAGGTCCTGCCAGGACCCAATCCAAAACATCCACGATTAATATGGATTGATGGAGACCCAAATCCCAAAATGAACAAACTGACCTTTACTCTCCAAGATTTCTTCAACATTTATGACAAACACAGTTCCAATATCCCACACATAACAATCGCTCGATTCCCAAGAAAGTTTGGACTTAAGAAAACTCAATCCGTCTCAGGAGAATTACATTTCACTGAAACAGTGAAAGAAATAAGTCTTATTAAATCCAACTTAACCCCAAGCTGCTCAATTCTTACAACGGTACATAAAGTGAAGATTTAATAAGGTGCACTACCATTCCTCAGAAATAAACACAACAATCTAATTATCTATCCTTCTGTTTATGATGAAAATAGATTTTAGAGCTTACCCCATTCTTTTTGCAAAATTCCTTTATCTCACCTTCCACAGTGTACCAATAATTACTTTCACCTGAATAAATTTGCTTATACTTTTCTATAAAATCTGGTTTACTTTTTTTCAAAAATTCATATACCTCGCCTTTAACCCCTGGATAAAGGTTCAGGTTTTCAAACCAATATTCATCCACAAAAGATTTTGTCTTAATAATTAACGTCTTCCAATCAGTTATGTACGGAAATATCGGAGAGATGAATAGAGCTATCTGAATTCCAGACTTATGAAGTTCTTTTAAAGCAGTGACCCTTTTATCTACTGAGGATGCTAAAGGTTCTAACTCTTTCCTTATAGTATCATCTAGCACAGACATGGAAACGGCAATAATACAACTATTAAATTGTTTAAACAAATCAATATCCCTTACCACCAAGTCGGATTTAGTCATCAAATCCAAATGAGGTTGTAGCGGTATTAGTTTTTCAAGAATTTCCCTAGTGAGTTTATATTTTCTTTCAATTGGCTGATACGGATCAGTGACTGAGCCAATCGTAATACATCTATTCTTATATTTATCGGTACCTTCAGGAATTAAATCAGGAGAGTTGATTTTTATATCAACAAAAGAACCCCAAGATTCTGTATGCCCAGTAAATCTTTTCATAAACCTGGCATAGCAATATTTACAGCCATGAATACACCCAACATAAGGATTAATAACATAATCACCCTCTGGTAAACCAGATTTAGTGATTATCGATTTTGCTTTGATTTCTTTAACTTTCACCATAACTCAATGAACTCACTGGTCGGGGTGACTGGACCATATAGTACTCCGCTCCGCTCCGACTATATGGCAAGCTTGAACACCTGCTTATTAAAAATGAACATAAACCATGAAGTGAATTTATTCTACTTTATGGTCGGGGCAACCAGACGATACTAGAACTAATTATATCACTTATCGACGAATTTAATCTCAAGTGGAAGTTTCTTTTTGAGTTGCCTAAGCTCAATTTAAGCTGTTAATATAACGATTATGATATATTCGAGAGGTAAAGGCGCAAGTATTTATAGGAATAGTGGATTTGGGAATTTTGGGTGTATTGGAAGCCTCATATTCTTACCTTTTTATATACTTATATTCGTAATTTCTAGAGTTATCAAAAGCCTTCACAATAACTAAGACTTTGAAGATTTAACTAGCTTATATAGATCATCTTCGTCCTCGTAACCTTTTAATCTTCCGGAAACATAACCTAACCTGTAAGTAGTACCCTCGCTCATTAATCGCCAATTACTACCTTTTATTGTTGATTTAATTAATTTTTGTAGTGTATAAGTACTACTTTGGCTTTTCCGTTGAGAGTCGGAATCCTGTACTGTAAAAGGGACTATTACTTGCTTTCCTATTTCGGGGTTTTCAAATGAAAGCTTGATAAACTTATTTTTACTCAATATATTACTTAACCGTCTTTCTAACTCTACAACCGTTATTTTCTTAATCCTCTTAACCTTTTGATATACCGGATCTGTTTCTTTCTTCTGTTCCTCCGACCGCTGATCCAAAAACCGTTTAATTTGATCCATTGAGGTGATGTATTCATCACCAGTCTCATTTGATAGACAATAATCGCTTCGATAACGTACTAGCAATCTCTGATCTTCCTTTTGTTGTTTCTCCCATTTATCATCTTTCTCTGTTAGATCAAAGGTTTCTCTATCAGTGTAATTACAGCTTTTACATTTGTATATACTCATAATAATTTTACCTTTTCGAGATGAGGAATATCTCATTTCTGTAAAGCATTTAGGACATTTGTGACTAGACTTTTTAAATTCCGAGCCATCATCATATATACCTTTTCTCGTATGGCATTCGGGACATTCGAGTAAAAAAAGAACTTTCAATGACTCATCCATATAATCTTCGAGTATTTTGTCGATTGCAAACATCACCTCATTACACTTTTCACAAAAAATTGTACTCGGCTCAACTGCATTATCAAACCGTTCCTGTTTTTTTGTATCACGGTCTACCCATTCATTAATCTTGTCTTGTTTGTTACGATATCGTTCACCTTTGTAAGTATAAAGTGGAAGCACAGTCATATAGGCATATAATTTTCGGGAATCTTCAAGTGAAACTTTTTCCTTTCCTATTACTTTAGGAATATTGATGTTTTTGTTTGCTTGCTCCATTCGCAAACACTCTTCAATGGTATGAAGATCGTATAGATCTTCATAGAACTTTCGCTCTCTTCTGTAGTTTTTATCATCCATCTAGTTTAATCTTTAATAGATTAGATATTGATGATTTATTTGGGAGTGCGTGGAACAAAGTTCGAACCTTTTTCATAGTGAATTCACAAGTTGAAATAATTTAACCAAATTTGTCATTAGGTTTGGATGAAAAATTTGTAGTTTCACTATCCAAAATAAATTAGGGTCTTGCCCAGTTAATCAAGTTTAAATACTTAATTAACATTGATATAATGGGCAGATATGAACATACACTTACGTCGACGAATCTCTAACCAAAAATATTCAATAATTTTGAGATCGTTCATAGCGGATATTCAGTCATCTAAGACAGCTCAAATAGCTGGAGTAAATCGAAAAACGACAGATAGGTACTTCAATAACCTTAGAACATTGATTCAATCTTCAGCACTTAAAGAGAGACGCTCTGTACAGTTAGATAACGGTATAGAAGCAGATGAAAGTTACTTCGGACCGAGGAGAGTTAGAGGTAAAAGAGGTCGAGGAGCAAGAGGTAAAATAATTGTTTTCGGTCTGTTAAAGAGAAATGGAAAAGTATATTGTGAAATAATTAGAAACACCGAAAAACAAGTATTAATGCCAATAATTAGAAGGGTTGTACAATCCGGCTCTGATGTATATTCCGATGGTTGGAAATCGTACAATGCACTAGCAATATATGGATACAATCATAAGAAAGTTAAACATAGTGAAGATGAATTTGCCAGACCTGATGGGACACACATTAACGGTGTAGAGTCTTATTGGTCATGGACAAAAAGAAGATTAAACAAATTTAATGGGATATCTAAAAGACATTTTGCTGATTATTTGCTAGAATCAGAATGGAGATTTAATCACAGAGAAACCATAGAGGTAGATCTCAAGAAACTAATCCGTAAATTGTAAGTTAACTGGGCAAGACCCTAAATTAATATAAGAATCCAAAGTACGCTCTAATAGAGGCAGATAAATACAAACAGAAACTACTCTAGTCCTTTCTTCATACGCTCAATCTCCAATTTGCTACGCTTCTTTTCAGATATGGACATGGCTTCAAGCTGTTTATCTAGCACAGTGAAAAACTTTATAATTTTTGGGTCAGTATGTTGCATTAAAGGTTTAATAACTTCCCGCTTTCTGTTATACGCATCTGAGAGGCCAAATTCGCCACTGACAACCCCAGTTTGTATAAATACCGACTCCAATCTACTTAGCAAGTTCTCTTGACTATAACTCTTTACAAATTCAATACTTAGCTCAATTATGGCAGACATTTGATCGGAGACACGGTCGCCATCGCCCTCATAGGTTTCAAGAATTTCAAGTGCCCGTTTTGCGGAAGCCTCAGTTTTCTGATTGATTAGACCTAGAACATGTTGCTTTACAGCTTCGGAGAAACCGAATAGCTTATAAATCAAATGACTACCTTCCCACTTATAAAATCCTTCTGATTTATCGAACCACTTAGTAATAGCAGTAATCACTTCACTTTCGCTAGCTTGCAAGTATTTTAATAGCTTTGGGTTGTCGATTCTGTAGGGGATTGGGTCGTACCTAGAGAATCTGTCTTTCTTGTTCAGACTTATTTTCCTTTTGACTCTTTTCTCGAATAATTCAACTATTTTGAGAGGGTAGTGCTCCGCAATCACAGCAAGAATTTCTTCCTGGTGAAAATCTAAATCCTGTTCGTAGAGCAGATTGTCTAGTATAACTTGCGCCTCGCTCTCTGATAGTCCCGACAAATAACTTTCTAGTTTATACCAATGGCTTAACCATGCAGTGGATTTTATTATTGTTAGCTCCTTAATACAGTCAAAGAACAATTTATTTGCATCAGTGGTCTTGGGGTAATAGAGCAGACATCCAAGTATATTCTTGACGAATGGCTTGGTCTTTTTACTTTTTGTTATAGATTCGAATAGCTTTTTAAGTAAGTTCAAGTCAATTTCTGTTCCTTTTCGCTTTGACTTTTCATAGTCCCATCCCAAGTTTTGGAAGAGGTAAGTAATTACTTCTAAATCTTTTCCAGCCTGTATCCACTCTAAGGCCTGGGTACGGATTATCTTGTGGTCAGTGTTCTTCCATAAACCGCTGATTATATTTAACTTCCAGTTAATATGGTCTACCTTTTGATTGCTCAATAACTTCCATCCCAAGACAGGGTGCTGTGTCGCTAGTTCGTTTAAGAAATGAAATAGGTAGTTATACAGACCACTGTCACTTGTATTATTCAGATTCTTGCCAAATGTTAGTAATCGTTCTTCCCATAACACATAGGTCTTCGGGTCAACTTCATTCAGCAGCTTAGCTATTTCTGACTTTCTTTCCTTCTCATCCTTCTTAAACCCCATGCTTTTTTTAAAGCGTCTCTGGTATCCGTAAAACAGTTTAAAAATTTGATACTCTTGGTTATTTTCTAGTAACGCCTTAAACTCATTGATTTTGGGAAAATTGTCTAGTGTAAAGTGCTGCTCAGTTACAAAAAATAGCTCCTCTTCAATCTCATTTATAGCTTCAAAATCCTGCACTGCTACTTCTACAATATAGAAATTAATAATTTTATTGGCATTCTGGATAATCAGGTTATCTAAATCATCACTCCCACCCTGATGTGGAGTTACCATAGCAGAGTAAATGGTTTTTATGGTTTGTAGCTTGTCAGGCAGCACCAGCTGGAACTTAAACAGATTGAACAGAATCTCAAGTGCTCTATCACGTATTAGTTTCAAGTTGTCACTTACACCTAACCCCGCCATACTCATTTGAAGAGTCCTGTAGTCGATCATTTCAGTTCCTTCGTAACTTGCACTGAGAATTTTAGCTAGGATACTTTGAACAGCATGTAATTTAGCATTCAACTCTTCTGGCTTCTTCTTTTCTATGAAGCTGAGTAAGTTTAGCTGGCAATAGAATCCATGCTTTTTAAGGAAATGAATATTATACTCGGCAAAATCCTCTAAGATCTTTGTCGCTTGATCGTCCTTCTTTTTGCTTATGTCAAACAGTATTGAAATGACCTGTTCTGGATACTGATAAATCAGCAATTTGAGTATTTCTAGGTATTTGCTTATTATACTGTCATGCGTTTTCCCTGGAATATCGCCTAAAGGAGTCTTTATGGTCTCTGGTTTAATTTGTTTACTTTCATTAATAATATTTTGCAACTGTTCAACAAGATTAACACTGCTAGGGAATTTGTTGCCGTAGTTACGGACGCTTGATTCGAGAATTGACAACTTGGAGTGTAAATCTTCAAGTGTCCGGCTTGCCTTAATCTGGTCAAGGTACAGTTGAGAAAAAATTGGTCTACCTTGTTTTATAGCCAAAAAGTTTTCGTATGTAGTTTGAAGTTCCAACTGTGCTGGCTCAATGTGGTTCTCCATTATTTGTTTAAGTTGGTCGTCTACAGACTTATACTGTGTCTCAAAATCCTTCTTGTCGTCATCAGTTAGTTTGTAGAGAGTCTCATGAGAGATTTCATTCCACGCATGGTAAAGTACAGTGGTGACCTGTATTTCACATTTGAGACCTGCATAATTTTTATATTCTGATAGTTTGAGCCTGTTTTCGTCTAGTTTGATTACTAAATGATGTGCATTATAGCCGTCCTCTGAGAATTTGTAGCGATTTTCTACTACATTTTCACGCCCAAATTCATCGCATATTAGGCTTATGACCCGTGTAATGTCTGAATATAGGTAAAGTATAATTCTGGCACCTGCGAGGTCATCTACAATCCCTACACCTTTTTTGTCTATCTGCTTTTTGAGACTTAGGAGTTTAGTACACTTATCAACCAGTGATTCAACAGTTTTACCTCTGCTACTTATGGACTGGGAAAAGATGCCATTCGCTTGGACGATTTCAAATAAGATGTCACCAACTAAACCTGCAAATTTGTCATATTTTGGTTTTATCTGAGAGTATGATTTTCTGACACCGTTTGTCGACATTCTATTTTGACTGATTTGAGATAAGATCAAGCTTAATCCTTCAATATCAACAATTTTACCAAACGGTTCCGACAAATACTACACATAAAGCTTAATATGGGATTCGAACCTTATAAAAGCCCGATATACCAAAACCTTATGGGGAAATCCGTTTAAATAGTAAGCTTTTGTTCGAACTTTGGCTCGAACAGATTATCTTGATCTAATAAGTGTTTGGGGAGATTTTTTGTAAGAGTATCATTCTACGGGTTACATGGGACACGATTCGAACTTATCTTCAATCACATCCACTTACAAATATATACGTTCCAAAACTTTCTTTCAATCTAGGTGTTTTTTCTGACTTACTAAATTTTAACATTAAATCAAATGATCTATTCAAGAGGCAAAAGTGCAAGTATTTACAATAGCTCTGGCTTGGGAATTATGGGTACTTGACTAATCTATTCATATTCCCCATCCAAATTTTGGGATTAATAGTCTTAACTATATTTAAAGAGCTTATTTCGAACAGGAAAGGTGTCTGTCAATAGATAAAATAACCTTTAAGTAACTTCAGAAAAATCAAAGCTTTCAATTCTTAGTATACTATATTAATTTATCTTTACTGGTATGGTGTCATATGCAATTACTTTCTTATTCGTTTCATCAACTAGGTAGCATGTCACAAAATGACAACCAGCATATGCTGTCTTTTCGGGGTTTTGGAGTGTTGAGAGTTTTGTAATTTCACCTCGCCGACAATCTTCTTCAAATGCCTCTCTTCCGGTATTTCTTACTTTCCAATATTCTATACCCGATTTTCCTGTTTTATTCGTCGCTTCAAATCGAATTGACCTCGAATTTATTCCTTTAGTTAAACCCTTTTTTAACAGAGGGGTATTCCTTAGTGAACCGCTTATAAATCCATCTTTTGGGAGAACTTGTCCGTCAATAACAAATTGGCCTTTATCTTGAATTGCATTTGAAAAATTAAACCCGTATGTCGACAGCATTTCTTCGGGAGACAGTAATCTTTTTAGGAAATCAGAAACATCAAAATCATCATCATTAAGTAATTGATAGAGAGATATTGCACAATCTTTAGCGAAAATAACAGAGTTTTTTTGATCTTCAGAAAGATCATTTATATATTCATCAATGTATCTAATCGATTCTGTTTCTTGAGCTCGATCCTTAATTTGTGGTTTATTCATAAAATTCGAAATGAGATTAAAGACACTTATCAATAAGTCAAGAGAATTATTGATTTCCTTTGTCTTTAAGATCTGATAAGCGATTTGCTCTATATGAAATGATTTCAATTTCATATCTACTTTCTTTTCGAGTTTCTTTTTCCAGTTCCTTTTCCATGTTTTTAAAATTTTTACACAATCCTTGTAGTAAGGATACTTTTTATATATTTCGGATGTTTGATTGAGGTAACCCTTAGGATCTGTTTTTATCCAACCAATATTTCCTTCTCGAGTCTCATAAAACGATTTTCGAAGGTACCTCTTTATGACACCAATTTCAGGGATAGAGTAAAAGGGAAGGTTAAATTCGTTCATTTCTTGGAGTTCAATAGCAGGTACAACATCAATTGAAAAATCATCTTCCCTGTCTGGGAACTCGATTAAGACAGAGTGACTCTGTGCACTAACACGAACATTCTTATTTTTTATCTGATAGTTCTTTGTTAGCTCTTTTGCAACATCTTGTAGTATTGTGCTTATCTCAAGCTTAGTTACATCAATACTTTTTCTAATGTTTACAGGGAGAGTCCATATAACATCAAGATCATTAACCGGCTTGATAGCCGTTCCTCTTCCATATGAGCCACTTTGGAAAGTTGTCCCTCCGAGAATTTCTTGTAAAAGATTATATTGATCGCTAATAAAGCTAATCAACTTTTGATCTGGAGTACAATAATTCTGCGCATACGTTTGAATTGTAGTATCATAATTATTTGACATAGCCAGATGTAATCATCGAATTAACAATATCATTTAATAATCGACCTCTAAAATTAGTTACGATTACATTTCTTTTTTCATCAAGTTCTTTATAGCATTCCTCAGAGATCTTTCCCTCATCCGCAGGTGCATATATAATTAAAGAACAACCATCAGTTTTAACATTTAGAACAGATTCATAAGTATCCTTCCAACTTTCCCAGTGCATTAGTATTGAATTAACACGCTCTAGCTTACCAATGTCTTTTTTATTCGAAACTATAAAAACATTCTTATTTTGAAACAGTCCAGAATCAACTAATAAATCCCTTAGACTATTACCCATTTCCGAATTTGCAAGAATGGCTATTTTTCTTTTTGACAGACCAATCCCTAGTCTGAAAAGAGAAGGTAAAATTCCTTTCCAGATAGCGATCATAAGTCCAATAACTTGTAAAATGACATAGGCCGTAGATGCATACCCTATCCAGTCAAGTATATCTTTAAGGTTCTTAAGATCAATCATCATTATTAAAATTAAAAATTAGGTTTAATTACATCGATCGCAATTCCTTGTATTGCTAGTTCTTCAAATAGTAATATTGGCTTGTGCTTTGGATTACTCGATTTTGGCATCAAAACATATGCACCTTTTTCTGGATCCTTACTAAATATCTTTATAGTAGCTTCATCCCCAATTAACGCTACTACAGGTTGCCCTAAATCCGCGCAATTTTGAACATGTACTAATACATAGTCTCCATCGTTGATGGGATTCCCTTTGATATTAGCTTCATCCATGCTATCTCCTACAGCACGAAGAAAAAAAAGTTCAGACTGAGAATACCTTGTCTTTTGTCTAGAGTATGGGATATACGCTTCAATATTTTCATCAGCGTAAATCGGTTTTCCGCATGCAATATTACCAACAAGGGGGATGTTCAATATTTCTTCTGTATCTCCAGCAATCTTTAAACTTCTTGATTTATTATCTTGGTTTACCAAATAGCCCTTTTTTATCAGTGGTTCAATATGCCTTTGAACCGAGCTCGTGTTCTTATATCCCATATACTTTCGAATCTCATCCAGGGTTGGAGATGTCGAATTAATACGGATTAATTCCTTGATTACTGTCAGTACAGTTTTTTGTTTAGGAGTTAAATCGTTTTGCTTCATGCGGTAATTATACCGCATATAGCATAAATGAGCAAGAAGAAAAGTGTATCATCTTACACACTCCACCGTTCATATGAAAGGATGAATTTGTTTAACTCTTCCTTTTCACTTCTCCATTTGGGTAGGTATTTATCCATAAGGCCAACAAAATATTTATCATGCTTTCTCTCTATTAAATGTACAAGTTCGTGAACAACAACATACTGAATACAGTTTTCTGGTTTCTTGGCTAATTCAAAGTTAAACCATATTCTTCTAGACCTCTCATCACAAGTACCCCAACGAGTTCTCATTTTTCTAATTCCCCAAAAAGTAGGAGTAACTTTTATTTTCTTTTGCCATTTAATAATTAAAGTCTCAAGTTTTTTTTCAAGTTCCATTCTGTAAAACTTATTCATAATGCTTTCCTTTTTTTTGATTGTAGCCTCAGGTCTTGCTGATAATATAATTTTTGTTTTCCCTTTAAGCATTACACTTGGCTTTTCATTACTTTCAACAACCTCTAGTTTATAACGTTTACCAAACAAAAAATGTGATTCCCCACTTTTATATTCTCTTAAAGTCTGTCGCTCTTGAGATTCAAAGTTGTTTCTTTTCTTTTTTATCCAACTAATTCTGCTAACTACAAAAGTTATAATAGCATCATCACTCATACCAATAGGTGCAGAAACTCGTACTTTACCATTTGGAGGTAAAACATTGAGATGTAAATTTTTTACGTCTTTATGAAGTACAAGTACCTCAATACCTCCAACTGTTATTATCTCTTTCGAGATTTTAATATTCATTTTGGTTTTTAACTATTTCGAATATTTCTTTCACCTGCTTCTCGTCCATATCTGCTAAAATTTTCTTTACTTCATTCAATATCCTTCTTTCCTTAAGTAAGTTTCCTCTCCAATCATCTTTTCTTGAAGCCATTATTGCATCATGGATTTTTTGAGCCTTATCCTCGTCCTTTGCTAGATTATCGTATAGGGCTTGTTTGCCCCTTGTATTTACTGACGCAGGGTACTGATCTGATTCACTTGGATTTCTGACTTGTTTCGCAAGTTTAACTATTTTTTCAAGATATTCCTGATACGCAATATCCGCCTGCTTTCTAAGTCTTACGAGTTCTTCAAGTAGTACTGACATTTGTTGATAGTATCTCGGGTTGGTCGGTGTTTCTTCTGTTATAAGTTTTCTAACATTATTCTCGATTGTTTCAGCTATTGCTTCTTCGTTCTTTTTAATGGCTTCTGGTAATTCCTTAATTGCGTCGGTACCTTTCTCAGCAAGTAGTTCTACAAGTGATTTATCATCGAATGAGGTCAATTTTTCAGCTTCATCTGCGGTAATATATCTATCCATCAATGCTCTCATTGCAGGCTCGTACTTCTTTAAATCAATATGATCACCACTAGCCATCCTGACCTCTGTTCTCACCTTTTCATAATGTGCAACTTCTTCTGCAATTTTCTCACCTTGAGTCTTAGTGTATCCACTATCGATCATATCGTTTGCAATATTCGCATAGGCTCTAAGAAGCTTCCCAACAGATTTATACAATTCAATCCTCTTAATCTCTGTTTCTTTCAGTGCATAAGGATTTTCTGTATCACCACAGAAATATCTTATAAAGTCATCGTGTTCTTTTGGAGGCTTTACAGGTTCACATAATGCCCTTACGGTATCTAAGGCATTATCTAAGTCCTTTCTAGATTCCTTAAAGTGATCTTTTAGTATTCCTAATACATCTTCTTGCTCAAAACCTGAGAAGGCTTCAGATGTATAGTCAACAACAGCTTTTTCAAGTTTCTTGAATAAATCTCTATAATCAATAATGTAACCGTAGTCTTTATCGTCCCCATGCAATCTGTTTACTCTACATATAGCTTGAAATAACCCGTGATCTTGCATATTTTTATCAACATACAAATATGTAGTTGGAGGAGTATCAAAACCAGTAAGCAGTTTATCCACTACTACTAGTAATTGCATTTGTCCTGGTTGATCAACAAACTTCTTCTTGATAATTCTTTCAAAAGCTTCTGTCTCAGTCTCATCAGATTTTCTTTCTAATGGTCTAAATCGGTCAAGCATCTTTTCATATATTGCATACTCTCTTGATTCGGTATCTAAAGCATTTGGTTCATAGGACGTTATGACAGCACACTTATCAAATCCTTGTGATTGAAATATGTCGTAATACTGACAAGCTTCGTAAATGCTACTTGCAACGAGCATTGCGTTTCCACGTCCGCTTGCAAGCCTTGGTTTCTCCTCAAAATTATCAATAATGTCGAATACTATTCTTTTCATCCTATCTGCAGAACTAAGAAGAGCTTGCATAGTACCCCATTTTTTCTTTAACTGAACTTTTGCAAATTCTGTTAGACCTTGAGTCTTTCGTTCAAAATATTCATCAATCTTGCTTTGATCCGTTATTCTTTGTGGGACTCGTCTTGCTTCGTATCTTAAGTCAAGTACTACCTTATCAATTACAGCTTCGTTATATTTGTATTCATGGATGTATCCACCCCAAACAGCAATACTATTCCTTTTGTCTACTTTCAGAAGTGGTGTCCCTGTAAAGCCAATAAATGTAGCATTAGGCAAAATAGATTTCATTGCCTCATGCATCTTTCCAGAGTGAGATCTATGACATTCGTCAACAAATACAAAAATATCCCCGAGAGCTTTGAAGTTTGAGGGAATATTACGCTTTAAGTCCTCAATATAATTCTCCGCACCAACCTCTTCGACTTGGCCATATCTGCTAAATTTATGAACAAGAGAGCCTATGAGCCAATTATCTTTTTTAGATAACTGCTCAAGTAAATCTTTTCCGCTTTTAGTTCTATAGATATCTTCACTTACACCATTAAAAATTCCTTCGATCTGTTCATCCAGTTCGACTCTGTCCGTAAGTAACAACACTCTCGCATCTTCGATATTTTCCCTTATCCACCTTGCCAGCCATACCATTGTTAAGCTTTTTCCAGCCCCTTGTGTATGCCAAATAATCCCGCCTTTATGTTCTTTTACATGGTTCTGGGCAGATTTGATCCCAAAATATTGATTATGTCTACAAACCTTTTTAATACCGTTATCGAAAATAATGAAGTCATAAATAATCTCTAAAAATCTTTCCTTTTTACACATTTGCATAATATGCCTATCAAGTTTATGCTGTACTTTTTTAAATTCCTCGTCTTTAGGATTCCAAATCCAGTAGTGTTCCTCTGGTGTTTTTGTTGTTCCAAAGTAAAGACCTTCGGTATTATTGCCTGCAAATAATAGTTGAATTGTTGTAAAAAATTCTTTAATGAAATTATTCTTTTGATTCCCAATATTTTGTCTGATTCCTTCCGAAACAGTAACCGTACTTCTTTTGAGTTCAATAACACCAAGTGCTATCCCGTTAACATAAATAACAATATCTGGTCTTTTTGTTTTGTTCCCTTTTATTGTTACTTCTTCTGCAATAGCAAAGTGGTTGTTGGAAAAGTTTTGCCAATCAATGAAATAAACCTGCTGATTTCGTTCACTTAATTCTTCTTGAATAGATATACCATATCTTAACCTTTCATATACATCCCGATTAATATCAAACATTTCTGCAACTTGGTTATTTGCGGTCTTTTGTAATTCACGAATTGCTTTATCAATTACTTTGTCACTATATTTCTTGGTGCTTTGGAGGTGCTTTCGTAATATTTCTTCTTCAATGTTGCTATTTCCTTCTCGGTCTTCCCAATTTCCTAAATATTCATACCCTAAATCATCCGTAAACACTTTGATGATTCTATTTTGAGTCTCTCGCTCAAGTTGACCTACTTTTATTGTTTGATTATCCATAGTTACTTTTTTGTATAATATTTATCTAATATGTTCAACATTGCAGAGCTATATGCTCTTCTCGGATTTCCTGTATTCTTCAACGTCGGATATATTGGATAACAATACTTAAGGTTATTCCAATATTTACTCTTTATTTTGTGGAACTGACTATTGTATGAGAAATCAGAATAACGATACTTGCATTTATCTACTAAATCTTTATGTTCTAAAGGATATCTTTCTGCTAACTCTTCATTAGATAGATGTACTCTTGGAGCAGATGGATCGTTTGTTAAAAATACACCAGCTGTTCCATTAGATTTCTTGGTAAAACTAATTTTTATGTATATAGCATAATGTAGTTTCTCGGATTCTTTATATGGATACTTCTTTTGTTGTTCCGAAATATATTTCAACAACTCATTTTCGTGTTTATATATTGGGGCAGATTCAATCATACTAGACTTAAAAAAAGATATCGGTAAAAGATATAAATTATATTGATCTAACCTTTTTGTAAACCATTCGTACAGGTATTCAATATAAGCATAAATAGAAGCCGATCCAATCTCATGAATAACTCTCACATAATCCATTGATACATTGTAATAGTGTACAGATGTATTTCTAATTTCTATTAAGCTTTCGATATTTGCTTCAATTTGGGGTTCAAGGAGATCTCTTTCTTTAATTAGTTTTAATGTTTTCTTGATATTTATTGTATGATATCCGCCTGATTCAGTTGTTTTGTAATGCCATGTCTTACTTTTGGTACCGTCATTTTTATTATCATACTCTTTTATGTATATTACTTGCTTTTTCCCGCCATTATCCTCAATGATTTTTGCCTTTAATAATAATTCCCAAGCATTAATAAGTAAAATTACAAAATTCTCCTCTCTATATTTAAAATCAGGTTTGTTGTAGATCTCAATACAAGAAATCAAAGCACTTATTGATTTGTCTATTAAAATGTCTGTTATCTTTCTTGACATATTAGTATTATTAATTAATTCTAATTTTACCTGTGAGTAATTGTTGCATAGCACCATCTTTTATAACTTTTAATTTTGAGTGCTTAGTTTTTAGTTTTTCTATTTCCAAATCGAGATCAGAGAGAATGTTGGCGATAGCAATTTGCTCATTATACTCAGGAATATCTACCTCTATTTCAGAATACTCTGAAATCCAATATCGCTTATGATCACCCAATACAAAATCAATGAGTTGCATTTTTTCGTATATGAATCTCAAATCGATATTCTTACTTCTTGGCTTCAACATCTTCATTGCTGAAGATTTGACTTTGAAACAAAAATCTACGTACTTACTAGCAGTAGTAAAATCATCAAATATAATTACAGGTATTTCTGTAAAAATACCATCGATTTCATTTGTATATCCTAAGATAAATGTTTTTCCTGCCGTTAATACAGGATATTTCCCTTTTGTCTGATATTTTGAGCTTTTAACAATATATTTAGTTGGTTGTTCATAAGACAAAACATCTTTTAACTTCACCTTCCTCCACTCACCACTAAATCCTTTCAATCTTCTTTTCCCAGTCAATAGCTCCTGCATTACCCCTTGCTTTATCAACTTCTTTTTTTCAATAAGTTTTTCAAGAGAGGCGATAAGAGAGTCGATATCGGAGAGGGTGGTGGCAATGGCAGATTGTTCTGATTTCTCTTTGGGAATAACAACAGGGCAATTCAGTATGTCACTTCTTCTTAAATTTGTTTGACCTACTCCACTATCAAAATCTAAAAAATATTTATTTCTATTTAATTTATAAAACAAGTACTCGCTATCAGCACTCTTAGATTTAAACGAACAAATTCTTTGATTTAAAGTATATCTATTATTTGTTCTAATGAAAAAGCACTTTGCTAATGCTTTTCCATTTGGTATGTCACTCATTACCATTGTGATCTCTCCGTCAAAGAGAGGACTTAAATTTTTGCTAGATGTTTTACATACTTCACCTTCAGTAGATATGAATTTTGAATTTACAACTATATAATTACCATTCGCGATAATATACTGTTCATGTGCTTTTCCATTATTGAAATGCACAAGATCATCTAATTTTTTTACATCCCAATCATTAGGTATAAGTCCAGCCTCCGTTTTTTTATATCCTGCCTTCACTTTAATTTCGGCAGGCAAGCCTTTGGGTACATTATCCATTATTAATATTCAAACCCCATCTTAATTAAATGCTCTTTTACCTTCTTTTCTAGATTTTCTACTTCATTACTAATCTCAGGCAATGTCTCTTCATATCTATCTGAAAGTTCTTTTATTCGCCTTGTTAAATTTTGAGCTGATTTTGACACCTCACTTGCCACTCGTGTTTCTAATGTTCTCATCCACTTTTTGTTTATTACAAGTTCTTTAATCTCATCGATTGATAAGGTCGGATACTTACCGATAACTAATTTTTCAATTTCGCTCTCTAAGTCTTTAATCGCTTTTCTTGTCTCTGCTTGTTTTTCGATTAGTTCTGAGTATTTTTTAAGAAGATCATATTCTTCTTTGGATTCTTCATCCCCTGTAATCTCTTTTAGCCTTTTACTCAATTCGCCTTTAGTAATATTACCTTTCTCATTAACAACATCTGATAATAGTCCTTCATCACCAGAATTTTCCTCAATAATTTCCGTCATCTCTTGACTTGCTACTTCAAGATCTGAATTTAAAGAATCAAGTTCGTTTTTTTCTGCTTTGAAATAGGTCTTAATAATAAGAGATACTGGTATGATTCTTCCTTCAAGTCCAGAGAGTCCTGTAACTTCTTTTTTCTCTGATTTTTTTCCTTCTTTGTAAAGTCGTATAGCCTCATTTCCAGATTTCCAGTCATCTGCAGTAATAACGTAAACATCATCTTGCATTATCTTTTCCCAATAATTCATTAGATGCTGATATATATCGTATTTGTCTATTAACAACTGATTTTCGAATGATTCTAGTATTGTACTTGATAGCTTTTCAATAATAGATTTTGGAGGTGTTGAAATATTAACACTTTGTAAATACTTGCTTATTTCTGCTTTCCACATGGAAAATTTACTCTTTACTAAATCTTTAAAATTCATAAACTTAGGATGTTTCTGAACAACCGCTGTAATCTCATCAGATGAATATTTGATTTTGAAATATCCTTTTCTAACACCGTTTGAAAATAACTCAGTTCTTAAATTTGGGAACACATCCCAGTAATTTTGTAATACATCAATATCATGCTTTGGAATACCACCCTTTAGATGAGCTTCAATATCTTGAATATCATCTTCTTCACTGGTATCAATATATCTTGGAAGATTAAGATTACACTCGTTCTTTTCGATTTCTTCGTTTGTCGCAAAGTGGCTAAACTTTTCAACTTCTTCTTTCAATTCCCATACATCAACAATCTTTCTAATATCCTGTTCTCTTAACCTATTTTTGTTTCCATCCTTAACATAACCCTTTGAAGCATCAATCATATAAATACCTTTCCTATTTTGAGCATTTTCTTTGTCTAAAACAATAATACAGGCAGGAATACTAGTTCCGTAAAATAGGTTTGCAGGAAGTCCTATTATTCCTTCAATATATCCTCTTTTAATAATATTGGTTCTAATATCTGCCTCAGTGTTACCTCTAAATAAAACGCCGTGAGGAAGAATACATGCACCTTTCCCTGTGCTCTTTATTGATTTAATAATGTGAAGAAGGAAGGCATAATCTCCATTTTTAGAGGGAGGTATACCAAATCCATCAAATCGCTCATAATCATCACTTTCGGGCGTAAAGCCATTTCGCCAAGCTTTATAAGAAAATGGTGGATTAGCAACAACAAAATCAAATGTTTTTAATTTCCCATTATCTAAAAACAACGGATCTGAGAGTGTACTTTGCCCTTTTTTAATTACTGCCTCTGGTTCACTATGTAGCCACATATTAAGAATTGCAAGTGCAGCAGTAGTATTCTCCTTTTCTTGTCCATATATGGAGATATCAACTGGTTTAGCTTCAGACGCGACCTTCAGCAGTAACGAACCTGAGCCACAAGTCGGATCGTATACAGATTGGGTTCTATCCTTTGCTTTGCTGGCTCCAATTACTTTGGCCATTATTCGTGAGACTTCCGAAGGAGTATAAAACTGTCCTTTACTTTTTCCAGACTCAACAGCAAAATGCTTCATTAAATACTCGTAAGCATCTCCAAGAAGATCGTCTCCGTCAGCCTTGTTTTTGCTAAAATCAAGATCAGGATTCTCAAAGATTGCTACTAATTTTGAGAGTCTATCCTGTTTTTCCTTCCCTTTACCTAATTTTTCTTCATCATCAAAATCAACAGCATTTATTACTCCACTTAAACCATTTGCTTCAGCAAGTGTATCAAGTAGTTTATTTATTCCCTCCCCAATATTTGGTTTTCCTTTGAGTGCAACAAGATCCTTAAAACTTCCACCTTCAGGAATAATCACTAAAGGATCAGTTTTTCCAAAGTATTTGTCTGAGACATACCTTACGAAAAGCATTATCAAAACATAATCTTTATATTGAGATGCATCCATTCCACCTCTCAATTCGTCGCAAGCCTGCCATATTGAACTATAAAGTTGACTTTTTTTGAGTGCCATAATTACTATTTAACTAAATTATCTAAACTAACCCCTAGAGCGTCTGCGATCTTTTTTATTGTCTTAATGGTTGGATTCTGCACTTGACCACCTTCAATTTTTATAAGTGTTGTATAGGGAATACCACTTTTTTGAGCTAATTCTTCTTGTGTTAAATTAGCTTCCTTTCTTAACCCTTGAATTTTAGTTCCGATATTATCCTCTTTTTTCATGCAATCGATTCCTAGTAAAGTAATGATATAAAGAATATAACATAACTGGTACCTTTAATAAAGCCAATTTCTTTATCAAACTTTCTTAGTGGCATTTGAACCAAGAAAGTTTGTGATCCAACAAAGGCGGAAGCCTTTCGACCTCCGCCTTTAACAATTAACTGCTATAATTCACCTGGCACTCCTCTGCAATTATATCTTCTGCTTTTGCAAGTGGGAATAATATTTCTGCTTTGCTGAGTGCCTCTTTTTCACCCTTTGCATTTTCAATCAATCCGATAAATGTTTTTTCATTTATCTCCCTAATTAACTGATAAAGTGAATTCAGTATCAAATAGTTTTTCATTGCATTTTCTCCTTATAAAATTTATTTACACATTGGATTAATTCATTTCTTGCCTTTTCCCCGATAACATACTCAACAAATTCTTTTGATTGATGCTTCAAGTAGTAGGCATGGTCTTGTTCAATAAAGCCTGTTAGCTTGTATTGTGTGTAGATAGCAGTTGCTGTTAAATCCATTCCACAACCGCCAAGACCGCAGAAAAGGAGTCCGTCAACTTCAACTGGTATCATTCCGCACTCTCGAACTATTTGAGCATTTCGCTCTGTCCACTGAGTATCATCAAAGCACCACAATGTATTCCACAAGATTTCTTCATCTTCACGTAGTGTATCCCAGTAATAAGGATTTATCTTTTTGATCCAGTCTAATTTTAATTCTGTTCTCATTTTGCTTATTGTAATAATTAAGATCTAAGTGAGGATTTAACCTATACAATCCTCAAAGGTTTTTGATTCACTTCATAAGTTCCTTTAACGGTTTAGGCTCGAAGTATCGATCTCTTTCAATCGGTAAACCTAGTTTTCCTTTTACCTGCTTAAGTTCAGATAATCGAAAATAGCCAAGTTCTTTTTCAAACCCATCAACCAACCCGAAAAAAAGATCTTCTCCGTCAAATTCCGTAGCGTACCAAGTCCAGCTACTATCAGGAGTAAAAAACTTAACAACTGCAACAGCTTCAAGTCCTTTTTCTTCCTGTGAATACAGTTCAGGTAGTTTTTTCAACACCTCTTTTGTAAGTAACTTCATAATTAAATAAGTAAGAAATTAGATATATGACTCCTCAACCTTCCACCTCGTTAGCACTGCTCAACGGTTTGTAGTTTTCAGCTAAGGCTATTAAATTGTTAAAGAGCTTTCCTTAAAATAAAATGTTTCCCTTTCTAAAAAGAAAAAAGCGAGCCGAAACGACCGCAGGAAGTGAAGGCAGTATAAAAAGACTGATTTGACAAGGAGGAATTCGTAGAAGCAAATCCTTGCAAACCCAAAGGGGAGCGAGCAAATCCCGCATAGCGGGAGAAGCGAAGCTATCAAAGTGTTTTTATGCTAGTCTATTTCGGGAAAGGGAATAATAATGTGTTAAACCTCCGCCTGTGGCGGAGACCATATTTCTAAACTGTTTCTTTTTTATGACTTTTTCTTTGCAGTGAGTACAAAGAAAAACTAATCCTCGAGCAAGACAATTACTCTTTGGCTTGATGACATAAACCTACAAGTATAAATAATCAAATCAGTAGCAGCTTGTGGATTATTTATTCTTTCCGTAATTTTTTGAATATAATACGTATAAAGCTGTTCATCCCATATGATATAAACAACATCACCTTGTTTCAGTTTGTTCACATGATAAAACGTCTGTCTAATCTTTTCTTCTGGTGAGAGTGTGTTCCATCCAAAACGGTGAATTGCAATCAAGTTTGGTCTTCCATCATTATTTACTCCCTGAACCCATCCGCCATAATCAAGGAATTCTTTGTCCTTACCAATTTCCATATCAACCCCAATTGAGGGAATAATAAGCCCGTTTTCAGTTAACTCAACATTGGACTCAATATATTCGATCATTTGTTTTTCATCAGGTTTAACGATACGGAAAGCCAATTCAGGAGCGAAAATCTCAAACAGAATGAAAAATCCTGTACACATAAATATGATCGAGGTTATTAAGCCAAGTTTTCTAATAATTCTTTTCCCCATTTCTGATTTGTATATGTAAATATCTTAGGTAAATCTAAAAATGCTTTGATATCAGTAGAATTAATACTACCGATGTTGTCACTCAGAGCAATCGCCATATGCAAAAGATTTTTGGCTTTCTCAAAGTGATATCTATTTCTAAATGCTTTCTCTAAATCGAATTTATCACTTTCAACAAATAGATTCTCCATTCGCTCTATTGATCTATCTGTGATAAAAAGAATTGTTGGATACTGTTTAAACCGTTCTTTCCAGTCACCATAAACAAAGTACTCAAAATATCTCATGAACTTCTTTGCCAACTGCATTTTGTCCATACGTCCTGTATCGTATTCGAGAAAGTAGTTATAGGTAGTATTGTTGAACTCTAACTCAAAATATGAATCAGGAATCAGATTCCTTTTGACAGTTTTTGACATCTTTGCCGAATGAAACGAATACTGGCAAAGCATACGTTGATCACCGAGCCATTTGGTCAAACTGATATGCGGATAATTTGTGAGTTCGCCAATAAACCGTTCGTAAAAAAGAGCAATAGATACAGTATGCTCAAGCATAGAAAATTGCACCTTCATACCTTGATTTGGCACTCTCACGTTTTTGATATCCAACTCTTTAGCATCCGCAAGTAACTCAGCACCTTTTTTTGTAATATAAACAACCTTCCAATTATTGCCATAATAAAATGATCTGATCAGTTCCTTTTTCTCCAGCTTTGTAACTGCACTCCCCAATGTCTGCCTATATGAATACAACCCTCTCTCCTTCGCAATAACTGTTAAAACCTTCAAAGGTAAATATCTAAATGAATAAATCACATCTAATATCTCTATCTGGTTATATGTAATTCTTAAATTTTTCATAATATTATTTTTGTTCCATCCGCCTTCATTCACACGTAGTGTTAGGTTAAGTACACACCTTAACCGTAGTCGAGGGAGTGATTGGGTGGAGTCTGAAAGAGTCCACCCAATCACTCAACACCGAGACGAATAAGGCGGATGGAACAGTCCTTTTGATAAATTTAAGTAACGACAGTTATACGTTGCATCTCGTTGCAGGCATGAAGACAGTAGTAATTCAATGTTACTCATCGAATTTACAACCGCTTCGCATCCAATCTCTGCGAATTGCAATCTCCCTTTCGATATCTTTCTTTGCTTTGCCATATTTCTCATAAGACAATTGGATAAAATTATTTACAATCTCAGTAGTATGATTTGTGTCTCGTTCCTGAGGAACATAGAGTGAGAAGACATCTTCTCCAACTTTCATATTTGCATTGAACTCTGGCACCTCCATGACCTCCTGCTCTAGAAGTTTGCCCTGTAGATCCTTCGCAACCATCTGAGCATCTTCTAAACCACATCTGTAATAGATTTTGGTTTTTACATTTCCCATAACTGAATGAAAAACATCATCTGGAAGTTGTTGAAAAAATTGATGAGCAAGAATAAGTTCAAGCTTGAACTTTCTTGCCTCCGAGAGAGCCAGTGAAAAATCACTTGTTGCAAAGTTCTGAAACTCGTCTGCATATACTACAAATGGTCGCCTTTCAGTCTTCTCAATTCTTTTTGCTTCAAACCATATCTTTGACATAAGCATTGATCCAAGAAGACTCATCCCTTCTTCCCCGATATTCTTTGAAGCTAAATTAACAAGTAACAGTTTTGATTTACGAATTACATTTTCAATGCTAATAGACGTTTGAGACTGACCAAATGTATATAAAAGAATACCTGTAAGAATCTGAGATATTTTATTATCAAAGCCTTGTTTAATCTCTGCCCAACTTTGAGATTGTTTATAATTTGGTAATGTATCCTTCCAGAAAGATCTTAGTCCTTCATACTCGTCCAATTCTATAAAGTCTGTAATACTTTTCTCGAATTCATCTGCATAAAATAGATTCTTGATATCAACTAATGTCGGAGCATTTTGTTTGATAAATGCAGTAGCCTTATCAGAATAGTCTTGTCGTTTTAGCCATTCGTTTTGAAATACCATTAAGGTTTTCATTGCGTTGATAAGCATCGGTTTACCAGTCATTCCCATACCACCCTGTGGATTACTTCGTTTGATGATTTTCTCAATCAACTTGAAGTTAGAATCAATAACAAGATCAATATCCCTTTCTGTCATTCCAACTGCATAAAGCGGATTGAAACCTAAGAAGTAATCTTCACTTCGTGTATCCCATGCTATTAAATGGTTTGATTGATCAAAATTAGCTGGAAGCCTTTCCAAAATATCGATAAAAAAATCTTCGTGAGGATCCATAAGAATCAATCCTCGTTTATCTCCTTTGATTAGTCGGTTATCAATATCCTGCAAAACAAAGTTTTTTAGAATTGTTGATTTACCTGTTCCTGTCTGACCTGTTATTACAATATGCCTTTTTCGATTTTCATCTGACAAATGCACGTTGTAATTTCTCTCATGGTGATTGTTAATACCAAGATACAGATCGGAAATATCATGTTTTGATCTAAACTTCTTTTTTGCTGAGACATCTGGTGCAACAAAATGATCAATCATTGGGTCAAGTATTTTGTTTGGAAGGTGATACAGCATTGAGACTTCTCTTGATGACATTGAGCCTTGTGAAGTAAACACTTCTTTATAAAATGGAAACACTTTTGATTCTGGATATATAAATCTTGAGGCGAAATCGTCGAATTTCTTACTTTCCTTGCGTATCAGCCTGTTTTGCATCTCGCTTTTCATTGATTCCAAAGCTTGCTCGATAGCATTTAGTGTTTGTTCTTTATGACTGCCTGTTG
This sequence comes from uncultured Candidatus Saccharibacteria bacterium, assembly GCA_964481345.1. Taxonomy (GTDB): domain Bacteria; phylum Patescibacteriota; class Dojkabacteria; order SC72; family JAFGCJ01; genus CAYZTC01. The sequence goes on along the minus strand of CAYZTC010000005.1, from coordinate 26,074 downwards.
CAATTACTCGAATGTACGTTGTAAATGATGTTTTGTACTTCTCATCCATTCTGCTGTAGAAGTCTTGAAGATTATCCTTATCTACAAAAATCTTTCGTGGATCCTGATCAGGAAGTAATCTCAAAGGATCTGCAAACTCCTTAGAGCCTCCCAGTGACTTTGTAAGCATTGAAATGAGTTTTAGCACTGCAAAAGGTAGTAGTGGTACAAAATAAAGCAAATAAACCTCAAAATGTGATAGAAATACACTCATCCATGTTATTTCACTTTTAAGTAGCCTGAAATTCTCCTTTGCCATCTGCAAAGCTTGTTTATCGATGGTTAGTGGCTTTATTACTAACTGAATTAAAGCTTTGTTTTCATCATCCATACCAGTGATTGCTGTAAGCAAATCCTGTACTGGATCCATTCCCTCAAAATCTTTAACATCCATCAGCATGTAAACACCATGCTTTTTGGTCTTGTATTCATTAATAGTTGAAGATTCTGGTTTGAAGTTTCGGAGTGCATCATTTTCTAGAGTTTTAACCTTAATCCTTTCCTTATAGGTGCTGTATAGATTCAGCTTTATTAGATTTTGTATTTGTTTAGTTGGAGTCCATATGAAAAGTTTGATTCCATCGGGATCTGAATATATTTCCAGTGAAATTCTCTCGTCTTTAAGTGATGCGGTTAAGTTATCAAAGAATCTCTGTAAAGAGAATCTAACTCCTTGTGTTGTAATACTCTCCTCAAGTGAATACTTTGGAGGAATAATTTGCATAACAAAACCATATTGTTTCTGAGTTTTTAGTTTTTCGAGGAATAACTTTACAAAATAGGTAATGGCAGTCATAACACTTACAAATAGTGAGATTGCAATAATTCGCTCTATTTGGGGTTGTAATAAAAGTTCAGTCATATCTTTGATTTCTCCGAAAAGGAGTTTTTAAATGAATTAAGCATTGTTTCAATCTTTTCCTTTTGTTCACATTCTCTGTTTTTGACGGTAAGTTTTTTGATTACTGATACAAACCAACTGGCGGGATTACGAAGAAATTGAGTCCCGTCAACTTGATCTGTACGAATCATTCTTCTTGTATCGTTGAGGGCTAGTTGAATATCTTCATCAGATATTTCTCCTCGGTTTTTTTGATTGATAAGTTTCTGGTAGAACTTGATACTTTTAAGGTCATCAAACTCTTCTGCTAAAGCTATCGCTTCTGAATCAAAAGAATTAAGATTAAATTTTCCGTTGTCGTCACGTTGTGGTGAGCAGCCTGCCCGCCTGTCCTTTGGCATGGTCGAACCAAACGTTAACGACTTTTTATACTTATTCTTCTTATATTCCTCTTCTTCTACTTTATGCACACACCCTTGTGCATCTGGTTGCACAAAGGACTGTGCATCTGGTTGCACAAAGGACTGTGCATCATGATGCACACGCTCTTGGGTATCACTCTGTTTAACTACCAAAAATTCAAGAGATAAAATGTAGTAAATGTTTGTCTTTTTGAAACCTCTTCTATCCCATTTAACAAGACCGAAGTCCCTAAGCTCATTTAGATATTTTTGAACTGTATTTCGATGAACTCCCAAGTCTTTTGCTAGTCTATTTTGTCCAGGAAAGCATTGTTCCTTTTGCCATGCATAATCTAGAAGCAGTGTGTAAATAGTTTTTGCCTGCATGGAAAGATTAGATGCTTTTAATACAGTTCTTGGGATTTGTGTAAACCCCTGTTTAAGCGTTGTATCAAGTATTTTTATAGTATCTTTTCTAATCGTTGTCATAAAAATCTGTAGGAAATAAAAATGGAGTAGGATCAACTAAATTCCAACCTCCTGAACTATTCTTTTCATACATTCCGATATGCGTATGAACGCCTGTTGAAAAGCCTGTATTGCCCATAAAACAAATAGGATCTCCGTATTTAACTGTTACACCATCTTTGGCTATAAACGCACTGCAATGGCAGTAAAGTACTCTGTAATAGTCATTTGTAATATATGAACATAAAGCACCATATCCGTCTTTAAAATTCGATACATTTCCCGTGAGAATTGCTCGATTAATCGAATCTGTCGAACCTTTTCCGGGATTTTCCTGATACCAGGTACCTGATGGGACAATATCAACTCCTTTGTGAACACTTTTCTTCCCATCAATCACTCGAACTAGGTTATACCCAGAAGTAACAGTCACAAGCTCTGATCTGTTTAGTCCAATGGGATTACCATAAGGAATAAACATCAATCCTACATACATGTTGTACTGCTCAAGCACTTCTTCCTTTTTGGGATAGCTGTACTTGTTTATTTTCTGCTCAGCATCTCCTTGAATATCCGAAAGAATATTGGATAATGTGAAATAGTTGTCGCACAAGTCTTCATGAGTTATTTCTTCATTGTTGTTTCCATCACTACCATATTCGTCCCAATCAGATTGAGATATTTCCAGAAAGCCAATTCCATCACCTGCATGTCCTTCCTCGAAATCAGCAATTACTTTTCCATATGCAGAAAGCAATTCAAATTCCTCGCCGTATTTTCGACTTGCTTTATCTATACAATCCCTATGTTCAACAGGAATTTGCTCAATTAGTCCTCTTGATCCTGCTAGAAATTGATAAGCAAGGGCTTCAAGTGCGAATATTGAGAAAAAGAAGATTACCCCTGACAAAATCAGTATCTTCCACTTATTTTTCCATATAATGTTTACAAGTATCGGACCAACAACTGGTACTACTTTGTTTGAAGCAAGTCCGATTGTGTCGCCAATAAGGTTATCTCCAACTTCTGCAATATTCTTGGTTGTATTTAACACTTTGTTATCTTCCATTATTGAACTGTTAAACTAAAATTTGATGTAACCGTAAGCCCATCTTTTGATACTCGAATACTGCCCATGACTTGTCCTAAATTACCATCTGGAACTGTAAAGCTGACATTTAAGGCTCCTAAACCATTTGAATTGGGTAATGAATAAGTTTGGTTTCCTGATTGCCAATTAACTGTTACATTTCCAGTTGCTCCGCTTACAGGATTACTGTTTTGATCTTTCACTAAACAGTCAAGAGAAACAGATTGGCCAATAAATGGCTGAGTATTCGTAATTGAGCATTGTAGTTTTAACCCCATTATCGGACTTGGCTGTGGATCTGGTTGAGGAGTAGGAATTGGTTGTGGTACAGGATCTTTAACTGGTTGTTGAATTGGTTTATTGGTGTCATTGTTCTGTGATGATTCTTGCCTCTCCTCCTTTGGTTCTTCTTTCTTTTCTCTGATTACAGTTAGCTTCTGAGTTGTTCTTTTGTTCTCTTTATTTTCAGCTTCAATAATGATTTCGTTTTTACCGATAATAAGATCAACTTTGCCTTCCAGTACTCCTTCGTGATTAACCTCTGTCTCTGTACCATTGATCCACGCTGTATTTCCAGTATTTGTGAAAGCAACAACAGTAATAGTCTCATCTTCTGTTTTGAAACCATCTGTTAAATTCTGGATCTCAAGGAAGATGTTATCTTCATCTTTTCGCTCATTTAATACCTTTGGTTCTTGAGAGTCATTATCGGCTTTTGCAAAGGTAAACCCTCCCTTGAGATATATCTCTATAGAGAGAGACAGTGCGAAAAAAACCAGTATGATTCCTGATAAAAATATATATCCATGTTTTAGGTTTTTCTGTATCGGTTTATTTTTCATCTTCACGTTGTTGATCAAGTTTTGCTAAATCCTCTGGACTTGCAGAAAATAATTTCCTTTCGTGAGGAGTAGCGTAAATATACATATGGGAATGAGTGTTCCCCTTTATAAACAAAGCCTGACCCTTAGTTAGCCTTGTAATATAATCCTTCTCAATATCAGATAGCTCAAATGCTTTTACTAGACTTGAGAGTGATTGCTTTTTCTGAGAAAGGATTAATGCGGTATCTGCATTTTTTGCAATTACACTTCCTTGCGGACTTTCCAAGAAATCGTCTACATCCTGTGAAATACTAATAACCCCCAAGTTGTATTTCCTACCACGTCTTACAAGGTTTTCCATGAAGTCTGCCGAAACTTTATCTTTAAGAAGTAGATGAGCCTCGTCAATTATTAAGACCTTTCGTTTACGGTTAGATAAAACTTTCTGCCAAATGAAGTTTGAAAGATAATAAATTGAAGCTTGTTTCTCTTGATCTGGTACTTTCTGAATATTGAAAACTACCATCGGAGAATCAAAATCCACATCACTTGTTGAAAGATTGTCATATAGGTCACCTAGCTCACCTTTCTTTGAATATTCTAGAAGTTCTATTGCAATACGTTTTCCAGTATCTCCCTGCTTTTTAAATACAGTTATTAAATCCGTTATTGTTGGAGGCTTTTTAGAATAGGTTTTAGGATCGTCTAAAATAATTCCTTTTTTAAAATACATTTCGTTTACAGCTTTGCTGATAATGCCTCTGTTATATGCCTCTTCTGACAGCCAAATCTTGAGCAGTCCTTTGACTACTCCTAAATGAGTCCGCATAACTTCTTTTGAATCAGTACCACTAGAAAAGAATTGAAGAGGATTTACCTTTGTATTGCTTTCAGGATTAATATCAATATTGGTTCCGCCAACATGATCACAAAGTGCTTTAAATTCACCTTCTGGATCAATTACATACACATTGATTCCTCGAAATAAACTTCTGTAAGCTTCAAGTTTTGCAGAAAAGCTTTTTCCTGCACCACTTGTTGCAAATATGATTCCATTATAGTTTTTTGAGCTTTGAGAAAATCTATCAAAGCGGATCTTTTCTCCCCCTATGGTTATTCCATAAAATATTCCATCTGGATCATTTAATGTTGCTGTAGTAAATGGAAGAGATGATGACACATTGGAACTTGTGAGATAGAATTCCTCCTGTAATCTATCAACTCCTGTGGGAAGAAATGATTCTAATCCCTCTTTTTGTTTAAATACCAATTGATGAAGTTTTAATTGTTTTGCAAAAGCCAAGTCCTTGAGTGACTTCTCACTTTTAGTTAATTTTGATGAGTTTGGATTTTCAAGCTTAATATACATTCCCATTGAGTAAAGTTTCTCTATCCCTCTTACAATCGAATCCTCAATTGATTTTGCATCTTGTATTGCCTGTTCGATATCCGTTGTGTGCATACTACCTTTCTCTGCTTTGTTATAATATTGAGCAGAAAGGTTGGTAATTCTATTCCTGAGTCCTGATAGAGCCTTTTGAGGATCAATCGGTTTTATAAACTGACTTAGAACGATTGGTTCACTGTAATTCGTTAAGTCATATAACCAATTTGGATATATAATCTGCGGAAATTCAGATATCATAAATGTCTGAATATTATTTTGCTCAATATCAATATACTTCCCTTTGTTAGTGAACTCATAAACGAGTGAATCATCCGGGGACAGCTTTGCTATTTCCTGTTTTCTGATGTTTTCGCGAATATACAACCGACCTTTACTATCAATCTTGCCGTTTAGGTCATGTACTGCATGCTTAGTTTGTGTAATAAAGTATTTAATCGGATTCATTCATTTTCTTTATGAGAAATAAAGTCACTAAGTTGTAATATCTCTTTCGTAGTTAGTGAAAACAAACTTACCTTTGTTTGTTCAAGAAGCTTTCCAAACGAATTCTCCTGCTCTTCCAGTTTGATCTTTGCATCGTCTAGACCTTTGGCAAAAACAGTCATAACAAGGTAAAAACTTCGCTCCATCGTTTGTGTGAGATCTTGATACTCAAGCAGATATTCTTTACATCGCTTTTGAAGTATTCCATCAAGATTTTTGTATCTACTGATTTCTGTTGAAAGGCTTTTATCTCGAGTTGAGAATTTCTGAACTGTAAGAATCTGAATGGAGTTCTTGAGGGCAAATAAGGCCTGTTGCAAATATTTTTTAAATGCAAAAATTTCTTCTTCACTGCTCATCGACAAGTTAATCGGTTCAATCCTGTAAACTCGTGAATACTGATAATCTGAAACAATTACAACACCCTCTGAAATGTCTTTCCCAATAACAATGCGTTGTTGTTTTTTATTAAAATAGTACTTGACTGCATCGAGTATGAATATATGAAGCGGTCTTCCATAAGCATCAAAAAGGAAGGGCAAAAGTAAAAACCCTGCAACCAACTCTCCAAGAATCTTCTGATCTACAGTTTTGAGAAGTGGAGAAGTCCAAACAAGAAACGATAAGCCTATTCCGATAAAAATAAGAAAGTTTCTTCTGTTTAGAATTATGGAGAAGAATCCTGTTTCTCTATTTAGTTTTGGCGGTACTATTTCTTGCATGTGGTTTTAACTTTGGTTTAACTTGATAATATTTTGTGACAGGCTTTTGTCCACTGATCTTGTCTCTCACTTTTATTGTTTGTATTCCCTGCGATTCAAAATAACCGTTATTTTGTGCTTTCCTGATAATCTGCATTTTGTTTTGAGGATCGGATATAAAGTTTTGGATCTGCTTTTGAGAAGTCTTCCCGTTTAACATTTCGTTCTTGCTGTACCACTGAGTCGCATGATTCCAGTGCTTATCATTAGTAGTATCGAAAGTTCTACCTTGCTCTATCTGTACAGGTTGTGCGTTTACTACATTATCTAAATGCTGTTGAGTATTAGGATTGGAAAAGGATGTGCTGGATAAATCCATCATTTGATGGATAGTGGCTGGTTTGTCAGTCATAGGATACTGATCAAAGGCTGTGTTATCATGTTTATAGCCGTTTGAAATGATATTACTGTCTTTTACAGACACATCTTTAACTGCATCAAAGTTCGGAGCAGTTGAATACAAAGTCTTTTCACCTTTTACATTTTTGATACTTCGTCCATCCAGTGGCTTCATTCCAAGCTTACTGAAAGCTGTTTGGGCAGATTTTCCACTACTTACTGCTTGTTTAAAAACACCTGCACCACTGGCAACAGTTGTTCCTTTACCCTTCATCTTTACACCAGTATCAACTGCCTTTTTAGCAGTCCCACCGATTGGAAGTTTAGAGACAATTGCAGAACCTATTGTTTTTCCTGCCAAATTCCTGATTGATGACGATTTTCCACCAGAAACACCAGAAACCACACCTTCTTTAAGTTTCCTTGCCTGTCCGACAGTTGCCCCTGCTACTATTCCACCTGCGACAGACCCACCAATCCCCCAAAGTATTCCTGAAAACCTGTTGATGATAGCTGGAATAAGATTTAGAAATGCTAATGATCCAAGCCCTAGTATGACTTTTGGAACTGGCTCATCAACACTCGAAATAATCTCTATTGC
>CAYZTC010000005.1:0-18809 GCA_964481345.1 uncultured Candidatus Saccharibacteria bacterium | reverse complement strand
CTCTATTGCAATACCGATTCCAATTAAGAACACTGGTTGCATAAATAGTGTTCTAAGTACTTCTTCCAGATAGGAGCTGAAAAACTTCCCTCCGTTTGGAAGTAACCCAATAACAAACACAACTGGAAACATGATCATATGTAAAAGAAGGTGAAAGAAGCGAATAATGAACTGGAATAATAGTGTTACCAGCAGAAAGAATAATCCAATCCATAGAATTATTTCTGCAAAAATGTTGAGCGTTCCCTGAATTGTAAATTCAAGTTTCTGTTCGACAATCTCAAGACCAAGAGAGAGTAAGAGGGACTCTGATAATGTGTCAGCTCCGCCTACAAGGTTGTGCAGTACAAAGTGATTTAGTGCATTTGTGAGATCAATCGCTGTTGCAAAGAAAAATCTCATGGCAACCATGCCTATTACAAATAGTATTACTTTCTTTCCAACCTCTTTAAGTAACATTATTCCTTTGAAACTGCCCTCAAGAACTACATACGCCCCTGTAATCACAATTATCAAGGGTAACAGCATCCATGCAACGCTTTGTGTAGCGTTATAGAACTTGTTTACATGTATCGGGATGTTGTTTCCTCTGGCGTCTACTATCTGTCCGTCCCTCTGTGCAATGTTCGGAGTAAACGCCACATAATCATCAAATAATTCCAATCCTTGCAAAAGTATTTCTGAGATAGCGTCAACAATTGATTCCTGAAAACTTGAAAAGGGATTAAGCATGTCAATCGGATTTGGTATTGACTGCCCTCGTCCAAGATCTTCTTCTGGAAGATCTAACAATCCTGAATCTTCTGGTAGTTCATCGACCACGTATTCTTCAATAACAGGTTGCTGTTGAGAAGCTACATCCTCACGAAAGACAAAAGTGAAAAAAAGTTGAATCGCTCCAATTGCAAGCATCATAATGACACCAGCTATAAAAAGCTTGCGAATAAGAGCCTTTTGCTTTTTATCAGCATTACCTACTTTGTGCTTTAAATCAGCCATACCGTTCTGTATTGGTTTGTAGTTGTTTATAAAGTTAAACATTGGCTATGTATTTAATTGCTTCTAAGATAAAGTCCGGTTTGAAAAGGAATATAGCTGCAACTACCAAGAAAAAAGCATCTCTTGCAAGTTTTCCTCTCATCATAGGATTATCAGCACCCTGCAGTAGCTCAAAAGCATCCTTGATAATAAACAGAATTAGAACCCCTGAACCTACACGGGTTGCGATTGTGATAACCCTTTCGATAATTGCTGATATCTCTGCACTTGGATCACTTTGTGCATATACTGTTTGAGCTGTAATAAAGGGATATAGCAGAAAAGTAGTTACTACCAATGTAGCCTTCTTTAGTTTTTCCATTCTGTTTTTCATAATAGTTTGATAAAAGGTTAATTTATTTGAGCAGTTTATAAATCTTCTTCGTCAAGGATTTCATCCTCGTTTTTTCCAATCTTTTTATCTTTCTTTTCCCGATAAATTCCCCGGAAAAAGAGGATTGTTATGTAAACAAGTAGAACAGTAGCAAATACAATAAATGTAATCATTTCTTTTTTCGTTTTTTAATAAGTAAGATGATAAGTCCAGTTGATATAAGACCAAGTCCAAGAAAGAGTGAAGGTAGAATTGATTGACCTGTTTGAGCTAGGATTATGTCTCTGTAAATTCCAGCATTGAGAAAGTTGATACAGCCACTTGCTGTCAGGTAGCGGATTCCGTCCAGCTCGTAGTCTTCAATCTCCCCATTATCCTTTGGTGGAAGCAAAATAAGCTTATACTCGTAGTCAGTTGTTATTTCATCATATCCTTCTGGGATATCGACCTTTACTGTAAGAAGCGTGTGATATGGAAGTCCTGTATACTCATAATGACCAGTTTGATCAGTGAATATTTCAATCTCTTGTCCTTCAAGGTATTCTGTTTCTCCCCAAGTGATATTTATTCGAGTATTTGGTATCCCATTTTCATTCTCATCATAAGTACCATTCTTATCAGTATCTTCCCAGATAAACCCTCCAAGACAACACGAATCAACTGTTGAAGTTATAACTTCACTCTCAATAGGCTCCGTGATTGGTGAATCAATAATTGCAACATTACGAATCTCTGTTTCACTTTCTGTAGGTATCTCTATAACAACTTTAAATGAAACAGAACCTTCCTCATCGGGATCAAGCATGCCAATAACCCAAGTTATTTCACCAGTAGCCTCATCAAAGAGTCCATCGACCAAACCATCTGTCTCTATAAATTCAATAAATCTAGTATGTTCTGGTAATGTATCAGTAATGACAGTATCGGGAGCATGCCCTGTACCAATATTTCGATACTCAATGATATAGGTAACAGGTTGTCCAGGAGCAACTACTTCTGTTAACTCTTGAGTCTTTTCAATTTCAAGTATTGGAGTAAGAATAGGTAATTCATGTTCGGCTTCAATAGGAGGATAAAAATCAGTTTCAAGAACTGCAAGATTTGTTAGTATTTGATCACCATCGAGAAACATCTGATCAAGGTGAGCATCAAAGCTAAGGGTTTTACTTTCTCCCCACGTACTTCTGGGATCAGGATTGTATGAACCGTTGAGAATATATTGAGGCTCTGTCATGCTCCAAACAACTCTTCGAGTGACTTCGTCCCAAGCACCGTCATCAGAAATATCTGATACAGTCATTCTTTCAGGTACAAAGTCGTAAACTTCGACATTGTAGGCATTTCCTGTACCAGTATTTTTGATGTCAATTACCCAGTGAACTGTTTGATCTGGCTCTGCACTTTCAATACCGTCATCTTTTGTAATTTCAAGTATGGGAGCATGGATTGTAGTGATCGTAGAGTCACTTATTGGAGGGACTTCTTGTGTTCTAACTTCTGCAATGTTTTCAATCTGAAAGTTATCATCAATTCCAGCATTAAACTGGACTTTGAAAGTAACTGTCCTGCTTTCCGTCTGTGGTAAATCACCAATATTCCAAACAATTTCACCAACAAGTTGACCATCTGGATCTATAGAAGTAGTTAAAACACCTCCATCACTTATATCTGTAATTCTTCCCTGCCTGATTACTTCTGAAACGTTGTCATGAATCTCAACAAGATGAGCATCCGCATCACCGCTATTTTCTATGTAGATCGAGTAGGTCGATTGCCTTTCGGTATTATTTGGATGCGCACCTTGTAAATGGTTCGAGTTACTACTTGTTTCATCACTGTCGGAAACTGTTTTATCAATCTCCATTCGAACCTCGGCAGTAATGTTTGTCTGGGTAGAATCATCAATAGGAGTAGTTTGATCAGAATCAACTGTTACAGTATTTGGAGCTTGGTATGTACCGTGAGCAAGTGGAGCAGTAGTTCTTGCTCTTATCTGAAAGGCTCTCGTCTCGTTGTGTTGCAGGGAAGAAATATTCCATGTAATTGTATCCCCGTTGTCATTACCACCACCCGAATCTAATATGGAAACAAGATCTTGATCATAATCGTCTCGCACAATAACATTATCGGCACGACCCCCTGTATTTATTACTGTAATGTCATATGTGATTTCGTCATCAGGTCTCGAATCATTCGACTCAACATTTGTTTCGTCCTCATCGCTGACAGTTTTTTCTACAGATAAATTTGGCGGTACATCTAAACGAACTTGTCCAGAGTTAAACCAATATGGAACAAGGGTAATAATAATTGGAGGTCTTTCAATCTGTCCCCAAACAGGCTGATTAGCATTCCAGCTCGAAGGTGCACCTAAATCATCTCTTGCAACTACTCCGGGTCTGATTGCAGGATTTCCAACATCATAAATCGAAGGCTGAGTTTCCGATTGTGTCTCTTCATGCCAATTGTTGTCCCAGATAGTTGCAGGATCATTTACAATGGTATTAGGATAATTTGTTCCCCAATTCTCATCATAAGTAATAGTCCTGTTTTGACCTGAGTTGATACAAAAAGTTTGATCATATACCGCACCATTAGGCATAACATCTCTAAATCTAATATTGCATAAGTTGTATGCAGATACATTCCTTATTACTGCTGTATATCTTACTGTTAGATTAGCCCCATTCCATATAGGAGAGGCAGTAAAACTTTGAAGCTGAATCGGCTGGATAGTGTCAAAGGAATATATTACATGACCATACGCTGAGGTATGATCTGGAAAATATCCTACATAACCTGATGTAACATATTTACCACTTCTCGACGGAAAACCATTCATATTGATAGTGCCGTAAGTACCTCCTGCACCAAGTCTTGTTAGATCACCATCTGCGGGGTTAACCCTTGAAGTGAAGAAATGAAGTGCATCAAGATTTACGCCATGACCTGCATAACTGTATGACCATTCGCCAATTTCAACTCTTGTATTAGGCGGTACTGCAACTCTATCTGCAATATATGGATATCTGTGAGCATCTGGATAAGTGATATCTGCAACCTGTGTAAAATGATGATTTTGAATCCAGCTTCCATTTACGCCATCAACATTTCCATTATCCCAACTGACTCCGTTACCACCAATATCATTGTATTGAACACCTACTACTGTTGCGAACTGGCAACCTCCAACATCCCCATTTGGATAAAATGGATCTGCATACACTGGGGTAATCGCCACCAAGTTACCAATACCAGTAAGAAATATCACAAGATTTACTATCAGCAACTTTCTTGTAATTCTTCTTCCTTTGGTTAGTTTTTTAAATAACTTTCGGATGAGCAGTTTGGAATAAGAGAACTTCTTACGCTTCATATTTTGATACCTTATAAATTAAATAAAGCCTACGCTTAAGGCAGAGCTGTTAAACTGCTCAGTAAAAACAGCCCTGCCTCAAATGCCCTTTGGAGACTTTATAAAAACAATGAGGTACAATTTCCTTATATTCAATAATCTCTTTCCCCCTCAGTGTACGTAAACATCTTTGAATTTCCTTTTCTCCAAGCTTTAACCCATTTATGTGAAAAATTCTCTTTCCGTATTCATTGAAAAACTCAATTCCGTAATCCATCTCATTTAGATATATGAAAAGATCATCTACAGGCTCATAACACATAAGCCCATACAAATATGTTGCGACTTTGAATTCATTCTCATCGAGAAAAGATGCAAGATTCGTAGTAATATTTATAAGCATTCTTACCAAATTGTTATTCAATGTATTTTTTCTCATTTCCTATAAAAACAACTGAGTTTTTGATTTGAATAGATAAATGTGTACTATTTTTATACTTAGATATATTGATCTCTGGGATTTCCAGTCCATATTTTCTACATGCTTTAGCAAGTCTCAAGGCTCGTTTCTCAATCTTTTTTGATCTTGGATCGAGATTGGCAATAGCTTCGATAAAGTCGTTAACATCTCTAATTCTGAAAAATCCTGCTGGCTTACTGGATTTAGAACCAATTGGATATAGCTCCTCAACTACTAGATAACTTACGAGTCTTCTAATTTCTCTGTCTGTCAAAGGAACAAGCGTCATAAGTTCCGATACTGATACAGGATTTTCAGACCCCCGATGAGACAGTATTTCCCTAATAACCCTTGTTATGTATTTATCAGCAATGTTTCTCATATATTTGTGTAAGCCAAAAAAGACCGTACTATATAAGTAACTCACACCAAAGGATTGGAGGAGGATAGTACGGTCTTTTTTGATCTATTCCGAAGTTGATTGATAGCTATGTCATCAGCAATTTTCCCCATAACCTCAAGAGGACCTTGAGCTACTCTTGCAACCATCTCAATTTCTTTAGGGGAGAGTTTTTCAAAGCCTTTAAGATCGCCAGATTTTATTCCTTTACGAATATTCTTGACTATATGCTGGATACTACAATCTATAAGGTTTAATTGACTGCTCTTATTCATAAATTACATTTTTATGTATAATCTATTGAGCAGTTTGATACATCTAAGTTATCACTACTATAAATCAACTGTATCACAATGTCAAGTCTAATGTATCAAAAAGGTATTCCAGAGTAACTCTGATGATAATATCTCTTGTTGACAAAGGCGATAACGAGTTAATTTTATTGTTGACAGTATGTGCATGTAGTGATACAATACTCTACAAATAGGTAACTCATTTCTTAATACACAAGGATGGATAATCAAGAAATCGTTGGAAAACAAATAAAAAAGGCTCGTAAAGAGAAATCACTTTCCCAGTTAGAGCTTTCCCAAAAAATGGGGGTCTCTCGCATGATGATTAGTAGATATGAGATTGGATCAAGTAATATTCCACTTAAGCAGTTGCAAAAGATATCAGAAGCCTTAGATAAGCCTATTTCGTATTTCTTCGGGGAAGAACCCCAACAAGATTCAGGTAAAATTTGGAAAGAAGCCCAAAAGTATTTAGAGCTTCTAAAGGACAAAGTTGGTGGAGATGTGTCCCTATCTCCTCAAGAAATGCTTGCATTTTCTCTTGGAGATCTGAGTAAAACAAAAGACGCTATTGATGAGGCAAGAACTTTAATGAAAAACTGGTATCTAGCTCATAAAATGCAGGATATAACTAATAAAACATTTCAAGAATGGTGGGAAAACAAAAAATCTTAATTAAAAAATTATGTTATCCAGGGAGGTTTCTCCTCCGTGGAGAAACTTTCACCAACAAGAGGGCCAAAAGCCCTCTTTTTTTTTGTGGAATCAATTTTTAAATAACTTAATAAAAACTGCTCATGGAAACTGTAACTTTATATAAACATCGAGAGAATAAATATGATTTTACCTCTTGTCCAAGACATGATAAACATGTCTGCCCAAAGCCTCTGGACAAGATTCCCTCGAAATTATGAGTATATAAAGATTATAGCTCAAGAGAAGTGGATCCATATAAAAATTGAAGAAAAGAAATTGAAAAGTAGTCAAAATGCAATGCGAATGTATGTAGGAACCCCAAGTGTCTGCTGGTTGGTCGTGATTAACACTGAAATTGATGATTCAGAGAAGTATTTTGCCCTAATTCATGAATTGACTCATTGCTATATTGACGAGATAAAACTTTTAGAAAAGAAGGATGAAGAAAAAGTCGTTCAGTCAATGGAGAAAACCTTGAGGAAGAATAAATTTTGATCAATGTATAAAAATTTGATAATATATAAACAGATTTAAAAATCTGTTGAGTTGTATCCAACAGGGTTTTATACCTATACAAAAGTATTTGTGTATAAAAAGTCCCTCGTTGAGGTGGTCTTCTTCGGAAGACCCGATACAAACTCAGCGGGGGGCTTTTTAGTTTAGCTAAAGATATATGAAAACAGCAGTAGTTTACGCAAGAGTATCATCGAGAGAGCAAGCGGAAGGCTTCTCAATTGATGCACAAATAAAGGCTTGTAAAAACAAGGCATTAGATGAAGGTTATAAAGTTCTTAAAGTATTCAAAGACGAGGGCTTCACAGGCACAAATAAAAACAGACCTGCATTAAGAACTATGCTTGATTATTGTAAGGATAATTCTGTTAATGTTGTCATCATCCATAAGCTAGACAGATTTGCTAGATCCGTAGTAGATCACTCAGCAATACGAGCAGTGTTGATGCGGTATAGTACGAATCTTATATCGTGTAGCGAACAGTTGGGAACAGCACCACATGAAGTATTTCTGGAAAACATTATGGCTTCAATGGCTCAATATTATAGTGATAATCTGAAGACAGAAGTTAGAAAAGGGATTGTTGAAAGATTTGAATGTGGATATCATTTATCAACACCGCCGTTTGGATATGAAGTTCGGACAGGATCCAAGGTTATGCAAATTATTCCAGAAAAAGCGACGATTATTCGAAAAGCATTTGATACATACAATACAAGAGCCTATTCATATGGAGAAATAGCTCAAAAATTGTACGATGATCTGGGCTTTAAATCTTCCTCTGGGAAACCAGTTTCAAGAAGTAGAATCCAAGAAATATTAAGAAATATCATCTATGCAGGAATGGTAGAATATAAAAAAGTAAACAAGAAAGTCGAAGGGTTGCATGAACCAATTGTTTCAATGGATACCTATCTACTCGCCGAGGAGATTATGAATGAAAGAGGAAATGTAAAAAAGTGTGCAAAGCATAAGTACATTTATATATACAAAGGTTTTATTAGATGTCCTGAGTGTGGAAGAAATTTACAGGCGGGCTACTCCCGTAGCCATACAGGAAAAAAGTATTTGTATTACTTTTGTAGAAACAAAGAACATGGTGCAGTAAATATTCAAGAACGTGATATAAACCATGCTTTTCAAAAGGAGTTACCAAAACTTAGAATGGACAAAAAGGTTATAGATGTGATTAATTTTTCCTTTAAAACAGATTTAAACGATAAAGAAAAGATTGGGAAGAAAATGCTTTTACAAAGAAAGAAGATTCTTAATGATATTGAGGAGAAAAGACTTGCTCTTTGTGTACGACTTGAGAATGAATTGATTACTGAAAATATCTACAAAGTGAGAGATTCTATCCTTGAGAATCAATTCGTACAAGCTCAAAGGAATGTCAATGAAGCAGCTATTGACTATAACGACGTTCTTACAAAAGTCAGGATGCTTACTAACTTCGGTGCACAAATAGATCGCTATTGGGAGATCGCCAGTTTCGAACATAAAGTGCAAATAATGGCAGGTTTATTTTTGAACCCACCAAGGTATAAGGATTTGAACCTTTTTGACTATGAAATAAGCCCGTTATATCAGGCAGTTTCAAGGGTCAAGGAGAACAATGTACAACTTGGTCGGGGTGACTGGACTTGAACCAGCGACCTCACGCACCCCATGCGTGCATTCTAGCCAACTGAACTACACCCCGTATTTCAACAAGTTCAATACTATCTCATAACTTATCATGCTTTAACGAACCTCCTAGTTGTTTTTCAGCCCGTCCTGAGCCTGCCGAAGGACACCCCGTATTTCAACAAGTTCAATAAATTTAGGTTCAACCTGACAGATATGCTATCAGAAAAACATCTCTTTGAAAAATCTTACTTTATACCACCGTCGGCGGTGATTTGACCCAAGGATAATCTTTTATATCTTCAACAAGCTCATGTTTTATAGAATTGTTAATAACATAATTTATCTCATTAATTAATGACTCATATGAATCGATATGCGTAGCTTTATACCTTCCCTGAAAAACATGCCCAACAAAATCATATTTTCTATTTATAAACATTGAATATGCTGTACCTAGTGAATGCATAAATCTCGGAAGTGAATCCTCTTTCTTCTGCTTAAGCACCAAATGAAAATGGTTTTGAATAAGACAATATGTAATTATATCTACACCCATTTTGACTGAATATCTATCGATATACCCCAAGAACACCTGATAATCCTCTTCATCATAAAAAGTATCCCTTTTACGATTCCCTCTATTGTAAACCTGGTAGTATCCATTTTCTATAAGACATCTCTTTTTCATGCTTTAGATACTACACCTCAAATATTAAAAGATAATGAAAAAAGAAACAGCAGGTTGAACCTCCCCAAAAGGGGCTAAGACAATAAAAAATGCAAAAAATGGAATTTAAGACATAGAAATACCTCACTTTTACTGTTATAACAATGTCTCTCCCAGGTTCAACCTCAAAAAAACCTTCCAAAACGCCAAAATGCCTAGAAAATGAAACCTCTGAGACAAAAAAGTTTTGTTTATGCTTTTACAAGAAGACTCCTCTCAGGTTAAACCTCAGTTCTCCCCTATCTAATCTCTATCACCACCTGATTTGGGGAAGTTTCTCTATAGATTTTGTATTCAACGTCAGTATTCAAACTGAAGACAAAGACATGATTATCTCCATCGACACTACCTGTTACCTGATCTACAGCCCTAGACATCTCCATTTCGAAAGATCCAGTGGAAGCTAGAATTGAATCACTTGCCAGATCTGTAAAAGTAACAGTTATTGTGTTTACTTCTTCATCATATACTACTGCAGTTTGTGGGGTAGGATTTCCAGACACTGCCGATGTTTCCCATATGAACTTGACCGCACCATTTTCGACGCCCCAGCTATATCCTACTATCTTTGCATCTCCCTCTGTGTTAGTTCCACCAAGCTCAATATCATCTGTCCCAAAATCCCCTGGATCATCATATTCCTCCTCATCAGCCTCACCCGGATATTTAACATCTAGAATAATGGTTAATTCATCATTATGAAGATAAAACACTGTATCCTGAGAAATACCCGTGTTGTAAACCTCTTCACTCTCGTTTGCAGTTACTGCATGGTAAAGTCTTGTAATTCCCTCCTCATTTATTTCCAAATAAGAATTATAATCAATACCACTTTGATCATCTGTAACATTGTTCATTACCAAACTAACATAACCTCCTGCAGAATTAAGACTTGCCTCAACGACAGGTAGATCCTCCTCTTCTGACTCAAGTTCAAACGTAAACCTATGAAATCCATTCATACCTTCCTCCTTTATTTCAACCAATGCATACTCCACATCCTCAATTTCCTCTCCTAATATTTGAGTCTCAGCTGAAAAATCAGAAAAATCGTAATCTTCTTCTTCCTCTTCAGCTTCTTCATTCGGATCCCCTGTAGGATCTTCCTCTTCTATCTCTTCTTGCACTTCATCACTCTCATCAGGAGTCCTTTGGACAAATTGCTTTCCAATAAAATATCCTCCGCCAATAATGATAAGAAGAAAAATTACAAACCTTAAACGTTTCATTTGAAGAAAGCTAAATTTAGCCATCTATACTATACAATAATCAATCCTTTCAATCCACATTCTGAGGCCTCGTTTATTCTCACTTTAATGGTACTTCCTACTTCTACCCTATTAGACAGATCAAGAATAACATCAGTTAAATCCTTAGTTTTTCCGATACTATCACCAGTAACAAGTACATCGATATCCTTATTAATATATTTCCTATTAAACTCCAGCGCCTGGCTCATTACTATTTCCGTTAATATTTCTTTCCTTTGTTTTTTAACTCTTGAAGAAACATCATCATTTAACATATATCCCGATGTCCCCTTCCTTGGAGAATACTCGGAAATATACGCCATTGAAAATTTTGCCTTTTTTACAAGATCAACTGTTTTATCAAAGTCATCATCACTTTCCCCAGGAAACCCTACGATTATATCAGTACTTAGTCTAATTTCAGGTATCGCCTTTCTTAAAATATCAATTTTGTTCAAATATTCTGAACGTGTATATTTTCTATTCATCCTGAACAGGACACTATCTGACCCAGACTGAACCGGCAGATTTAGATACTCTGATATATTTTTTCTCTCTTTCATTACTTTTACCAATGACTCGCCAAAATCTTTAGGATGTGACGTTAAAAAGCTTAACCAGATGTTATCACTAATTTTTGAAACTAACTCTAGCAACTCTGGAAAGCAAGCCTTCTTACCTCTAATTTCCCCTTTCCAGCTATTCACATTCTGCCCTACTAAAACAATGATTTTTGCACCTGTATCAATTATTCCTTTAACATTATCCTTAATAATATTGAACTCTATACTTTCTTCCCTACCTCTCGTATATGGAACGATGCAATAACTACAAAAATTGTCACATCCAATTGAAATGGGAACACATCTAATTATGTTATCTTCTGACAATTGATCTGCTGACACATAGTCAACCTCCATTTTCTTTCCTATCACTATCTCTGCAACCCTACAAATGTCCCCAACAGGAATAAAATAATCCACCCAGTCAAATTGCCTTTTAATATGTTCAAGGTATCCTGTCTGAACCGTATTAAAGCTACGATTTAACCTTTGGGACATACACCCAGTCATAATCACCTTGAGTTGAGGTCTATGCTTTTTCAAGTCAATAAGTCTCCTTCCCAGCCCTGCCGCCTTATCTTCCGCCCTCTGTCTTACTGAACATGTATTAAGAATAACCCAGTCTGATTTGGCTAAGCTTTCAGACTCTTTTAAGCCGTTATCTAAAAGAATTTTCCTTATCTTGTTTGTGTCAGTATAGTTCATCTGGCAACCCCAAGTCTTTATATGAAATGTAGACATATTTGTGCTAGCATAAAAACATGAATCAAGTAATTATATCAATAATTCTATCCATAGTTTCAATAATTATTTCCTGTATCGCTCTTTCTCTCTCCTACAGAAACATTAAAAAATTAGAAAACCTCACTTCAGGAATATCTGGCCATAACCTTGAAAGAATAATCAAACACTACATTGCAACACTTGGAAAATGTGAAGGTGACATTGAAAGAATGAATGTTGAGTTTAGAAAAATTAGAAATGAAGCATCATCATTTTTCAGAAAAAAAGGACTTGTCAGATTTCAAGCTTTTGAAGGGACAGGAGGGGACCAAAGTTTTAGTCTTGCTCTTATGGATTCACAAAACAATAGGTTTATAATAAGTGGAATATATGGCAGAGATATAGCCAAAGTCTATGCGAAAGAGATCAGAGATGGTAAAGTAACAAAGTACAGGCTAACTGGCGAAGAACAAGAAGCATTAAATAAAGCCCTACTATCATGAAAGAGATGCAACTTGAATCAAGTGTAATAGACCCAAGTAAACAAGGAAATTCTTCTTCCATACAACCTAAACAGATTAAGCAAAAGAAACCATTTTTCCTAAAAATATGGATCGAAAAATTCAAACAACTTCCCCCCAAAAAGAGATTATTGATAATAATCTCTTCATTTGTAGCAATTCTTGGAATCAGCGTAAGTATTATTTATTATGCAATTATTAATGAAGGTAGTCTTTCAGATCTTTCGTTCCCTGAACTACTAACGGCCCTGATCTCTGGAGACCTTGATTTCCGCAATATTACCCATAACAAACCAGATGAGCCAAGATCGATAGAAAGTCCAATCAACGGCAAACTTTTCACTCGATCAGAATGGAACAAGTTTTCAGACAAACACCCACTTGGAGTAATAATTGAAAATCATACTGCAGCAAGAAATCAGTCAGGCTTTAACAGCGCAGACGTGGTATATGAGTCCCTAGTAGAGGGAGGGATAACAAGATTACTTGCAATTTTTTGGAGCAATGAGGTCGACAGCATTGGTCCAATCCGAAGCGCAAGACAGTACTATATCGAATGGCTAATGCCATATGATCCATACTTCATGTTCATAGGTTACGCCGAAGGAGATCCAAACAACTACGATAGAAGAGTCGACTCAGCAACAAGCCTCTTTGAATACAACATAATGAAACTAAACACATCAGGAAGCTTCTGGAGAATAACCGGAAAGTCTGCTCCACACAATGCATATTCTTCCACAGCGACACTATATGACGTCGGAGAGAGGTTGGGATACGAAGAAGATGAACCTAATGAAATTGAGTCACTCTTATTTAAAAACGATGCTCCACTTGAAGAAAGAGGAGAATCTACCATTGCTACAATAAGGTTTTTTGAAAGGTTGAATAATGGAGGACGATTCGATGTTACTTGGAAATACGATAGAGATAGTAATACATATCTAAGATCAAATAACGACACTCCTTACCTTGACGCAAACACCGGAGAGCAAGTTTATTCAAAAAATATAGTCATTATGCGAAACACAATGATCTCGACATACGATTTTAAAGCACATATAATCATTGAAACGATTAGTGAAGGAGATGCCACACTGCTCCGAGATGGCCAAGTTATCAATTGTACATGGCAAAAGGAAGACTTGTACTCAAGAATTCACTTGTTTGATTCGGAGGGAGAAGAGATTGAACTTAACAGAGGTATAATATGGTACGAATCAGTACCAATTGATGAAGGAACTGCCCACATAGAAAATTAAATTATGTGAGCAAGGTTTATGATTGAAAGCATTCTTGTTTCCAAAGTAAGAATAAAAATATTAAAGCTATTTTTCACGGACCTAAAGAGAGAAATCCATATTAGAGGAATCGTGAGAAAAATTGATGAAGAGATAAATGCTGTTAGAAGGGAGCTCAAGAGTCTTGAAAAAGTTGGAATACTTAAAAAGGAGGCAAGAGGAAATAGACACTATTACAGTATAGAAAGAGAGTGTCCGATATTTAATGAAATACTTGGCCTTATTAGCAAAGAATTTGGACTAGGAAAAATTATCATAGAAAATAATGAACAACTGGGGAACATTAAGTATGCCTTACTCACAAAATCATACATCGACAACATGCATGAAAATGAATACGACGTCGACCTAATGTTAGTAGGTGAAATTAAAATGGATACATTATCAAAACTGATTAAACAGTCAGAGCAAAAACTCGGAAGAGAGATTAGATACACAGTACTTTCAGAAGATGACTTTGCATTCAGAAAAAAGAAAAGAGACTTATTTACCTTGAATATAATCAATAGAAGGAATATCCTTTTAATCGGAGATGCGGACTTCTTACTTGCCTAAAATCAAATTCACTCTTTGGAAAAGGCTCAAAAGTTTCCTTAGTAGAACCAATTATTCCCTATTATACAGAGGATCGTTTATTGCAGGATATCTTTTTGTATGCACGTTAGTACTCCTTCCACAAATCGACTATCAAACGTGGTACCCAGAAATTGCTGGAAAGTTTGACTACGAGCTCGGAATAGACTTTTCTCAGCACACACAAGTCATAATTGAAACCGAGGGCAAACAGTACTTACCAACTATTATGTCCATCCTTAACAACAGGTTTAAGGAACTTGGAATAAGGCAAAACATAACTCAATTGGAAGACAATAATATTATCCTTCACATTCCATCTACCCTGTCAGAAAGGATTATTGACCTTACTCTTGCAAAAGGAGATATCTCAATTACAAAAAGATCAGAAGAATCATTAGGCGAATACAGTATTGAGACTTTATATGACCCAAGTAATTACGAGGATGCCGATATCCAGGTATCAAAAATCGTTGACGCACAAATTATCACTCAAGAGGAAGGGTATACATCTATAGAGATTTCAACTGAATCAAGAACTGAGCAGAACAAATGGAATGCTCTTGCTCAGCAGATAGAAGCATCTTCACTTGGAGTATTTGTTGATGGAAATCTGTACCTTTCACAGATAGTCCCTACTTCAGATGGAAATCCAAAACCTAAACTAATAATTTTTTCAGAAGAAATAGAGACTAGACTTATTGCAAGTCAACTTAGAAATCCAACACTTTCCGGAATTACTAATTACCAAATTGAAATATCAAACCCTATTTACAAACTTGATTTCAGAATTGCACTGTTGATATCTATTCTACTTTCTGTAATTTCCGGACTCGTATACAAGTATTATGTACAAAAGTACTCAAACAGGTCTGTCTCAAATATTATTCTAATAATCTTAGGCCTTTTGACGGTATCAAAGTCACTACCAATAACCTGGGGGATGATAGAGATAATAATCCTTTCACTAATTATTCTTACCTACCTACTGGTTGAAAAAGACAAAATACCAACAATAAGTATTTTATTAATAATGTTGAGTATTTCAATTGACCAAATGTACGGATTTCAGCTGTATGGTACAGGTAAAATAATGTTATTTACAGGAATTTACTCAATAATTACATATTCACTTCTTTTCTTTATCGGATTATATGAAGATTAACAAAAAGTTATACAAATATTTGCCAACTCTTACATTGTTACCACTAGTCTTTGCCATTATTTATTGGAAAAACGTTGGAAATATTTTTCTTGCAAATGTAATCACAAACAACTTAGTTACTAACATTATTCTATCATCACTTTTCGTATACGGTATCAATATGCTATATAGGTCAATATACTCAAAAAATGAGCAAAAAAAACTAGTTGCTCCCCTATCATTTCTTTTCATCACAACCTTATTAACTTTGTTTATTTTTATTATCGGAACAACAGTTCTACTGACAGAAATAGGAGTAAACATTTCATCATACTTAGCTGCCTCCTTCTCAATATCAATTGTATTAACAATCATAAACACCCTATATTTTGAAGACCTTATATATACACAGGGTGGTACAAAAGAAATCAGAAGTTTTCTATCTGAAGTACAATCTAAAAGCTTCGGTTTTGAAGTTTGCTCACATTTATTCATTATTCTCATCATAATCATTATGGGAGTCAATGACACAACAATTATTAGCAACTACGGACTTATCGGAATATTACTTACTTGGAATTTAGGGTATTCCAGAATTATCAGACCTCAAATATTCAACTTTCTAAAAAATGAGTAAGAAGAAAATAATCGTTATTGGAGGACCAACTTCATCAGGTAAATCAAAGTTTGCAATAGAGATCTCACAGAAATTCAATGGAGAGATTATTAACTCAGATTCAAGACAGTTTTACAAAGAGCTTAATATTGGTACAGGAAAAGGAAAGATTTCTAAAAAATATCCTGATGGGTCAGTAAAAATTAATGATATTAAACATCATCTTATTGATTTTCTAAATCCCGATGATGATTTCAACCTTTCACAATTCCAAAAACTTGCATTTAATAAAATACGTCAAATTCACAAAAAAAATAAGATCCCTGTGCTAGTCGGAGGGACAGGATTGTATATCGACTCAGTCGTTTACAACTACAGACTTGAAGAACAGAAAATCAACTTTAAAAGAAGAAAGGATCTGAATAATTTGTCAGTTGAACAATTACAGAACATATTAATTAGCCTAGACCCCAAAGCATATGATACTCTTACCAAAAGTGACCAGAAAAATCCACATCGACTAGTCAGAGCGATAGAAAAGCTGGAATTATTCGGCCAGAATATATCAAAAAAACAAGACTCTACTTACGATTTTATATATCTATGTTTTTCTGTTGAAAAAGATTCTCTTAATAAAAAGATAAATATAAGAGTGGAAAAAATGATGAAAAATGGCCTACTTGAAGAAAATACTAAGCTGAGAAAAAAGGGCTACACCACTAAGCTTAACTCAATGAAATCGATTGGCTATCAAGAGTTTGATAAATACTTTATAAACGAACAGTCCCTTAAGAAGACCATTGAGTTGATCAAACTTCACACAAGACAGTACTCAAAAAGACAAAATACTTGGTTTAAGAAAAACAAGGATATCAAATGGATTCTAAACAACAAAGAAGGTTTTAAACTAATAAATAACTTCCTTTAATCTGCAGCCGATTTTACTTTCTTCTCGTACTTCTCTTTTTTCTTAGCTAGCTGTTTCTTTTTCAGATTGATCCAATTCCATGTTTCTGGAAGAGCAGCAATTACTACTCCAATTACAAGAAATAACCCTCCAACTATTAGAAAGAGATTATCTGTAATGAAGCCTGCCTCAGGAAGTGATCCGTCACCATCAGTACCGTCACCATCATCACCAGAAGTTCCACTACCTGAATAATCCATATCTACAGTCAAAGATGCCCCACTCACAGTACCCTCTACACTTCCCGCAATATCGACGTTCTCAATATCAAAACTTACATTTCCATCCTGATCAGCAGTAAACGTCAAAGTAGAAAGCGTCCCCTGACCAGAAAAGGAGTCTCCTGGCGGAATGAAACAAGTCAACCCAACAACACCTGCCGTACCATCATCCACGATAGGTGAACACCCTAAATTCCCTGCAGTGCTACTAGAGTACTCTATGTTTCCCTCATAAGTAACGTCTAATGATATACCATTTATATCATCGCTTCCGGTATTAATATTTACCGATATATCAAACTCTTCTCCTACTGTACCACTCGAAGGAGAGAAAGAAATATTTGTTGCGGCATCTGCACCATCAACAAACAAAGGTAGAGTAAGAATTAGTAATGCGAAGATCCAGCTGAGCAGTTTATTAAATTTCATTTTATAAAAGATTTAAGTTAATTATTTTCTATGTAACTTTCTACAAATAAAGAGTAATCAGCCATATTAATTTTCTCATCAGAGTTTAGGTCTGATCTCTCGTTATACACACCGTTATTCTTATAATTCAAGTAATCCTCCACAAACAATGCATAGTCCTGCATATCTACGTCACCATCACCGTCAATATCCCCCAGAAGGTTAGTACCATTACCATTACCATTGCCATTACTAACAGTACCTACCCTTCCATCACCTCCATCACCCCCTGCCTGTCCATAGGTACCACCACTACCACCCAAACCTCCCTCTACATCAATACTCGAATCCGCTCCAATATTTATTTCATCACTAGTTATTAATACTGATCCTCCAGCACCCCCACCTCCTGCACCATTAGTACTTGATGAACCATAACCACTCTCTCCTTTTGAAGAAACTGAACCACCAATATCAATCGTATCACCAAAGATTATGACAATACCACCTCCATCACCACCATTCATACCACGATAACTTTTCTCCCTACTTCCTCCACCACCTCCTCCAGAACCCATGAATATTGTTGAAAGATCAGCTACACCATATGTTCCTCCACCACCTCCACCACCTCCAGAACCATTACTGTTAGCAGTCCCAAAGTAAGAACCATATCCACCTTCTCCACTTGAATCAATACTCCCAGCTGACCCATCACTGTGATGGCCATCACCTCCCGCACCAGCTGTTCCATACCCCCCACCGCCTCCTCCACCACCAGGTGCATATGAACCATATGCACTTCCACCACCACCTCCACCTCCACCTAAAGCTTCACTACCACTCCCACCCACACCAGCACTGAATCCGGACAAACTGCTCCCCCCTCCTCCTCCTCCTGCTGTACCATCTTCACCTATTAGGCAATTAGTAAATTGATTACATCCACCACTTCCACCACTTCCAAATGGACTTTCCCCCCCTGTAGCTCTAATTGATGATGCAACAGGAGCACCAGTTCCATGAATGAGCCCTTTATTATCAGCATGAATCGTTCCTGTAACAGTTACAGTACC
>CAYZTC010000004.1:0-76154 GCA_964481345.1 uncultured Candidatus Saccharibacteria bacterium | reverse complement strand
CAATATACCAGGTGTTAATATTACAACCATTGAGGACCCTGTAGAGTACAAGGTAAAAGGGATAAACCAAATTCAGGTTAGCGAGGCTACTGGGCTTACCTTTGCAAGAGGATTAAGAACAATAGTAAGACAGGACCCAGACATTATTCTCGTAGGAGAGATCAGAGACAATGAAACAGCAGAAATTGCAGTTAATGCCGCACTTACCGGTCACCTACTTTTATCTACATTCCACGCAAATGATGCCGCCACTGCCATCCCCCGTCTACTAGATATGGGGATAGAACCATTTCTCCTCGCGTCGACACTAGAGATTGTCGTATCACAAAGGTTAGCTCGTATGATTTGCGTAAACTGTAGATACAGCAAATCATATACACTAGAAGAATTAGAAAAGAAAGTTACTAATGCAAAAAAATATTTTGGAAATAATAAAACAATTACCCTCTATGAGGGAAAGGGATGTCCTGCGTGTGGAGGAAAAGGCTATTCTGGAAGAACAGCAATTTTTGAGTTGATTCAAGTTACACCAGAACTTCAAGATTTAATTCTCACAAACCCCTCATCCCAAAAAATATGGGAACTTGCAAAAAAACAAGGAGCTCAAAGTTTATTTCTTGATGGTGTAGAAAAAGTAAAAGCTGGAATAACTACACTTGACGAAATACTTAGAATAGTAACACCGCCAGAAAATATTAAGGTATATGAACCTTCAGATGGAAACAATAAAGAAAAGTGACACATTACAGTCAACTGAAAAACTTGAAACCAGCACTCAAAGTGTAGAGAAAAAGGCGAAACAAGAATCGTCAATGACAAGTAAGCTTCAAAGTAATAAACAAACAAAAGAAGATGTTGAAATAAAAGATCAAACCAAACAAGTAAAGAATAATGTAGCCCAGAAGAAAAAAAGGAAAACTAAGCTCGTGAATGGACTTCCATCAAAACTCCGTGGAATTGAAGCCATGGGAATTTCAAAGGAAAAAGACTACTTTGTAGAAAATCTCGCAATTCTTTATGCATCAGGAATGAACATCACTGAAGCACTTGATGTAATAAAATCTGGACTAAAAACTAAGCCATTAATAAGAACGATTGATGAGCTTACGGAATCAATAAATATGGGAACCCCCATATGGAAAGCTCTTCAGGCCACAGGACTTTTACCAGATCACATCACTGCTCTTATCAAAGTAGGAGAAGAAACAGGAAAACTTCCAGAAAACTTAAATGTAATCGTTCAGCAACAACAAAAAGAAAGAGTTTTTAGATCAAGAATTAGATCGGCAATGATGTACCCTGTACTTTTACTCGGGGTTGCAGTAGTAATAGGGCTTGGAATAGCATATTTCGTATTGCCCAACCTAATAAATGTATTTACCCAAATGGATATGGAGCTTCCTTTCATAACAAGAATGATGATTTTAGTTTCAGACTTCCTGCAGGAGTGGGGATATGTAGCACTACCTGTAGGTTTTATCATAAGCATAATATTTTTCTATTTCCTTTTTCAATTTCCTAAAACCAAGCATATCGGGCAGGGAATATTATTAAGAATACCCATCGTAAAAGATCTAATTATAGAAACAGAAATTGCCAGATTTGGCTATATTCTAGGGACACTTTTAAATGCCGGATTACCTATCATTAAAGCACTAGACTCACTTTCACAAACAACAGGCTATATTGCTTACAGAAAATTTTTCAACTATATCAAAGATCAAACAGATCTTGGAAAGTCATTGAGACAAAGTTTCCAAAGTTACAAAAGATCTAAAAAGTTCATTTATCTCCCAGTACAGCACATGATAATGGCAGCGGAACAGTCTGGAAAGCTGCCAGATACTTTACTTAATGTAGGTCAAATATACGAAGACAAAACAGAAACTACAACAAAAAACTTTACGGTAGTACTTGAGCCATTAATGCTTGTGATTGTATGGGGAGTAGTAATGGTGGTAGCACTTGGAGTTATTCAACCAATATATGGACTTACAGGAGGATTCAGTAAAACTATTGAAACGGCTGGACCGGCACAACCTGCATCAGAAACCGATGAAACAGAAGATTCCTCAACAGATTCAGAAGAAGAAACTGAGGAGGTACATGGTACAGCTAGTAGATCAGACTTATTTAGACTTACGATTTTAGAAAATGAAACTGGTTACGTAGAAATTAGAGATTTTCCATCTTCAAATGCAAATATTATTGGAAAAGCCGAAGCTGGAGAAGATTTTGAATACGTAGATTTCAGCAGAGACTGGTACAAGATAAAAGTTGCAATAAATGAATTTGGTTGGGTAAATGGAGAGTATGTACAAGACCTATCCCAGTAAAGATAAAGGATTTACCACACTTGAAATACTACTTGTCGTAGCACTAATAGCTATCGTAGCGGCAGCAACAGTAAGTGTCTACTTCACAGCAAAAAGAAAAAGCGACCTCGATGTAACTACGAATGTAGTTGTTCAGTATATCAGAAGATCCCAAATCTACTCTCAATCCGGTAAGGAAGACTCTACTTGGGGAGTGTATCTCTCTCAGAATGATATTACTTTGTATATGGGAGACGATTATTTAGCCAGAGATCAAAATTATGATGACCTCTACAATTTTCCTGCATCACTTACTCGCTCAGGATTAACAAATATTGTATTCTCAAAACTTGATGGAATACCAAGTTCAACTGGCACGATAACATTTTCTGATAACGCCAACAATATTTCAGTAATATCAATTAACTCGAAAGGTCTCGTTGACTACTAAGAAAAAACGAAAAGATAAAGGTTTCAGTTTAGTTGAAATAATACTGGCTACTGCTATTTTCATTATGATGGTCTCTGGACTTGCTGGTTCACTTGTATATGGAATTCAACTTTCTTTTCAATCAGGTGCAAAATCTCAAGCAGCATATATCGCACAAGAAGGAGTTGAAATATTCAGAAACCTTAGGGATGAAAGTTTTTTTAATTTAAACGACGGTACTTATGGAATAGAAATCTCTGGAAATTCCTATGAAATTATTTCAGGTAACGACACGACCGGTGAATACATTAGAACGATTACTGTTTCAACTATTGATTCAGACACAAAGATGATTGCGTCAGAAGTAACATGGGACCAGGGGCTTAGAGGGTCAGGATCGGTAGAGCTCGTATCATATCTTACAAACTGGAGAACCATTGCTAACAAAGCAGGTATGCTTGTATACAGCGATAATTCAGTCGCCAAAGTGAACATAAAGTATAGACTTCTATATGACGACTATACATGGGGACCAGAACTTCAGATTCCTGACTATGGAGCCCCAACTGGTAATGATGTAAGGGGAACAAAACTGTACTCAAACCCAGATAAAGACGAAAAAATCCTAATTGTAAAAAACAGAGAAACACCAGGAACATTTCAAAATCTGTACGCGATCGTGTGGAGAGGTTCAGGCTGGGGAAACATTGTACACCTTGCAAGCTACAGTAATTTAAATTATCCGTGGATAAAAAATTTCGATGGAACATACCTTGAAAATGGTAATTTCCTACTAGTCTATGATGACAATACATCTACACCAAAACATAGAACCTGGAATGGAAGTTCGTGGTCTAGCCAAGGAAGTACTCTAGATATTACAAACACTGAATTCTGGGTTGTGGTAAGAAACAAACCTGGTACAAATGAGGCTATGATAGCCATAAAAGATAGCTCTCAAAAGAATAAAACTATGTACTACAACGGTTCTAGCTTTACTGACCTAACAGTTCACGGGACACAATCGCCTGCACTGTATGGCGAAAATATTGACTTTATTTGGAATCAAGAAAATCCAGATGAGGGTTTCCTTGTGTACAACGAAGAATACGACTGCAAGCCGAACATAAAAAAATGGAATGGTAGTTGGCAGGCAGAAGTTGAGAATATTGGCGTTGATGGCTTTACAACCCACACACGAATTATCCAAAGACCAGGGCATGAATCATTTATCAACTGCACTAAAGATGATGATAGAGATATAAACTGTCTTTTAACAGACAACACCCCACTATGGGAGGAATCTGAAAATGGTGAAATTGCTAAGTGGACTCACAAGAACTTCGAAACATCATTTGATTTAGCATATGAAACTTCTGGAACAAACGCATTAGTAGTATATGCAAATGGTACTGGTGTTGCACAAAGAAGAATCTCAAAATATAGATACTACAATCCAAGTACAAATACGTGGAGCCCAGAATTTGAAGGAATAACACTTGGACCCACAGAGGCAAGTTCTATGGAGACAGTAAGGCTTATACCACATCCCGAAAATGACTACATTATGGTAATAATGGCCGCTTCAGATCAGGACATTTGGACTAATGTATGGGATGGAGAAAATAATACTTTTTTCACATCAGGCACCTTTGGGCCAATTGAACAAGGCTTGTATGGTTCGCAGGATGAAGATTATTGGTTTGACTTTGCATGGGACTAAAAGAAAAAAACAACAGCGGAATGAGTCTTGTCGAGGTACTTCTTTATATAAGTATCTCAACTGTAATTATGATTTCACTATCTTACTTCATGTTTACTGTCACAAAATCGAGAGTAAAATCACAGACAATTACAGAGGTAGAATACCAAGGAAATCAAGTTATATATCTTATAATGGAGGCGATAAGGAACTCACAATCTATTACCTCACCATTGGAGGGAACCTCATCAGAAAACATTTCTCTACAGATGGAAAACGAATTAATTAACCCGACACTATTTAGTCTTACTGACGGAAAAATGTTTATCCAAGAAGGATCATCAGAATCAATACAAATTAGTTCAAGCAAAGTAGATGTCATTTCTTTACAGCTTGACAATATTACAGGAGATTCACTAACTCAGATTATTAAAATCACTCTTACAGTAACACATAAAAATCCAGAAAATGTAATGGAATATAATTTTACTGAGACCTTCACTGGGTCAGCTTCACTTAGAGATGACTATGAATAGAGAATCAAAAGGATATATAACTTTAGGAAACGTCATTACAGTAGGATCTATGGCACTAGCTGTAGCAATATCACTTCTTATCATAGGTATTAATTCATATGAGTCCACTTATATGATTGAAAAATCAGCTGTAGCACAGTCACTTTCAGATACCTGCGGTGAGATCGCACTAAACAATATCAGACTCGACAACGGATATACTGGAAACGAAACACATAATATTGATGCAAACACTTGTAAAATTGAGACTGTTATCACTAATCCTGATAGTACAATCACAATAAATACCTCAGGTACAGTCCAAGATACTACCAGAAAAACTCAAATAATAATCTCTGGCTTTTCACCTGCCCTTCAGATCGAGGCTTGGAGAGAAGTAGCAGATTTTTAGATATATTGCATTGAAAATCAAAAACTATTACTATGGAAATAGAATAAATTAAATTTTTAGCTTACTTTATATGAAGAGATCAGAAAAAGGGTTCACATTGCTCGAAATCCTTTTAGTTGTAGCAGCAATGGCAATCCTTGCAGCAGTTATCATCATAGCAATCAATCCAGGTAAACAGCTTGCAGATACAAGAGACTCTCAGAGGTGGACCGATATCCAAACAATCCTCGATGCAGTCTATCAGTACGCAGTTGACAATGACGGTGACTTGCCAAGTACAATTACTGGTGCAGCAACAGAAATCTGCAAAACTGGTGCAGCAGATTGTACAGGATTAATCGATCTTTCTGTACTTACTACAGACGGAACATACTTGGTAGCAATACCCGTTGATCCAGGTGGAGGCACAACAAATGGTACTAACTACGATATTCATCAACTTGCAAGTGGAAGAATCACCGTAAGTGCACCTGAGGCAGAAAATCAAACAATCACTGGATCTAAGTAAGACAGTTTTAACTTGAACTTCAGCCAGCCATCCCGCAAAGCGGGATGGCTGGTTTGTTTTAATAACTGAAATACATTGAAAAAATGGAGAAAGCCGCTAACGATGCAATTGAAATAACAAAAAAGTAATTACTTCCTTCTTGAGAATTCTTCCAACTTTTGATACTATTGTAAACAAGTTAAACTTGTTTTGACTAACTATGAGAAAAACCAAAGTGATGGGATTTTCTATCCCAAACCAGTTTGAAAAACAAATTAGAGATCATCTAGCAGAAACCGGAAAAACCACTAGTGAATTTATAAGGGAGGCTCTTTCAAGCTATTTTAAGCAACACAGAGAGCCTCAGGAGCTACCTACGAATATGCTTTCAGAAAGGGATTTGGATAGAGTTTTAGAGATATACTACGATTTAATAGGAATGCACCAAAAAGAGGTGATGGTAATAGGGTTGGGAATTATTGAAAAAGATGGAAAAGTCCTTATAGAAAAGCGTTCTACAACGGATAAACATGTAAAAGATCTTCATTGGGTTTTTCCAGGTGGAAAAATGGAGTCTTTAGATTTCAGGAGTGAAATCCAAAAAGATGTAAAAGAAGAGACAAATCTTGATATCGATGTGAAAGATATTATTCATGCAAGACTGATCCCAGACTCACCAAATAAAGAAATAAAGATTGTAGCACTGTACTTTCACTGCAAACCCACATCTGATAAAGAAAGGTCGGGAAAAGAAGTTTCAGAGTTAAAATGGGTAAAACCAACAGCAGTTTGTCAGTACTTCACTACCAGTACCTGCGATACTGTGATGAGATTTCTAGGAAGCCTCGAGAGGTAAACAAGAAAGCCCTCCGTTGGCTAGGCCACAAGGGAAGCCTCTTTATAAAGACGAAATAGTTACCTATAAAGCATTAGTAGTAATTACTATCTATAGAACCAGCCGCTAGCCTCTGCAAAATAGTCTTTGATGATATACTCTTTATATATGTTATCTAAAAATCAAAAAAGGATACTTATACAGGTCACCAAAACACTTAAAGAAAATCGCATTCCTTTTCAAATAACAGGTGGATTAGCTGCTATTGCGTATGGATCCAAAAGAAAGCTTTTTGATATAGATATTGATGTATCAAAAAAAGATATCAAAAAAGTAAGAGAATTATTCAGAGAAAATATTTCCGAAGATCTGCATCATTTACAAAACGGAAGATTTGATATTTTCGTCATGTCACTAGAATTTGACAAGGTTATCGTTGATATTAGCCAGCTTGAGAAAAGCTATGTGATAGATAAGAACGGTAACAAAATTGGAGGAGACTACGATTTCAGTAAAACAAAACTAATGAAAATTGATGGTATAAAATTACCTGTTGAAGATAAAAATGAATTGATTAGGTACAAGAAAATACTTAGTAGGGATACTGACCTTATTGATATTCAACAAATGACAGAAAATGATTAGAAGTATTGAGTAATATCTCTGAATACCTAATTCCCTTCACCTTTTGTAATATATGCGCAGTGAGAATAATTTCCAACGTCACCAGCACCAGCTTTAGACATTGCATCGATAAGCTTACCTGTTTGATCTGGAGGACAAAAAGTAATAACTTTATACATAGCATGATTATACAACAAGAAAGCCCTCCGTTGGCTAGGCCAAATCAGAGAGCTCTCGTTTGCGATTATACACTATTTTACTTCTTGTTTCTCTGAGTGTTCAGATAGACTGCAATAGATAACATAAGAGTCACTAAAGCTATTGTCATGATGGTCTTGATGCTTGAACCTGTAGCTCCCAGTACCTCTGGTTCTGGTTTTACAGCCTCTATACTTACACCTAATATTTCTCCCTCCTCTTCCACCTGAGTAAACTCATCATCATCATTATTCGAGTCATCATCATCTGGGGTATCGCTCGCAACTACACTGAGATTCTCTAACTCTCCAGTAAATAGCAAGCTAATGTCTGCTCCAATGATGATTGTAGCCTCTTCATCTACATCAAGAGTACCCAAGTTACAGGTTACAACTCCATCAACTTCATCACATGCACCATGAGTTGCAGAGGTATATGCAAATGTCACGTCATCCGGCAGGGTATCTGTTACAACAACATTATCAGCTGGATACGGACCATTGTTTGTTACTGTAAGTGTATAAGTTACTCTATCACCAGGATTAAACGGCTCTACCTCATCATCTACCTTTTCGATTTGAAGGTCTGAAATAATGAATCTATTACCGAAGTTCTGATTTTCCAAAACTTGACCAGATTCAGTAATTTCAAAAATGGCTGGAGCAACTGTCTGATCCCAACCGCCCTGCAAAGTCTCATACAGCATGTAGTTACCAACTGGAAGACCGGTAAACTCGTAGTATCCAAAAATATCAGTAATTTTACAATCAGACTTACCCGATCTAAGATCTTCTAAACATATCTCCCAACCCTGCAAGACCAACTCATCTGGATCCTTTTTGCCATCCCCATTGATATCATCAAACTTGTAACCAGAGACTTTACCAGGCTTAAAGTTTACAAAATCGTAGGTGTTGTTTGTGCCTGGAGTAAGATTTCCAAAATTATGTAACTGAGGATTTAGAGCTACCCAACCATCAAGTATGAACTCTTCTACACCATATGTATGGGTTGATGGCAATTCTTCCCAAGTATACCTTCCCTCACTGTTTGTCTGTACCCAATCACCTGGCACATCATCGGTTATAAGTCTTACATCCCATCCGGTAGTATATGGATTTCTGTCGTCACTACTACACAAGATTCCATCTTGATCAACCATTTTTCTTATAGATATTTTTGATTTCTTCTGTTTATTAAAAATATTGACTATGATGTTTTCTCCTGAAGTTAAAACCACCTGAATACCATCTTTGTCTTGATTTTCATCCTGAACATCCATATTCAGAAACAGGTAACCAGGAGGAATTGATGTCTCAGAAATGGTATATTCACCAGGAGCTATATCGCTATAAACGGCTGAATTATTCTCAGCTAAAGGTAGCGATCCAAGGTCAGAAACTGTAACTTCGAACAAACTGTTATCTGAAATATCTTCCATGTCAGATGCAAAGACGTTTTTATTCACGGTGATAGAAGCATGTTGATAGTTTCCAAAATCGAAGGTTGGATTATTGCCAGAAATCGTATCAAATTCGTGTATTCCTGACCCTGGATATGTTTGTACCCAACCGGATTTACTTTCCTCAGACAGTACGTAGCTTCCAGGTCCTATATCACTAAACGTCACGCATCCATCAGAAGTATACACATAATCACTTCCATTAAGACTGATTCCCCAAGGATCCATTAATAACCCATCTCCATCAATAACCCCATCTCCATTCATATCTTCATATTTGCACACAGTGACATCAACATTCTCAAAGTTTCCAAAATCTGAGACCTCCTCAATATCATCACCATATACATCACCACTTTCCATACTGAAAGGTGAAGAAGGACCATATGTTTGAATCCACCCAGGCTGATCCTCAATCTTTTCTCTTAAGAAATATAATTCACCAGCAAGTAAATTAACAGGATTAACAGAATTATATTCAAAGCTATAACTACCATCACCTGCAGTAGTCGTTGTTGCTAATACATTTCCAAATTCATCTTGAAGTTCAATATCCCATCCACCAAGTCCAGTTTCAACTCCGTCTTGAATACCATTTCCATTGAGGTCACCAAATTTCATCCCAAAGATCATCCCGTATCTCGCATTTCCAAAATTAAGTTCAGGATAATTACTCCCACTTACAACGTCTCTAGAGTGCTGATGATTAACAGGGTAAACATTGTACCAACCAGGATCAAGAACTTCTGTCACAACATATGTCCCTGGAATACATACCTCAAACTCGTAGTACCCATTTTCATCTGTATTATCAGAATCATTAGAACTTTCTGGTCCATTAATCTCTATTTGTACCCCCTGAAGAGCAGGTTCACCATTTGGAAGCCCATCACCATTCATATCTTCCCATTTGAATCCCGATAGAGTAGCACACTCAAAGTTTGTGAAATCTACATACTCATCCACATTTACAAGATTAACCGGCACACTGTCTCCATCCAAATGTACCCAACCCGCCCTGTCTTCCTCTGATACAACATAATTACCTGGTTCAAGATGATCAAAGAGATACTCACCACTTCCTGCTGTATCCATAGTCATATCTACACTTCTTCCATAATCGGTAGTACCTGTAAGATTGATCTCCCAACCATTCAAAGGACCTACCATATATTCATACTTTGTACCAGAAATACTCAAAGCTCCTCTATTACCAAAATTCACACCAGGAACAACCTGCCCTGCACCAACTGACACATTTTGACAATTTGAACCAGCAGGATATGTCCTTTCCCATCCATCCTTCATAACCTCACATACTGTATAGTCACTCGGATCCAGACCAGTAAATGAATACTCACCATCTGAATCAGTAATAATACTATCATAAGGTGCCCCAGTAGCATCAAGAATATTTATATCCCATCCTGAAAGCGTAGGCTCACCCCCATCCTTTACACCATCCCCATCTAGGTCATTCCACTTAACACCTAAGATTTCACCCTTTTCAATATTTATAAAACTACAACTTACAATATCAGTATGATCAACATCAATATTTTCTACACCATCAAAAGTGGTACTAGGTGTTCCTGCTTGACTTCCATCTTGATATTTACAGCCTGCAGAACCAAATATATGCCCAGGATTGACTGAAGGCTCAATAACATTATATGTTCCAGGATCTACATCAACAGCAGGAGTCTGACCATACGAGTCCGTAGAAACAGCTTGTCCAGCAACATCAAAATTCCATCCGGTACCAGCAGGTGTATTTAAATCATTGATAAATTTGCTAACAGTGATAGTGCCACCACAAAGCAAAGACGCTAAGTATGCAAGATCGTCTGCTAACTGAGAAAAATTGGAAGTGATGACATCTGAGGTAATACCAGTATTCACGTTTGGACCTGAAATTGCTTGCAGGTTTGCTACCTTGAGGTTATCCCCGATTCCTAGTGCTAGAATTCTGGTACCACCAGTTTTAATCGCATTCGCAACAAGCACTGCCTCAGCTACCGCTTGAGCCTCAGTAGCAGAAGTTCCATCATCTACTCTGTTTGGATTTCCATCAGATGAAAATACCATTAAATTGGGATTTACTCTTGGATCATATGTACTTTGCGCCTTGATTAATCCATCTTCCCAATTTGTATAACCTCCACCAACTGGAATAGAATTGATTGCACTAATCACAGCAGCAGTATTACCTGTAAATCCCTGTCTTATAGTTGCAGTTGTAGCAAAACTTGTTACAGAAAATTGTGTTGGCGTACCTGCAAAAGCGTTTACAAAAGCAATCATTGCAGTTTTCATTTGCGCCAACTCTGAGGAACTAATGCTTGTTGAGTTGTCTATTACAAGTGCCATATCCACTCCACAGGAGTTTGGAAGTGTAGGATTTGGAACAGGTGGTACTGTTGTCTCACTAACTGTAAAAGGAGCAGTTGCAACCGTTGAGTCTCCGAAGAAACCACACTGACGAAGTTCTGCTGACCAGCTGCCAAGCGGATCGGAATCAGAGATATTATATTTACCTGCAACCGTTTTATTACCTCTAATGCAACTAGTAATGTCAGTAGTACTGTTATTAGCATTCTTTATCCTGATTTTGTAATATTTATTTCCAGATAACCCTCCCGTAGTAACAGAAACTTGATCTCCTCTAGAATACTCACTTTTGTCAGTGTTAATAGATGCGGCAGCATTTACCTCATCAATTCCTGCTAAACCAACAATGGGAAAGAAATACTGAAAAAGTAACATTAGGCCTGTAAAGACAGAAAAAAACCTATATGAAAAACTAGATCTTCTAGGAGTCATTGTGAGACCAGAATAAATTTATTCTTGGGGCAGAAATATTTAATGACAATTTCATTAATAAAGGGATTCTACACTATAACAATGCTAAAAATCAATACTATCAAATAATTGAAATCTATCAATGCAAGATTCATAACTCTACATCCATCTCCTTACCTTCTTTTTATAATCGACATACTCATCTCTAAAGACCTTTTCAAGATTTACTTCTTCCACTGGAATGAAAAAATGCCCTATTACTACAAAATCTCCTTATACCACTCCTCAATCAGATCTTTTATGGTCGTTTCATCAAACCCTGCCAGCTCTCCCCATTCTGGTGGAACAAGTACAAAAATTCCATCCAGATTCTTCTCCTGGAATTTTTCCAAGACTATTTTGTGGGCTTCCAAAACCTCCTCATCACTATGTTCATCCTCATTCCATTCCCAAATACCAAATTCTCTAACCATCACCTTCTTTATACCGTCACGTTCAGCCATGGCAAGGGTTGCATCAAAGAAGTCCTCTACAAATTCTGGATACTCTTCTATTGTTGTAACCTCTCTAGGAGTAATGCCGAAAGCAAGGTAATCATATCCAGAGAAATCAATTGGGCACTCACCAAACTGCGTATAATAAAGAAATGGAGATGAATCGTCTTCGTAGACTACCACCCCAGTGTAGACCTTCCTAACTTCAGAAAGGATCTCCTGTGCCCATTCATTGACAGCTGGTTCCTCTGTCAACTTTTCATTCTCTCTTCCTTCGTTATATGGCGGTACATACGGCCAGAAATCCCGAAACATCCCTGAGGGCTCACAAAAAGGCTCAAAATATTCTACGTTGTTTGTCTCTGCAATCTTAGCTATTTCAATAATGTAATCATTCAATCCCTCTAAATCTATCTCATCTAACAGCGGTCTTTCACCACCAACAGGAGCTATTGCAACCCACACCTCCAGCCCTTCAGCTTGTGCTGCTTGAATTGTCTCTTCAATATTTCCTCTCCTCCCCCAAGGAAGTTGTTCATCAACTGATGCCCGAGGGTTATATAAAACTGGATAAAGAAAAGTGTCTGCTCCATGATCTTTTGCCCAAGGGGCGACCGTCTCAAACGGTGGGCGGTGAGTATCTCCACCTACATGTGGTACCCAAAACCCTTTTAATACTTCTTTGGGAATTTCTTCCTCCTCTGGTTCTTCTATCACTGGCTCCTCTACTGTTGGCTCTTCAACATTCTCTTCTTCTTTTTGTTTCTCCTGATAGACCCTCCATACTAAATATGAACCGATTCCGACAACTAATATCACCCCTATCCATTTACCTAATGTAAGTAACTTTTTACGAGAGAAAAGCTCTCTAATCGACATGTTTTAGGTGAATAAAGTTTAAATGAAGCACTTTTATGTTACATTATCTTTCCCAAAGTATCAACGGCTTCCTGTAGCAACTTCCTACAGTTCTTTCTTTCTTTTTACTCTACGTTCTCAGTATTTGAGTTATCTATTTTAAAAAATTCAATTCACCTGGGTCGTATCCTCCTACCCCTACCAGGGTTCGGAAGGGCAAAAATGGACTCATAAAGGTAAACACATATTATAAAGTTCTATTTCTGAAAAATCAGGCATATATCTTCACATAAGAGTAAAAATTCGTCTATTTCAGGCCCAAAGGCCTGGCCTTAACTTAAAGAAGATTTAATGAATAAGGTATAATCATAAGAGAAGTAAGGGACTCTTAGCTCAGCTGGTTAGAGCACACGATTCACATTCGTGAGGTCACTGGTTCGATCCCAGTAGAGTCCATGAGAATGTTTACTCTTCATATTATAAGAACCTAGGATGGTAGACCTAAAAACATTAGATACAAAATCATTAGTTTTAGATATGACCACAAACTTATCCATAATAGGAAATTTTGTGTTGAAGAAAAATCACAAGAGGGCAAAATTCTTTGGGAAAGAACTAGAAAAGTATATTACAGAACTAAACACAAGAGAATATGACAAAAGGATTAAGGTATGGGTTATTAGAGCAGGAAAAATAGTAAAAGACTTACAAACTGATAATTACAATAACAAATATCTTGCAGACGACTCATTCACATGCGGAGTGGTATTACAAAACAGAGCTATCCACTTAATGTAGATTAGCAATTATTCTTCACCTAGAGCATTTACTACATCCTCAAAATTCTCAAAACCCTCCACCTCGTCATCTGCAATTGAATCAACACTTTTATCTCCTGGAAATATCTCACCTATACCATCAGACATAACATTGCCTTCATCTGGACCCACAAGATCGCTTTCTGTTACTTGTTCATCTTCTTGTTTATCTTTGTTATTGTCATGGACCACCCCTGCATTCCCCTTTGCCTCATTCTTATCCATATCCATCACCTCCACAACCTCAAGGGGAGTATCACACTTATCACAATATATAACCCTTGTTTCCTCTTCTCCACAGTTGGGACATACAAGCTTAACCGCTTTTATTTTCTTATCCTTTACTGATATTTCCTTTTTTCCGCCTTTGGCGGGTTTCTTCGTTTTTGGCTTTGGCATTAAAAACTATAATAACACATTACAAAGTGATCTTGAACATGAAACTATTACTACTTTTTAACCGTTATGTTTGCAACAACCAAGAATACCCCTTCTCCCTTTTTTCTGATCTTTACACCAGACCTCTGCTTCCCCGTAAGTCCATACTTTGACTTATAAGGCTTAATAACATATTCATCTTCGGGAAGAATAAATCTAAACCTACCCTTATTATCAGTAACCCTTACATCTATAAGCTTGTTGTACTTCTTATCATAAATGCCTACTTTTACCCCACCCAACCTTTTACCCTTGTCATCCCTTACAATTCCCCAACCAGTTCTTCTTCTTATACTATCTATCAACTGAAAAAGAAGTATCAACAAATACACTCCAATTATCACCAAGTTTAGTACCTTACCTGTAAGACTATATAGTGCAGATGACATTGTTATTCCAACAAGTATAAATATCGGATTTAAAGCAACTATAATCGTTGCCAGATACATTCCAACTAGACTCAAGTAGGAAACCGAAGGAGATACTTCTTGAGGATCAACTGGAATATTTACAGATAGATCCTGTTTATCTTTAGCAACCTTATACTTGTCACCTCTGTAAATATAATTCCTAAGAAGATCAGTCTTACCAGTCACAAGTTCAGATGGGAAGATGTATCTTGCTTTGCTTACCTTCATTTCATAAGTACCTTTCTTTGGTGAAAAAGCAAACACACCTTTGATATCTGTAACCTCAGTCGAAATAAGTAAACCTCCAGAAAACAGTCTCACAACGGCACTTGATACAGGCTCTTTTGTAACTGAATTATAAACTACACCCCAAGGTTTGTATTTCTTCTTCCCTTTAACAACCCCTACACTTTGTAACAAACCGAGGATAAATTGCATAATTCTATACGGAATATCAGTAAGAGTAGCACCACCAGTTACTGCAATTGCTGTGGCAGATGTAGCAGCAGGTACTAAAACTATAGTTCCAGCCACATTTTCATTTTCCTCTGCAAAATCCTCTATCTCCCTTACTGCAGTACTAATTGCCCTCGTGGCGGCCTCATATACTGTAGCTACAACCTTTTGAAGTTCATTCTGCTCTCCACTTTCAGGATATATCAACGATGGTCTATTTATTTCAGTCTCTTTTTCCTCTTCTTCCTCTTCTTCTTGACCATCCTCTATAAATTCTTCTTCTTCATCGGTAGTATCATCAGCCTCATCCTCTTCCCCCTCCTCTTCTTCCTGCTCTTCAACTGAAGTTACTACTCCCATAGCACCAGTCCCCTCAAGATCTTCCACCTTCCAATATGCAACCTCTCCAACGCTCCCTGATCTTACAGTAACACTCGTACCAGCCACATTCTTTACTTGAGGATAAGGGCCATTAAAGTCTACCCCATTTGTACAAGCCATCGTCACTTGAGCCAGAGTCAAGGAACTTGGACATACTCTTACATAATCAGTATCTCCTTTCATAATGTACATGTCGTATGTTTCTGTAAACCCATGTGATGCAGTAAACTTTACAACAGCCTTACTATTTTCATCATCAGCCAAGGCTACTATATCAGAAAAATCACGATTCTCTGTCAGATCTATTGGTATTTCTGCAATCCACACATTATCTTTCTTTACTCTCAAATCATACGAATTTGAGTCGACTCCATCAGTAGTAAGATTTGTAGTTGGATTACCCCGCAAATTTACTGAAAGACTTTCCGGTATATTCGTAATAATAACTTTCGTTTTTGCAGCTATACTTGCGCCAAAGGTAGTTTCAATGTTGTCACCATTTCTTGCTTTCATTTTAAACTGATAGGTTGTTCCAGCTGACAGACTAGTTACTCTGGCTACCCCTCCAGACACAAATTCAGAATATGTTCCCCAATCAGGTGCCACTTGAAGTAATCCACTATCTTTATTTACATACTTACCTGTAGAAGTTTCTTGAAGGACAAAATCAGTACTTGATGGATTTGAGTTCACATCCAGAGTGACATCCAGGATTCTAGGAGTGGAATCAGCTTTTGCTGGCGTACCTGGAACATTTGCATGTGTATACACACTTTGAGTATCAGAGTATGAGGTCTCTGTAGAATCTCCATTTCTAGCTTTTATCTGGAAAGTATACTGAGTGTTTGGCGAAAGTCCAGTAGCGACATCTTCGGTGGTTTGTAACCACGAATTTATTCCAGTATCACATCCTGCACTAGTACAATCAAAGTACAACCCAGAAGAATCGGAACTAATGTTTACAGTATTTCCAGCATCTAACTCTATCGAAGATGTTGTAA
Source organism: uncultured Candidatus Saccharibacteria bacterium (assembly GCA_964481345.1). GTDB lineage: Bacteria > Patescibacteriota > Dojkabacteria > SC72 > JAFGCJ01 > CAYZTC01. The sequence continues at coordinate 59,516 of CAYZTC010000004.1, read as the reverse complement.
GATCACCGAGCGAAATTGTAGGAGTATTAGCAAGGGTATATTTTGATAACTCCGACGAATTGTTTGTTTCCACTGAATCTCCATTTCTAGCCTTAGTCTGAAAAGTATATTGTGTATTTGCAGAAAGTCCTGTCGCAGTATCACTTGCAGTCTGAATCCACTCGTTCACTCCAGAATCACAGCCCTCTCCAGTACAATCAAAATATAATCCTGATGAATCTGATGCTAAGTTTGCAGTATTTCCAGCATCCAAAGCAATTGTAGAAACACTAATATCCCCAGCAGTAAGTGTAGGAGTATTAGCCAAAGTGTACACCGTTGCAGTAGAAGAAAAACCACTATCTCCAAGGTAATTATATGATGCAGCCTTACGAGAGTACTGAGTATTAGCTGATAAACCAGCCTCATCCATATATGTAAGATCCTGAATTTCATCAGTATCAATTAAATTATCCTCACCATCAAATAACTTAAAACCAGCTTCATTTGTAGCATTATCAGTAAAATTCCATCTTATTGATGTGGGAGATAGCACCGTTGGAACACCAATAGTCGGTACACCAGGAGCAGATTCATAATTTACAGTAATATCATCCAATACTGGAGTGGCCGTACCACCATCCGTCCCAAAAGCGACTTTATAGTAAAAAGTAGGTGTCTCCCAACTTAATCCGGACAAATCGATTGTATTATCTACACCAGTACTTAATGTGTCAGTACCACCCAGTACCCCTGAAGAGTTGTACCAATTCGACCCATCTGTACTAAACTGGACTGTAGCGGTAGTACTTCCTGGTTTTGCTGATAAATTATAAACAAATGATTGAATACCAGCACTATTATCTCCCGAAATAAGATCTACAGATTGTATCGTTCCACTATCCCCATATCCGGGAAGTTGTAATCCACTATATTCAACCTGAAGAACGGAACTATAACTTGAGGTAACATGATCTGCTGTTGCAGGATAAATATATTGGTAATTAGCAAGCCCATAACCAGGTGCAGTATTATCTCGATCGTTTTTACTCACCAAAGCATAATAAGTGCTACCGCTTTTATTTACCCAAGATGTATCAAGATTTCCACTTGTATAAGTGGTATTTAATACTAATCCATCAGTATTTCTCCAAATGCTATTATCAAGGTCCTCAGAAAGAGCTAAATCAAAAACGCTATCTCTATTTCCCGAAGTAATTGGCTCATAAGCAGACCAATCTGCTTTTACTATTTGGACATCAAACTTAACATTATTACCACTCAATTGATATACCGGCGTTAATTTCAAATTAACCTGAGTTATTGTTGCATCATTAGGAATTGAACTAGTGTCAAATTTTGTAAAATCTCTGTAAATATAATATGTTCCAGGATTACAATATTGTTGACCAAGAACAGATGTTTGTGAAGTAGGATAGTGGGAAGAGGCAGTACTTCTTGCAGTAGAGTATGTCCCTGAAGAGCCATATATTCCACTATCAGATGACATAGCTTTAAAATTTGCACTTACTGTGCCACTCAGTGATGTAGCATACTTTACCCTTACTCTTCCATGACCACCATCACCACCCGCTTGTCCCCACGTGTCATCACAACAACCTCCAAAGCCACCACTAGCTTCAATTTTCGAAGCCCCAACATCTACCACGTCTGCTTGAATTAATACTGACCCTCCAGAACCACCACCTCCCCCTGAACCTTTACCGACCCCTGAATTCACACCCACCTCACCACTTGAAGAAACCGCACCATCAATATCAATTGTGTCTCCTAATATTATAACCACGCCTCCTCCATCTCCTCCATTCATTCCAGTATAACCTCCTGCCATACTTCCTCCTCCTCCACCACCAGAACCTAAAAACAAAGTATCGAGACTTCCTTGACCATATGTCCCACCACCACCACCACCACCACCTGAACCACCACAATTTCCTGCTCCCCAATATGCTCCGTCGCCTCCGTCCCCACTATTACTTGCAACTCCACTAGTCCCATAAGAGCGCTCGCCATCTCCTCCATCACCTGCCGAACCATACCCACCACCACCACCTCCTCCTCCATAACAACCGCAAGTTCCGTATGCACTTCCTCCACCACCACCACCTCCTCCTAGAGAAGCACTACCACTCCCACCTACACCAGCATTGAATCCGGATAAACTGCTCCCTCCTCCTCCTCCTCCAGCAGTACCATCTTCACCTATCATACAATTCGTAAAAGCATTACATCCACCGCTTCCACCACTCCCAAAAGGACTTTCTCCTCCAGTAGGTCTAGTAGCAGAAGATGGTGGTGCACCTGTACCCAAAAGAAATCCCTTACTATCGGCATGTATCGTGCCGGTCACAGTTACAGTACCCGTAGCTTTAAAAGCCAATACTCCACCCTTGGTACCATCCCAGTCAGAAGGATAAAAGTTTTTATCAGCATTTACTGTCACACTCGTGTATTGAGGAACTCTCTGTACCATTATCTTCTGAGTTGTACCATCATACCCATTTACTAAATTACTATCTAAAGTGAGCGTATTTGAGTTAATTTCCGTAATATATGCAGTCTCATACTCTCCAACATCACTATAATTTTCAGAGGTGCCTTGAAGGTTTATTATTAGAACTTCATCATCGACAGCCAAGCCTGTTGGTGTTGAAGAAAGTACTATCGTATTACTTCCAGCCGAAGTGTTTGCAGTAGAAGAAAAGTTTACAGCATCTCCATTTGCCCTACCCACACAAGTACCAGTGTTAATGTCTGTATCAGCAGATACAGTACAAGCACCATCATCTCCTGTACCAAAATTATAACTTGCTGCACTTACTTTAACCTGTCCCCCAGTCACCAAATAATTGGAAGAATTACCCCCATCTAGATAATCCTCATTATCAAATGTATCAGAAATATAAGCCGCTCCAATACCTTCTTCCCCCTTAAAGAGATAAAGCATAGACACAATAATAACAACAGTTGAAACAACAATAAGTAGTGGTATGGAAATAAGAATAACGAATTCTAGATTCTTCTTAAGTCGTGGCAGTTTCATTACTTTTACATAATATCAGAAATAGTAGGTACTTCACAACATTTTATCCATATTTTGGATAGCAGCACTTTTTATATTTCTTCCCGCTTCCACAAGGACATGGATCATTTCTTCCTGGCTTTTTGCTAGGTCTAACAACTGTCTTTTGTTTTTCTACTTTTCCAGGGCGAGAATCAGAAGATGATCTTACTCTTTCCCTTTGAGCTATTTTTTCTGCTTCAGACTGCTTTTTCATCACTTTTACCTTATAAAATCTATGCATTATTGCATCCTCAAGTTGAGAAAGTAGCTTATCAAACAAGCTAAACCCCTCATTTTTGTATTCTACAAGCGGGTTCTTTTGAGCATAACCTCTTAAGCCGATCCCATGTCTAAGATCAGTCATCACATCCAAATGCTCCATCCAAAGGTGATCTAGAGTTTGAAGTATAAGCTGTCTTTCAAGCTGAGCCGAAAGTTTCAGCCCTAATGTCTGAACATGAATAATGTGCGATACTACAAGAATCTTATTCAGTAAATCCTTTTGTTCTACAGAATTTTCAATACTAGAAAATTTCTTAGAAAAATTCTCCCATCCTTTATATCCTAATTTCTTCACCGCCACCTCTGATAATTCAGAAGATACGATATTGTTAAACCCAGCAAGGATTTTTCCCTCTTCAGCTGGGTCAACTTTCTTGTCATCGCTTAACTGAGCAGACAGGAGAAACTTAATCTGTTCCAAGGACAATTTTATAATCCATATGCTCAAGGGATTTACCAAATCAGGATACTCTGTCCATTCATCAATTTCCCAAGTGGACGGATCCTTAATCGAAAAACATTGTATCTTTTCAACTAAAACTTTCGATACCGTAGTTTTGGAAAAATCAAAAGTAACCTTTCCTGGTTTCAACTCCCCATTTTGTTCCTCCAACCCCTTTAAAACATGAAGAATCTTTCTTCTTAAATCGTAAACGATCTCCCTTTGCTGGTTTAAAACATCATCATATTCAACAAGGTGTTTCCTTATATCAAAGTTCTGTGACTCAACTCTCTTTTGTGCAGATTCAATCGTTTTACCAATCATTCCTGACTCAATAGGTGTTGAGTCATCCATTCCAACTCGAGACATAACAGATCCCATTGCGTCTCCTCCAAAAAGTCTCATCAAGTCATCCTCAAATGAAACATAAAATCTAGATGACCCAGGATCACCTTGTCTCCCAGACCTTCCCCTTAGCTGATTGTCAATTCGCCTTGATTCATGCCTTTCAGTACCAATTATATGAAGACCACCTAAATCAACTACACCTTCACCCAACGCAATATCTGTACCTCTTCCCGCCATATTTGTAGCTATAGTAACCTGCCCTTTTTTACCCGCCTGAGCAACAATCTTTGCTTCTTTTTCATGATGTTTTGCATTTAGTACATTGTGTGGTACACCCTTTTTCTTCAACATATTTGAAAGTAACTCTGAAGTTTCCACCGAAGTAGTACCAACAAGTACAGGCCGTCCCTCATTGTATAGATCCTTTATCTCATCTATAACTGCTTTATACTTACCACCTTTTGCTCGGTACACAAGATCGGGAAAATCTTCTCTTACTACTGGAAGGTTCGTGGGTACCACAATAACCTCAAGATTATAAATATCTGCAAACTCTTCAGCCTCAGTAATTGCAGTACCAGTCATTCCAGCTAGAAAATCATATAACCTGAAATAGTTTTGAAAAGTGATAGTTGCATGTGTTCTGGACTCCCTTTTTACCGGAGCACCTTCTTTTGCCTCAATTGCTTGATGCAATCCTTCACTATATCTTCTTCCTGGAAGTACCCTACCAGTAAATTCGTCAACTATTAAAACCTCACCATTTTTAATAATATAATGATCATCTTTATGGTATAGCTCTTTTGCTTTTAGTGCATTTTCTAAATGGTATGCAAACGAATAATTTTCCCACAAGTTGTCAACTCCTAACCTCTTTTCCACTTTATTTACACCCTCCTCATTCAGAGAAACAGAATTTGCCTTTTCATCAACAACATAATCAACTTCTGGTCTTAAGCTTCTAACTACATCTGCAAATCTTCTATATTCCTCGTTTGAATCTTGGGCTTGAGATGAGATGATAAGTGGTGTTCTGGCCTCATCAATCAGTATTGAATCACACTCGTCAACGATTGCATAATATAACTGGCTCTGGACCCTCTGGTCTAAACTGACAGCCATGTTATCTCTAAGGTAGTCAAACCCAAACTCATTATTTGTTCCATAAATAATGTCACACCCATATGCTTCCTTCTTGTTACACTGAACAAGGTTAAGCCCTTCCATTGAACTCATGAGCAATCTTCCTTCTTCTTCTATTATTTTCTCTCTTTCTTTTATACCTTTTTTACCTTCATCCCCCTTTATCTTTTTTACCTCTTCATCGTCGATATATTTATACGAAGCTCCAGGTGTTATAACACCAACACTCATACCCAGCAAATTAAAAATATGACCACACCATTCACCATCTCTTTTTGCAAGATAATCATTTACAGTAACAAGATGAGCTCCTTTTCCCAGAAGTCCATACAGAAAAAGAGGCATTGTAGCAACAAGAGTTTTACCTTCCCCAGTAAATAACTCTGTTGCAAAGCCTTCAGCAAGAAAAACTGCCCCCAATACCTGTACATCAAAAGGCCTATGTGCCACAGTCCTTTCTGAAGCTTCTCTAACATAGGCAAAAACGGTAGGTAAAACTGAAAGCAATTTATTACTTTCCTCTTTTTTTCTTATTTGCTCTTCTGGTTTTGATGGAGGCTTTTGAAAGGGATCCCTCAGTTTTCTGGCACTCTCTAACGTTACCCCCAGCTGACTTCTGAACTTTTCAGCAGCCTTCTTTAGCTCATCATCTGAAAGTTTTGATACTTTTTTTTCTAAATCACTAATCTCATTTACCAGTTTTTCTCTTTTGGAAAGCTGCTTTTCATTTGAATCTAGCAACTTTGAAAACAGTTTTATCATAGCAAAAAGATTATACCATGTTAGAAAACGGTGCTGTTTACATCCTATAGTTAGCAAGGACTGTCCTTGACAATCTCTCCTCACAAATTTAATAAATTTTTCATAATCAACCTGTAACATCAGAACAATGACAAGAAAATGCAGAGGAACATTCGAAATAGGTTACTGTTACCACATTTATAATAGAGGTAACAATAAAAATAAAATTTTCAGGCATCATGAAGATAAAAGATTTTTTAATGATCGATTTTTCTCATATCTACAGAGATTTGACATCCAGCCAACTATTTTTTGCATTCTGAACAGTCACTTTCATACTATGTTATACATTAAAGATGAATCCAATGTCCCTGGGTTCATGAAATCCCTTTGTACTTCATATGCAATGTATTACAATAAGAAATATCCCCATGTAGGACATTTCTTTCAGGATAGATACGCTTCCAAGCTTCTATCTACCGACGAAGCAGTCATAACAGTTTTTAACTACATCCGAAATAATCCCGTCAAAGAAGGACTTTCTGCCACTCCAGATGACTATGCATGGCTTTGGCAAGCAAGGACAGTCCTCGCCCTCAGATTCCCCTCCCACCAAATTTCTCAATTTCAAATTCATGATTTTTTAATTATTGGAGCCTAGTATCAATAGCATGAACAACTACAAAAAAATTATATTTCTGGCCTTGATTTTTCCAATATTTTCACTTTTGACTAAAACTTGTCAGGGAGCAACCGGTACAACCACTATCCCTATTACAGAAGATACATACGTAGCAACTGGAATACATATGACAAACACATCTCAAGAAAGATATCTTTTTGCTGGATACGATGAGCCTGGAATAAGAGATAAAACAAGAACATTCTTCAAGGTTGATTTATCAAACTTTGGCATTCCCATAGAAGATATCTATTCCGCAAACTTAAAGCTCTACCAATATCAATACCAAGGAACAAACAATTACAATTTGACGTTAATGTCCCCAAAATTCCAATGGGAGATAGATAAAATAACATGGTTAAATCAGGCATCTGCTGTAACAATAGCATATTTTCGGGATATCTTGCCCGAGAACGGATGGAAATTTTTTGAAATTACTGATCATTTTAAAAGGTGGATTACTAACAATATCGACAAAGGGCTAATGCTGAAAATGTCACCCGATGAAATGCCTGCTGTAGTTTTCTGGTCATACGACTGCATATATGCACTAAACCTTCCTACATGCGAAAATGGCGAACAACCTCATATCGCAGTAACACATTTTGTTAATACCCCACCAATAGTGGGCAACTCTGTTTATCCAGAAGACAAAAGTATAGTTACTGAAAAAAATATTAGTTTAAGATTAGAGGGGTCCACCGATCCCGATGAACATAAGCTGTCTTTTTCATTGGAACTGTCAAAGAATACGTTCAAAGATATACTAATTAAAATTGGTCCTCAAGATGAGCCACTATTTTCAATACAGCTTGATAAACCAGGTAGGTATTTATGGAGGGTTAAGGTGACAGATGAAAGAGGAGATTCTACATATTCAAACATATACAGTTTTATCTATACTCCTAAGCCTCAAGCTAAACCAAAATCAAATCCCAAGTCGCAATCTAATTCCAATTCAACTCCTCCAACTACTTCCCAACCAAGCTCCAATAACAATATACTTGGAAGTTCTGCAATATCAACTAGCTCCGAAAGTAAAGAAATCCTGACAACCGACCTTTGCATAATTAAATATTTTACATATAACAAAAAATTCGAACTGGTTAGTTGTAAAGTATCACCACCAATAATAGAAAAAATCACTGCTTGGAAAATTAGCTCAAACAGTTATTCAGTTGTAATTGAAGGACAGGTTAACCAAAAAATACTACTGAAAATTCTCTACTACAAATGCAAAGACAAAACCTTATTTGATCCCAGGACATTTTTTAAATGTATAGATGAAAGGTTTAAAGAAGCAAAGTTCCTTTCAAACGTCAAAAACTACCTAATCCCTGACATCGATTCAAGTTATGAAGTAACTAGTTCTTTCATAGATAAAAATGGAAACTTCAAATTGGTACTGTCTCTTTCAGATAATCCGCAAGGCAAGCAAGTAAAACTGTCAACAAGACAGACCATTTCGGATACAGTACAGAGTAACAGGTTCGTATTTACAAAACAGTCTGATAAATCTAAACCGCTAAATATCCCAGTTATTTCCAGTCAGTCTAAACCTTTAAGCTATTTTTTCAAGAAAATTATTGGAGTTACTCAATGGTATGGCAAAACAGCATATCAAAAACTTCATACCGGAATAGACTTTGGTGCTACAAAAGAAAATATTTATTCACCAGCTGACGGAACAGTTACTTTTATTGGATGGGATAACTATTACGGAAAATGCCTGTCCGGTGGAAACATGCTTAAGATAAAACACAAAAACAACCTTCATACAGCTTACTTTCATCTGAAAAGTTATTCCAAAAATATAAAAGTGGGAAGTAATGTAAAAAAGGGAGAATATATCGGAACAACGGGAAACACTGGTGCATTTAATTGCCAGCCACTTGCATACCACCTTCATTTCGAAACAAGGAAAAACTCATCCTATAAATCTCACACTGATCCAGTACCACTAGTAAGTGCTAACTGGTCAAAAATACCCACTCTTGGCTATAAAAAATATCCTGGAAGGCTTACAGGATATAACCCTCATCCAGGATACTAATGAAAAGAATAGCCTTGCTAATAATGTTAACAGTCATACCTGTTGTTCTTACATTGTTTCTGTACTCTTTTTCAAATCCAAGTACCTCAATAACTGATAACAATATCAGCTCTAATAACGATACTCTTGCTCCATACCCAACTGAAATAATTCCCGATGATATATTTTGGTTAGATGACGATAATATACTTGCTATACACGAAAATACGCTAATTAAACTTTCCACAAAAGACTATCAAACCGAAACTATAATTGACAATATCACAATCATATACAAAGAGTTCATATCAAGAACAATGAAAATTGGAGATGGTATGTTATGCGACACCTATAATTTTGTTATCACTGATCCAAAAGAAACCGCAACAAAAATATTACTTTATCAGGAGTACAGTCTATCAAACCCCAAAATACTCGAAACCAATCTAACATTAAAAGTTGACCTATGCAGTGATCCCTTAATACTTTCAAATTCTTTTCCTTTTCTTGAAGAAGCATATTATTCATGGGACATTAGTAAACTCAATCCTCAACTTACTAATAAAGAAAAACTGGAAGCATGGTCCGTTTCCACCCATGAAGAGAAAACAGTAGTTTCAAAAGGAAACCAAGAGATAAGTTATAAAACTGTTGCTAATTTTATTATCGCCATCCCTAATGAAAATACAACAAGATTTGCCTTGATCTCAAATACTGGAGAGCTCTGGATACTTGATCTTGAATAATACAAATACAGGAATTATTCCAACAACACCTTCACAAACTCTATTATGTAAGGCCCTAAAATTACAAGCCCAGAAATTACTGACACAATAGCACTAATAAATACTGCACCCGCGGCTACATCTTTTGCATATCTAATGTTTACTTTATATTCCTTTGAAAGCGTGTCGCACACTGCTTCAATAACACTATTAAATGCCTCTGAAATAAGCACTAATGTGATCAGAAGTATTAAAGAGATCCAATCGTTATAACTTATATTTAAAAAGATTCCCAATAAAACAATTCCAAATGCAATTAATAACTGTATTCTAAAGTTCCTTTCATTTTTGAAAATCAGCTTTAAACCAGAAATCGCAAACTTCTGACTCTCCAAATAGTTTTTTGCATCATACCGATGATTTTTACCGTCCAGAACTTTGTTTTCATCTATACAAATATTTTCTGGCGTTGAACATTCTTTCTTAATCATTTTTCACTCCTTCTAACGATGGAAACGAAATACTTATATGTTTCTTTCGCTGTCCTTTCCCAGGTGTATTTCTTAGCCCACATAACTCCTCTATTAGACAGCGCTCTGGACTTTGCAGGGTTGTTTAACAGCTCATAAGTTACTTTTGCAACTTTCGACGGATTTTCTGGATCCACGAGAATTGCGCCATCCCCAAGGACTTCAGAATAACAAGGCATTTTGCTAGCAACAAGCGGAGCTCCTGCCTTCATAGCCTGAAGAGCAGAAATACCAAACCCTTCATATAATGAAAGGTGCATGAAACATCTAGATGCGGATATTAAATCGTCCAGATCTTCATCCTCGTAATATCCTGTAAAAAAAATCTTATCCTGGAGGTTTAGCTCAACTATAAGATTAGTTAACAAGTCCAGTTCAGTATTTTTCACCTCACTCGAAGTGAAACACTTTCCCCCCATTACAAGAAATGGAAAATCATCCTTGTTGTTTTTTTCATAGATTTTTAACAGCTCTGAATAAGCTCTTACTAACCCTCTAGGATTCTTAATCGGGTCAGCTCCTGCCTCATAAAAAACATAGCCTCTGTCAATTACCTCATCCGGAAGATACTTCTGCAATACCTTTTTTCTCGGACGGACTTTTTTTACCCAGTCAGATATACCCAGATATATCGTCTTAATTTTCTCCTTATCCAAAGTCACATACTTAAGTAGATCCCTTGCAGTGTTTTTAGAATTTGTAAGAACCCCATCAACTTTTTCAAGTTTATTCAAAGTTTTATGATACTGCCATTTCCTTATCCAATCAAGAAATTTCGGAGCTAAAGAATATCTACCTGTAATTGCATATGTTAAATCATGGATCATCACTACTGTTGGTATCTTCTTGATTGGAAAGTTTCTCCAAAAATATGAACAGAAATACAAATCAGGACTTTCAGTTTTGATAAGTTTTCTTATGGCAGGTTTGTACTGAAACCACCACCAGATATCATTAAATTTACCTGATAGCCTCCTTTTACCAATGTTTATAGACCTCACATTTTCTGAATATTCTGAAATGACCGGTTGAAGAGTGGTGGGGGAGTTAAATAATAGAAGATAATAAATATCATCCCTCCCCTCCTTTACACTTTGCTTGACCATATTAGAAACAATTTCATTGGCATATCTACCAGGTCCCCTGTTCATTAACTGGTCTTGAGTACTTGTTGCATCAACAATAATCTTCATACGTGTAAATGTATTTTAGCAGAATATTAAAGACTTTTAATATCATATAAGTAAAGCTTCTTATTCTTCATTTCCATCACATCTTCCAATTCAATCCAATCACAACTGTCGATTTGATCTCTCCTACCCTACATTGATAACCTGTCATTTTCAAATTCAACACATATTAAATCTTACTACCATTGAGTAATTTCTACTAAGATTTCACAGAGGATCTTACACTCACAGCCAATCTCCGAGATATCACGTAAATGATCACATAGGAAACCGCGGTAAGTCCTGACCAAAGCATCAATCCTAAATCTACATTACTAAACAAATATCCAAGACTAAAAGCAATTACAATTGAAAGAATTTTTAAGCTTTGAAAAAATACATTGTAATTTTGCTTGTTTACCATGTAAACAACATGACTAACAGGATTCACCACAAACTTAGCAAAGTACATCAAAGAAAATATCCGTACATATTTACCTACTGGTTCCCAATTCTCACCTAGTATAAAAGGAAATATATATGGAGATACTATAAATAAAGCCAGGAATGGCAGAAATCCAAATAAGAATAATGATCTTGCAGTCTTGATAAATACTTTGTAGCAGCTTCCTTTTTTCCTTAGTTGTTCTGAGGCCTCTTGCTTGAATACATCACCAACCGACAGAGTGATTAGCCATATTGGCGAGCCAAGTACCTTATCAGCCATGGAAAAGTATCCTGCAGTCACACTTCCAAATATCTTGTTTAAAAATAAATTTGGTGACATCAGTGCTGTAAGATTCATCGTATCGGCAACCAGAGAGTATCTGGGAAACTTTGAGTACTTCATCATCAAAGGTTTTAGATTATCCAACTGAACTAATTTACTAATGAACTTTTTAGGGATTGAAAGTTTGAAAAATAGATAGAGAAAAGAAAACACATAACCTACCATATAAGATGCCAGGAGACCAAACTCAGTATATCCGGCATATCCAAGCGCTAGCCTCACTATCACAACAATAGATGTGTAAAATATCACATCTTTAGCAAGAGTTTTGTATTTCTTTAACCTTAGTGCATAGTAAAAAAGTGCTTCGTGTAGCGCAATAGATAAAACATTCATTACTATTACCCAAATATATTTTTCTAAAACCCCTGAATTTATCAATTCAAAAAACTTACTACCAAAAGCAGAGATCAAAAAAATAAAAAATACGGTAGAAATAAAAGAGATTACAGAAGAAATTACGACCAAATCCTTAGCTTCTTCATCTTCTTTAGGAAGAATAACGACCAAACAGTACCTTCCATTTGAAGCCATCGAAACTATTATTACAATAGTGCTATAAACAGCAAATATCCCAAATTCCTCAGGAGAGTAAATTCTGGTGAGAAGAGGAGTTATCAATATTGGAATTACTTGTCCTATAACTCGTCCCAATATCATAGTGAGAACGTTCCTCTTGTACTCACTTTTGCCAGCATACGTATCAATTATTTTCCTAAAGTACTTAATCATCTAATAAGCTTTGAATATATTTATTACTTGTTATACAGCGTTTTCCTACAATAAATCAACCATACACTTTTCTGTCCTTCTTAGACCTATGAATATGTAATAACAATCCTTAATGTTACACATGTAATGATATAATAAAACTAAATTTGTTATAAGTCCCAAAATTATACTTTCTCAGTTTTTATACTATCAAGAAAATAACATTTAAAAATAATTCCAAATACCCCAGGCTACTTAACACCAACAAAAGGGTGAATCACCATATTCGGCAGTTATACTGACAATAGCATTAGTGATAAAGCAATTCTAATTGGATTGCTCCATCTCATTTTCAGAAACTCCAACTCAAATATTCATGTTGAAGTACTCACGTCCTACAAAGAATCCATTGAGAAGGAAATCTGTAGTTTTCTTAGTAAAAACAAGTTACTGTGACTTCCTTACCTGAACCAAAGGTATCACCACCAAACAAACATAACTCTATCTCAGTTAGTAATCATATATGTAAACCTTTTTATTTTTCTTTTGCATATATAAATAAGCTTCCACCTAATAGCAGTTTAGAGAAAAAGAATTTATTCGGGAATATACCATCAAGCAACCCTATTAACTTAGAAAGGATTGATTTAATAAATGTTTTTCTTTGTGAAAATTCGATGTTATAAGGAAAATATCTTGAGTCTATAATCTCTATACCAGATTTATTCAACATATTAAATACATCTTCCACATTCCAATAATACAGATGCCCCGAAGGATGACTCTCTCCATATTTTATTCCATTCAACTTACACACTAATAACCACATCAAGGCCTTTTCAATAGGAACCTTTATCAAAAGTTTCTTACCAACTCTTTTCATGTCTGTCAAAAATTCTATCGGCTTATTAACATGCTCTACAATATCACACAAAATAAGATAATCTACAGATTTGTCTTCGAATGGCAAGGGGGAATCAGGTTTAACTTGAATTAAAGCAAGATTTCCATCTATTAAGGGCTTTCTTTTTAAAAAATTACTTTCTATTTCACCCCTAGAAATTCTTTTTAAATAGAATTTGTCGAAATCTATATTCAAATCTTTAGCTTCAACCTTATTCTTAAAATAATTATCTATTTGTTTCTGTAATCCCTCTAATGAAATATCCATCCCTATCTTTATCCTGAATTTGTCAAAATAATTTAAAACATCTCCTGGACCTGTACCTACTTCTCCAATAGAATCATAAATCTTCTCGTCTCTTATGAAATCAAAAAGATGAGAAGCTTTCATATAACCTGCTTTTCTTGTATATTCAGTATCTTTGTCTTCTCTTTTCCTATAATAAGATTCGTAATCAAAATCTACCATATTATTATTTTGTAATATAAAATAAATTTATTCTATTCTAATGATTCCAACATTACTTCATTTTTCCTTTAATATTGGATCTAATTTACTTTTACTATCAAAATTTCGTGATGAGAATTTTATATCTTCCTGGAAGCACCGCAATTTTCGTTCATATCATTTACTACGATATACTGTAATGTTATTTATTTACTGTCAATAACATTAAATACATACACCTTCTTATTCTTCATTATGACATTTTTTTCATGCTCAAGCCAATCAAAATCAAGCACCATATCCGCTCTATTTTGCATCAGAAGGCTCTCATCCTCAAAATCGTTGATTAAATCTATATATACAATTTTTTCAATCTTTTTACTATCGACAGAACCTTTTAATCCCGCCTCCCTTTCCCAATAAAAATAATTTGTGAGAAAACTATCCTCGATAACTAACATATCATTTTTCGGCATCCATTCCTGAAGATTCCACTTCCACTCTGGATCTTGAACATTTTCTGATCTTAATACAAATGGAAGTCTATCCCAACCTATATCATTTATCCATATGTTATCATTTTTATCAACAAGGCTCATGATTTCCTTACACTCCCGATTATATCCATATTTTAAATAACTGCCGATCTGGCCATATTGATATGACGCAATTATCGATGTTCCAAGAGTAAAAAAGGAGACTAAGACTATAAACCCTACTGTTAGCAAATATCTCCAGGAATTTTTTGTTATGAATATTAGAAATAGTATAACCAAAATTAATACACTAAATATTATCTTAACCCAGACAAAACTATATTCAAAGAACAACTCAAGAAACACAAATCCAACAGTAATCCAAAGTAATTTATAATATCCTTTACTCCACCCATTGATGTTTTTTAAAAAGAGCACAAAGAATACAAAAAGTAGTGGTGATATTGGAAGAATGTACCTGCTTATTGATGCATGAACTATATATATGATTAAGTATATAAAAAGAGAAATTGGAAGCAAAAGCTTTTCATACTGTTTCTTTTTCAACCACTTCCGAAAATATAAAACACAAGTCGATAAACTTGGAATGACAATCAAAAATGGTACAGAAAGAAAAGAAAATGTTCTAGGATATGAAATCTTACCTATGTATGACAATATTAAGTTCACACTATCTATTGCAGTTCTAAATAAACCCGGTGAACCTTGAGAGTACGTAACTGTAGGTATAGTTTTTGCGATGTCTGGATTTGCTGCAATATCTCTATTTATTGTTGCTATAGCTGGATCAAAGTTTACAATCAGTGTTTTAAACCCTTCATCTATTAGACCCAAGATTTTTGCATTATAAATATTTAAAGGGATTACCGCGGTAGTAAACATTAGTATTAAATAAATAAGCGATGGTAGAAATAGTTGAAATCCGCTTACAATAAAATTCTTTAAAACCTTTATAAGACTAGTACCCTTGTACATTTGCCAACTCTCAATAGCTATCCAGATTATAAATGCCGGTGCAAGAGTATAAAAAACATGTTCCTTTGAGTCGAGTACCAACAATAGAAAGATCCCGGTTATCCATTTACTTTTTTTGCCGAGAACAGAATCAATAGTTAATAAAACACATAGTAGTACTCCAATATCCCTATAGAAAGTTGGTATATATGTAATGAATTGATAACTACAAAATAACAGGGTTACCCCAAATAATGAGAAATAAATTGAGAGTCTGAAATGTTTGGTTAAAATTCGGTAGAAAACTACTCCACTGAATACACCCATTAGAATATTTAATAAGGTAGCAATGAACACAGAAGGTCCGGAGAAGATAAAAACTGTACCGACTAATAATTTACTGATGAATCCGTGAAGCCCAACTCCATAATTTCCGATCCATTTCCCCTGTTTTAGTAGATCAGCGATTACAGTACTTTCCCCAAGATAAATATTTTCATCTAATTTAGCATCCCGAAATAACGAAAGAATAACAAAAAATAAAAACCACAAAATATAAAATACAACGGGAAACCATTTTTTAATAACGGATTTCTTAAAAAACTTCTCAATCTTCAACATTAAATATGTACATCACCTTATTCTTTAGATCTACCTTTCTTTCATATTCTAACCAGTCTTGAACAAAGAAAGTAGTTAGATACTCCTCTCCTTCGAAATAGTCCTCCTCCAAGGCAGACACTATCAATGCAACTTTTTCTATATTATTACTCTCAATCCCTTCCATAAAGCTATCCATATCTGAAATATACGATGTGTAAGTATTACCTAAGGAATAAACCTTTAATAACTTCTTCTTCGGTATCCAATCTTGTAAGTCCCAACGCCACTCTGGCTCATTACTAAGGTCTATTCTATACATACTTAATAAGTCCCCAGATCCGTAAGAATTGATCCAAATGATTTCCTTGCTATCAAAAGCCTCTGAAATCTGTTTAGTTTCTCTATTATGTCCATATTTAATGTAACTCGATATCTGTCCAATACTATAGGAGTAGGCTAAAGCTGTCATCAACATTCCAGATGCTAGACTCGTTAAAAATATAGCCCTTACAAAATACCCTAGCTTCTTCTTACTCTTTCTAAGAATCCACACTACCCAGAATAAAATCAACAGTACTGTTTCTAGTATTATTTTTGGTCTTAAAAATGTAGATTCAAAGAATAGTCCTAGAATAACAAATACGGTAGTTGCTATTAGAACACTTCTAAAGCTCTTAATATTCTCAAGATCATCTTTAACAATCATTACGAAAAAGATCATAAAAATTGGAGAAACACACAGTAGATATCTACCATGAGAAGCTCTAAAAATAATCATTAGTACGTTAAAAAACAATATTAAAGGTAAAACGTATCTCCGATCTTTCTTCTTCCACCAAACTGCAAATAGTCGGACTGACATGACGAGAGCAGGTAGTATGATTAGCTTTGGTATAGAGATGAAAGAAAATGTACGAGGATACAAAGCTTTTCCAACATAAGATAGAACAGTATCACCAAATGTAATAAGCATACAAACCAAATTTCTTTCTCTACAATCAACATTTGAAGTTTCAGTTTCCCCAGTACTATTTTCCAAATCATTTACTTTATCTTCTTTTTCTGTAGTTCCTTCATTTTCGCATGGCATATAAGGACCTAGAATGGACGAATCTGATAATTTAAATATCTCTTTCCCTTCTTCATCCATCAGATTACTGCTTGCAGACTCTGTGGAAAATTGAGAGGCAACCCAACTGCCTTTTCCATCAGTAAATCCAAAAATTGAAGCCCAAAACATATTCATAGGGATAATGCTCGTTACAAACATAAGAACAAGCCATATTAAACACATATAGTAACCAGCGAATAGGTGTTCAAAAATACTTCCTAAAGTCCTTTTCCAGCCACTTCCCTTTAGTGAACTAATACCTTCAATGACAACATACAACCCATACAAAGGTGCTACTGTAAGAAATACGTGTTCCTTTGCATCAAGCATCAGTAGTAAGATCAATCCAATAAGCCATTTGTTAGATTTCTTTAGAAACAAATAAACAAAAAGAAGTACGGTAAATATTGCAGGAATATCTCGATTAAAACTCAAAGATGTGTTAATAAAGAATAAAGTTACCGAGAATAATACAGTAGCCCAGAATGCATACTTACCTTTAAAGAAGAACTTTTGGACTATTTTATTAAAGAGTATTAATGAAATAATGCTAATTGATATTGTGAAAAAGGTTGCAAGAAAAACAGATGGTTGACCGATAATAATGAAGGCAAAAGCAACTGGAAGTTTGAAAATAAATCCATGTAAACCTACACCATAATTCCCGATCCAAACACCCTTCTTCAAAAGCTCAGAAATTATCATGGTCTCTCTCAGATAAATAGTCTCATCACCACTAGCATTACGAAAAAGACTTAAAACAACGAGAAAGGCAAAGAAAAGAAATATATAAAGATATATACCATCTATTTTTCGAATTTTACTTATAAGCTTCTTCATATTTGGGACTTTTTTACTCATTTGATCTCCTCAATAAGACGACCAAATCTCTCTTTGCAGAACTTAGGATTTCTCAGAACAGACCGAGATAAATCAATTTCTTCAACTTTACTGATCAAAAAATCCTTTTTCTCTTTTTCAAAGATATTTTCATATATTTCTGTTAATTCTTCAACTATTTCATCTCTATAGTGGTTATCGTTAAGAATAAGAACATTCAGTAAACAAGAAAAAAAATAAAAATGATCAAACAATACTGAGTTGTTAACAACCTCTTTCTTGTCTACAAAAGTAATCGATCCCTTGGATGATAGTAAGACATTATATGGATTCAAATCACCATGCAATACCTCTTCACCCTCAACTTTAATTCTTTCCCAATGCTCTTTCAAAAATTTTTCTATCTGCTTTCCGTTATTCAAGTTTGTACTATTTACATCATAAAATATCGGATATCCTAAAAATTTTTCTTTAACAAACTTATTATCCTTCAATAAAGTATATACATTAGTTACATCAAGCTTATGATCTATTTCAAAATACTTATCAGCATCATATCCATGATACACGAGAAATCTTCCCTCCTTGGGTAAACTAAGTGACTTTTGAAAAACAACCCCCAATAAAAACAAAACGACTTTATTATTAATCAGCCTAAATTTCCAGGAGTTTCCAAACATCTTATTGAAAAGAACACTAGCCATCTGGGAATCAAGAACCTCTTTTTCAGCATAAAAAAGACAAGGGGTACGAAAAAATGGAAAAACTTTTAATCTTCTTTTAATTATCACCTTTTCCTGAGATAAAAATATTCTCTTTTCATCCCCATATGATCGTCTGTTATTCCTTTATTAACTACTGTATACAAATCCTTAATCGATTCTACTTTATCTCCAATATTATCAACTTTTAAATCCTGGCTCTCCAAAAGCAAAAGTCCATTAGGTTTAAGCAAACCATGAATTTTTTTCAAATACTCTTTAAAACTTACTCCCACCCAGTGATGTACAGCAAAAGAAAATACAATATCGTATTTCTCTTTACTTTTTAACTTCATTATATCTTGTGTAAAAATTTCAACATTATTAATTTCCTCTTTCTCTATAAGAAATTTTCCGATTTCCGTTAATGGTTCATTTATTTCCACAACATCAACCTTTTTTACCTTCCCGGAAATAAATATTGAAAAAAACCCCACATTTCCTCCGATATCAAGAACCGTAGATCTCTTATTTAAAAACTTGTCTAATTCATATATTTTGTATCGATTCAGGGTTGATCTTTCCCCTCTAATATCTAAAGGAGGATAACTCTGATAAAAAAATCTTCCCCCAAATTGTTGGGAATTCTTTAAGAATATCTTTCTCATTTCATACTCAATATCAGAGATTAGATCCCTTTTATGTAATATTGTATTTAATAATCTATAATAAATATTCCTCAAAATAACCGCTAAAAACTTCATGCCTCTCAATTTAATATATTATTTCTAACGCCTGCAATACTGCCTTACAAATAAATCCGATCCAAACAAACATAATTGTTACTTTATATTAATCTTAAATTCAACATACCTTCTTGGTCTGCTGGGCAAAGGTATAACATACTAACACAATACCCAATCTTCGAAATTTATTTATAAGACTCTTCATATTTAGAACTCTTTGCAAATCTTTTGAGAAATAAAAACTGAACGATATTCACCAATGTAATCAACCCTGACCATAAAATTAATGATAAATCAATATCATTCCTTACTATCCCAACAAAAAAAGCTATAAGTATTGATAATGATTTAAATAACTCAAATAATATAGCATAGTTTTGCTTATTTATAATGTAAATTGTCGAAGAAATTGGAAAAACAATAAAATGTGAAAAATACATCAATGAAAATATTCTAATATAACCTCCAACTGGTTTCCAGGCTTCACCTAAAAATAATGGAATAAAATAATAAGAGGATATAAAAATTAATACAAAAGGAATAATACCGAAATGAAACATTGTTCTTGCTGTTTTGATAAAGATCGGATAAAAGTTTCCATCCACTCTATACCTCTCAGAAGCCTCTTGTTTATAAACATCACCCACTGATGAAGTAACAAACCAAAGAGGTGATCCCAAAACCTTTTCGGAGATTGAATAAAAGCCAGCAGGGGAACTGCCAAAGAACATATTCAACATCACACTTGGTAAATCATATGCAAATCTATATAAAGTGTTTGCTAAGAGAGAAAATTTGGGAAAATTCGAATATTTCTTGATAAGAAATATGAATCTTGAACCCTTAATTTTTATGTCCCGCAAAACGTTAAGAATACGTAGTTCAATAAAAAGAAAGAAATATGAAAGTGCATATCCAAGTAAATATGAAATCAACAAGCCATTTCCAGTATACCCAAGTAAACCAATCACTATTCTGACAAAAACTGTAACTAATGACTGTAAAACAGCATTTCTCACTAAAACTTTAAACTTCTTTAACCTTAACCCATAATAAAATAATGATTCAGACAAGCCAACAAATAATACGTTTAGAACAACCCATAAGTAATATTTTTCAATCTCCCCTGCATTCAATAATCTCCAGAAATTCTTCCCCCAGAAAACTAAAAACAACCCAAAAATGCAAGTCGATAAAATGGTGAAAAGACTTGCTAGTAAAAATAATTTCAATCCATCCTTTTTATTCTTTGGTAAGTTCACAGCTTTACAATACCTACCATTAGAAATCATTGACACTATAGTAAGAACTGCCATAGAAACAGCAAATATTCCAAATTCTTCCGGTGAATATATCCTAGTTAATATTGGAGTAGCTAGGATGGGAATTGCTTGTGCTACTATCCGACCAATGATCATTATCAGAACATTCTTTTTATATTGACTGTCTGTTACATATTTTTCAATTATTTTTTTAAAATACGCAATCATTTAACAACCTCAGAATAAAGACTTAATGTTTGTTTTACCGAATTTTCCCAGGAAAATCTATCAGCACACCTTGCTATCATTTTGGAATCCCAATTTCTGTTTAATGCTTTTTTTATGTTTCTGCCTAACTCAATAGGATCATTGGTTTCTGCAATAATCCCACAATTGTCATTAAGCACGTCCGGTATGATACCAACGTTTGTTGCAACCACCGGCTTCCCGCAAGCTAATGCTTCCAATAATACTACAGATGCACTTTCTATAAGGCTCGGTATCACAAAAACATCACTCATGCCAATCCACTTCACTATTTGGTCATGAGGCTTTCCTCCTACTAGAAATACCCTCCCTTGTAAATTAAGTTCTCTAATTAAACTCATTAACTTACCATATTGAGGACCATATCCAACAATATAGCAATATAGATCATCATACTTCTTAGTCAACATGGCCATTGCCTCCAGCAGAATTCTATGTCCTTTGAATATATCTAAGCTCCCAACAGAAACACAGATTTTTCCTTTTGAACTAATTTTTAACTCTTTTCTCGATGACAACTTATTCATTGGAGTAAATAATTTCCTAGAAAACCCATTATGTACTACTGCAATCTTTTTCTCTTTAATACCTAATTTGAGCAAATGCCTTTTATTAAAGTTACTAACTGTTAAAACTCTATCAGATTTTTCTAAGATACTTGTAATTTTTCCCTTCCAAAAGTCATTTTCGAATGGCATCTCATACACATCATATCCATGCCCAGTAACTATAAATGGAACATCATATTTTTCTTTTAATCTCATACCCACATAACCTGAAGACCAGATATAATGTGAATGAACTATATCAAACTTAATATCATTTTCTTTAATAGCCTTATCCACCGCCTTATAGTGCAAATCTCCTAACCATTTATTAAATACCCCAAATGGTAGATACCAGAAGGGGGTTTTGATAACTTCAACATTCTTCGGTAAATTATTCAGATCAATAACGTAAGATTCATCAAACTGTTTGAACCACTTCCATGGAATATACCTAGCAATCCGAGAAATGGGCTTATACCTAACTAATACATATACTTTATTAAAATATTTTGCGGCTTCTTCAATAGGATCCTTTTGAAAGCTATTATAATTATGGACAATGTAGAGAATAGTTTTATCTTTTAACACATTCCTTCTTTAATATATTGACTATTTTTTCCGCCGCATGACCGTTCCCATAAATATTAGGAATACAGTTATACTTTCTTGGTCTCTTAATTGTTGAACATAGATTCTCAGAAGTACACAAATAATTCATCTTTTTTTCAACAAGTTCATGCCAGGCAGGATCAGGCATCAGTATATAAGCCGGTTTCTTTGAAAAATATGCTTCTCTCTGGACACCTCCACTATCAGTAATCACTCCACTACAGTGTTGCATCAATCCCATAAGGCTCAAGTAGTCTATTGGTTTCATAATATCAATGTTTTTCAATAGTTTTTCCAATCCGAACTTCTTCGCCATTTTTTTGCTTCGAGGATGCATTGGATATATAACTCTTTTGTTCTTTGCCACTTCATTTAACGCTTCAAGAATTTTCTTGAATGTCTTCTTATCATCTACATTGTAATCCCTGTGAATCGTGACCAATACAAATTCTCTATTTTTGAGCTTTAGATCTTCGTATAGTGAATAATCAAATTTCTTCTTTGTCTGAACGAATACATCATACATAACATCCCCAGTATTATAAACTCCCTCTGTCATTCCTTCATTTTTAAGGTTTTCAACACCACGTTCAGAACAACAAAAGAGCAGATTCGAAACACGATCTGCCAGAGTTCTGTTAATTTCTTCTGGCATATCTTTTGGAAGCATTCTAATACCTGCCTCCACGTGAGCAAGCTTAATCTTTAGTTTTGTAGCAACTATTGCACCAGCAAGTGTAGTGTTTGTATCACCATAAACAAGGATCACATCCGGATTGACCTTCATCATTAGTTTTTCAAAAGCAGCTATGATTTTCGCAGTCATCTCCCCATGAAGACCAGAGCCAACCTTTAGATTATAGTCCGGAGGAGTTATTTTCAGTGTCTTAAAGAAAACATCCGCCATATTGTAGTCGTAATGCTGACCAGAATTGACAATGATTTCTTTTATTTTCGCCTTTTTAAGTGCCTTGTTTACTGCCGCCTCTTTAATATATTGTGGTCTTGCTCCTATTAGCGAAACTACTTTCATGATCTAAATTCTTTATATATCTCAAATAATACTTTTTCTTGCTCTTCCCAACAGTATTTTTTAGCTACACTTTTTAAGTTGAGAAGAAATTCTTTCTTCGTATCCTTATCAAAATCTTTAAGCAAATTTACAATCTCCTCAATATTCTGAGGATCAACAACATAACCAATTCTATACTTACCAATAAAATCAGACATCTCTTTCAAATCGGATACAATTACCGGTAAATCTCCTGCAATGTAGTCAAAAAACTTATTAGCCAGTGAAAAGTCAGAATTTTTACATGTGTTTTCTAGTAACAATATCCCCCAATCCGCTGATGCTACATAATTCATATACTCCAAAACTGATACTCTATCATGCCAATAGATATTTTTCGAATTTTTAATAATTTTTTTCAGATCTTCAATATCATCTCCGTAAGTCAATAGAACCAAAACTATCTTCTTATTAAGAGTCTCTAGTTTTTGAAAGACTTCAACAAGATTTTCAACCCCTCTACCCTTGAGATACTCCCCTTGATAAAGAATAATAATCTTGTCACCAGGTATCTTTAACTCTTTTCTAAACAAATCAAATCTCTCATACGTTCTATATCTAGGACAATTCATAACCAAAAGAGGCTTTTCTATACCGTACATACTTACATAATCATTCGCTATTGATTCACTAACAGTAATCACTTTATCAGCAGACTTAATCATAATCTTCTCAAATATTTTAGCAAAAAACTTTAACACAGGATTACCAACATATATACCTGCCTCCGTTTCATGCTCATGACAATCATATATTATCTTTGTATCTCTATTAAAAAGCCTTTTTACTACAAAAGCAGGAGGTAAAGCATAAAGATCATTGCAATGGAATAGCCTCTCTTTTCTGTAAAGCTTTATAACATTAAGCCAAAATAAAATCAGATTAATGGGAAGAAATTTAAAACCCCCTACAGAAACTCTCCTAATCCTTATACCTTGGATGTTTTCGTTTACAGGAAGGTTCCTATCAAATCTAGTAGCTACTAACTCAACATCAAACCCATTTTTAAATAAGCTAACAGACTCCTTAAAGACTCTGTTATCACTTGTAAAATCATTAAAAAGTATGTTAATTAATTTCTTCATGCTAGTACAGTGTTTCAACTGAATTAATTTTCTTCAATGCCTGAAATAAATTCACCCCTATGATATCCGTATACCATATTAGGGAATCAACCCTCGGTCTATTTTCCTTTTCTGCCTTAGTCAAAGCTTCCCTTCGACTTAGATGACCTTCTCTGATTTGATTACTTCTAAACGTATCAATTTCCGAAAAACCCGAAATCATATAGTAAATATAGTTGTAGAAAGATACAGTACCATCACCTATTCTCCACGTGGTTTCAGTATCTTCTGCAATTTCCCAGTTATACTTATTAAGAAGAACATCCTCAACCTCTCGTTCGTCCCAAGGGATATAGGAATACAAAGAAAGCAACCTATGAGGCATCACATAAAATGAGCCAAACGCACCCAGGCTATCCAGCAATGACCTATTTATGTATGAAGGATTCAGAATGCATTCTTTACTATAAAAGAACAATAACCTAAGAATAGACGCTGAAGATAATGCATAAAACTTTTTACCCTCTATCAGCTTTGGTTTTATTCCACAAAACCCTGTTTTAAAGTTAGTAACCTCCATAAGATTTTCACTAAGTATGACCAAATCTAAACCCATTTGTTTACTTAGGACCTTTGCATAATAAAAATACTGTTTATCTCCTGCCATAAATAACGGGACTGTACCAAGGTTAGGCCTTTTCAACCAAGCGTTGACATTCATCCTAATATTTTCTCTCTTCCTCTGAATGTCTGCAGATATTAATATATGTTCCACCCCCAACACACCCGTCATTCTAGCTTGATTTCTTCTCCCCAATTCAGTTATCATTCCCCAGTCATAAGAATAAGCGACAGGATTCATCCCCATCACTTTCTTCAAATAATGTAATGCGTAACTACTATCCCTACCCCCACTAAAAGCCATTATACAATCAGGTTTACCATCGTCTCTTCTATATTTCGACAATACGTTTTCTAACTCTTCTTTCCCTTGATGTTCAATCTTCTTGTAATTTCTACAATAGTTGCACACTCCATCATTATCAAACTCTATAAAAGGCATAGTCTCAGGTAATATACACTTTGTACACCTTCTGAGATTCTTTATCTTTTTTAATCTTCTTTTGTATTCTGATTCTACATACTTCGTAATTTTTGATATTTCGCTAGTGCTCATAGATACATTTCGGATCCTCAAGGTCTTCTCTTCTTCAAGAATATTTACCATATTAATACTTCGAGACTTTTCCTCAACGTTCTTAGTATCTACTGATATATTGTTAATATTTACAAACAGAAATGTCCTTGGCTTCAATTGTAAAATCTCTGCACCCTCCACTATTGAGGAATACTTTTCTACCAATGAATTAAGAAATTCATACTCAGAAGCAAATATTAAGTAATCCTCTTCTTTAATATAGTAAAGTGAGCCTGTATTAGTTGCTAGGAACAGATAGTTATACTTTTCAAAAAGTGTTGCAAAGGAATATGATCCTTCTAATACTTTTAAAGTTTTTTCTACACATTTGAAGAGGTTTTTCTCCTTCTTTAGATAGTAACCTACTAAAGAATTGAATACTTCAGTATTAATATCAAACTTCCTTTTAATTTGAGGAATTCTTTTCCATAACTCCTTATTGTTTACAATTATTCCATTGTGTACCGTAACTAAACCATCTTTAACCACTGGCTGATTATTAATGCTCTCTGAGAAAGATCCATTTGTTTCCATCCTGGCATGTGCAATAACAGCTTTAATACCTTTCGAATTTTTTAGCAGTTTTTTATAGGCCTTTGTGTTTATATACTTTGACGCTGGTAATGCTCTCTTATTTACAAAAATATCCTTACCTCTCAATACGGCTATACCCGAAGAATCATGCCCTCTACTTTCAGAAAAAGAATAAAGATGTTTTAGTAAATTCTCTGTACCTATCTCATCTACCTTTGAGTTCTCTTTTTTGACAAAACCTAATATCCCACACATCAGATTAATACAAGTCTTAAAATTATTTTTTCAGTCTCCTATTATCCGTCATGTTCATACATATAACTAAGAAAATCAATCAAAAAAAATCTTATACCATCTCGTTAGAAATATATATTTCCATATTATCTTCCCGTTATTTTCTTTTTTCTTCTTATGAAGATCCCACTTCTTTCTAATGTATTCTAGGTTCAAATACTTATTCATTGGTTGATATTTTGCCTTCAACATATAATCAATGTATTTCACAAACTCCCTTTTTCTAAACCAACTATCCATTGGGATATCAAATCCTATTTTATCGTTTCTCTGATATATCCTCTTGGGCACAAAAATTTTCATAGCATCCTTTAGTACGTACTTACTCTCTCCATTTTTTATCTTCTTATTAGAGGGAATACTAAAAGCAAATTTTATCAACTCCTTTTCTAAATAAGGTACTCTAGACTCAACAGAATGTCTCATTGAGTTCTTATCGTCAACCCTTAATAAATGATTCAACTTATAAAGTAGGTGGTTCTGTACCGATTCATTAAGAGATTTAACATTAAAAAAAATGTTGTAAAAATTACTAAGGTCTCTATTTTTATTGAAAAATTCCTTAGCAACAATCGAGGCAGAAGTAGACATTAAAAGATTTTTCATAAACTTGGGAGATATCAGAAACACAAACAATTGCATAGTAAATACTCTTCCAAATTTTTGCTTCTTCCAAAATAAAACTATTTCTTTAATTAAACTTAATATTCTAAATGACTTTAACAACTCAAAAAAATAAAATGCCGCCATGTAATCATAACCAAAAATTTCATCAGACCCTTGCCCATTAAGAATTACTTTTATCCTTGACTCACTAGCCTTTTTGTACACACACCATCCTGCAAAAATAGACGCACTATGAAATGGTTCCTCTTGACAATATATTAAATCATCTAATTTATTCAATAACCCTTTTGCCGTAGGTTTTGCGTAGTGAGTGGACAAGTTAAGATACTCTCCAACTTCATGTATATACTTCTTTTCATTCTTTTCCCAACTTTTAGCATATACGGCGGAGAAACTATGCAATTTAACCTTACGACCAAGATTATTCTTCATGAGAGCGGCTACAACCGATGAGTCAAGACCTCCTGATAATGCCACACCCACAGGAACATCGCTCACCATATGTAAACTAACACTTTCCTTGAGCTTTTTCCTAAGTTTCCTTGAGTAATAGCTTATGTCTCGATCACCATTCTTAATTTGGGGAAGATGATACCATTTATATATTTTGTGTTTCCCCGTTGCACTATTTAAATTTAAATAGTGACCTGGTCTTAAATTTTTTATATTCCTAAAACACGTTCTAACAGAATGATCTGTCCTATTAAAGACTAAAAATTCATATAGCATCCCCTCATCAACTTCCCTTTTTATAGAAGAGTCTGTAAGTATTGCCTTTATTTCTGACCCAAACAAAAACTTGTCCGAGTCTATATAATAATAAAACGGCTTGATTCCAAACCTGTCTCTTGCAGCAAATATC
Organism: uncultured Candidatus Saccharibacteria bacterium; assembly: GCA_964481345.1. Taxonomy (GTDB): domain Bacteria; phylum Patescibacteriota; class Dojkabacteria; order SC72; family JAFGCJ01; genus CAYZTC01. The sequence continues at coordinate 31,717 of CAYZTC010000004.1, read as the reverse complement.
ATGCGATTTTGTTTATCGTATACTACAAAGCTAAATACACCATTACACCTTTTGAGGCAATTCCTTCCCCACTCAATGTATGACTTTAACAAAACTTCTGTATCAGATGATGACTTGAATCTATACCCTTTTACCAATAATTTTTCCTTTATATCTTGATAATTATAAATTTCTCCATTAAAAATTATTACGTACCGACCATCTTTTGAGAACATTGGCTGACTAGCATTCTTTGATGTGTCGATAACACTCAGCCGTACATGACCAAGAGAAACATTTCTATCAATAAAATGTCCTTCCCCATCGGGACCTCTGTGCTTTATAGATTTCATCATGACTTTTATCCCAGATGAGCTCAGTTTTTTCTTTTTATAATAAACCTCACCACAAATACCACACATAGTTTTCCACAGAATAACAAATTATTTCTGTAAACTTTCGTTATCCATCATGTCCATCCACATTGCAAAAAACAATGACTGAAATCCACTAATCGAGAGGAACATAAATGCGATCATGGAGTTAGTAGACACCTTTCCACCTCCAGTAAAGTCAGTAAAGACAGCTAATGCATATGGAATATTGACCACTAACAACAATATCGCCAAGTGATAAAGAAAGAATAATGGATGAAAGTCTCTAAATAAGTACTTTTTATAGAGTCTTTTCCAGAACAACCTAAATAGCAACCAGCTTATTTTCGGAATAACTTTGAATACTCTCATTTTAGACTCCTCTCCTACCTCATACACTGGTTTTATCGGTATCTCTTTTATCTCAAAGTTTGCAATGTTAAGCTTCACAAGAATATCATTTGGGCAGCCATATGACTTATAAATATCATATATCCTGATCCCTTTTAACGCATTTAGAGAAATTGCAGTATATCCAGTCTGAGTATCCGATACCTTCCAGTATCCACTTGCAATCTTTGTCAGAAGGGAAAGAACAGAATTACCCAAAAATCTAATTTTGGGAATGACAAGACTTGCGGATCTATGCTTCAGACGATTTCCTTTCACATAATCCACTTCACCTTCAACGACTGGCCTACAGATTGATTCCAGCTCACTTGGATCCATCTGCCCATCTCCTGCCATAACTGCACTACAGTCAATATTGTTATCAAGACACCATTTATAACCAGTAGCTATCGAAGATCCTACTGATCCATTTTTCAAATGATTAATAAGGATAATTCTTGAATTCTTAGGGTCTTTATTGAAAACCTTAGATGGGATATACAACCCGGTTTCCTCTTTTAATATTTCCTCTGCTACAACTTCTGCTCGGTTATATCTATTGGGAACAATCTTTTTACTATGGTTAAGACTTCGAACCTTAGACCTATCATCTCTAATATATTTTTCAACAACCTTTGCCGTCTTATCTATAGAATTATCATTAACGACAACGATCCTATCCACAAAATCTGGCATACTTTCAATGACTCTCCCTATTTGCTTTTCTTCATTGTACGCAGGTACAACTACTGCAATTATTTTCTTTTTTAGCATCCTCGCTATTATATCAACTTATTCCTCTATTCCCAACGAAACAAATATGCATCATATGAACCATAGTAAAACCTATTGGGAATTACAATATATTCGCAAAAAGGTATATCCTTAGAATGTCCCTTCATTTCAAAAAATGCATCCTCATTTCTATTGCAATGAACGAAGTAATTATGCTTAAAATCAATTTCTTTCACAAGTTTAATTCTTTTTCCCTCAATATCACCGAGTTTAGTAAGAATGTAGGTATTTTCAGCACTTTTATGCATATTGACGATCGATGGTTTTTCAATATCACTCAATTTATAAAGGGTCATTACATCTAAACCATAATAGTATTTCAGAGGAAAAATCACTTGGTTGAAAGACATAAATTCATTCCTTGGAACAATAAGTAAGTCTTCTTCTCCAACTATTTCATCCAAATATTCGTAAGTTGATCTATCTGCCCCCTCATAATCTCTCATCTGCAATATCGAAAAATAGCCAAAATACAAAGTCGAAAAAACGACAGTAAAAAGTAACATTATTTTCCCAATTTTCTTTTTCGAAATATCCACCAAGAAAACAGAAATTAAAATCGTACCCAAAGGTATTAGCTCGCTTAACTGGTATCTGGCAAAGTAGTAGTGGTACTGAGTTAATCTCAAAATTCCCCAGCAGTACACCAGAAAACCCAGGATCGACACTATCAAAAGGCTTACCTTAACATCCCTTTTCTTCATCAAATAAGCAAATGAAACAGGTAACAAGACAAATCCAATTGGAGATAGATAAAGAAAAGTCGCCAGGAAACTAAGTTGTTTCAGATAGGACAGACTATCAAATGAAAGTAACTCATGACCATTATCAATAAATATTTCTTTAACATAAAAATATAGTCCATAGAGAATAAGTCCACCAAATATCGAAATTGAAATCCAAGAAAGTTTATTATAAAAAAAAGAAATCATGCTTTTTACAATCTTCTTTGTCTTCTTGAAAGACAAAAATCCTATCAATAATAAAACCAAGGATATAAAAGTCGTCAAGAATATTGGGGAGTCAAAATAATTGAGAAGACGTTTTCCTACTATAAGGTTGAATAGATAGGGAAGAAATATTTTGTAATACAGAAATGATAATAAAAGTGTGACAACCCAACCTATTGAATATACTTTTAGATACTTCGTAAGCTCTTTATCTTTGTTGAATAGGTTTGAAAGGATTGGAATAAGAATGATTATTGGAAGGAAAAATATTGCATTCATCCTAGTGTAGAAAAGTACATTTGCACATAACAAAGACAATACTAATGAATATTTTCTTGTAATCCCCTCCTTGTAATCGTTGTAAAATCTAGTCAAAAAATACAAGGAAAACAACAGGAACGTTAGAGATACAATCTCTGTTACTGGTACTCTCGAAAAGTATACATGTAAAGGGTTAATTGCCATAAGAAAAGCAGCTAGCAATCCCACCTTTTTGTTTCTATTGGATATCTCATATGCAAATAAATAGGTCGCAACTATTGATAAAATACTAAACATTGTCAGTGCATATACACGATTATCAGATCCAAACATTGTCGCAAAAGTAGACATCCACGATGGAAATACTGGATAAAACGGCATCAGATAAGTAGAATCCTCTCTATCCCTCATATTAATTCCAAGAAAAATATTTCCTCTATCGTACAATTTCCGTGCTTCTGTTGTCAGAGATTCTCTAAACTCATCTTTAATATAAAGACTATGATTAATCTCATATTGCTTTGACAATGACACATATGTACCTTGGTCCTGACCTCCAGTGAGATATAGATTAGGATTCCATCTCAAAAATAAAGCTATAACAAGAATTCCTAGAAAAACAAGTGAGAAACGATTGTCAGAAAACGAGACCTTAATTTTGAAGAACAGAAATCCCATTACAATAAGGATAAGGGAAATAACTAAGGATAAGACTAGATAAAAAAATCCGAGAGAAAGAAGAATAACATTTACTATACTAACTGAACATATGTATAGCAGAAAACACTCAAAAACTGACAATATACTTTTAGATTTATCCTGTTGGCTGATTTTCATTAGTTGTTAGTAATTATACATTCCCCACCCCTTTATACACAAAGCCTCTTTTTTGAGCTTTTGGCTTATCAAACACATTCCTCCCATCCACTATTATTGGCTTCTTTTTCATCAGCCTCAGCATGCCACTATATTTTAGTTTCTTATACTCATCATGGGCAGTCACCAAAATAATTGCATCTTTATTTTTCAAAACCTTTTTCAAATCTTTTTGATATTTTGCAATATATGTGTCATGAACTTCAAACCTTACTCCTGACTTTCTTAACTTCTTCATCAATGGCTCAGTGGGAGTATTTCTGTCATCATCTGAATTTGCATCATAGGCGTAGCCAAGCACAGCAACTTTCACACTTTTTAGCTTTTTCCCAGTTTCCTTAACTGAGTCTTTAAACAAGTCATACACATGAATAGGCATAAAGTCATTGATGTATCTTGCTGTGGGAATCAACTTTGGGTTCACAATGTCCCTCACTTCATGGATCAGAAGCCAGGAATCTTTTGGAATGCAATGTCCTCCTACACCTGCCCCTGGAAAATGTACCTGTCTTAATGCTTCTAGCCTAGTATCTGTAACCTTTTTACAATTATTTATCAACTCCCTTACCTTCCAAACATTTGAACCATACTCCTCACACAAAAGAGCTAGCTCATTTGCAAATGCAATCTGCACATCTCTGTACGTATTTTCACCTGCCTTGACAATCTCGGCAGTAATACAATCTGTTGGTTCAAGTTCTCCTTTCACAATATTTTTGTATAGATCAATAACATTTTGAGCAGACTTTGGAGTCCATCCACCAACCACCCTGTTGTAACAAGTAATATTTTCAATAAGATGTCCTGGCATAAGACGCTCTGGACAGTTTACCAAGTAAAACCCTTTCCCAGCCTTAATTCCTGATTCCTTTTCCAAAATCGGTGCTACGACATGTTCCATTGTTTTAGGAGCAATGGTTGACTCAATTATTACAGTAACACCCTTTTTCATATTCTTTCCAATACTTTTCAATGCAACCTTCAGGTTCTTATATGTCGGCTTCTTATTTTCCTCTGCCACAGGGGTCTGAACAGCTACAATTATGTAGTCTGCTAATCCATATTCTCCAAAATCACTTGTGGCCCTGAAATTTCCTTTCTTGTAAACCTTTTTAATCAATTCGTCAAGACCAGGTTCCTGACCTTTTATCAGATTTTCTCCTTTATTCAACCTCTTAACTCTTTCCTCAAGAATATCAAATCCGATTACATTAAAACCAGCATCCGCAAAAAGCATAGCCACAGGATATCCTACATACCCAAGTCCACAAATCCCTACTACAATATCTATTTTTTGGGCCATGAAGATATCACACTCAAATTATTTTGGGTAGGCAAAAATCATAGACTCCCACTGGCCACCCTTGTGATGTTCATATTTTTCAGTATAACACCATAGAACCTTGAGGTCTGTTCCGTTACGAACAAAGGTTGGACGGAAGTTGTAACCTGAAGACCCCCGAGTTATATCTTCTACTTTTGTCCATTCTGTATCAATTTTCTGCCACTTCTGTAGATTTGTCCGATATTCATTATCACAAGGAGTCAGGTATACAGTATCGACATCATCCTCATCTAGTATGGCCATCGCAGGATAAGAATATGACCCAAACTGACCTGCACCGTTTTTACTAATCACTTCGGTTTTCCATTCTCCATCCTGAAAACTATGCCTCTGAACTATGCCTTTCCAACCAGGATTATTTCCAGGATTATGACCGGAAGATCCATAATCCTTGAAATTGATAGACAATAGATATGGACTATTATAATCATCTACTTTTATATCTGACAACCAAGTATGATCTTCCTCTCCTTCCGTCATATCCGTCTCATAAACCAAATCTCCGATCTCTGGTGTAATAGGAGTTTCATATTCAGTACCATCTGCTCTACTCCATTTCTGAGTTTCCAAATCGTATTGTGCATAATAGATATCCTTATACCAGCTTCCGAACATATAATTTTCAGGACAGAGATTAAACATAGCATGAATCTCATCTTTTTCTGGATTTGAATAATATATTCCATATATCCTTCTTTCACCCGAAGGTTCAAACAAAAGATGCCTCTCGCTCCAGATTTCTCCAGCATCTGTACTAATTATATACACCTGTGATCTATCTCCACTACTAGGAAATGAGTATTTTGCATAAAATAGATATATCGTACCATCCTGAAGTTCTATCAATGTTGGATATTCTACATGTATATCAAATGTGACAGGTTCTTCCCATTCCGAGATATTCTCTGAATAAGTAGACCTTCTAATCTGTGCCGGAAGATCATAAAAAATTGCTGTTGAGGCAGCAAGTATCTTCCCGTTGTGTTTTGAATTCTCTCCTTTTTGATTTTGGAGAACCAAAACTGAAGGCCCAGCATGATCATCACCTTCTGCCCAATCTGACCATAGGGTCACAGGCTCACCTAACTCTTTTTCATCCTCATCGTAATAGACAAGTTTAACTTTTGCGTCTGAAGTATAGTAACCAATATAAGTTCTGTTATGACTACCTTCATGATGAAATGCAGGGTAAGTACCGGAGGGAGACATAGTAAATATTCCATCAGAAGCAATTAGAATCCCATTACGTTTTTTTCCCTGATAAACAAATACTAGCCCGAGTATTGAAAGAATAATTACCAAAGTAATCGCTAATTGTGTTGAATACTTCGAAAACGAATGACCCATTTTACTCGCTACGACCGAAGACGATTTGCTGTTCTTTATCTTTAGAGCAACCTTTTTCATATTTTTTATTTCTTAGAGAAGGATGCTATCTTGTCTATAATCTTTTCGATATCCTTCTTGGTCACAAACGGATTAACAGGCAACGATAGTACCTGTTTTGAAAGCATCTCAGACACAGGAAAATCTCCTTCTTTGTATCCCATTTTCATAAAATGAGTATGAAGGTGTAGTGGTTTCGGATAGTAAATTCCTGATCCTATTTCATCTTTCTTAAGATGCTCTAGGAGTTCATCTCTAGTGTGGCCATATTCCTCCGTCACCCTAATAGTGTACTGATGAAACACATGAGTGTTTCCGTCCATTATCTTTGGAGTCATTATCCCTTTTACACTTGAGAGTCCTTCTGTGAGAAGGCCAGCATTCCTAGTTCTTGCTTTCGTTATTCTGTCTATCTTTTTCATCTGCTCGACACCGAGAGCTGCAGCAATATCTGTCATTCTATAGTTGTGCCCAAGCTCTAAGTATTCATATCTTACTGCTTCATATTGTCCATGATGCCTGTAAATTTTTACTTTTCGAGCTATTTTGTCATCATTTGTTATCAACATTCCACCTTCACCTGTAGCAATGTTTTTTGTTGCATAGAACGAGAATGCCGCAACATCACCAAAGTTACCTGCTTTTACCCCGTCCTGCTCAGCTCCTACTGCCTGACAAGCATCTTCTAATATTTTTAAATTATGCTTGTCTGCAATTTCTTTTACCTGTTTATACTTGTAAACTTGTCCAAAAAGATCCACCGGAATTATAGCTTTTGTCTTGTTCGTTATCTTCTCTTCAATCTTTTCTGGATCTATGCAGAAGTCATCCTCAGATACATCGACAAACACGACCTTACCTCTTTCCATCAAAATCGGATTTGCACTAGCTACAAAAGTAAAAGGTACTGTAATTACCTCATCATCATCTTTTATTCCTAGAGCAATTACAGCAGAATGGATAGCTGTAGTTCCATTTGAAAAAGCAATTGCATGCTTTGACCCACACAATTTTGAAAACATACTCTCAAGCTCCTGAACTTTAGGGCCTTGAGCAAGCATCCCAGATTTTAGAACCTCGACAACAGCATCTATTTCTTCTTTTTCGATCAATGGCTTTGAAATTGGAATCATAAGAGCAGATTTATAATTTATTTAGATTCATATTCTTTCCTATCTTTTACCTCTCCAATACTTTTCGCTGGAACTCCGACAACAATTGTATAAGGCTTAACATCCCTGGTAACCACAGCACCTGAGCCAACCATTGCTGCTCTACCAATAGTAATATTATTTGCAACAAGAGTTGCTCCCGCCCCAATCGAAGCATCGTCTTCAATTGTAATTGTTCCAAGCTCCCAATCATCCTCTCCACGAAGTCCTCCACCTGGCATTCTAGCCCTTGGCCAGACATCATTTGTCGTTCGGCAATTCGGTCCCATAAACACACCATCTCCAAGAGTTACACCATGATACACTGAAACAAGATTTTGTATTTTACATTCATTTCCAATTTCTACACCAGCATCAATAAAAACCCAACCCGAAATTACACAGTCCTTTCCTATCGTTGCTCCATTTCTAATCTGGCTAAAGTGCCATACCTTTGTACCATCTCCCAAAATAACCCCTTTCTCCAAAATTGTACCATTTCCAACAATACAGTTTTTTCCGATGTTAACCGGACCTAATATTTTACAATCATGAATTATCGTCCCTTCCCCAATTAAACCCTTATCTGTGAGACATTTCGCCTGATCCTCAACGTTTGGATGAATTCTAATGTTTCCAGGAAAAACTTTATATTCTTTTATATTAAATCCACCTTTAATGTTTTTTATCCTCTTTGGCATAAAGATTTTCAATAAACTTAATTGATGGTATCGCCTCTGACACTTTAAATCCATTTCCTTTCGCTATTTCCTCATACAAAATAGGATGGTTTGGACAAGCTCCTACATAAGTACCACGTGACTTTGGATTGATAGACTTTCTTACAGATTTCTCAATTTTATCCCATTTATTCTGCAGTCTCTTCGTTTCAAAAGATGCTCTTTCTACCTGATCCAATGCATTTCCACTTATCTTCAGAAAACCTTTAGACCCCATAATTGCAATAGAGCATTCTAAGTTTGAAGGTTCAACTGCAATATTCACCTCTATAGATCCCGAAATTCCACCTTTATATTCAACCAGAGAATACAACGTATCTTCAAATGGGATATTCATATGCTTATGATTGTAGGTAAAAGTCGATTTCACCTTCGGAACCCCAAACATTATTTGGACTACATCCAAATAGTGAATTGCATATTCATTCAAAGTCTTTCCACCCTCTTCTATTTTTCCTCTCCAACCCTTGAAAAATCCAATAGGTCTTTGCCATCTTTGAACAAAGCTTACACTTCTAACATCCCCGAGAATTCCCTCTTTCAAAGCTTCTCTCATCATTTTTACAGTTGGATTATATCTCACCTGCAAGACACAGTATGCCTCTCTTCCAAGCTTATTTGCAACATCCTGAATTTTCTTAACTTTAGATACTTCAAAAGCAATTGGTTTTTCTATTAAGATGTCGTAACCTAACTTTAAGGCATTCATTGCCACTTCGTAATGAAGATGAGTTGGAGTAGCAATTACAATAAAATTCATCTTACCCCTCATCTCTTTAAGCATTCTCTTATAATCTACAAACCCTGGCACATCATTCTCTCTGGCTACCTCCTCCAATACCTTCTTGTCAATGTCGCATAATGCAACAAGATCGTAAAAATCAGAATTAGCTTTAATAGATTCCAAATGTCTTTCCATTATATGCCCACCTCCTATTATCCCTACCTTTCTTTTTCTCACAAGAAGAAAGTTCATCTTACCACCTGTCTGCTTAATCATGTCCTTATAGCTCTCAAAGCCTAGTACTTCTTTCTCCTTGATTTGTTTTTCTATTTCTTCCTCACTTAGATCATCAACCGACAATAGAGCATAACTGTCCATTTCCTCCTTCAACTTTTTCAAATTTTTGTTCGGAATATGGCCATATCCTACTACTCCTGCATTCTGCTTCTTCTTCATGTAACTCTAGCTACGTAAACTAAAATTATAGCGAACCATTTTATATGAAAAATTAAATCTCTTCAAACCTATAAATTTTTATATACATCCCTAATCTTCTTAACATTCTTCTCCCAGCAATATTTCTCCTCAACCTTTTTTCTTCCCATTCGTCCCATTTTCTTTCTTATATTTTCATTTTTTAAAAGATATTCTATCTTTTTTGATATACCTTCAACATCATCAAAATCTAGAAGATATCCGTCTTCCCCATTATTTACAACTTGTTTTATGGCCTCATTATTACACGCAAGTACCGGATTTCTATAAGCCCACGCCTCAAGATATACAATTCCAAAAGAATCAGTCTTAGACACCATTGAAAAAATAACGCCCGCATCAAACATATCCCATTTTTCAGACTCTGAAATATTGTCAATGTTTATTATCCATTTTCTATATTTTTGATCCAGTCTACCTAGGTAATCTGAGAAATCTTCTGTGTGTACACCAGCAAATACCAGGTGACTCTTTATTCCCTTATCCCAACAGATTTTCATTGCATCAATCAGATTATAGCTACCTTTATCATAATTTCTAGACCCCATCTGAAATACAATAGGGTACTTTAATCCATACTTCTTCCTAAATCTTTTTCCATCACCACTCTTAATCTTTTCCAAAAATACACCCTGCCCAATAACCACGAATTTATTTTGGTCTATTTCCACTCCACTTTGTTTGCAAAAATTGGATATAGCTTTACCTTCTACTTCAGTATTTAGAATTATTTTACTGGCGTGCTGATAGAACGGTATCGATAACCTCCTAAAATATTTCTTTCTTATCAAGTCATCACTTTCCACCCCTGTATGAATAGCAGGTGCTATCACATAAGGAATGTTCATTTTTTTCGAGATCAAGTACCCAACATAAAAAAGAAAAAAGTATGGAGTTGAAGATACGGTCACACAGCTATAATCAGCAAGGTTATCAGAATTAACAACATCTAACATTCCAAATGTTGTAGGACAGGTAGCCATATTCGATAGGTGAAAATTTGGAAAACGACCAAACAACACCCTAAATATCTTATTGAGATACTTATTTTTTAGTACCCATTTACCGACGGAAAACCTTCTGACGTTCACTCCATTGATTTTTTCTTTTTTCTTATCAATCAAATCATCATCAAGATCCCAGAGTGTATCTATCCCAAATGCATCCGTCGTCCAAACATCAACATCATAGCCTAGTTTATTTTCTTGATACTCTGACACTATTTTCATAAAAAGTTCTGCACCACCTCTTGCTGGATGATATCGCTGAATGATGTTTAATACCTTCTTTTGGCTCATTTCTCTATAGATTCAAACTGATTCTGAAACTCCTCATATTTCTTTGTAATTAATCTTTTTATCATCATTTTATAATTACTCGTTGTGAATCTTTTTGTCCACTTCCTCATTCGCACCTGATCCCATCCCTGATTCAGATTATACTCAAGAAAACTCCTGATTGCCTTTTTTAAAGAGGTAACTTCTTGCTCATAAAAGAAAACACCATTCTTTGCGCCAAACCTTATGCAATCCTCACTCTCTGGATTTATTGGGACAACTGTCTCAAGTGATCCTCCCTTACCATATGCAATTACTGGAGTACCAGATGCAATAGCCTCAAGAGGGGATATCCCGAAATCATCCTTACCAGGCAAAACAAAAGCTTTTGCTTCAGAATAAAGCCTTACTATTTCATCATCACTTACCCTACCCAAAAACTCAACATTTAGTCCAGACATCTTTTTAATCTTATTCATCAATCTCCCCGTAGATCCCACAATCTTTAAGGGATATCCAAGTTCAGTAAAAGCTTTTACTGCAAGATCGACCTTTTTATTCGGTTCAAAACTAGTCACCATCAAAAAGTACTCCTTCTTTCTTTCACCAATTTTAAACCTTGTGACATCGACGGGTGGATTTACAACTTCAGACTTCCTATTCCAGTGTTTCAAAATTCTTTGTGACACAAGTTTTGAATTAGCAATCAGGTAATCCGGTCTTGAAGCTGATGACTGATCCCAAAGTCTTAACAAGTGTACTTGAGGAAGTATCAGCATCCTTTTGAATAAAGACATTCCACTTTCCTTTCCAAAATAATCTTCATACATATCCCATGCATATCTCATTGGGCTATGAATATATGAAATATGACAGGTGTGTGGACTTGTAATTATCCCCTTAGCAACAGAATGACTTGATGATATCACCAAGTCATATTTGTCAAAATTGAAACTTTCAATAGCAATAGGCATAAGTGGATAAAGATATCTATAGTATCCTTTCCATCCAGGAAACCTTTGAAGAAAAGAGTGATGAATTTTTCTCCCGTCTACAATTGTCGATACTCCCTTCTTATATAATAATGTATATACTTCTGAGTTTGGAAATATTTCACAAAATGATTCAAGGCACTTTTCAGCCCCTTTTTTCACTACTACCCAGTCATGTACGATAGCAACTTTAAGTTTTGATAATTTCCCCATAAGAGTATTTATACTAAACAACAATAGTTCTTTGACCTCTCTGGTTTAACCATTTCATCACTAGGGGCAGGAAAGCATCTGCAATAAGAACAAATATCGAAAGCAAAACAAGAGACACTCCAAAAGTCACACTAGCATTTTCCCACAATCCTGTCTCCGGAAGGTCATCATCCTGAACAGCAGCTCCAGATATTGTATATGTACCATCAGTAGGAGTTGTCATATCTAGTGTTTGAGGTGGACTTCCTGGAGTCTTCATGTACGTCATCTCGTCATCATCTGTACCATCAAAATTGAACGAAACCTCAACACTACCACCTGACATTCCTTTAAAAGTAATCCTTCCCAAAATATCTGCATCTCCCACAGTGCCGTAGTGTTCATCCTGGCAAAAACCAGTCAGTATCATTTGGCCATTTGTATTATCTACTTCATAACCTGAATCAGGAAACTGACAAAAAATATTACTGTGAGACACAGCTATAACTTGGATAATATCTGGATCATAAGAAAGTGAAGCCCTGGCAGTCTGAACATCCACCCCTCCCGTATCTATCATTATATCTACCGTAAATTCTTCACCTGAGTCGTGACTTCCAGTAGCAGGACTTAAATACATCGTGGCAGCAACAGCAAAGGCCGTATTTCTTACTCCTAATAATGATAACAGTACTATCAATAAAAGATGCTTTATTAATCTCTTAGCATGCCTCATTAACTTTCATTGTATTGTTAATCTCCCTATAACGTCAAGCTTTATACAAAATCAGGAACAGTAATTTCGACAGTACAAACAATCCTGTTCAAATTATCTTAGGATTCTTTCATTTGACAGGATTATTCAATATCGGCATGATGTACTGAGATATTATTTTGAATTTTTAACAAAACAAATGGTAGCGATAGACTTTTTCAACTCGATAGTATCTGGGACAATTCAAGGAGTCTCAGAGCTTTTTCCAGTATCAAGTAGTGCTCACCTATTAATATTTTCACATTTAACTGGTCTTCATCTAGAAATTGCAGTCCTTCATATTGGCACTTTTATCGCAATAGTTATTGGAATGTGGGACAAAATAAAAGAAATTAAGACCTATCGAACCATATCAAACATAATAATTGCAACAATTCCAGGATTGATTATTGGATACATATTTAAGGACTGGATCGACGAAAATCTTTCACAAACATGGATCATTGGAATTTCACTTATTTTCTGGGGAATAGTATTGATATTGGTAGATCAAATATCTAAAAGTGTAAACTTCAAAACAAAGAAAATCTGTGAAGTTACACCACTTCAATCTCTTATCGTTGGGGTCAGTCAAGTAATTGCATTTATTCCAGGCACTTCAAGGGCAGGAATTACTGTTATTGCAGGAATACTATCTGGAATAGAGCCTCAAACAGCTCTAGAGTTTGCATTTCTTTCTGGACTTATTCTCATTCCAGGAGCGGCAGTCTTAAGCATTGTGGAAGGCTTATCTGCATCAGTTTCCACTTTTTGTGTAATAATTGCAACACTGATATCTGCAACCGTAGGCTTTGTTGTAATAACAATGTTTAGAAACTATATAAACAAGAAGATCCTTACAGCCTGTGGAGTATATAGAATAGTACTTGGAATAATTGTATTACTCTTTATTTAAAGTCCCATTTTTTATCATCGGTGCAAGATCAATTCCAGTCATATCCTCAGTAGATTCAAGATTCAACATCTTAAGTACAGTCACTCCTACATCGGCAAGTATCCCCCTAACCACAGCACCATCACCAGTACAAAGTTTCTCAGGATTATCAAGAACCTTAAAAGAATCAAGATCCTTACCAATCATGAACGGTACCGGACTCATGGTATGCTTTGTATCCGGCTCTCCAGTTACTTCTTCAATCATCTTATCGCAATTTCCATGATCAGAAACTATCATGAAATCACCCTTTACTTTTAATATTGCATCTATCAATTTCTTCGTATAGCTGTCCACTATTTCGAGTGATTTTACTGTTGCATCAATGTCTCCAGTATGACCAAGCATGTCAGGATTTGCATAATTGATGAGAATAAAATCATCCTTTTGGGTTTTTATCCGCTTTATCAACCCTTCAGTAACCTCCTTAATACTCATTGCAGGAGTAGTAGAATAATCAAACACATTAGGGGAAGGAACAAGGTAAAACTCCTCACCATCATGAGGCTTCTCTCTCCCACCGTTAAAAAAATAAGTAACGTGAGCATACTTTTCTGTTTCTGAAATATGGAATTGCCTCATGCCAGCATTACTTATCACATCAGCAACTGTATTTTCCGGCCTAAAAGGTTCGTACAAAATTTTTACAGGAAGGCCCTCTTCATAACCGGTCATTGTAACAAAATTAATATCTTTCAACATCACCTTTCTTTCAAAACCATTGCAGTCCTTTAGCACAAATGCCTTTGTAAGCTGTCTTGATCTGTCCTCCCTGAAATTATAGAAGATTACTGAATCACCATCTTTTACCGGTCCCATAGGATTTCCATCACCGTTAACAAGGGTAGTAGGCTTAAATGTCTGATCATTCTCACCAGATTTATACGCGTTTTGAAGTACGTCCATCACATCACTTGATTTTCTTTCTCCTATTCCAAGCATTGCATCATATGTCTTTCCAGTTCTATCCCAATGCTTATTTCTATCCATCGCATAAGCTCTACCACTAATCGAGGCAATAGTTCCAATACCAAACTCAGATATTTTAGCCTTAAGCATATTAAGATATAAATATCCATCCTTAAGACCTGCATCCCTTCCATCTAATATGACATGAATATAGGGAGAAATCTTATGAGTTTTACACACCCTCATAAGTTCAAACAGATGGTCTATATGACCATGTACACCCCCCGGGCTTAATATTCCAAGGAGATGAACATTATTCTTTTTCCTTTTTGCATTTTTAAGAGAATCAACAAGTACTGGATTCTTTCCAAATTGTTTTGTCCTTATTGCTTCACCAATTTGAGTGAGCACCTGATAAACTATCTGACCACTTCCAAGGTTAAGGTGCCCAACCTCAGAGTGCCCTGCATAGCCAGGAGGCAATCCTACAGCCTTTTCGGATGCATCCAAAAGACAATGCGGACACTGTGTCCAAAGTGAATCTAAGACAGGAGTATTTGCTAAAAGCACTGCATTTCCAATTTTACTCTTTCTTGCTCCTATTCCATCCAAAATCAAAAGAACTACTGGTTGTTTACTCATACTTTTTTTATTTCCCATCTAAGATACAGTATATCATTATCCATCATTGCCCCCAAACAAAATGACGATATAAAATAAATATGAGATAATGCTTTTCATGGAAGATCAAATAGAAGGTCTCAAAAAAAGAATATCATCAATAAAAGAGGTCCTTGAATTAGATTCAAAAATTGAACAAAAAGAGAATCTTCAGAAAGAATCACTTGAGAAAAACTTCTGGGAAAATCAAAACAAAGCAAAAGATATTATGCAAAAAATCAATGAGATCAATGAACTTGCTAGTCAAATCTCATCACTCGAAAAATCTATTGAAAATCTTAATGAATACTCAAAAGTTGCAACAAAAAGTGATACCGAAGATGTTCAAAGTGAGTATAAGAAAATAAATGATAAGTTAGCAAAATTTGAGCTAAATCAATTTCTTTCAGGTAAGTATGATAAATCTGGAGCTATTCTTTCAATCCATTCTGGGCAAGGCGGAACTGAAGCAAACGACTGGACACAAATACTACTAAGAATGTATTCAAGATATGCTGAATCTCAAGATTGGACAGTAGAGGAAATACATAAAGTTAAATGTGAGGAGGCAGGCCTAAGTACAGTATCAATTGAAATAAAAGGAGAATACGCATATGGGTACTTAAAAAATGAAGCTGGTACACATAGGCTAGTCCGGTTATCTCCATTTAATGCACAAAATTTAAGACAGACCTCTTTTGCCGGTGTAGAAGTATTACCAATTATTAAAACAGCTAATGTGGACGACATTGAAATTAACGACAAAGATGTTGAATTTAAGGCAACAAGAGCAGGAGGGCCTGGAGGTCAACACGTAAACAAAACCTCCACCGCAGTAACACTTACACACATTCCTACAGGAATTACAGTTCAATCATCATCAAGAAGAAGTCAATTTCAAAACAGAGAGGCTGCAATGAGTCTTTTGAAAGCAAAACTGTGGGCAATAAAAGAAAAAGAACTGGAGAAAGAGAAAAAACAGCTTAAAGGTAAGCATAAAGTAGCAGCATGGGGTAACCAGATAAGAAATTACGTACTTCATCCGTATAAGCTTGTCAAAGATTTAAGAACTAAGGTCGAATCAAAACATCCTGAGGAAATACTTGATGGAAAGCTAGATGAATTTATCAAAGAAGAAATCAAACTTTAGGATTCCCTTTGAAAATATAGTCCCTTTTGGCATAATGTAGTGAGAATGATCAGCTTTAAAGAAGTATCGAAAATATATGGCTCCAATATAAAGGCTTTAGATAAGGTTACATTTGATGTTGGTAATGGTGAATTCATTTTTATAGTGGGACCATCAGGTGCAGGTAAAACCACAATAGTCAGATTATTAATAAGAAGAGATCTCCCTTCCACTGGAATCATTAAATTTGAAGATATTGATGTGGTAAAAATGAAAAGGGAAATGGTCCCTGCCTATAGACAGCAGATTGGAATTGTTTTCCAGGATGACAAACTAATTGATTCTAAAACAGTAAGAGAAAACATTGAGTTTGCACTTGAGATTACTGGAAAAAATGACAAGGAGCTAAAAGAAACTGCAGACTACCTTCTTGACGTTACAAAACTCACAGAAAGGGCTAACCTTTTTCCAATTCAACTTTCTGGTGGTGAAAAACAAAGAGCTGGTATGGCAAGAGCACTTGCAAATGACCCCAAATTATTTATTGCAGATGAGCCTACTGGAGATCTGGATCCAGACAATGCAGAGGAAATACTTAACATCATGGAAAAGATTAACAAATGGGGTACTACTGTGGTTGTTGCAACACATAACAAAGACCTTGTAGACAAAATGCAAAAAAGAGTAATAAGACTAGAAGAAGGTAAAATAATAAGTGACAGCAAAGGCGGATACGGAAAACCACCCCTCAAAAAAGTAAAGCCAAAGGTAAAGCAACCAGGAAAGAAAAAAGAGAGTTCTATATCAAACAAGGTGAAAGACCTCGAGCTAGACGAAAGGATTAAAAACACTCTTATAAAAAACAAAATTGAAACAGTGGACAAAATCTTAGATATGACAGAAGATGAATTAGGAGAGATCAAAGGAATCAGCAAAAAAAGCACAGATGAAATAATGAAATCTTTGGAAAAATTTGTTAAAAAGTAAATATGGGAAAATCAATAATTATTAAAAGAATCATTACAAATACAAAAAAGAATATTGTAAGGAATAAATGGCTTTCTCTAGCCACAATACTAGTGGTATACCTAACATTTATTATTGCATCTTCAATCATAGCCCTTGCTATAGTATCAGGGAAAACTGTAAGTGCTTTCGAAAGAAAAGCCCAAATAATACTATTCTTTAACACCCAAACACCCGAAGAGGAAATATTCAGTGTAAAAGAAACCCTTGAAAATTCAGATTTAATTGAAAACGTAGAGTATGTATCTCAGGAGGAAGCATTAGAGATTTACAAAAGGGATTTTGAAGATGACCCCACACTAGTAGATTCAATTACTGCCGATGCACTACCTCCAAGTATTGGGCTAAGAGTTTATAAAATCGAAGATATGGATGAGGTGCTAGGTATAGTAGACTCCATAAGGGAAGAGGTTGAAAGCATAGAAGATGTAATGTACTTTCAAGATGTTATCGACACCCTGGAAGATATTTCACAGATTATCAACAGAGGAGGTATAGCAATTGTAGTTGCTCTTTCAGGAATATCTATAATCTTAATATTGATTGCAATAAGTTTTAACATAAACAGCCACAAACACGAGATCGACACCATGCAACTTGTGGGTTCCACTAGAAGCTACATTAGAATTCCATATTTACTTGAAGGAACCTTTTATGGATTTGCAGGCTCTACATTAGCAATCATTTCAATGCTGGTTGTATGGTATGGAGTAATAGCAGTACTAAGGGATAGTGAATTGTTTTACTTCATATCCCAAACATTCACCGAAATCGGAACACCCTACTTAAAGGATCTAGACCTTGGATTTATTTCCAAAATAGTACTTTCTGAAATCAGTGCTGGTACTTTAATTGGCTTTTTCAGTAGCTCAATAGCTATCTGGAAACAACTAAAATGACCAAAAGTCCTGCCCTCAAAATAGCCATTGCACTATTCTTCATACTCTCCTCATTTCTAGTACTTAATAGTCAGTTTGAGCCAAAACCCACATTTGCCTATAGTGGATCATGTCCTGAATCAATGAGCCCATCAGAAAGACTTGAGTGTCTAAACGATGAATACGTACAACTAAGTCAGGAAAAATCTAATCTAGAAGGTGCAATATCTTCAGAACAGCAAAGCCAGCAGTCCCTTACACAACAAATTGAATATCTTTCCTACCTAATCCAAAAAACAGAAATTACAATATCTGAGCTCGAGGTTGACATCGAAAGGAATAATGTAGAAATAATCCTTCTTGGTGAAGAAATTAGTGAACTGCAAGTAAGTATTGACACGCTAACACAAGAGATAAACAAGTTGGAAGAAGCAATGAAGGAAAGAACAAAGCTTGGGTACAAAATGACATTTATTTCACCTTTGGAATTAATTCTAGGATCAAATGACTTTGAGTCAGTTTTAAGAAAGATGAAGTATATTGCGAGGATTAAAGAAAGAGACAGGGAAATGCTCACACAAATGTCAATTTCAAAGCAACAACTTGTATCAGAGGAGAATAAACTGATTGAAGACAGAGCAGAAGTTCAAGAATTAAGAAATGAAACTGAAGATCAAAGAGCAGAACTTACCAGACAAAGTGACAACTTAATACAACAGACAGCCCAACAGCAAAACCTTCTTGCAGAATCAATAAAAAAAGAGCAACAGTATTCTACTGACCTTGAAGCCACATTTTCAGAGATAAACAGCCTTACCGCAGAGATTTCCAAAGCCATTGCTGCAACTGGTGGAAGTGGAACATATGAAGGATATATCTCGAAGGGAGCTGTAATCGGATATATGGGAGATACGGGACTTGCCTTCGGTGCTCACCTACACTTTTGCATCAATAACGGAACACCATACCCAGGATACAGCTATTTCTGGGGAAATGTTTATCCATTCCCAACCTACCTAAAATTAGGTCCAGACATTCACGACTATGTAGGGTCTTTTCCTAGATACTATGTAAGATCAAACAGCATGCAAGTTCCACTTGCAGGAAATGTATACTGGACCCAGGATTACCATCAAGGTTTATGCATTGATATGTCGACCACACTCGGGACAGGAGCACCTGTATATAGTGCATGGGCAGGAGAACTAACAAGAGGTATAGATGGATATGGAGGAAAATGGGCTATGATCGAACACTCAAACGGCTGGGTAACAACATATCTACACCTTCAGTAATTTCCCGAAATATTTTTAATAACTTTTTCATATTTGATAGATATCATATATATCAAGTATGGGAACTCACGCTAGTAGAAAACTAATCATATATACAAATATTCTTTTAATGCTACTAGCTCCCATACTTTTCCTACTTACTGTTACCCCAGCCTACGGGTCAGCAGATACCGTTATTATTAATGAGGTTGTATACGATCCAGAAGGAACCGATACTGGTTGCGAGTGGATCGAAATTAAAAATATTTCGGGCTATTATATCAACCTTTTCAACTGGAAAATTGAGGTTGGGGGCAGTAAGTTTGAAAACGTTATTACACTCGAAAATTTCAAAATGTCTCCAGAGGAAATTAGAGTAATTGGTGAGCCAAATACAACAGCAGACTACATAGTAAGTAAATTAGGATTTCAAAATGGAGGATCTGAAACAGACGGCATAAGAATACTGAATGACCAAGGAATTGTAAAAGACACACTTCTTTATGACTCTCCAAACATCAATGAGCTTATTGATGATACCGGGAACATCGGAACAACCTTTGCACTAGATGTATCATCTGGTCATTCACTTTGCAGGGTCAGTCAAAACGATACTGATAATCATGAAGAAGACTTCACGGAATGCGATGATCCCACACCAGGAGAAGAAAACAAAATCCTACCAGTTGCACAGGTAGAGTATGATGATCCGGTCTATCTAGGAAAAGAAGTAGTGTTTGATGGATCTCAATCATACGACCCTGATGGAACAATAGAAACTTATGAGTGGAAAATACGAGAACTAGATATTTTAGAAGATTCCCAGATATTCAAATACACATTTGATAGTGAGGGTAAGTTTGAAACAATATTTACGGTAACAGATAATTCAGGACTTTCGGCCACTAATGTCTTCGAAATAGAAGTGGTTGAAGATCCGAATAATCCCATTCTGACAAGCATTAATGACGCAAGGTTACTTGATAAAAACACGGCTGTATCGATTAAAGGAGTAATTACTGCATCACCAGGATTAATATATGAAAAGGAAGGTTATATCCAGGACAGTACTGGAGGAATAAGATACAAAGTTGTTGAAGGAACAAAACTTCAAAATGGTAATGTTTATGTACTTAAAGGGAAAATTGATACAGCATATGGAGAAAAAAGAATAGTAGTAAATACAATAACTAAAAATGAAGATAGCATAAAAATATCACCTCTAACAATAGAAGACTTCAAAGATCTAGTTAAATATATTGGGAGTTTAGTTTCAATTACTGGAATAGTAGATAAAAAGGTTGGAAATTATATTTATATAACAAACAATAGCGAAACCGCAAAAGTAAACGTTTCAAAGTACTTAAATATTGAAATCCCATCAGATATCAAAGGCAAACAAATCACAGCAGTAGGAATCATATCTCAGTATGGTAACGACGACGATGGAAATCCCAAACTACGAGTAATGCCAATATCCTCAAAAGACATTACTTATTCAAATGGAGAAGTATTGGCTTCAACCGGAACACCAATTAGCAAATATATGCTATTCCTGATTCTTGTCTTTCCTATAGCCTTTTTCTACACACAGAGGAGGGCGAACATTTGCCTTTCCTAGACACTTTTTAATCCTTCTGATAAACTCAACCTAGCTAAATTTTTGACTCACATTTCATGGCATTAATTAAGAAAAGTAAAAAGTCCACAAAAAAATATTCTAAAAAGAATCCCAAAGAAAGAAAAGAAAGAATTTCGAAAGTTCTAAAAAGTCTAGCTTTTTGGATAATACTATTTGTTGTTTCGCTCGTAGTCGTGGACTACGTCGTTCAGTACTTAAACTATCACGCATCAGTCGCTGTAGTAAATGGAGAAAGAATAAGCAGAAATGATTTCTATGACAAGCTAGAGCAAAGATACGGAACATCAATAGTCAGTCAAATGATCGATGAGGTTTTAGTCTATCAAGAAGCAGAAGGAGAAGGAATTACAATTACTGATGAAGAGATACAAGAACAAGTTGACGAATTGGAAGAACAATATGGTGGTGAGGATGTACTAAATGAAGAATTAAAAGCACTCGGCATCACAAGAGAACAACTTAAAAGACAGATCGAAACAACACTTCTTGTTGAAAGGATTCTTCAATCAGAGATCGAGATAACAGATGAGGAAGCACAAAACTTCTTTAATGAATATAAAGAAACTCTTTTTCCAGACGATGAGGACATTACGTTTGAAGAGGCTCAAGAAGAAGTTGAAGATACACTCAGGGACCAAAAGGTTGCCGAGGAGGTACAACCATGGCTTTCAGCACTAAGAGATGACGCAAGTATCCAGGATAATGTTGAAAATCCTAGATCCTACTCATTTCTCGGAATAACAAAAGATTTTGTTGGAGAGTTTTTAGAGTAATCACTTAGACAAAACTAAACACTCGGTTATTCAGAATTTCGAGAATATTCGGCCTCAGGCTGAAGTTGAACAAGTCCATAGGTCCCATCTTTTCTTCTATATACCATTGAGCATAAACCACTTTTACTGTCTTTGAACAAGAAATTGTCATAGTCAAGCATTTCCATTTTCTCAATTGCTTCTTCAGATAACAATGGCTTACA
Organism: uncultured Candidatus Saccharibacteria bacterium; assembly: GCA_964481345.1. Lineage (GTDB taxonomy): Bacteria > Patescibacteriota > Dojkabacteria > SC72 > JAFGCJ01 > CAYZTC01. The sequence goes on along the minus strand of CAYZTC010000004.1, from coordinate 9,587 downwards.
ACCATCAATTATTTTCTTCTTGCCAATCCTTGGAATATAGCTGATAAAATTATCTTCAGCTTCGATATCTGAATAATCTTCAGACTTAACTTTTTTTCCATCGTTTCTCTGTCTTAATCGTTCCTTATGTTTCTTTATTTTTCTAATAAGAACATCAGTCGCTAAATCAACCAACCCGTATAAGTCAGCACCTTGCTTCTCAACTCTTGCGATATCTTTAGGAAGGTGAGCCATAATCTCAACATTAAAATCTCCTTTAACACCCCTTGCAGCAGTATTCTGGGCACATTCAACCTCTATACCGGTAACAAATTTGTTACAAATCTCAGAATATTTCCCGATTTTCTCAATGACATACTTGCGGATAGAATCCGTTATCTTCATACCCCGTCCAGACACAGAAATCTCAGGGAGTGCCATTTGAGCAGTTTTGAATAATCAAAATAGTGTTATGCCTTACAGACAATATATCCCTCTCTTACAGGCTCATCGACCAACATTGCAAACTCCTCGCCATTCTTTGCACCTTTTATCTCCTTATGGTCAATCTGCATAGAGGCAACTTCTTGCTCTAAAACAACGTTTCCCTCCTTATCACAGATCTTTACACTATCGCCGATTTTTACAGGTCCACTTGGATTCACTACAGCAACAGACACCTTCGGGAAGAAGTGTGTCACAACACCAATTTGCTGCATATCCTCTGTGTCACCTTTCATTTATTGCGGCTAAAAATTTAACTAGACTAATGATATCACTTATTCATACTACGCTTCAACAAGGTATCTTCTGACACTTCTTACATATAAATGTATCCCTTCCACAAACATAACTCTTTACAATTGGACTTCCACATCTTGGACAGAGTGCTCTCTCTTTTCGATAGACCTTCATAAAATCCCTACTTTGCTCTGAAATACTTGTTCCTTTTGAACTTGACTTTATTGTCTTTAATGCTTCTTTTAGTACTTTTGATATAGAATGATACAATAGTTAAACCCTCCCACCGTCAATAAGCTTCCCGCCTTTAGTTAAAGGATGAATTTGGGCATTCCACAATATCTCATCTGAGTAAGCATTCCCAATGCCGGAAATGACCTTCTGATCCATTAAAATTGATTTGATTCCAGATCTTTTCTTTTTACTAATGATCTCTTCAAAATTTGATAATCCAAAAGATTCTGACAATGGGTCAGGCCCCATTTCTCTTTCAATAAGTTTCGAACTAACACCTGAATCTAGATCTTCAAGCTCAACTTTTACCCAACGTTTTCTATCGATAACGCAAATACATTCTGAGTCTTCAAAACATATTCTCAACACTGGTTTTTTACTTCCCAATTCATCACACCAACAAAAATTGCCAAACAGCATCAAATGTATACCTACTTTTACCTCTTTAAAATCAAAAATTAACACCTTGCCTTTTCTTTCAATATCATTAAGTTTCTTACCAGATAAGGATTTCTTAAACTGGTCAGACATACAATTTCTCAGTAGGTAAGAGGGCTGAACATCAACAGTCTTTACTTTTTTACCCTGAACTTTCCTTAGTATGTTGCTTCTTGTAACCTCAAGATCAATAAGCTCTGGCATAGCTAATTTGAAATATTTTATGTTTTCCACTACATTCTACATGGCAATATTATTTTAATAAAACCATGAACCTTACAGATCTCACCTACAAAGTGTTAGGTATTTATAACGATGTAATAGATTTATGCTTATGGTTAATATTTCTGCTAGCATCAGCTACAGGTGTTATCGCATACAAGGAGCATCCTAGACTAAAAGTCTGGAGCATTTTACTTATATTTCTTTCTGCCTTAATAATTTCCACAATCATATACGGGTCAACAATAGAACAGCTAAATATCGTAGTAAGAGAAGAAACCATAGACATTGATGACTATAATGGAGACCCGTACAAATTTATAATTGCATCAGATCTCCATGTGGGACAGTTTCTAAACACAGCAAAACTTCCATTGTTTGTTAATAAAGTAAACAACGTGGAAGATGCAGAGTATCTTTTACTTCTTGGAGATAATGTAAACCAAGCCTCAACGTTTCTGTCAAATTTAGACTACCTTTCAAAAATAGAAAAGAAAGTAATATTCATATATGGAAACCATGACTACCTAAATGCATCCCCACCAGTCAAACTAGTTGAGGGTCTGACAGAAAAAATAGAGGATCTTGAATTCACTATACTAGATAACAAAACAGCCGAAATTGAAACAAATGACTCTACACTTACTATTGCGGGGATAAAAGACCTTTGGTCATATGAAGAAGACTACTCGATATTAGATGATGTTAACAAGGATGATACCGTAATATTTTTAAGTCATAATCCAGATGCAGTACAAGATTTAGACTCCTCAGATTATGAAGATAAAGTAGATCTTGTACTTTCAGGACATACTCATGGAGGTGAGGTCAGATTACCATTTATTGGACCAATTGGACCTATTCCAACAGAGATCCCAAGGAAATATGACAAAGGATACTTCAATTACAATGGGATACCACTTTATATTACTTCAGGGGTAGGATCGACAGGAACAAGAATCAGACTTTTCAATCCGCCAGAGATTGTAGTAATAACAATAGAGTAGTAGGTTACGAATTCTTTTCTATAGCAGCCACATACTCCTCTTTTGATCTCACACCAATAAATTGCTCAATAATTTCACCTTTCTTAAAAAGAATAACCGTCGGAATACTCATTACATTATATTTTTGAGCATACTGTTGATTTTCATCCACATTAACCTTTCCTACTTTCACCTTTTCACCCAACTCTTTTGAGATTTCCTCTATGATTGGTCCTGTCATTAGACATGGCATACACCAGGACGCCCAAAAATCAACCAATACCAAACCATCATAATCCAGCACCTCTGACTGGAAGTTATCATCTGTAAGTTCAACATGTGACATCTTAATACCCTCAAAAAATTAACCCTCAATTCTACCATATCATGTAATTAAAGCTATTTTTCTTCGTTAATATGCGTGACATGATAAAAGCAACAGTAATTGGAGGAGGGACTGGTACCTACACAATTTTAACCGGTTTAAAGAAATATTCCAACCTCGACTTAAAAGCAATCGTTAATGCGACAGATAGCGGAGGAAGTACAGGAAGGTTAAGAGATGAATACGGAATCCTTCCGGTAGGAGATATAAGACAATGCATGGTTGCACTTGCAGAAAATGGAAATGGGAACAACATTTTAAGAAAGCTTCTTTCCTACCGCTTTGATAAAGGAGAGCTGGAAGGACATAACTTTGGAAATCTTTTAATTACAGCCCTAACAGAATCTCTGGGCAGTGAAGAAAAGGCTATCAAGGAGTTATCAAGGGTTTTTAATATTAAAGGAGAGATCATCACTATTTCAAATGATGACATTGACTTGGTAGCAGAATATGATAATGAAGAGGTATTGGTAGGAGAGTCCAAAATTGATCAGCCAGACAAAAAACATGACTCAGGTTCAAAAATCATAAATATCAAGTCACAGCCCAAATCAAGTATCTCTGAAAGAGCAAGGAAAGCAATTCTTGACTCTCACTATATCATTCTTGGGCCTGGAGACCTTTATACAAGCACTTTGTGCAATTTTGTAGTAGGGGAAGCACCTGAATCATTACAAAAATCAAAAGCAAAACTGATATTTGTGGTTAGTCTCATGACTAGAAAAGGGCAAACAAACGGTCTCACAGCACAAGGGTATTTAAATGAAGTTATAAAATACACTGGAAGGATTCCGAATTACGTTATAGTTAATAACACTAAATTCTCCCCAAAGGTAAGAGATCTTTATAAAGAAGAAAATGCTCATCCTGTAGTTGACGATCTCGATCCCACGCTAAAAATTCAAGTAATCAGAGATAACGTTGCCTCAGAAAAACTTATTAAACAGGAAGACCACGATCCGGTAAAAAGAAGTCTTGTCAGGCACGACAGTGATAAATTGGCAAGGGTTTTGGTAAATATAATGATGAATAACTAAAGAATCTCAACTTCTCCTGACCCACTATTAATTATATTATCTTCATCATATTCACAATTTTTTAATATCAATTCAGAATTTCCAAAAAGATATATGTTAATCTCACTAACATCTGAGTTTGAAATTTCTAGTTGGGAGTCACCATATACAAAGATTTCAATGTCATGAGTACTTTCATCAAATTCAACAGTATTTAGCTCAAGATTTGAGTCAAACAATTGGCAAACCATGCAGTTTATACTGGACTCCCTAGCCTCAAAATCAGAATCTGTAAGCATAATATCCAGCAAAACGGTGTTTTCAACTTTCAAACTGGTCTCTTCAAGCACAAACCCAAATCCGCCAAATGATGTGTCTTCCCATGACAGGTCAAACCCGAGATCCTCAAGCTCTCCAGAACTCGGTGTTAATAGGGGAGGGAGACTTAAAAAATTTTCAGAAGCTCCCCTACTGGTACTAATTAGCAGATTAATTCCCTTAGAATTGCCGATAAATACATCATCATCCTCATCAATATTTACCTGATAACCCTCTATCTTAGAATCTTCAACTTCTACTCCCCACCCTTCCCTACTTTCAAATTGAAAATTTACACCATCACCAACATCTAAACCTAGGTATTCCTCTTTTTTATCGGAATCTAAAACAACAAATAATTGCGAGTTTAAAACATTTAAACTTGAGTTATCCATCATAACTACTCTTCCAAGAACAGAATTTTCTGATTCAAATACAGTTCTATCTCTAAGAAAAATTCCGTAGTGCCCAATAATATCAGAGTCTATTACAGCCATTTTAGGGCTTTTTCCATTCTCAGAGTACAGTGAAATATTGTACATATATTCATCAGAATTGATTGTAGAGTCAATGACCTCAAGTTCAGAATCTCCCTCAACCCATACAGAAAGCTCTCCATCATAATCAAGTTCTAAATCAGAGGACTCAATTAATAGCTTTCCGCCATCATGAATATAGATGTTTTCCTGAACAGTCTTTTGTTCATCCCTTACAACTTCTTCCCCTTCTATATCCCATCCCACAGAAAATCCCCTGCTAATCCAGAAAAATATTAATACGGCTATTACAATAATAGCTACTACTATTCCATCAAATACAAATTGTTTTTTGAGTATTTTTCCTATTTCCATTTAATTCTCAATATCTCTGATTTCAATTTTTGAGCTAGTTTTTTATGATTCTCTGCATCAATATGAATACCACCAGCACCGCAAGTGACTATTTCTCCTGAGTTCAGAAAGTAGCAATTATTTCTTTCGGCGGTTTCCTTGTACAATTCTACAAGTTTAAGATTCTTGTCTCGTGATTTACTGTATCGCTTTCGCTTAATAGCACTCATCTTACTTAAATCAATGATAGGTGGCGACATCAATAATAGTTTCGGAGTTAAATTGGAAAACCGTGATTTACGGTTTACTATTACATTTACGTACTGCTTCTCAACAACGGACTCAATTTCATCTATGGAGGTACCAACCGAATTCTTTAAGTCATTTGTTCCAAGCATTAGAATTACAATATTTATGGGGTCATGAGTATCTAAGCATGGAATTAGATACATACTTCCGTTTCTACCTTCCTTCCCGACTCGTTTAACATCACTATTCAAAGTTCTGCCATCTAGTCCTTCCTCAATTATTTCAAAGCCACTACCTAGCGCTTTTTGTAACACACCCGTCCAGCGTGTCTGTGAATCATATCGTTTTCCACTTCCAGGGATGTAACCCCAGGTGTTTGAATCTCCAAAACATAATATTCTTATTACATCCTTATTAGTATTCAAATGAATTGAAATTATAAATTTTTATACTAAACCCTCTACCCAATCGATCCCGACCCTGTAATCCAAAAAGCAACAATCACAACTATGATAATCACCCCTACTATTATTCCATCAAATAAAAATTGTTTTTTGAGTGTATCCTTAATTGCCAATTAATTGCTCCTTTCTAGATTCTCTACCCTATCCTTCATACCAAGTTCATTGTAAATATTTATTGCTTTCTTTTTACTTTCTTCAGAATCCTCTTTGTTCCCTTGTTTACTGTATAACCAATAATAACCTTCATACACTTCAGCTTCATCCCTCCTCCAATTTTCAGCTTTAGAAACACTAAGTGCCTCGTCAAGGTGTTTTTGAGCCTTTGAATAATCCTTTTTATCATAACCATCATCTGATACTAGTTTTGCAAGTCTTATCAATGAACTGGGAACTGCATGTCTATAATCTGTTTTTGCAAACTCATACGTTTTTTCAAACATAGTCTTTGCCTGATCATATTTTTTCTGACTATAGTAAACATTTCCAATATCCCCGTTCAGAGTACATATCCTTCCCTTGAAATCAGATTTTTCTGCAAGTTCCATAGCCTTTTTATATGACTCCAATGCTTCATCATATTTGTCGCTATCAAATTGTAAATTACCAACTGCAGCCCAAATGTTTGCAGCTACTTTCTGAAAATCTGAATCACTTAAGTTATCCCCAACTATTTTCAAAGAACTATTTATATAGTCCATAGCTTCCTTTTCATCCTTATTAATCATCCACTTTTCCCATCCAATTCTTCGTAAAGTATCTGCCTCAATCAGCTTATTACTGGCTTTCTTAGAAGATTGAACAGCCTGAATAAGGATCTCTATCGACTTTTCCATCTTTCCCATATCAAACAAAAGGGTTCCTAACTCAAGTTGAACATATGGGAGGTCATCCTTTGATGCTTTCTGTTCATACTCAACTAGAAGGTCTCTAGCTTCTTCAAGCTTCCCTTCTTTATCTCTTAATTCTTTTGCTTTCTGCACATCCTGTGGAACTCTCATAAATGAGAGTTTACCACAAGTTCGCTTTAGACGCTGAAAATTCTAAGTGTGTTTACTCAGTTTTCGGAGGTCGTGCATAGTCAACCTTGATTGATCGACCATCAAGCTCTGCATCGTTGAGTTTTTCAACTGCAGCTGCAGCTTCTTCATCAGAAGACATTGTGACAAAACCAAATCCCTTTGATCTGCCACTGAATTTGTCTGTGATTACCTTAGCTTCGACAACTTCACCCACTTCTGCAAAGAAAGCTTTGAGTGATTCGTCTGTGGTATCCCAAGACAAACTACCAATAAATAGCTTGTTTTTCATTAAATGAAAAAATATAATAAATTATCCGCTACGAAACAGTTCCTAAATAAGAAATGAAAATTGCTTACATGAGGTTAACGTTATCATAGACAAGGAGGAGTATAGCATGTATAAAAAATAAATAAAATACCTATCATATTGGTTGCGGGACTTGGACAAGGTTCGACCTTATCTCCAGAATCATCCACCAACAGATATTACCATTCCAAGGCTTTCTTTTAAATAACAAGAATATATTAATCCTAAAAGTTTCACTTTTCAGACTCATTTTGCCTAAAATAGCCCTTTACGTGAGAACACAATTTTGAAGCAAAAAATACCAAAATTGCCCCATACTCAGTGTGAAGAGAACTGAACGGACTCGAACTCAGGATTTATCAAGGCTCTCAAATTGCTCAGTTTATAAAAGCTCTTCAAAATCAACCTTTTCGAGTAGCCTTTTATCAAGGTAAATTTGTTTTTGAGGATCAAGATTATCTGCAGTGGCTCTTATCACCTTAGTTTCAAACTCACTCTGAAAAACTACATTTTTGTTTCTTTTAAGATAATCTTTTATTTTTCTGTAAAACAGCCCTATATATTCATAGTCTAACTCTGTCATTTCTCCTCGACCTTTTTCTGCTTTATCTTCAATATCGTTCACACGATGTCCAGGATTTATTTTGATATCGCTATATTCAAACCAATAATGGCTAATTATTACTCTAAAGATAATCTTTTGGTTAGGATTCTCTAAGGTACTAAATCTGTAAGAAAGATTTCGATTGTCGGTACCAAAATCCACTCGACCGTAGATAGCCTCGAGATCATTAATTTCATATACTTTGTATGATTCAAGTAACTGCATAAATTTAGGTCTCCAGTTAGATAACCAGTTTTCAAGTTCGTTTTGATCATAAAAGAATCGAGACAGGCCATTTCTAAATACTTGGTCATCAATCTTATTTGCTCGAAGTTTTACTTTGTCCCTGAAGTCTAAGAATGAGTCAAATTTCACGCTTTTTGCTTTTAAGTATTCTAAGTCAGGCATGGTACCTCTATCCATATACCACATCATGTCGTACACATCTCTTGGCTTTACATTAGTCAAAACATCACTTATTCCTCTCGCATCTCTCTTTAAGAAAGCAACAGTTTTGCTAGCCATGAGAGTAGATAAAGGATATGTCTTAATAGTATAGGCCAGGTCTGTACCTTTACCTCCTGGAATTGTGTCTTTGATAAAGTCGCCAGTTTTTTCAAAGTAATTTATATCTACCCTTATTTGTAGTTTTGTCCATTTAATTTGAGTAAACTCGAATTCCTTTAAAATGTCGAATTTTACAAATACAACATTTGTACCAGTCTCTGATGAAGTATTTAGTTTTGTTTCAACTTCGAAACTATAGTTATTCTCAAAATGCTTCTTAAGATCTTCAGCAAACTTCTCCATATCAATCTTTTTGTCAGTTTGGAAATCTAGATCTTCTGACATTCTAGGCAGAGCATAGCCAATTCTAAGTACTGTTCCTCCGTACATTGTTAAATGGGAATATTCCTTGCTAGTATAAATAAAATTCAAAATGTAATGCTGTAAAACTCCTTTTAGAGCAATTACTAGTGAATCTTCAGATCTACCTTCCTTTTTAAGATCACTAAACTTTAGTTTTAACTTTTCTAGTAGCATTTCTTTATTTAAACGATTTTATTAGTTTATCCAACTGTGTTTTATTAAGGTCATGAAAGTTTATTCTTAACTCCTCTAATACCTGCATTAGTAAGTCTTCAGAAATACTTTTTTTATTAGTACGATAATAAATATAGTCAAATATTGCTTTATACGGTTCCGCAATTACATAAGAGTATTCATTTTCATCAAGTACGAATTTTATGCTTTTGTATCCATCGAAAAGGTCTGGTTTTATATTTCGATACTCATATATACCTAATGCATTAGAAAATCTTCTAGGAAGTTTTACTGTTGTAGAAGTGTAGTAGTCAAGAGAAACTTCAGAAAGTAATCCATAGTACTGTAGAGCAGTCCCACGACTAATATATGAAGACTTGAGTAATGCATTAGCTAAGTAAAATTTATACTCAAGTTTATCTCTGTTCTTTGAAAAGAAGTCTTTATGAACATAATAATTCCTTTTTAGAGGAATTATGTCCTTTCTTTTAATAGCTCTCTGAATTAATGTATTAAGACTGGATTCTAATATGCTAAACTTATCAGCCAATACTAACAGATCCTGCTTTGTAAAGTAGGGAACGTCTATGAAGTTTGTAAAAACAGTTTTTCTTCTCATGTTTTGCTATTTAGGATAACATACAATAATGCATTATAACCTAAACAGTATTTTATTAAAAAAGAACAAAATCCAAAGAAATATAAACGTTAAAAGGATTTATCTTATGAATTTCAACCTTGATGTATTAAA
>CAYZTC010000003.1:0-77390 GCA_964481345.1 uncultured Candidatus Saccharibacteria bacterium | reverse complement strand
GCCCATAATATTATTGTATAATTTAAAAGTCAATAAAATATGAGAGGCAATTAGATGCCAAATGGTGAAAATCCTGTAAATGTAGATAAACGGGACCCAAAAGATGATTTCTCCTTAATTCAGAAGGCCTTCGAAACGAGTCTAAACAAAGAGGGCAATAACCTATGGTTTCATAGACAAGTGTTAGACCATAGATATTGTTATGCCAAAATTCTTCCAGATTATGGAGGTGACGATGGAATTATGTCCAGTACAATTTACGAGGAAATGGTTTTTAATTCAAGGGACTATAAAAACCTCAAATGGGTAATTTGGCAACATGATAGAGGTGTAAAGTTCTTTTTTGAGTATAATCTTACAACAGATAGCTATGAAAATAAACTCAAGTCTATCTTTCTTATTAGAAGGGGTGGAGAGACGAAGATCATGTTTAAGGACGAAGTAGTCGTGTATCTCGAGAGGAAGTCGATGCCATCCATTTTTTTGTCAAGTAGTGGTATAGTCTCACATGAAGAAGAAACGAAAGGAATTGTACCGCTAGTAATTAAAGAAAGCTATACTAAAAAAGGACTTGAAGAGATGATAATAAAACAAGATCAAACATTCAAGCTTCAAGCAAATTAATAATTTTTCCAGAGATATTATTATTGCTAATAAACTTAATGGAATCTTTTCGTTTGTTTATATTGAAATGATTTCGTTTGACCAAACTTACATATAGGGCTTGGCCTATCAGAGGATATCTTGAAAAGCGGAAATAAATTAGAAATAAGGTAAAGACTCTATCAGCACTGCCTTCAGTAGATGCTTCTAGACACACGAGCAAAATGAGTATCTCTGGACTCTGAAAGGAAGCGTAGCTGATCGACTGGCAATAGAATCCTTTCCCTCATGATTTAAGACTCTATCCCCGCAAAGGGCGGGACAAGCGCTCTGGCTCCTCAGTTATGAGACTCTAATGAGTATTTCTGGACGATCCCGCATCGCTGGAGAGGATAGAAACTTACACCTCATATCTCTCAAGAAGAAATGATCATGATAAGATATATTGAAAAAAGGAAATAAATCCTATAAAATATTAACTGAGCCTATATGGCGGGGCTCAACGAAAGTGCGTAGCTGATTTGTGATTTGAGGATTAGGATCGCCAGATTCTTCCTGATCTTCAGGAATTATTGTTCTTTTATATGACTCATGTTTTTCTCCCTTGTGTTGCTTAGCTTGTGCTAGACAAGTTTTTTTATGTTTGGTCTCGCTAAGCAGCAATTATTTCGGGCAGCAGCACCCGACGCTACGATTCTAAAATGGGATTTTATTTCCCCTCATATGACCAGAATCGTAGCCGCAATTTTTTCTTTTCATTGACACTTTTACCCCTATTCGGTAGATTAATATTGTAATAACTTCATAACCTTGCCTAAATGAAACTTTTTTCCAAGAAGCCTAAAGTAGATAAAAAGCTTGATACTTCTAAAGTAGACACAGCACCCACTAAACTCAAGAAGAAATTTTCATTTAAGCCGGACTGGAAAGGTGTGTTGAAGATCTTAGCAATATGCCTGCTTATAGGGACAATGGTATCTTGCGGAATATATAGCTACAGATTGTGGAATGAAAATCAAAGCTTGAAAGACGAAGTAGAAGCAAGCGAAGAATTATCAGATGAATTGGGAGTACTCCAGGATGAGTTTGATGAGCTTAAAATAGACCATGAAGAATTAACGGGGCAAAATGAGGAGTTACAGAATGATTACAATGATCTTTCAGGTAATTACGATGTCGCTCAAGGTACAATTGAAGCATACGAAGTTGCTCAAGCTAGAATTCAAGCTTACAACAATTTTGATGATTATTTTCACAATGTAATTGTAGCCCATGGGGGTTTTGATGGATGGACACAGGCTGAGTATGAGCATGCTCATGATCTGGCAGAAGCTACAGGTGATTCCAGTTTTGTCGATATTGTGGAATATGCGTGGAATAATGAAGATATTGACCCGGTAATTAGAATCACAGCAGTAATGAAGGGTATAATTGATGGAATTAATGCTAATCTTTAGTCTTACATGATTAAACATATACTTTTTGACTGGGATAATACTCTTTCTATCACCGAGCCAGTCACCTTTAAGCTTGAGAATCTTGCTGCTACTTCCCTTGGATATAAACCGCAGACAAGGAAGAAACATTTAGAAACGTATGGAAAGGTTTTTTTAGACGCGTTGGCAATTAGATTTCCTGGAGCTAATGTTGAGAAGATAGCAAACAAGGTCATTTATGAGCTCATGCCAAAAGCTATTGAAAGGGGTGAGATAGATTTTGTTTCAAAAAAGACAATAAATACATTAGTAGAACTGAAAAGACTTGGTTATAAATTACACATTTTAACCTCAAGGGTGCCAGACTCTCTCAAGCATATTGACACTCCAGATAACCCAATTAGAAAATATTTCGACAGGGTTTATAACAGGAAAACTACTGTTTATACCAAGCCAGATCCAAGAGTGTTTGACATTCCGTTAAAAGAGTTGAACGCAAAACCTAGTAAATGTGTCTATGTTGGAGATACGCCAATAGACTGCTGTGCAAAAGAGGCAGGAATATATTTGATAATATCTTTGGAAAGTGGTATAGCGAATAAAAGAATGTTTAAAGACTGTAACATTGACTACTTTGTATCTGATCTTTCGGAAGTTCCTGAAGCTCTTAAACTATTAAGTGAAAAGGTGTCTGATTGAATTAATATCCTATTTTCCATATCTTTGGGGGTTAGTGTTAAAGGCATATATAAATTCGTTTAAACAGTTGATCAAAAATTACTCTATACTTTTCACCATTGAGTGTTAACTTTCCCGATTTATGGTCTTTTAATTCAGGTATAAATTCATGAAGATGAAACAGCTTATCATCTGGAACGTAAGTATAGCCAGCAGAAAGGAGTTCTCCTGAAGAATCTCGTACTTCAAAATTAATCTGAGGATAACACTTTGCTCCTCCAAAAGATTTTTCTTCTACTTCTCCGAAAGATATTATCTCAAAACCACCTTTCATCACGGCATTATCGTCATTCTTGTAAGGAGGAAAAGTGTTAAGAATTTCATCTTGTAATTCGTTAAACACTTTAATCCCAATAGCAGAATCTTCGGCGTGTGGATTTTTAGAACCTGGTTGCTCATTTGCAGGTATTGATGTTTGATCGGTTGTCATTAATAAAAAAATGAACTTAAGTGTTCGTTTCCTTATTTAACTCCGTCTGATGCTGATTCTTTGAAAAAAGTGGCGCATTTGAATCCTTAAGCCATTCAATTACAGTACTTACTTTTATTTGATTTGGCATGTATAGCTCTAGACCGTTCTCTTGAGACGACACGTCATTCTCTGGAAAAGGCATTATCAAATAAAAAACTCCTTGCTTTAAATTTCGTATTTCCAAGACAGACCCCGTATATACACTTTTACACCAATCATCTGAGACAAGTTGAGGACCAATTATTCTGTCCATTACTGCAGCTATACCCCGAGGTGAGAATAAGTCGTCTCTATCTCTAACCTCGTCGCTTTGGGTTACTATTTTGTATTCTTGTTTTATACTTGATTTACCATATTTAATAAAATACTCGAATGCACTCTTCTTTTCATTGACCTTTATTGTCTCAACTATTGTCTCAACGTCTGTAGATAACTGAAGTTGCTCTGCAGATGTTTTTCTAGTAAATGTGTATGTACCATCTATATATTCGCTATTACTGACTGAAAAATCTTCGGTCCGCCAACTCGCTAGTGTTTCTATTAATTCATCGATCTCTGACGTAATTTGTGTTTCATGTAGTTCTGATCCAGACGGCTTGATCATTATAGTAAATGATAATAAATTTATTTATTAGTTAGCATTTCATGCAGATTTGCAAAAGTACAGCCCTCCTTTGACATCGCTTCAATAAGTATTCTCTCATCGACTTTCTTAGGAAAAAGTATCTGCGACTCATCTAAGATGTCAAAATAAAACCCTTGGTCTGTAATTGGTTCATATACATCATTTACATCTTTAATATATGTAATATATCTGACACTGTCTTTAGTCTTAAGAGCGAATAAAAGTTTTTCATTTTCGAGTAATTGAACTACCTCCCCCGTGATTTTTCCAACTGGTATGAATTTATTTTTAATAAAACGATTCTCAAAAAATTTAAGACCAGACTTATTTGGCATCTCCGCATATATGTCTTCGTTCGAAAGAACACTCATCACACTCCCTGATTGTTCTGTTTGTTTTAATCCTTCACCATTCATTTTGTTAAGCAATAAGTTTAATGAATATCTGTATCCTCAACCTGAAAAGTCGGCTCATCACCTGTCATTAGTATTTTGCTAGCCATCTCATGCAAAGGTATTTGTTCAGGAAAGATAGACGTATATCCACTTCTATCTTCAAGCATCAAATCTCCTTCCACACTGTCAGCCCACCCAAAGGTTAAAGTCCTAGACCAATCTTTAGGCCTGAAACGTTTTACTTGACCATCATCGTTATAAATTGAATAAATAGTGCGATTGAAACATTTTTCTTTATCATCATATTCGTACATTATCTGATCTACTGGTTTCGGAATTTTCAAAAAATATGGTACTGGTAAAGGTTCTAGAAAAGTACGAAATATAAGACAATAACTGGCCTTTCTTAAATCAGGAAAGAACTTATTACCGTAAAGTAATTCTTCATATGGTTTGTATACTACTCGTCCCTTAGATACCAGAAAAGGATACCCCGGATATTTTCTCCTTATCAATCTCCAAAGGTCACCGGAATTCTCAATTCCTGCAATTTTCTCTTCAAGCGCTTTTTTGTTTTGTAAATCAGCAGGCAGTATTTGCGATTCTCTACCGGTCATTTTATTACAGATAACATTTTAACTATTCCTCACACACATCAAACGTTTTCTCCTGGCCAAAAGCTATATGCTTATCCACTTGATTCTTTAGATCATCAATAGACATTATTTCTGGAAAGAGAAGATTCGAACTTCTACATTTTATCCCAAGATCATGATTTTCATACTCTTTTCTAATGACTGGTTTATCACTCTTTATATCACCCCTATGAAATATTAGATCATTATCCAAACTATATACAACAAAACAAAAAGGTCCTTCCTTATCAGAAAATAGAAAAGTTAAGCTTCGATTGAGATGATTATTCTTAACTTCTGAATAGTCCGACTTGATAATGGTTTGATATTTGTTTTTTCTTACTCTTAAGATATCATCCTTTTTAAAGGGGTAATCTTGAGAGATCTCTTTCCATAATTTAGCAAACTCTCGATTTGCAACTATTTCTGGAGCTTCTTCGTGGGGGACCTCTGTTACTCCATTTTCCTCTCCCATATTAATATAGTAACAAATTAGAGGACAGTTAAGTGCAGAAATTATACCACAAAAAAGAGAAATAATTCGATTTGGTAGTAATTAATGGAATATAAGTACAACAGATTTAAAAATTTTCAGGTGGTGGCTTTGCTAATGCATTAAATTGACCACGGCTAACCTCAAAAGAAAAGTCTTTTTTGAAATTATTGGAATATTTTTACATTTCTAGTTGATGTTTAATGAGTTGATCAATTGACGCCCCTTGATTTTTTTTAAATAATTTTTCCCAACGTTCCCATTCTTTACTCGGCACTCTAAATGAATCACTCACTTTGTTAAGATGTTTCTGTAAACCCAAAAGAGATATACGAAACGGATATATGTAATATGCCTGACAAAACCAACTTGGAAAAAACCAATTTCCATTGTCTTCTAAACCTTCATGACCTTCATAGGAGGATTCATGAAGTATTAGTTCAAAGTCATTAGAAGCCTTTCTATAAGAGTAAACTACTTCAGAAACTCCTCCCCTGTCATGTGTACACCTAGTATGTAATAAAATAGAAATCAGAGGAGCATTTAATTTACGGTCAAATGAAAGATATATTTGTTCACCTCCCAGCCCTACATCCCCATAGCCTGGTTTTTCAATTAACAGTAACTCTTTGGTATAACCAAATTTATTGTTAGTTGCAAGGCTCTCCCACAATGATCCAACTTCAGGAAATCTTTCATTTACAATATCTAAGTTATCTTTGATTTGTGTGAAAAACTCATGTAAAAGTCGATCGTCATCCATCTCTGAGTAATCTGTATCCATTTATGCGGTCCAAGAAATAAAGATAATTAGGAGAACAGTGGTAAAAAAATTATACCAGAAGAAAGAGAATGATGTTAAGATAAGAATGTATGAACTTGAAAAAATACTTACCATTTTTCAAAATAGGCATTTTTATGCTAATTACCAATTGTTTATTGGTAATATCGGTATTTTTGGTAAGAGATGTGGATGCTTACACCCTCGCCTCAATCAATTTTGGCATATATGTAATTGTTTTATTTGGAGTACTTACTGAATCACTCTCAAAATGGCTTACAATACAGCTTAGCAGGAGAAACCCAAAAGAATATAAAAGATACCTTTTTTCTGTCTATATCAAAGCTTCCCCAGTAATAGTCTTGGTGCTATCGCTGATTTCTGCAATATTCATATTTTTCTATCCAAAATATCTTATTCTTCTCATCACTTGCTTCACCGTATCCCTACTAATGTATGTTTATCAGTATTTAAGAGCGTGGATAAACTCACTACAAAACTATC
The DNA here is from genome assembly GCA_964481345.1 of uncultured Candidatus Saccharibacteria bacterium. Taxonomy (GTDB): domain Bacteria; phylum Patescibacteriota; class Dojkabacteria; order SC72; family JAFGCJ01; genus CAYZTC01. The sequence continues at coordinate 70,708 of CAYZTC010000003.1, read as the reverse complement.
TAATGTTAGGGTTTCTTCTCACTCTTTACCCTCTAGCTAGACTTATCTCAAGCTATTTTGTTTCAAACGGAGCTGATTACCTCACAATTTTCTGGTCTTTTATAGCCGCTGGAATCTTACTAATTCTCTCCTCCATTGTGTTTATCTATAAAAGGGAAAAAACTCTATTCATTGTCCCTAAAAGCTATATAAAAAACACAGATAATAAACAAATAATTCTAAACATATTAATTCAGCTTGCCATCAACACATTCTGGATCTTAGACGGGATAGTTTTAAACAAAATACTTTCTGTAAACATTTATAACACTTATGTAACTTATTCATTTATATACAAATTTCCATTCTTTTTGTCCTCAAGCTTTTTACTTGTTGTACTAGGTCAAAACATCTCGAAGATGAAAAGCTTTAAGGCGTTTTTAAAGACTGTTTTAAGAGGAATATTGCTAGCAACCTTCATGTACCTTCCGGTAATTATCTTTGAATACTTCAACAACGGCTGGATACTAAAAACGATGGGGTATGGAAGATTCTATATCCCAAGCCTTAGTGTACTATTTGGAATTTCGTGGTTTTTTCAAACAATCGTATTTATGCTTTATTCAAGCATTGTCAAGATTGCAAAGTTCAACAAAGTGGTAAATATTCAGATTGCTGTTTATTCACTATCTTTCATTTTGGGACTTTTATGTTTCAGCAACTCAATACCAAACCTCATGACGTTTATTCTTTTTCATGGTCTTGCTTTTGCTATACTTTCATCTATACTTCTTTATCGCTTGATATTTCAGCCAAAACGCTGATACAATCACCTAGATATTTAATTAGTTACAATTACTATGTCTAAAGATAAGAGAACAAGTGAGTCTGTTTCTGTAAACTTGCTACCTGGTGCAATATTGCTCTCTGCAATAATAGTTTCTGCTACTCTTCTCTATACCCAAGGCAACAAAAATGACTCTCAGCAAGATAATGAGCTAAATATTAAGGGTGAGACAGAAGAGTTATTTATGGAAGGGGAAATAAGAATAGATGATGATCCATATCTTGGAAATATTGAGAGGGCAGAATATGCAATCGTAGAATTTAGTGACTATGAATGCCCATTTTGTAAAAAACACTCTCAAGAAACATTACCTCAACTAAAAGAAAACTACATCAACGATGGAAAAATGATATATGTCTTTAGAGACTATGAAATCCATGGAGATGTTGCTTATGTCGAGGCATATATCGGAGAGTGTATACAAGAAGAGTACTCAAACGAAAAGTACTTTGAGTATCATGATATTTTATATGAGAATACAGATTCCAATGAGTCCAATATGACTGAAGAATCTATTTTAGCACTGCTTCCGGATATTGACGTTGACTCTAGTTGTGTTAAAGACTGTCTTGACTCTGATGCATTTGTTGAAGAGGTAGAAAAAGATATGGATGATCTAAATATTTTGTCTGAGCAACTTGCCTCTAAATACCCATGCCAAACAAATGACCCATATGAGGCAAACTGTTTTAGAGGAATTGGTACACCTTTTTTTATCGTTGGGAAACTCAATGGAGACTCCGTAAAAGGCTACATTATAACTGGAGCGTTTCCATACTCCCAATTTGAGTTGGTTGTTGATAAACTTTAAACTGAGATGGCCTTACAACAAGTACGCAAATTTATTCCTCTCGTTTTAGCTGTTGTTTTTGTTTTACTTTCCGTTAACAGCATTTCTTATAAATCCCATACTAGAGACGAAGCACGACATCTTGTAAGGGGAGTAATGTTGCTTGAGACTGGTGACTATAGATTGAATAAACATCATCCAATACTTGGGAATGTTATTTCAGCATTTCCACAGTTATTTAATGATGAGCTTGTAGTACCTTCCACTGACTCAGATAATTGGAGAACTGCAGCAAAAGATGAACTTTCAGATGAACTTGTCGATATTAATGGAGGTAAAAGGGATTTTGTATTCAACGTTCTAAACAATTCAAGATACTTTATGATATTTGTATTTGCTATTTCAGGACTCTTCGTTGTAAGCCAGACAAACAATGAGTTTGGAAGTACTGTTGCAATAATATTTTCATTTTTATACTTTTTAAGCTCTAACCTAATTGCAAATGCAAGACTGGTTACAACTGACGCACTTGTGGTACCACTTGTCTTTTCAGCCACATTTTTGCTTTATCTTTATGCAAAATATGACAACTTTAAACATTTAGTTTCCTTTGTTCTGGTAGGGTTCTGTGGATTAATAACAAAATACAGTGTAGTTCCGGTTGCTGTTGTGTGGTTAATAATACTTACAGTTATTCTTTGGAAAAATTTAAACAAAACTAAAGCCTTCCTCCGTTTTCTACGTGTTTCTGGATACGTTCTTGCCATATGTTTAACATGGACAGTCCTCCTTTGGGGAACATATGGTTTTAGATTTGAAACACTTCAGTTTACAAATCATGAGAATATCCAAAAAACAGAAAACAATCTGAGCGATATCGAAAATATATTTAAACTACTTCCATCCATCATTGAACCAGCTCAAAACCTCTATTTAAACAAAAGGTTACCATTCCCGGAGTACATCGATGGATTTTTAGATAATGTAGTCTTTCATAATGCATATGGACACGATACATTTCTATTTGGTCAGTACTCAAAAACAGGATGGTGGTACTATTTTCCTCTTTCAATGTTGGTAAAAATGCCTATTTCTATACTGATCGGAATAGGAACATTAATGGCAATAGGGGTAAAGTATTTGATAGACAGAAAGTTTAGAATTGGTCCATTACTAATATTGTTCGTTGTACCAGCCTTTTTTATGCTGATTTCTATGATAAGTAGTTTAAATCTTGGAATAAGGTATATCTTGGTGGTTTTTCCTTTCCTGTATTTAGGTGTTTCGTATTTAGTAGTTCGGTTATTCAGAAGCAGGCAACTTAGGTATCCAATTGTCCTACTAGGCACATGGTATATGTTATCAACAATAATGATCTATCCTCATTACTTGGAATACTTCAATGAAATAGTAGGCGGACCACAAAACGGCTATTATTACCTTTTAGACAGCAACTTAAGTTGGGCACAGGATGACTTCTATGTGAAGGACTATATTGAAGATCTTCCAGACGATACAACAGTATATGTAAATCCACTTGAAGAAGTAGAAGAGGGGACTGTTGTAATTGATGTCGATTTACTAATGGGAAGAGATATAAATAAAAGACCCAAAACTGAATGGATTAGAGGTTTATATCTAAATGGAGAAATAGAACCTATCAAAAGAATTGCATATACCTACCTTGTGTTTGAGTTTTGAACAACTCTACCTTTTGGGTCCTCAAGTATTGTGTAGTTATCAAGAGATGAAGGAGATTGATGTAATATAAATTCCATTATTACACCAGTCAAAATCAACAATACACCTACTATTGAAAGTATTATTCCCCCTGCTAATGCAAGAATTGCACCCTCAAGAGTGGCCATACGGGTCACAATGTACCAGCAATACAATCCAAATGAAAGTAACGAAACTAATATTAAAATAATCCCCCAGAACCCCCAAAATCTAAAAGGCATATCTCCAGATCTTGAGATCAGAAGGTTACTCAAAAAATCAAGTGTTCCTCCTTTAAACCTGCTTATCAAATTAAAATTTCTTTTTCCGCCAAGTCTTGCCCTATGATTTACTGGAATCTCTGAGACTCTATAACCCTTTGCATGAAGCAAACCTGGGATTCCCCTGAAGTTCATGCCGTGTAGCTTTACAGCCTTAGCCGCAGATTTCGTATATGCCTTAAAACCACAATTTTTGTCATGTATTTTAAGTCCAGTGATAAGACTAGACACCAAGTTATATATTTTAGAAGTAAGTCTATAAAAGAATTTATGTTTTCTGTTCTTTCTCCATCCAACAACAAGATCAAAACCTTTATCAAGCTGCTCAATCATGTGAGGTAAGTCACGAGGGTCGTCTTCGTAATCCGAATCCATATGAACGATAATATTTCCTTTAGCTAATATGAATCCAAGCATATACTGATATCCCTTTTGCAACACTCTCTTGCCCCCTCGAAATTTCATATTTATAGGAAAAACCCTGGGGTATTTCTTAGATACATTTTTCATCACCTCGAAACTGTCATCCTGGTCAGGGGTATTTATTGCCAAGACTTCATAAGTTTTACCAAGTTTTTTGAGTACAGAAACAAGCTCATCAGTAATTTCCTTTATATTTTCCTCTTCATTTAAAACCGGAAGAATTACTGTTAAATCTACCTTATTTTCCATCGTATTTCTTATATAAAAAGTAAACCACTTTATATACAACTAGATATCCTACTTCTCCTATTACAAACGTTATTCTTGCTACAATACTAACAACAATAGCTTCTACTTTCGAAACGAGCCCCAATAGGTTTAATGATGCAATCATAACACCTTCCCTCACTCCAGTTCCACTAGGTGTGATAATTGAAATATATCCAATTACATATGATAGGGCGTTTACACCAACCAGAGGAAATAGGTATTCTATAGTAACGCCTGTTATAGAGTATGCAAGAAGATAATAGTGCAATGAGTAGATAATCCACGAAACTAAATACAATCCTAGAATTATTATCTTTTGATTAAGGCTTAATGATAATACCGAGGACTTATTATTAGCATTTCTAGAAAGCTTTCTCTTAATTATTTTATCGAATAGCTTTCCCATCTTTTCATAGTTTAAATATACAATGGTCCCAATTGCTATAACAAAAGGAATCACTGTGATAAGCACGATATTACTTTCAAACAAAGAGCTAAGTACAAGTAATGAGAAAACTCCACCCACTAAGAGGTAGCCAAGATTTTCTACAAACCATCCCCATGCAGTCTTTAGCATTTTCACTTTATATCTTTTGTTCATCGCTGAACGTGCAAATATTGCCCACACACTACCAGGAATATACCTTGTTATATAAGATGAAATGTATACATCTATGGAATCAAATATCTTAATATTTTCACCACTAAACTTCATTATAAGGTGCCAAATATATCCGTTTAACCCTACGCTTGCAGAATAAATCAATGTTGTAAATATTAGCAACCTAACATTCCTTATCTCAAAATCCCTTATTTCAGAGAGATTGTCTTTCAAAGTAAGATATATGAAGATTCCAACAGCACAATATACTGCGATCTGAAGAAGGATCTTTATTATTTTCTTACGTGTCTGCTTTTTCATATCAACATAATCAAAACTAGGCAATTTTATCACAACTTAATTTATTTCCCTATACTAAAATTTAAGACAGAAGGAATAACATATGGTATTATCAGTTATCCAGAATTAATAAGAGACTCAAAATGTTCATACCAAACAATAAACATGTAACTCTTATTGCAAAAATACTTACAAGAGTTTTCAGCCCAGAAACGATGATAATTGCATTTTCAATAATGCTATACCATAAACATGTAGGTAAAAATGTAATGAACTTTGTAATATGGTTTGGGACGACTGTTCTTTTTTTAGTAATAGGTGTGATATTTCTAGTCGTACTGAAGAAAAATGGAATGATCTCAGATTTCAACGTATCAAAAAGAGAAGAAAGACCAAAATTCTTTTTTCCAATGTTAACTTTAATGATGGTACTGACATTATTAAATTACATTTGGGGATGGGTTGAAGTCGCTAGCTGTCTATCTTTTATTGCTTTTTCACTTACAATCGCTTTCACGATAACTCTTTTCTTTAAAATCAGCATCCATGTTTACTCTGTAACGCTTGCTTATCTTATTGCACTTATGATGTATGGGAATTTCTGGATATTTTTACTCTTTCCAATACCTCTTGTAACCGCTTGGACTAGGGTATACCTTAAAAAACATACATATCAAGAGGTAATAGTAGGACTTGCAGTGCCGATGATACTGGTGATACTTTGGACAATTACAATGACCGACGTAACAGTCATAAGCTAATACTTGCGATACACTCCAATAACTTTCCCCTGGATAGTTATATTATCAACGAGTAATGGTTTGTAGTTTGGATTGGCTGGTTGAAGTCGTATGATATTCTTTTCTCTGAAAAACCTTTTTAATGTTGCAGTATTGTCCTCAAGTAGAGCCACAACGGTATCTCCATTCTTTGCGTATTGCACACTTTCACAAATCACGATATCTCTATCAGAAATAAGACTTTCAATCATACTATCTCCCCTTACTTTTAGACAGAATAGTCTCTTATTTCCAACTAAATCTGCAGGTACTGGTACTGGGATTGGTTCTGGTTCTTCAAAAGCATCGATGGGTAGACCAGCAGTAATCATTCCAACAAGTGGTACATTAATCAATGACCCTGCAAAATCACCCTTGATTATCTTTAGCTTAATACTCTTGTCATCATCATTTCTTTCTAAAAATCCCTTTTCCTCAAGTTTAATTAAATGCTCATGAACAGTAGAAAGTGCACTTACCCCAAGAAAATCTTTTATTTCAGTAAGGGTGGGTGCAAATCCATTTTCAGAAATGTACTGGTCCAGAAACTTTAGAATTTTTCTTTGTTTTGGATATAATACCGGTACAGAATCAACAAAAACTGGGATATTACTTGATTTGAAAGGCTTCTTCATAGCCGAAGTATAATAACATATTAGCCGAACATTAACCGAATTAATTATAGCGTCGAAGAGAAACACTGTCAAGCATTACTGAACAAATCCACTATTAGTAACAAGTCGATTGAATCTTTCTACTGACTCATCCTTTGATTTATCAAAGAAATGTATTATTTCAGGATTATTGTTAGCACTCTTTATTATTCTGAAAATATCATTCAAAAATCTCAGTGATGGAAGATAGGCCTTTCTAGTTTTCATATAATGTGTCTTAAGAATTTGAGGAATATCCCAAGTGTCAACATGACTCTTAGTCCATGTAATTGATGATGCAAAATTTTTCGCATCATCATCTCTATCTAAAAACAAAAGGTGAGCAAGCACACGTACTGAATAAGCCGGATAGTTGGTACATAACTCATTTATTGGTTCAAGCATATTATCATCGATATTCTCGGCCTCAATAACTCTTATTACACCCAAATCTTTACTTCTTCTTATCTTAGGAAGGTTTTCTATTACAGATTGAGGTAGAAAAGCCTCAGCCTTTCCGGAGTTCAAATTATCGATTAAATCAAAATAAGGCTGACAGATACCATTGAATATTCTGTTAATAACAGTAAATTTTTCTTTGAAATATCTTATATCATCAAATGGAAAGATGTGTCCTGCAAAACCACAAATTAAGTCAATGTCTCGATACACATTCTCATACAGCGTAACAAACTTAACATTTTTCAGTCTATATTTATTTCCCTGATTTTCAACATAATCTGCATATGAATTTAATACATCCTCAAAGAAAAAACTGTCATATAGGTCAGGATACAAACTGGAATAAAAGGTCGAAACAAACAAATTTTCAACATTCTTATTTATCTGATTCCCATTAATATACTGATAAAGAATATTTGCACAATCCTTTTGTTTTGAATCACTCTTTACTTCCTCAGCCAAAGCTGATGCTTGATCTTGAATTTCAGTCTTTAATTGCTCAGTATTTGGTAGCATTTGTTATATTCGAGATTTATCTGTTGGGGTAAACATCCTATTAAGAAAATGCTTATTTAATTTTTGCATTGTACTACCTAATAGGATTTTTCCATCTTCAGGTAAATCCCTTTTTATATCCCATCCATTTTCCGCACAAATTAAAATCTCCAATGTTTTTGCAACCAGTTTATATGGAATGCCAATATCTGTAACACCATATCGTTTGTATGACTCAGTAACATTATTTGACAACTTACATAGGGAATTCTCATTAATATATAAAGAAGTATCACCCATATTCAATAATATAGATGATACTTTGTATGCATCTTCAAGCCGGTTCCAAACAACTAATTGTCCGATATAAGTTACTGCATAATCATAATTACGGTTACAGAAACGAGCTAATTCTAAATGGCTATCATCAGTTTCGAGAAGAGAATTGATCTTTTTAGCTACCTTAAGATCCACAACATCAACCCTAACAGATAATCCTTCAGCAGACTCACCCATATTAACAGGCTACAAATTTAATCCATACTCACATAAATCTTTAATGGGGCATTGGGGGCATTTTGGGTTTTGTGCTACACACTTAGCTCTTCCGTGAGCAACCATAAGATGGGACCACATTCTCCATTTATCTTTTGGTACCACTTTCATAAGATCTTCTTCCACTTCCACTGGGTCAGTGCTGGATGATGCCCCAATTCTGTTAGAAATCCTAATATTGTGTGTGTCTACAACAATCCCCTCATTCTTTCTAAATATCTCATGAAGTATAACTAGAGCAGTCTTTCTACCAATACCAGGAAACTCCGTAAGTCCATCCATTGAGTCAGGTAGCTTTCCATCGTATTTTTGGAGAAGTAATTGAGCCGATTTTTTAATATTCTCAGATTTTATATTATGCATACCACATGGATGTACTATGTTTCTAATATCATTTACATTTGATTTTGAAACATTTTCAGCAGTCTCAAAGCGTTCATACAGATTTTTAACTGCAGAGTTGGCAACCCGGTCAGTACATTGAGGAGATAATATATTTGCAAAAAGAAAAAACCCTGGACTAACCATATCTAAAGTACAATGGGCATCTGGATATTCTCGGAGCAGTATGGAATATATCTTATTTATTCTCTCCTCCATACTAGGGAATTATATCATAAAAAACGCCAAAATATGCTACAATTACAACGTTTATTTAACCTTCGGACATAATGGCATATATATTTAACGGTAAAGAACAGGCTGACCAAATACTTTATGAGATTAAGCAGAAAATATCCAAAACAAAAGTTAAACCCATATTAACAATCATTCGTACAGGAAATGACCCCACTCAGCTCAAATTTACTGAAATAAAAAGCAAAACTGCAAAATCACTCGGCATAAAGTGTGAAATTCATGAATATTCACAAAACGCAATGACTGAGGAACTGGTTCAGCTGATAAAAACTGCTGCTAAAACGACAACAGGCATTCTTATTCAACTTCCACTACCCAAACAAGTAGACACCATAAAAGTTTTAAACTCAATACCTTATGAAAAAGATGTAGAAGGCTTAAGTAAAAGAAGAGCTAAAGAGTTACTTACAAAAATACCTGAAATATACTCACCTGTAGCAAAAGCGATCGTTGAAACATTGAAAAATGCATTAAAAATAACTAAACAGAACATTCAGACTGTTAACATAATAATTTTAGGTGAAGGTTTTTTGACTGGAAAGCCTGTTTTTAACGTTTTAAAGTCACTGAATGCTACCGTTAGAATTTATAATCCAGAATCTCCTAATATTAAAAAAAGATTAAAAAACTCAGATGTAGTAATTTCTGGAGTTGGAAAGCCAAATTTCATTATTCCAGAAGATATTAAAGATAATACAATAGTAATAGATGCAGGGTTTGAAGTTAAGAATGGCAAGATATATGGAGACGTTGATCCATCTGTAAAAAACAAGGCAACCTTTTTTACGCCAGTACCAGGAGGTATAGGACCACTTACCGTAGCATATATATTTGACAATCTTCTAAAACTGACTGAATAATCATTATATTGGTTGAACCCCCTTTTTATGGTAATCTATTAATATGAAAATAATTAAGGTAGTAAGTTTTTTTTGTATTATTTTTACAGTATTCTTGATTTCTACAGTACCAACATTTGCTCAAAACATGACCTCTGGCAGTGGGTATGAAATCATTGACCCGACAATAAGTGCTGGTGGAAACGATGACCAAGTGTCCACATCTGGAAACTATTTACTTAGAGAATCTATAGGTGTTGCAATAATGGATGAACGTTTTGAAAGTGCAAACTACAAACTTGAAGTAGGAACTGGATACACATTTGAGACAAATACCCCTTCAATTTCATACTTTAGTGCTACTGATGGAACCATGGAAAATATATGTGGACATGGTGGATGCTACGATAGGGTAAGATTTGAAATAAATGCAGAAGGAAATCCTAACGATACTCTGTATTTAATAGAGATATCGGACGATAGTTGGACTACTGTACAGTATGTCGATGGAACAACACACAACATTTCTGGCTCAAAAGATATTAATGACTACATTACTGAGTCGAGCTGGGAGACAGGTGCATGGGCAGATGAAAATGTTCTAGGACTTACCCCAGGTACACAATATAAAATCCGAGCAAGAGCCCTAAATGGAGATTTTTCAGAAAGTGAAGCTGGCCCTGATCTAACTGCCTCTACTACTGTTCCACAGATATATCTTGACTTAAATATCGCTGGGGACACTTGGAGCTCTACAAGTGCACCATACAGCATCGATCTTGGTATAGTTGCGAAAACTTCTGTAACAACATCCTCAGATTATATATGGATAGACTTGGGTACAAATGCTTTAAGTGGGGCTACATTAAGTGTAAGGGATCAATACAATGGTCTATACAGCTCACAAACTGGAAAAACAATAGACTCTCAATCAGAAGATCTAGGTTCGGAAGACGAGGGGTATGGACTGAAGATAAATATCACAAAGAGGCTTCCTGCGTCAGGGCAACCTGGTTATTTAACAGAATCTACAACGTATAACACTTCAGGTGCAGATGAGGTAGGTGCCATTAGCACAAGTCCTGCTGTAATATTATGTTCAATTGAAGAGACTGAGGGTAACTGTAGTGGTGGTACTGGAAGTCCGGTACATGAAGGAAGGTCTGCAATATGGATAAAAGCAAGAGCATCATACACCACTAGTTCTGCCACTGACTACACCGATACAATTACATTTAGTGCTACTGGAACATTTTAATGAAAAAGAGAAATATTAAAAGAATCACCTCGGTTATTATCATTTTATTAATATTCAATTTATTTAACAGTAAAACATATGCTACTGGAGTAGCGGTAGAGATAACATCACCTGCAAATGCAGAATTTGCTGCACTTACTGCAACAGATGTTACATTTAGATATGACCCATCTGCTACAGAATTTGCATCAGCAGATACAATTACTGTAACGATTTCACCGTCAGTACCAAACGATATGGCCGATTGCTCCAGTGCAACTACCGATATTGATGGAGATACTACCGGGGATGGATCATTCGGAAGTTTTTCAACAGGTGGGGCAGTATATACCCTTACCCAAGCTACAACTCAAGCTACAACAAATTATGCAACACTTTGCTTAAAATTCCCTGCCTCAACAACTACTGGAATCTATTCAATTTCTATTAGTGATAATAATGATGATGACTATGGTGCTGCACTAGTGTATGTAGGTGATGACAACGATGTAACTGTTACCGCCGAAGTAACACCTATTCTTGCTTTTGCAATAAGAAATTCATCCGACACAACAGATACAAATGCATGTAATCTTGGTGTACTTGATACAACATCAGTAGATACTTGTGCATACAGATTAAAACCATCCACTAACTCATCCAGCGGATACACTGTACAAATAGATTCAGATGGTGACCTTCGGAGCAGTGGGTCTGGAGACGTCTCAGATGATTTGGATATTGATCTTATCATAGAAAACAATACAGTATCTGCAGGTACTGAGGGGTACGGAATTGCTTTCAACGGCGGGTCTGCGACTGGTGGAAATATCACAGAGTCAGGAGACTTCAATGATGACGATACCCCTATTCCTATGACAAGCACAGATTTATATACATCTGATGGACCAAATGCTCCTATTGCCACCGATACCACCAACACTGCATTGGTAACACATAGAGCCGCCATAGACTCTGAAACTGAGACAGGGAACTATTCTCAAGCTGTAACTTACTATGTTTCTGCATCATTTTAGTGTATAAAGGCAAGTCATTACTTGACACTACCTATAGTTCATAATAAATTATAGAAGGAATTAAGTTTGAAGCACCTGCCGATGAAGTTCGATAAGAAGCATATTATTTTGGTTCTTATTTTTTCACTTTTTATACTGCCTCTAATACATTTTAATACTTTTGCAGCTGGTGTTGCCTTAGAAGTAACTTCGCCGGCAAATGCAGAGTTCGCGGCAACCACTATCACAGATGTTACATTCAGATACGACCCTTCTGCTACGGAATTTGCAAACACAGAAACTATTACTGTGGTTACAGGCGATGTTGGTTCTGCATTTGTTGATTGTACCGCAGCAACAACAGACATTGATGGTGATACAACGGGTGACGGTTCATTTGGAAGTTTCTCTGCAACAGGTGCCACATATACTTTTACCGCAGCAACAACCCAGGCAACTACGAACTACGCGACTATGTGCCTAAAGTTTCCAAACACAACAAGTGCGGGAATATATTCGATTTCTATAAACGATACAAATGATTATGATTACGGTTCTGCTCTTGTATACGTAGGCGATGATAACGATATTGCGGTTACCGCCGATGTAATAGCAATTCTTTCCTTTGCACTTAGAAATTCTGCTGACAACTCTGACACAAATGCCTGTGCACTCGGTACTCTAAATCTCACTACAGAAAAGACCTGTGCTTATAGATTAAAGCCGGCTACAAATGCAGCGTCCGGATACACTGTACAAATTGATTCAGATGGTGACCTTCGTCGATCAGGATCTGGGAATGTAGCAGATTCAGAAGACCTTGATCCTATACCTGAAGGAAATACAGTTTCAGCTGGATCAGAGGGATATGGAATTGCTTTTAACGGTGGTGCATGCACAGGAGGATCTATTACCGAAATGGGGGACTGGAACGATGATGACACTCCCATACCAATGACAGCAGCAGATATGTACAACTGTGATGGACCAAATTCTCCAAGCGCGACAGATACTGTAAATACTGCTTTGGTAACTCATAGAGCAGCGATGGATGCTGGTACACTTACAGGGAACTATACCCAAGCGACAACCTATTATGTGTCTGCATCTTTTTAATTAGTTAAATAAACTGTCCTAATGAAAAAACAAATAAAAACGTTCATCCTAACAGCAGCTATCCTAATTGTTTCGTTATTATTTCCTTTTATCGTTAGAGCACAGGATGAAGATGAACTATATCTTGGAATAATAATTGATCCAGCAATAATAATCACAGATGTAGATCCAGGACAGTTATACGAAACTACCGTTAACCTTACTCACAATTTTGAATCAGATGATCCAGTCACTTTTTATCCAGATGCAAAACCTTTTACACAGTCAGGAGAAACAGGTAGTCCTGAATATCTTTTTGACGAAAACCTGCCAGATATAATCAACACGGCTGCATGGGTTGTGTTTGAAGAGGATGAATATGCCCTTAATTCCGGTGAAACAAAACAATCCAACATTACAATTCAGATTCCAGATGATGCAGATCCTGGTGGATATTATGTAGCTTTAATTTATGGAGATACTCCTGAAACATCAGGCGAGGCGGTAAGTGTAAGCAAAAATATTGTCTCATTAGTGTTTCTCACAATAAGAGGGGATGCGGAACAAAACGGATCTGTACTTGATTTTACAACAGATAAAACTCTATATGAGTTTTTGCCTGTAAACTTTCAAATTAGATATGAAAATACAGGTAGTGTGCATCAGCTTCCCGGTGGCAATATCTTTATTCATAGGGGAGATATTAGTAATCCAGTGGGCACGTTGGTATTCAATGAAGCACAAGGAATGGCACTTCCAGGCAACGTTAGAGCATATTCTGAGTCATTTACTGATGGCTTTTTGTATTATGAGGCCGGAAGTTTGAAAATGGATCAGTCTAAATTTCCAAGACTATTTTTCGGAGAATATACTGCAACTATGAAATTTAAACATACGGTAAATGGGGAAAGGATTACAGTAGAAAAAGAAGTCAGTTTCTGGGTAATACCATGGAAATTAATGCTTATACTGATTGCACTGATTGTAGGAATAATAGTTATTATCAACAGGATAAGAAAAAAGAGAAAGGAACAATTTACTGCTTCTGCTCGCAGGTTCAAATAAACTGATAAAATAGGTAATTATGGAAGAATCTGATGAGGGTGGAATTCTTATTTATCCCGCATACTTTAAAGCATCTATCGAGCAAGGTAATATCTATTTTATTACCGTAAATATCAAAAATGAAAGCAACTCGGATATTAGAATATCACCTTCATTTGGAAAATTTACCCAGGAGAGAAATACAAACCAAAATCAATTCGAAATAACAGACGAATTCGATAGCTGGTTTAGCTCGGAGGAACTAACTGTTGAAGCCAATCAAACGGAAGAGTTGGTAGTTCAACTTGAAATCCCCCAAGAGGAAAAACTCGAGACTACATCTTACTACCCTGCAATTATTTTAAGTCAATCTTCTACAGAATCTTCTGATGGAACTGAAATAGTCACAGAACAGGTAATACCACTCTATATTGACCTGTCTGAAGAAAGAAACATCTCTGCCTCAATAGACCGATATGAAACATCTTCAGTAGTGTTCGGGAATACATCAAATTTCTCATTAACAATTACCAATAATGGCAACACGTATTTTTCTCCCACATCATATATAGAATTCCATCAAGTGAATCTATTAAATAATGAGGAAAAGACAAGAATAAATACTATTCCCGTCTCAAAAGCAGATATAACCTTACTTCCTGAATCGTATATTAAAGAGACGGTCTCCTGGGTAAGGGAAAAGTTTGGCAAATATGAGGCTACATTGTACGTTCTTTCAGGCAGTACTGAACTTCAATCAGAAACCTTAACTTTTTGGATGATCCCCAGCTCATTTATTAAGTATTTTATCATTGGTGTTGGAATAATAGCTTTACTAGTTACAAGCTTAAAAAGATATAAGTACTATCGTAAAATCAAAAAATCATCATAGAGCTCTTCTGGATCTTCCCAATCATATTGAACTTTTGTAACACAAGCAGACCCCTCACCAGTTTTCGACCATTCTAGTAGTTTAATTAGATCATCTTTTTCCCCTTGTGCGAAAATTTCAACAGTACCATCAGGATTGTTCCAGACTCTTCCATTCAAACTGTTCTTCTTCCCAAATCGGCACGTTCTTATCCTAAATGAAACACCCTGAACATCCCCACTAACTATAATATGAATTTGTTTCATACTCATATTTTATAGAAAAACTTAATTAAGATACAATCACGGTATGAACTTCTGGAAAAAACTTAAGAAGCCAATAGTAGGTCTTGCTCCCATGGATGGGATTACAGACTATCCAATGCGAGAAATTCAATCAGAAATTTCTAAGCCTGATGTTATGTATACAGAGTTCATTAGCGTAGAAGGGTTCTCAAGAGTTCCTGGAAAGTTTAAACAAAAACTAAAATACTCCGAAAAAGAACGTCCTATTGTAGTTCAACTATTTGGACATACAACCGAAGACTTCAAAACAGCCGTTGATCTTGTTTTACAACATAAGTTTGACGGTATCGACATAAATATGGGATGTCCAGCTAGAAACGTTACACATGGTGGAGGAGGAGCAGGATTAATTGGAAATTATAAATTAACTGAAAAAATAATCTTAAGTTGTTTAGAAATAACACAAAAGCATAACATTCCATTGTCAGTTAAAACTAGAATCGGGATCGATAAACCTGTCACAAAAGAATGGATGGAGTTTCTCTGTCAGTTTAAACTAGCTTGTATAGCAGTTCATGGAAGACTGTTAAAACAAGTCCATTCTGGCGATATTAATTGGGAAGAAATCCAATTAGCTGCTGAAATTGCACATCAAAAAGATATTCCTTTGTTAGGGAATGGAGGAATCAAATCTATTGAGCAGGCACAACAGATATGCAAAAAATATAAATTAGATGGAGTATTAATAGGCCAGGCCGCAAGAGGAAATCCCTGGGTGTTTAAAAAGGAATACACTCCAACAACCAAGGATAAGTTCAATATGATCATAAAGCACGCAAAACTCGCCGAAGAATTTTACGGTAAAAAAGGCTTCGTATCAATCCGCAAACATTTAGCCTGGTACTGTAAGGGAATACCAAATTCAAAGGAATTGAGAGTTAAACTAGTAAAAGTAAGCAACTCAAGAGAGGTGGAGAAGATAGTACCTACACTGTAAAACCAATGTCAGACGTACTCAGACACTTCAATTTCAGTAATTTTGAAGTTTTGCTGATCGAATTGAATGTTACCATCAACTCTCTTTCCAAGAAGAAGTTTTCCAAATGGACTTTCAATAGACAAGAGTCGCCCTGATAATTTGTTTATACCTGTACAATACATTACATCCAATTTTGAACATAAATGCACTATTATTTCTTTATTATCCTGACTAATCATTGTCACTCTATGGCCCACCTGCGTACAACTGTTTCGATTAGGTTCAGAAAGCCGTCTCGATTTACTTAATAAACTTTCAATCTTCCAGAGTTTAATAAACTTAGAAACTCTATCTGGATTAAGCATTCTTGTACTAGACCCTGTAAAACTACTTTTATGTATACTCTCACGAAGATCCTCCTGTTTATTTTTCATGGAGGAAATAGTTTTCTGAAAAAGATAAATTGCATTTTCCATTCACAAAGTATAGCAGATCTGAAATACCTCTAATTTCTACTCCTATGACTTTTAGGTCTGTTCCATTCCAGCAGGCTAAGCCTCTCTCGTCTTAAAGGAATTAATAACCAATACTACTAATTCCCTTAGCTCCATTGGAGAAACCTGAGCTCGGGCATTACATAAAGTACCCACACTTTTTATTGCCATCTCTGTATTTCTAAACTCTTCTGCAACGTCAGGGTCCCTTAAATTATCTCTATTAATTCTTTTATTTATCAGCCACTGAGAATGAAAAGCTATTGCTTTCTCTAATTTTTCTCGAGGAATTTTTTTCTCAATTAACCAGAATACATGTTTCATATGATTCATTATAATTGTAGTCGTTACAATTTCAGCATGGAACTCCGGATTAGGAACAATACCTCCTTTTAATTCGTACCAGTCTTCAGGTAAATTAATACCACAAGATAAAAGAAAGTAAATCTTATTAGAATCATCTCCTCGCTTATAAGAGGATTGTTCAGACATAGCTAATCTTGGCAATTCCTCAACACGTGGAATTTCAATTCCCACGAAATCGTTTATTGATAGAATTTGCTCAGGTGTAACATTCTTTTCATTTAATGGTTCACTTTCGTTTTGTTGAGGTTTCTCTGGAATATTATCCATAACGTTATTATAATAACTTAGTTATGGGCAACTACTTTAATTATATTATAGGGTCAATTTATTTTCAATATCTACTCAACAAACACTAAGTCTATCTGTCCCACTAAATGCCAGTCATCACCTAAATACACATAACCATCAAACCTATAATTACCTGGCTCTGTTGGTATGTAGTACTGCGTCCCATGCAAATAGCCAGTAACACCAGCTCTTTCATTTTCTAGAGCATGAGAACTTACCTGTAAACTGCGATTTGTCATATTATTTTCATTGCATAGCTGAGAACTCACCTCTATTCCAAACTCTTCTCTATCATCATCTGTACTTAAATTAACAAATGCGCTGTAAGCAGGCTCAACCTGAGATGTATTCTCAAATTCAGAAAGAGAGAACGTTCTGCTGTCACTGTCATCTAACATAGAATACGACAGATAATCTTCAGGTATTTCTGCAACATAGACTCGAATATCGTATCCAGAAATACTGTCTTCAACGGGGGAGTCAGCTGTAGACTGGCAAGGTATAATCCAACTATCAGTTTCTTCATCATCTGATTCCTCATCAAGATTTTCTGTAGTAGCGGCCTCATTTGTCACTCCATCTCCAAATATCTCATCAAACCATCCAGCTCTATATCCTAAGTAGACTGCACCACCCAAAAACACCACTCCAATAATTATAACTATTACTAAACTTTTTTTAGGCATTATTATGGGCAGTAAACTTATTAATTCAGTTTAGCAGACAAATTCATCTAACGTAAACACTGTATGGCTTAGTTAAAATGCACGAGTATGAAATATTTATGTTCTTTTTACCTGAATTCTTTCTTGGAGAGTAAACGGCACATGCCTTATCCACTCTGTACCTAAAATACTTATCCAAATAATTGTCCTTATCCGGAAACATTCCTCTTAGTACACAATAATCACTTAAATTTAACGTCATATCAGCATTCTTTAATTTTGTCGCGGTAATAGCAAAATGATGGTTGGACTTGTTCCCAACCAATAAAACTTCATCAGGGAGTTTTAGCCATTTTGAATTATCGGTTGAATACTCTGTAAATCTATCGACTTTATCTGTAGTGTAAGAAGACTTTGTTTCAGTAAATAATAGGGTAGGTTTAGCTTTATTATTTAGCGCTTAAGTAACGAAGTTCTGCACCACATGAGGTCTACAAAATACCCCGCTGTATCCCCAGAAAAACTTGCTAATATTCTTCTCTTCCTTCTGTTTAATATCAATTATCTCATCAAGACTGTACCCACAATACGGCCCAGCCTTCATAAGCATGATGTAGGGATAGTTCACGAAGTTCATTAACAAAACTCAGAAATATAAGTATTTGCTACTATTCGAGTCCAAGGTTCAGTACTAATCTTTTCATCCTTTAACATATTCAACATTTCATCAGCTGTCTTAAATACACACCCCTGGGCCTCTGAATTTATTTTTATTAGATCTTCATCTTCGATATTTACAATAGCAACAACTCCAAAATGAACACTATTCACTTCATCACACTGCGTATGAACAAAACCAACATACTCAATACAATTTCGTCGATCCTTCAAATTAATATCAAATTCTTGTAAGAGTTCTTTATATGCACTTACAGAGAGAACATCGGGATAATCATTATTTATTGCATTTATATCCTCATAATCAATATGCCCTCCAGCACCAACAGATAGCTTACCAAGAAGTCGTGACTCATCATATTGCTTGGAATCAGAAGACCGAAGATAAGTTAAGAAACGATCAGTATTAGTACATCGTATTATACTGTATACAATAGGCTGCTTATAATCAAAGTTACTTTCTAAATCATCTCTTCTTGCCCATACTCCATTTTCAAGAATTTCTGGCCGAAAATCGTGTCTATTAATAGGAACAAATCCTTCAAACACTGGAAATTTTGAAAATAAACCTGAGGCTTTTACTGCAAGAATATTTTTCCTATGCTTTTCCTTAAATTCCGTATCCGATTTTTCAGTCATGGCTCCTACTATAGGAAACATGGTGTGATTATATCAGAACAGGTTGAGATGGTGGTGAGCCGCTAGGGAATTAGTGAGAGAGATGAACTTAGTTGTGACTCTGGTGAGAGAATTGAAGAGCCTAGCTTATCTGGTTAACTTTCATTCGGCCTTCCTTTGAAATGTACCACGAGGCTTCCAACCACTCCAACCAAAAACGTAATTGGGACAACAATAATCGAAGCAAGAAATGAAACCACCTCAAGTACGGTTGCTATGTACCGTATAATAACAATATCCTCAAACACTTCTGCTACACCATAGAATACGTTGTGAAGAACGCTTAATATCAAAAAGGATCCAGATGAAAAACCTGCAAGCATAAGGAATGTTTTAAGTCTTTTATTTTTAACCCACTTTCTGGCGAGAATTGCCAATATAAACCCCAGCACCATAAATGCACCGCCAAAGCCAAGCAGGAAAACAAGGAACATTCTCCCTTCTATTTCTGGAAAACTGCTAGGAGCAAGAATTGTAAGTAATACAAGAATAAACGATGCTATCAAGGCATAAAGAATATTTATCACAACCTGAGTTTTGTCTTTCATGATTATTTGTTAAAAAATTAGTTTCATAACTATTTCACAATATTTCCATTTATCCCTACAATTTTACACCATAATAATTTCTATTTCTTTATACACTTTTTTCTCTTTAATTTTCACATGGTGAGCCGCCAGGGAATCGAACCCTGAACCTACTGGTTAAAAGCCAGTTGCTCTGCCAATTGAGCTAGCGGCCCGGACATTGAGTGTTGAAAGAACTTTATAACAACTATTACTATTTAACAGAACACACTACCAGCCCCTCTCTACGGGAAAGAAGGAAACCGGGCAATAGTAACAAATATTGATAGAGCAGTCTAGATATATAATACTACTAAATCCGTAACTATTTCAATTACAGTTATTGCAATATTTAATGATTTCTTAATCTTTGGTGCGTAGTATTAACATTATGAACAGCAAAAAAGGCGATAATGATTGGAAATATTTCGATGATTGTCCTATCTGTCAGGCAATGAAGGAAGGTCGAGCTAATACTGTTGAGGAGCTAAGGGAGGCGTTTAAAGAGGCCAAGAGACAAAAGAAAGGACTTGTCTATTTTCAGAAAGAAGATAAGAAGTAGTTTTTTTATTAAATATTGAGCGTTAGCCTGATTATTTCATTACAATTTCGACTTAAATCTCTTCACCGTGTATGATTAATAAGCCATTAATTACATACTTCGAAGTATGAAGGAACAAAAGGTTTATGCTTTTATAGATTCTCAGAACCTCAACCTTGGAGTCAAAGCTGCTGGCTGGACACTCGATTTCAAAAAATTGCGAACATATCTGCGAGACAAGTATAAAGTGACAAGAGCATATTTATTCATCGGTCATGTCCCTGGAAACGAAAAATTGTACACATTCCTTCAAGAATCAGAGTACATCCTTATCTTTAAGCCAACTCTAGAATTTAAAAAAGGTAGGAAAAAGGTTATCAAGGGAAATGTCGATGCCGAACTAGTTCTTCATACGATGATTCACTTTAAAGAATATGAGAAAGCGATAATCGCTACCGGGGATGGTGATTTTTATTGCCTAGTAGAATTTCTTGAAGACAAAGGCAAACTTGGAAAGATAATTACACCGAATCACAAATATTCCTCACTTCTTAGAAAATATGCAAAATATATTGTTAGTGTTCAGCAATTTAGGAAGAAAGTAGAGTATAAAAAGAAATTGAGTGTCAAAGGATAAAAAAAGGGAGACATTCCCTCGGGACGAAACCCTTTGGTAGTTCCCCCATCGTGATAAAGACATATTACTATTTTAGACTATAAATGTCAAGTCTCCAGACTGGTGTTTTGCTTCTATAACGGTGTTTCCGTGAATCCCACAATAATACTATTTCCGCTCCTGTTCAGCTCCTACCATATTCTTAATAGGTGAAAATGTCTTTCTGTGAATATCCAACACTCCATACTTCTCTACTGCATTTCTGTGTTCAAGTGTACCGTATCCTACATTATGATCCATACCGTAACTTGGATATTTCATTGCAATTCTATACATATACCTATCTCTTGTAACCTTTGCAATAATTGAAGCCGCCGAAATAGAGTAGTGAAGCAAATCTCCACCTCTTATCATAGTACATGTGATATTCGGCTTTGTAATTGATGCGCCATCTACAATCACTTCATCTGGCTTATTCTTTAGCTTCATATATGCTCTCTCCATTGCACGAGCAGTTGCATTTCCAATACCCATCTGATCTACCTCTTTTTCACTTGCAGATCCGACTGAATACTCCAAACACTTCAACTTTATCTCATTAAATAACCTTTCCCTTTTCTTCCTAGAGAGCAACTTGCTATCTTTCACCTCTGGAATATACTGATCCTTAGAGGATACAAGTACAACTGCAGCATAAACTGGTCCAGCGATACTACCTCTACCGACCTCATCGACCCCAGCAATAATTTTTCCTTCACTAATTACCCTTCTCTCAATTTGAAAAGTATCATGAGGAATGAACATAGTTTGGATTAGTTTTATATCATCTTTTTAATAAATCTCTATTTCGACGTAGTCACAGACAGAGCCGAATTTCCCCCTTTGGCAGGTTTATTTTTAACCTTTTTGGTTTTATCCTTGGGTTTTTCTGCACCTGTCTTTTTCGTAAAACCTGACTTCGGCTGCTTTGTCCCACTTTGCGGGGCAGTCACAGGTATAGTAGAGTTTTCAGACTCCACTTCGACCTCTCCCTTAAACTCCTCATCAATTTGTACATCCAGAGATCTCTTTCCAACCCTTTTCCTCATATAGTAAAGCTTCGCCCTTCTTGATTCACCCTTTTCTATTATTTCGATTTTTTTAATCTGAGTAGAATTTACGGGAAATATCCTTTCAACTCCCACACCACTACTAATCTTTCTCACAGTGATTGACCTTGATATACCTTTGCCATTAATAGCAAGAACGACCCCATCAAATATCTGAGTTCTTTCCTTTCCTGCTTCAGTAATCTTCAAATGAACTTTCACGGTATCACCAGATCTGATCTTTTTGTCTACTTTGATATATTTATCTTCAATTTTCTTTATAAATTGCTCATCCATCGGCGCAAATATTACATTAATAACTAATATCAGTCAATTACATGATACACGAAAAATACGTCTCGTGATAAGATATTAACATGAGACTGCCTCAATTCAAGCCAGTAGTCCTTATCATCCTTGACGGAATAGGGATTGCACCAAACAGTAAAGGCAATGTTGTAAAGCAAGCTAAAACGCCATTTTTGGAATCTGCGTGGAGCAGCTTTCCGCATACTTCCTTACTTGCTTCAGAAGAATATGTGGGACTTCCACATGGGATAAAAGGAAACAGCGAGGTAGGGCATCTAAATATTGGATCCGGAAAAATTGTATACCAGGCACTACCACGCATAAACAAGTCTATCAAGAACGGAAGCTACTACAACAATATAGAGTTTGCAAAAGCATTCTCTCATTCTCAAAAGAATAAGTCTTCAATACATGTAGCTGTTTGCTTTAGCAAGGGATCGGTCCATGGAACAGTAAATCATCTTGTTGCATTTCTTGAGATGGCCAAAAGATATGAAGTTACCCAGCCAGTAGTTATACATGCCTTTACAGATGGTAGAGATTCACCTCCAAAGTCAGCCGCTATTTTCTTCAACCAACTTGATCAGTCGATACATAAATTAGGAATAGGAATGTATGGAACCATAATCGGAAGATACTATTCAATGGATAGAAACAAATTATGGGATAGAACTCAAATTGCTTATAAAGCATTAACTGAACAAAAGGGAACAAAAGAGTCAAACTGGAAAAAGTCACTTAAGAGTTCATACTCAAAAGGAGAGACAGATGAATTTATTAAACCAAGAATACTGGATCATCCGATTGACACAAGCGTCAAAGATGGAGACTCCTTTATTTTTCTAAACTACAGATCGGACAGGGCAATCCAACTTACTAGGGCATTTATTGACCCAAACTTTAATAAGTTTGACAGAGGCCCACTAATGCAAAACTTATACTTCGTCGGGATGTCCAAGTATGCAAAAGGCTTTCCAATTCACATCGCTTTTCCAAAAGGCGATATAGATATACCACTGGGAAGACTTATTTCAGAATCAGATAAAAGACAACTTCGAATCTCAGAGTCAGAAAAATTCCCCCATGTTACTTACTTTTTTAACGGTGGAAGAGCCATCAAATTTGAAGGAGAAGACAGGATAGAAATACCATCACCCAAGGTAGCTACCTATGACAAAATGCCTGAAATGTCACTCTTTAAGGTTACAGATGTCCTCACCCAAAGAATTTCATTAAATATTTACGACTTCATACTTGTAAACATAGCAAACGGAGATATGGTAGGACATACTGGAAACATTAAAGCAGGACTACTCGCAATGGAGGTAGTAGACCGATGCACTCAAAAAATAGTAAAAGCTGTTACGGCTTTTGGAGGAATAGCTATCATCACTTCAGACCATGGAAATATTGAAGAAATGATCAACCTTCAAACTGGTGAAGTTGACACAGAACATTCCATAAATCCTGTACCATTTATTATTGTTCCTCCTCGCGGCTTCACTCGAAAAATAACAGTACAAACAGGGATATTAGGTGATATCTCACCCACAATAATTCAACTAATGGGACTTACTCAACCGTCCTCAATGATTAGAGGAAGTCTCCTTTGAAAATAGCCTCTTATAAACAAATATCCCTACAAGTATTAGAAACATGAGGTATATAATTCCTTCAAATTTGGAAATAGACTCTCTTACGACAACCCAGTTTTTTCCCAGATTATTTCCCAAGACAGCAAGTAAATAGCACCAAGAAAGAGACCCTATAAACGAAAAGAATAAAAAGGAATACATATTGATACGGACAACACCCGCCGGTAGAGATATCACATTTCTAACTGCAGGAAGCCACCTCCCCAAGAAAATCTTTATATTGCTGCTGGTTGTGAGAAATTCTTTTGCATTTACATAATCACATTTTTTAAGCAAGATATATTTACCATACCTTCCAATAATCCCGATTAGTTTTTCCTCAGATATTTTTTTACCCAAATAGTACATCCAAAACGCACCAAAAGTATTTCCAAATGCACCAACAAACGCAACTAAATGCAAATTGAAAATTCCTTCAGATACTAAAAATCCAGATAATGGAATTACTATAAATGAAATTCCTGGAACAAAGCATGTATCAAGTACCATAGGGAAAAAAATTCCCACATATCCAAGAGCACTTATTAAACTAGTTAAAACATCAATTAACACTATTACCACAGGCTTTTCTGTATATTGAAATTATACCGATAATCTGCTACACTATAGGCCTTCAAAACATTATTCCAGTTTTTCAATAGATGTTTATTATTATCTTTAACGTCTATTGAAATTTACGGAATAAATTTAACTGATAACTCAGATGTTATCAAGATTAAAAAAGAGAATATTCAAAAACGGAAGCCTTAGAAAACTGGTCACCGGCTTTGCACTATTCATGTTAATAATTTCAAGGCTTCTTTCAAACTACAACTTAATCCAAGAAGTTCATGCCGCTTTTGAACAAGATCCACTAAGAGGCGAAATTTCTGCACCATATATTGATGATCAAGTTCAAAATTCAAAAGAGTATATTGACGGACAGTCAATAACGTCGAAGGACTTTTCAGGAAGAACTTCTGATATTGTAAGTGTAAGACAAAGAGCAGAAAAAGTAGAAAATTTCTACAAAAAGTGGAACTCACCAATGTCTACTCATTCTCAATATATTGTAGAAACTGCAGACCATTTTGGAATAGACTGGAGACTCATACCTGCTATCTCTATTGTTGAGTCTTCTGGTGGAGTATTCTGTTTCAAACCATATAACGCATTTGGATGGGGAAGTGCCTCATTTACCAACTTTGAACATGGAATCTATACTGTTACCAAAAGTATTGCTCAAAGATATGGATCAGATAATCCTTTCGTAATAGCCTACACTTATTGTCCTGCTAATGCGCAAAAATGGGGTGCAAAGGTCTTAAACCTTATGAATCAGATCTAATTCCTACTACCGTATCACCTATATTAACATCATTTTTCGTTGTCCAGCCACCATTTACTTCTATGGCATAGCGATATTCCTCCTCGGGGGAGTAAGTTAGACAGTTTTCATCACAGAGTTCAAAATCACTCTTTATATCAATGATTTTTCCTTCATCATCAATAAATACTATATCTAAAGGTACACGGCAGTTCTTCATCCAAAATCCTGAATCTGTTTCATTTTCATATACAAATAACATCCCACAGTCATCACACAAGTTTTCCCTATACATCAATCCAATTGCCCTTTCCTCATCGCTATCTGCAACCTCTACTTCAAGCTTATATTCACCTGAATCTGTTGTTATATAAACCTCTTTTACATCTACACCAGCAATATTTTCCTGCACATCAGAAGCTGTCTCAAAAAGATCTTTTGCTGTACTAACTTTCTCTGAAATATTTGACACTATTGGCTCTAGCCTCTCCCAATAGGTATATCCCATTATTCCAAGTACAATCAAAAAAACTACTGTAATAATCCTTTTAATCTGCCTGATAGTATCCACAACCTCAATATAGCATGCTGTGTTAGAATAATAAACATGAGTAGCAAAAACGTATTCCTAGGTCTTTCGGGCGGCGTAGATAGTGCCATAGCGGCCTTTACCCTTATACAAGAAGGAGAAAACGTGACAGGAGTTCATATATTAAATCTTCCAGAAGATACTTCCAAATATGCAAAAATAGTATCAGAACAACTGAAAGTACCACTTTTGATATGGGATTTCAGAAAAGACTTTGAAAAAGAGGTAATTAATAGCTATAAAAAGGCTTTAAAGCAGGGCTTAACTCCAAACCCTTGCGTTATCTGCAACGAAAAGATTAAGTTTGGAAGATTCTTACAAGAATGTTTAAAAGAAGGTGCAGATTACATATCAACTGGCCACTACGCAAGAGTAGATAATGGCAGGTTACTGAGAGGGTCTGACCCTACTCGGGACCAGTCCTACTTTTTATATCGTCTGAACAAGAAAATCCTGAAAAAAACGCTATTTCCACTTGGAAATATGACCAAAAACGAAGTCCGCAAAATTGCCAAGGAAACTGGACTAAAAACAACAGCAAGTAAGGAAAGTCAGGATATCTGCTTTATTCAGAACTCAAATGTCCATGAGTATATAAGGCAAAACATCAAAGAAAGCCCAGGAATAATATTTGATTTTGACACAAAAGAAGAGGTTGGCGAACACTCAGGAGTCCACTTTTACACAATTGGACAAAGGAAAGGTATAAAAATAGGTGGCACAAAAAAACCGTATTACGTCGTTGATAAGAATATTAAATCGAACATTTTATACGTTGGTATGGGAAAAGACCACAAAACGTTATGGAAAAAGAAAATTTTGATTACCGATGAATCTTGGACAGATGAACTACCACTAGAAAATAATGAATATCTTGCACAAATCCGATACAAACAAGAGCCCGTTAAATGCAGATATTCAAAAGGCATTGTAACCCTCAATAAACCCGTTTATGCCCCAACAAACGGCCAATCGTTAGTTCTGTATGATAGAGATAGAGTTGTTCGAGGAGGCCTTATCTGTTAGAAATCGAGGACAGTCCTTGGTTAAACCTTCATTAAAAATTCATTAAGAAAGTAGTTGAGGTCTGACCTGACAAAAAGGTTGGTATACCGCTACTTTTTGAATATTTGTTGAGTTTATACTTTCAATAATAAAGGTTTAGGCTATTATGAGAGGATAATCTTAAGGTTAAACCTGGACACATAAGTTAATGAAATTTTAATTAAGTCAAGTCCACCTCCCGACTTACTACCTAGAGAAATCAGCAATATGATATTATAATCATAATAAAGCGGGAGTAGTTCAGCGGCTAGAATGTCTCCCTTCCAAGGAGAAGGTCACGGGTTCGAATCCCGTCTCCCGCTCCATACTACGCTCATTCAAGAACAAGCTCCAAAGGAGCGAAGTGATTGATAATGAACTTAGATCTTGCTCCAGCATTTTGGCATTTGTCAGTATAATATGTACAATAATAATGTCATGAAATCATTTTGGAAATATCTCAAGGGGTTCTTATTTTATCTACTCACATTTCTTGTTGTCATTTTATGGATAGGCGTTGGATATAGAGCATTCACATTTTTTATCTTAAAATAACTAAGACTAGAAAACTGTTTCATTCACATTTGAATTAGAACATTTTTTGAATTTAAGGAAAAAATAAGGGAGAAGATTTTGGAAATTGTAAGTAGCTGATATTCCTTAAAGAAATTCTTGATATAATCATTTCATGCTACAGCTTGAAGAGCTATTCAACGAAATTAACTCCCTTCACAAAAGACATGGAGACTCAAGATTTTTTCCGATTTATGGGGCAGGTCGTACTAAGAATCCTCGAATATGCATGGTTTTTATGAACCCTACTGCAAGAAACATATCGGCTCATTCCAGCTGGAAAGGAATTCGCGCACCATGGATCGGTACAAAACAAGTATGGAAACTACTGTTTGAACTTGATCTCATTAGAAGAAAAGAGATTATTTACAGAGCACAAGTTTACAAACCAAATCAATGGACTGAAAGATTTGCTGAAGAACTTTATTCAGAGGTTTCAAACGAATCACTTTACATCACTAATATTGCAAAATGCACCCAACCAGACGCTAGAACCATTAAGTCAAAAGTTTTTAAAGATTTTGTTAACAACACAAAAAAGGAGTTATTAATACTTGATCCTGAAATAATAATAACATTTGGAAACGTAGTAAGTTCTACCTTACTGGAAAAGCCCATATCGGTTTCAAACTACATAAATAATGAATACGAAACAATAAATATTGACACAAAAACCTACAAAATCTACCCCTCGTACTACCCAGTAGGACAGGGTACCCCAAATTTGCCAAAAGCAATTGAAAGAATAAAAAGAATCCTAGATTAAGGCAAAACAGATTCCAAAAATTTGAGAGACCAGCCTGGATTTTTAAGTATAAAAAAACCGGCGCGTTTCAATACAACCAGGCTAGCCTCAAAAAAAACGAAGGTAAAACTTCACACCTTTTCCTTTATAAAAAAGGATCTCGAGGATTTAAGGGTGTGAATTAATCAAAACCCAAATTCAACATTTTTTTTCTAGGTTTGCGATGATTATCCTCATAGTCCAGTAAAGTCACATTTTGGCCGCTGGACCGGCCTTACATTTTTTCTATAAGCACCTCCATTTTTTAAGATCAAATGAATACTATAAGATACCTCATTAATTGTCAATAAGCTGCTTACCATTACAAGGAATTCCTCCTCTAACAAGGTTTAGTTAAACGGTAATGAATAAAATATTTTAAGAAGATTTCTGATATATAGCAGGTTAAACTTGTAAAAAGGCTGCAAATATAATATAAATGCATTAACTGCCAACGACAAATGAAAAACAACAAGCCAACTAAAACTTCCGGATATGTGAAGTTCCCGTCACCAAAAGGTGATGCCGTAAAATCTGTTTCAAAGAAACCTTCTCAATTAAAGCAAATTCCTAGAAAACAACCACCTTCCAAACCAGCTAATAAAACTTCACCCATTCCTCCTAAACCAGGTTTTCCATTTGGATCAAATGGCTTTGGGGATCTTGGCTTTCCTTCAAGAACTGAAGGTAGTAGCGAAGACAAAACAGAACTGATTAAAAAGGTTTTTCAAGAAGTACTTGGAAGAGAGCCAGACAATAGGGACTTAAGCTATTATAGATTTAGCCCGATGGGAGAAGACGAAATTAGAAATCAGCTTCTCAATGGGAAAGAACACAAAGACCTATTGGAAAAAGGAAACAAATACGACGAAATCAAAGAGGAAATAGGAAGTCATAAGGCAAAAGTAAAAGTACTCGAAGGGCAGGTAAAAGATCAACTTGAGGAGTTCAAACAGGTTAACAACTTACTCAAAGAAAAAAACAGATACATCAGACAATTAAGAAAACAAGTGGAATCTGAACCTGAAGATATTACATCACCAGATACATTTAAGTACAACAATGAAATATCTAAGGACAGCTCAGATGTTGACGTTAGCGATATACCAAAAGAAGAAGGCCTGCCAGAGCTACCTCCTGCCCCCTTTTTTACTGATAACCTAAACAATAAACCTAAAAAAAGGAAAAGTCCTTTTAGCGGTATCTTTCGTTCTTGATATAGTTGATATATAATCCGCGTAGATATGCTGGACGACCTAGGCGATAAAATTCGCAAAGCGAGACAAGAACAAAATGTCTCACAAAAAGACCTTGGTATATCCTTGGGTCTTTCCGATAAAGCTGTAAGTGCTTATGAATCAAACAGGACAATTCCACCACTTGAGACACTAATAAGGATTGCAGAGGAGCTAAACAAACCACTAGACTATTTCATCAAAGGTAATTCTGAAGATTATGCAGTAGAGTCACAACTCTCACGTATTGAAAAGGCATTAAGCAATGTTCACAAAGAGCTTGAAAAAATAAAGAAACTCCCCCGATCATAAACCACTCCCAATATATATACTTCCATAACATTACTCTATTTTGCTAAAAAAGGGATTTAACATTTTGAGTAGGCAACTTGAGTAACAAAAGGGATGAGTCAAAATATATATACATTAAGGGAGCAAGAGTTCACAATCCAAAAAATAAGAAAAGCTACACAGGAATTGCGCCAAACGAAAAATAGCTATATTTTCCCAAGCTCTTTTGCAAGTTTTTCTGCCTTTTCAAGCATACCCTCCATTTCGTCAAGACCTTCCTTCCAAAGTTCTCCAGATTCAATATCTATTCCAATAGACTTTAAGATATTAGTTGGACTATCTGAACTTCCAGCCTTCATGAATTTTTTTAGCTTCTTAACCCACTGTTTATCTTTCCTCACCTGCCTTTGCATATACCAAGAAATAAGATAACCACTTGCATAAGAATATACGTAGAAGTATAACCTTATGTGTCTCCAATACAACCACCAATTATGCGAATATTTAGGATGATCTACAAAATCTCCCATATATTCCTTCATTTTATTAGAAAATAAAGCTCCAATATCTTCATATGAGAGAAATTTCTTTTTTCTGAACTCTCGATGCAAATCTCTTTCAAATTTATAGCATGCAATCTGTCTATGAACTGAAGACACTCCAGAATTTAATCTCTCCATAAGGACATTTAGCTGCTCCTCTTTAGAAAGTGACTTAGAAACCTCGTCACACACAAAGTCCTCAAAAAAATTGCTTGATACCTCCTGGGTGATTGAAGAAATTCCATAGTACAAAGGGTTTTTAATATTCCTCATTAACTCGTTATTGATAGCATGTCCCATCTCATGTGCAAGTGTTGTAACATTTTTATAAGTTCCAATATAGTTTAGAAGAATGAAAATAGGGGAGGATATTGTATTCCCTACACAATACCCACCACTCTTTTTTCCTACTTCAGGAAATACATCAACTTGTCCATTCGAAAGTAGGGTACTGTATATCTGATAAAATCCAGAATCCACTTGTTTAATAACATTACCTACAATATCTGAAGCTTCAGTAAACGAATACCTTTTTGAAACTGATCCAAGAGGAACGTTTCTTTCATAATACTCAAGCTTTTTCTTACCCATCAATTTTGCTTTAAGTTCATAATATCTATGAGATAGGTCATTTCTTTTTGTTACCTCTTCAACTAGTTTACCAACCATTTCTGTACTTACATCATTTACTATATGATTTGTCTCCTCCGGATATTTGTAACCTCTTAAATTGTCAGATACTCTTTTTTCATCAAGAATAGAATTTATCTCATACTCTGCAACCTTCAAATACTTCTCAAGAATCTCATTGAACTTTTTACCGGCCTCTTTTCTAATTTTTTTCCTAGGATCATTTATCCTTTCAGTTAACTCACTAAAACTAATCTCCTCTTTTTTTCCATTGGAATTATGAACTAAAGCTTTTTCTGTATTTAGCAATTCATCGGTCATTCGTACCCAGTTAGAATAGGAGGAAGTAGAAAGTAACTTCATTATTTTTTCCGACTCTTCAAGAAGAAAATATTTTGATACTACAAATAGCCTCTTGAGGAAATATTTGTATTCAGAAAGAAGAGGCGATCGAAGAAATTCTTTTTGCCTATCTTTGCTTACTTTCCCAAGCTCTAAACTAAAAAATTCTAGTTGGTTCGCCAAATTTAATGAAATATCATAATGCTTCTTCTCTTTTTGCTTTAAATCCGAATTATCAAGTTTAAGATCGGATGCCAACCTATAATAAAAATTATCAAGACCATAAGTATCATATACAATGCGCAGTTTGCAATACTCATCCAAAGCCTCCTTTAATTTTGGGGGAGATTTTAAAAAGCTTTTATCCTTTCGATACTTCGACGCAAATGCTTTCCATTTTCTTACCTTTCTCTCAGTATATTCTTCAATATTTCCATCAGGAAAAAGCTGTTTTAAATCCCACTTGGTCTTCATTTTTCGATATTCTCCTCATACCAAATATCTACCTCATTTTGCTTTGAGGCAACTTGCTCACTGATCTCTGCAAACTCATCTGAGGCAGGGAGTACAACAAGAGTACTGAAGTTAACTAAAATTTCTTCCAGGTCACTTTCCTCTATCTCTCTTCTTTTTTCTGCAAATACCTCATCGTATTCATTTGCTTTTGTATAGTTACTCTCAGAAAGAGCAGAGTAGTAATCTGCACTTGCAGTCCATTGCTCCTTTAACGTTGCAAAATAGGTATGTAAGTCTTCAAGACTCACTTCATAATTAGCCTCAAGTGAACCCACATACTCAATCGCTATATCAATTTTGTCTATGCAGACCAAAATTTCGCTGTTAATAGTTGAATCATCACCATTCCAACCAACCTCATTAAGACACAAGTCAAAACTATCCCTTTTCCAATTCAAATCGTTCTGATCCTTTCTTGCTTGAGAAATTAAAAGTGACTTTTGAGAGGCCTGAAGCCTCAATTCATCTAACTCTTGAGATAGCTCCACATATCGAGTCACATATACTGGAAGCTGCATATCCACAAACTGCTCCCCATACGCAATCATCGCCCCAATATTCTCAATCACCTCTTGGAGATTAATGATTATCTCATTGTATATATCAGCTCTTTGGGAATACTCATTATCACTTAAATCAGCAAGCTCTACCTCAAGCCCAGCGTTTTCAGAAAGCAACCCAGCATTTTGATTAATATATTCGTTCTTCTGATCCGTCAGTTCATTATATTCATCGTGACTTACTACTCCTGGAATTGCAAGCATAATACTGTCCCAATATCTGTAAACCATGAGTATTGATAATAGTCCAAATACAAGAACCAGTAAAAAAATAATAAAGTTTGTGGTACTTGCTTTAAAATACCTATACCACAAAAATGAAAAAAACTTTTTTATACTTTCTACTCCTCTAACCATTTCTTAAACTTTGGGAAAAAAATAACCCACAATCTCCATAATACAAATATTACAACAACACACAATATCACCATTGCCACCCACTTAAGAACAAAGTTTCTTACATACTCAGATGGTACAGGACTAACTCTGAGTGAATCATCCACCTCAAAACTTAGAGTCCTTGTATTTATATGTGAAGAATTATAAAGCCATACGTCTACATTTATTGGCACTTCGTACCTACCCGGTTCCTCAGGGCTTACCCACACCTTTACTTCATACTCAGTCCCTTTCTCCACTGGGAACCACTGCTTCAAATCTGAGTCAGACTCAAGATCATATGGAAGTACCCACTCGATGGACGCCTTGTTTGAATCAGTATTAGGTGTAAAACTGACAATCAGTGGGATCTCGTTTGTAAACACTGACTGCAAACCCACATTTACCTCCATACTTACATACTCAGAGTCAGGAGAGTCCTCATCAATTTCCTCTGCATAAGCAAAAGATAGCATCGAACAAAATATTACAGCTGTAATAAGTAATACCCTTTTCATTTAAGTAGTTTATTAATCGCCAACTTGAAGTATTTTACTGATTTTTTGATCTCAGTGCCACCTGGATCATGGTCCTCGTGAACTATCTTGTTTCTTAACTTATGTGCCTCCCATATACCAGAGTAATCGTTCCACTTAAAATACCTATTTGCGGACTTAAGCCTCTCCCCCAATGTTTGACCACGAAACCCCTTTGCCTGTAATGATTTGTTTAATATATTATCAAATTTCATTATGCCTTCTTTTACTTGAGAGATATTTCCCTTTACCAACTTCTCCGCAACCGGCAACTCTGCCTTTATCAGATCCTTGTTTCTTTGAGCACCCCCGCCAACAAGGATTAACACAAATAACAAAACAATAATTGCAACAATAAGTATGTATAACTCCAATTTTATTTCTTTTTAAATTTAGAGGATAATACCGGAAAGTATTTTCTCACTACCTTGTATATAACATACAAAAGCCAGGTAGAGAAAGAGAAGAGTACAAAAGTAATCACCCAAGTTACTGGTTCTGCCCATTTCAGGGGAATTACGCTTACCGTTTTTTCAGCACTATTTCTTTCCTGCCCGTTTGCAGTTTGAGACAGCACTTCAAGCTTAATCTTTTTACTTCCTGACAAGTACCACTCGCTTACCCTAATTGTAAAATCATAATCAAATGATTCACCGGGCAGAAGTACAGTCCTATCACTCCCATCATCAATGTCAATCTCAAGATCTCCCCCTAAATCAGAAAAACTTATCTCTTTTATGACGGTATTACCGTTGTTAAACAAGGTAATACTTCCACTTTCTGACCTACCTGCTTGAATTTCATCTTCTATTTCGATTTCCACATCAAGATCTACTACCTTTTCTACCATCTCTTCCGTAAAGAACATCTCACTTGAGCTCCCCTCAAAATCAATATCACTTAAACTGCTCGGATAAACAGCCATAATAACTCTATTCAGCCCAGTACAATCTTGTTGTTCAAATCCGGAATACAACTCGTATGCAGGATCTATTGATATCCACTCATATTTTTCCGACCAATACTGTGGCCACACATGGTATATTCCAACGCGGCTACCACCGACAGTATAGGGAAATACATATCCCGAAACTACACGAGATGGAATATCCAGTATTCTAGCAATAGCAATAAATGAGTCTGCAAAATCTTCTGCAGAGGCATTCTTATATGTTTGTAATGCTATATCAGCACCCTTTCGATACTCAAAAGAATGAAGATCTCTGAAATCATCACTTAGATTCAGATTTTCCATCAAGAACTCGTATGTCCAACCCACCTTCTCAGAAGTACTCATTCCATCATCTAGTTCTTCCATCGCGGCCAGGATATTCTCATCGGTGATTTTCCACAATGCCATACTGGTATCCAGATGTACTGCCTTTTGACCCGCCGATAGTAAATAACTTGATTCTTCAACATTTTTGGAAACGACAACTCCTTGAATTCTCACCCAAATAGTATCATCCGGAGCAATGTTATATACAAGAAAGAGGTTACCTTCGTCAGTCATGTTTACACTATCAGGAAAAGGCGAGAGATTCTGTAACACTATAGTTTGACCAGCAGAATCCACAGGAAGAAGAATCTCCTGAGTTACATAGTCAGATGTCATATTTTCCAACACCCTCTCCATATTCAACGAAAAACACCTATTATTACCAATAGAGACATAGACCGAATCAACCTCATCACTAACAAAATTGTACGTTGAAAAAGTTTCTCCCTCCTCTAAAGTATAATCAATACTTGAGTAACTTATTGATCCGAACGAATTGGGAAACCTTAAATCAACACTACCACCACTTGTGGAAGTAGCACGGTCAAATATGGGAAGTGCAACATCATATGCACCTCCGATCGATACAAAAAATTCACTCACATCATACTTCACTACAACTTCCTCTGGAGTATCTGGACTTAAAAGTATTTCTCCGAGACTCATTTGAATGATAATTCCATTAGATTCGTACATAGTAAATGGAATTTTCTCAGCACTATAAGTAACTTCAACATTTAAAGGGTCAATATTTCCAATATTTAAGTTATACTTCGATAAAATCGAGGAAACCTCACCCTCATTAGTAAACGTGATAGTCATCTCTGCTTCAGCTGTATTTTCATCACTTACAACATATTCCGAAGTAAAATCAGTATATATTCTTGCATCCTCAAACCCCCAAACACCCCTTGCCAATAAGGTAAATATGACCACGAAAAATGATACTGTAATAATTTTTTTGAGTTGCATTACAATGTATGAAGCAGTTTATCCCAATCCACAAGTTCACTATTATGTAACCACTTAAACCTTTGATACTTTCTCAGTATTTGTTTAAAGATGGGTGTCTTTGCTGTAAGGTTAAAAGTTTTATAGATTTTACCAGGCCTATCCATCCTAACTTCTTTTACAAATCGAAAAAATGGATTTTGAACAATTTCTTGTCTAGCATTCTTTCTAATCAAATAGTTTGTTGCACCTCTTGTATCATCAAAACATCCCTCCAACCTCAACTTATCACTGTAAATCATGGATAGGGCACACAACTGCTGCTTTACATTTACAAAGATAAATCCACAATCGGGAGGAATTACATATTTTTCTCCCTTTCTTAACTTTACAACACCAGAAACAATGGGTGAGTCTGGAGTAGGGTTATCGAGATTTTTCATGATCAGAACTGTAAGAAATCCATGTATTGCATCAATTAGA
Organism: uncultured Candidatus Saccharibacteria bacterium; assembly: GCA_964481345.1. GTDB lineage: Bacteria > Patescibacteriota > Dojkabacteria > SC72 > JAFGCJ01 > CAYZTC01. The sequence continues at coordinate 34,606 of CAYZTC010000003.1, read as the reverse complement.
ATTGGATATTTCCTTATTCGAATCCCCTTGGTTTTTACATATTCAATTCCAGCAAGATTTGAAGGCATAACAAGAATATCAAGTTTTAGGCCCTTTCTTTTTAATAAGGACTTCCTATCTACACCTCTAAAATGGTAGTAAAAAATGTTTGGACATGTAAGCGCAGGATTCAAAAGCTGAGAACGAACATCGTGAATCGAATATTCCTCTTTTGACGCAAGTTCAAGCCCATTTTCCTGAAGCTGGAGGTCATTTCCATCAAACCCTACAGATAAACCTGAGTTCTTTTTAAAATCAACTATTACCATATAAAGATTATATCACACAGAGGTTACACCAAATTAACTCCCATATGAAAGCACTTTTATCAATTCTGCAATCCCAAATCCAAGGACCATGTAAATAACTAGAGATACTAATGCGTCAATATCAATAAAGAATTTTCCAATTGACCAATCGACGTCAAGAACACTCTTAAACGGATAAATAAACCATCCACTTGATTGAACAATTGCAAATACAATAAAGTTAACCTCACTAGCACCAACTAGTAAAAAAATAAACCTTAAAATCAGAGTAACCTCGACTATTACTAACACAATGTAAACTAGCTTAGTTATAGACTTCATAAGTCTCCTCTGTATTCCTCAAGTAAGGTCATATACCTAGATACACCGTTGGCCCATGCATGTTGTCCTGTTGCACCACAAGGAGGACAATATGTGGATTCAATAGCAAAAGGATCAATATCAGTTCCGTAACCTACAGCAATCCTCCTTGTAATAAATGATATTGCATCAACCCAGTTTTCAAAAATGCTGTAACTCCCATTTTCTCCTCCTCTCCATCCCCAAGCATTGTACGAACCTGATGGTATCAACCTTCCAAATGCCGACTCAACTCCAGTAATTGAAGCAACAACTCTCCAATCAAGCCCCACCTCATCAGCGACACTTACAAAGGTTTCTGCATAAGGAGCCATAGGGGATCCATAGTCAAGCAGAAAATAGTTTAATGCAATAACTCTTGTATCAGAGGTTACTAGTTCACCATATAATCCTTCCTGGGAACCAAATCTAGTGGCGTAAAAAGAGGAAGTTGGTCCTGTCATAGTACCACCCTCAGACTTCAAAATAGGGTCAAGTTCGACCCCTTCCTCCCTTTGGCTGAAACTGTCAATTTGTTCTATCAAGAAAGGCACAGCTGCTTCTGCAACTCTCGGTTTTACTAGCAAGAAAAAGGAAACTCCCCAAAAAACGAGCGAAACACCTGTGACTACTTGTATTATGTTTATTTTAAAAGGTAATTTCATCCTTTTCAGTCTATAGGAAATAGGCGGCATTTTCAATTAATAATTACCAGGCTTTTGCTAATGTATTTCTTCCCCAGTCAAAGTAGACCTATTAAAAAAGATTATTAATCGACGAAAACTACACCATTGCTGATAAAGCTAATAAAGTTATGTAGAATGAAAAAGAATGTTCACGCATCTTCACGTCCATTCAGAGTTTTCACTTTTAGATGGACTGCCACAGATTAAAAGTCTTGTTAAAGCGGCGGGTAATAAAGGATTTAAATCACTAGCATTAACAGATCATGGGGTAATGTATGGTGCACACAAGTTTTACCAGGAATGCAAATCACACAACATTAAGCCAATTATTGGATGTGAAATGTACGTCGCCCCAAGAGGAAGAAAACAAAAAGTTGCTAAAGTTGATGAAAAACCATACCACATCACACTACTTGCAGAAAATGACGAAGGTTATCACAACTTAATTAAGCTTGTGTCATTAGGATTTACAGAAGGATACTATTACCGACCAAGAGTAGATAGACAACTTCTTAGAAAATACAGTAAGGGACTGATTGCACTATCCGGATGCATGGCAGGGGAGATATCTTCAAAGATATGGGCAAATAAGCTTAAGGAAGCAAGTAAGTCAGCAAAGGATCACGAAAAGATTTTTGGCAAAGGCAACTATTATTTAGAAATAATGCGAACCGAAATTCCAAATCAAGAAAAGATTAACAAAAAGATAGTTGAGCTTTCAAAAGATCTTAAGATTCCACTTGTAGCAACATGTGACTCTCACTACACAAACCAAGAAGACTCCTTTGCGCAAGAGGTTCTTATGTGTATTAACACAGGAAAAAGGCTTGATGAAGACCATCTCACGTTAGAAACAGATCAACTGTACCTAAAAGACGAAAAAGAGATGAAAAAACTATTTAAAGACTTACCTGAAGCTATTAAAACTACTGAGGAAATATCTCAAAGATGCAATATCAACCTGGATATGAAGGACTGGATACTACCTAAACCACCAATTCCTATTAAATATAAAGGCAACTATGACAAATATTTATATGATCTCTCCATAGGGAGAGGGAAGAAAAAGCTTGAAAGAGATTTAACAAAAGAAGAAAAGAAAAGGTTTGAGTATGAATACAAGGTAATTACAGAAAAAGGGTTTTCCCAATATATGCTCATGGTTACTCAGTTTACCGACTGGATACACAAGAACAAAGTACCACTTACAACCAGAGGTTCAACAGCAGGAAGTCTACTTTCATACTTTCTTGGCATCGTAAATGCAAATCCACTAGATTTTGATCTTGCGTTTGAAAGATTTCTTAACCCCCTAAGGCCTAAAGCCCCAGATATCGACTTAGATGTTGCAAGCTCAAGAAGGGAAGAACTCATTGAATACGCAATAAAAGAATACGGAAAAAAAAGCACTGCCCATATTGTTACTTTTGGAAGAATGCAGGCCAGAGGATCAATTAGGGATGCCGGTAGAGTACTCGGAATGCCGCTTGGATATGTAGACAAAATCGCAAAATTGATCCCGCCTTCGGGACAGGGACTAGCAAAGGTAGACATAGATAGAGCTTTAACGATGGTTCCAGAGCTTGACCAATTGATTAGACAGGACTCAGATGCAGCAAGACTTATTGACACGGCTAAAAGAATCGAAGGGGTAGCCAAAAGCCAGGGGATACACGCATGCGGAGTTCTCATCACACCTGGTCCAATTACCGATTATGTACCAGTAATTTGGGACAACTCATTAGGAAAAAACGGAAGAATGATTACTCAGTACGAAATGGACTCCATCGAAGATATGGGACTTATGAAGATGGATTTCCTTGGACTTACAAACCTTGATACCATAGCAGAAACTGTAAAAATTGTTAAAAGAGAGAGAGGGGAAGACATAAATGTTAACAGCTTACCACTAGATGATAATGACACATTTGAGTTAATAAGAAACCTAGACACGGAAGGTGTATTTCAATTTGAAACCGGTCCCATGAAAAGTACTATCAAGGTTTTAAAACCAGTAGATATATTCGACATATCAGCAGCTCTTGCTCTCGTACGTCCAGGACCTAATCAAAACCAACAAGAGTATGCCGATAGAAAACATGGAAAGAAAAAGATTGAATATATCGATCCAAGAATGAAGAAATTCCTACAAAAATCAAATGGTGTACTTGTATATCAAGAAGATATTATTAAAGCAGTGATTCATTTAGCGGGTATGGATTGGGGCGAAGCTGATACAGTAAGAAAGGCTACAGGTAAGAAGAAACCAGAGATACTGTTTGAGATGAAGGATGATCTCATTAAAAGGCTCATAAAACATGGTATGGACAAAAACACAGCAGAGCAGGTATTTGAGTTATTCATTCCTTTCACAAATTATGCTTTCAACGAGGCACATGCTGCAGCATATAGTCTAGTTGTATACCAAAGTGCATATCTTAAAGCTCATTATCCAGTAGAGTTCACTGCTGCACTTTTAAAATCAGAGATTGAGGATTTCGACAAGGTTGGAAGAATAATTGCAGAATGCAACAAAAAAGGAATAAAAATACTTCCTCCAGATATAAATAAAAGTAATGCTGACTTTTCTATTGAACACAAGAAAAACATACGATTTGGGTTAATGGGGATAAAAAATCTAGGAAGGGCAGTGATCCAGGAAATAATAAATGAAAGAGAGAAGGACGGGGAATTTAAAAATCTTGATGATTTCCTAAATAGAAGTCCCCTTGATCATGTAAATCAAAAGTCTGTTTTGTACTTAATTCAGGTTGGAGCATTTGATCAATTTGGGGAAAGGAATTCCTTAATTTCAGCATTGCCTGCTTTATATGAAAGGTACAAATCAAAACAAGATGCTCACAAAGATGGTCAGATGGACATATTCTCATTGGGCAAAAAAGACCGAAAAGAGGTCACTCAGGTATCTCCCTTACCAACAGTTGTACCAGCTACAGATAGCGAAAAAATCGAGTGGGAAAAGTCGCTCCTTGGTATGTACATTACTGCTCATCCACTAGGAAAGATAAAGCCCTATTTGATTAAGTCGGGTACATCAAAGATTTCTCAGATAAAAGAGATGAACTCAAATACGCCAGTGTCACTGGCCGGCTTGATCACGAACGTAAAAAGAATCACTACCAAAAGGGATAATAGGAGCATGGCGTTTATTGAGATTGAGGATAGGACAGGCAGAACGATTGAAGCAATACTATTCCCTGGTATCTACGAAAAGGTTATCGATATGCTAGCAGAGAACACCCCAATGATATTTACTGGAAAGGTAAACATCAGGGAGGGAGAGAGAAGTATAATCATTGACTCAATTGAATATGTAGATATGGAAATAGCAAAAAAAGAGTCTGAAGGAATATTTCTACAGATAGATCCAGACTCAGACAAACAACAGCTAAAGGAGCTTAAAAAGGCATTAAAACAGAACCCAGGTAAGGATGAAGTCACGATATTCATCGCAAAAGGCAACACTACTCGAACGATGAAATTAAAAAATGGAATAAACCTCACCCCAGAAGTTGAGTCCATCCTTGAACAATTCAAGGTATAGACCATACCCCCGACTTTAAATTACTGGCATCTCAGAGGACCCCACCGTACGGGGGACGTGGAGTCTATCTGTTAAAGTACGACCTGATAACTCAAACCGATAGATTCTATCGCCTCCGCCAGAGGCGGAGAGCTCCAGAATATGCAGTTTCAGGTAGAGTATTCAAGGACAGTCCCCCGCAGCAGAGCGGGATAAACTTGCTAGTTATAAGTCAATTCCTCTCACTTTCGTCCAGAAAACTTCAGTTACTCAACCCCTTCCGTATTTAATGGCCCTATAGTATAATCACTGTGCTCACGCTCTTTTAAAAGGAGGTTTCGATGTATGATAGACTGTTCACGTTCTACACATGCACGTTAAACAAAATTCTCCTAAGTATTGGAGAAAAACTATGGAAGTTTATAAAATTCTTCCTGAGAACAATATTACCAATCCTTATTGGAATACTGTCAAGCCTAGGGCCCATACACATAATAAAGGGAGAACAAAGATGGATAACATTTCTCATACCAATAACCTACATAACTATCATTATTATTTTCGACAAAGACACCAAAGAATTTATGAGAAAGTATAAGAGTTTGTCTCGATGGGGTCTAATAGTCCTAACCTGCTATTGGATATCTACAATAGTACTAGGTATCGTCTCCCTAATTTTTTTCTTTTCTAAAATTTAAAAGGTGAGCTCCAGGGTTTATGATTTATTGTGTGCACTAATGCACCAATTTAAACCCTAGGTTATCAAATCTTAAAAGAGTGATCCCTTCTGAGCTCAGCTAATCTTTTTCTCCATCGTTAAGCTCAAGATTAGAAAGTACATAAGTAAAAAAGGATGCACTCCCAGTAAAAGTTCTTATCACATATATTACATCGTTTCGGCTGTTTGCAACCACACAATAGTATCCATCATTCTCTTCAGACTCCAGCACAAACCTATATGCCTCCTGACCTGCAACTTCAACAGGGTCTATAGATATTACTTTAAACTGGTCCTGCTCATCTCTATACTCATTTGCAGTATCGATATATCCCACACCCACATCCCTTAAGGGTTGAAGGGTCACAAACTCAATCGGTTCTATTATCAAATTCTGATCACCATCAGAGTTTTCAAATTGTATAAATTCAATTTCTAGCAATTTTGACTTACCAATCTCTGCAGTCCATTCGGGAGAGTAGGTAAGACTCCAAGGTAAATTTTCGGGAAGCTCTTCTCCAGAGTTCATAGCTAAAAACATCTGGAGTTCTTCGTCTTTTGCAACTCTGTCTGCAAGACCAGTATTTGCCTGCTCTATAGATATTAATTCATACCACACATCATCAAGCTTTGAATAAATTCTGAGGCCCTGACTATCTATAACCCAGTATTCCCCAAACATTTTGGTTTCATCCGAAAGAGCTACAGACAATACGTGGCTCCATCCATTTTCTTCAAGACCCTCTTTATAGAAGGCTACAACATCTTCCCATTCAGCATCGATAGGTAGAAGATAGGCCGACTTTCCTCTTGCTAAAAACTGTTGTACAACATCATTATCTAAATGCTGCTCAAAAAGAAACGTCGAGTTTGGAAACTCAGGAACAGAGGATATTCCAAGTACTGAGCCTTTGCTTTGTTCCAACGTAAAAGTAGTATCCCCATTCAACCTAGAATTATCCTTTAAAGACAGGATTTTTTTAATCCCCACATATCCAATTCCGCCTACAGTAGCCAAAACAATACCTACAAACAAAAACTTCTTGAAATTTATCCAAAAAATTCTCCTAAGCCTTACCTTTTTCTTTTTTATTACATGTTTTTTCTTTCTCACAACAATCATTTAATCAGATAGAGAAAGAATTTACTAGGAGATAAGTCACTATTCAATAATCGTTTAGTGCTTACTTATTTCTGGAATAAATGTGATTTTAGAAAATGTCGAGCTGCACTCACCTCACTTGTTCCAGAAGTAATTCCCGGCCATCTATTGACTTCCAATAAATAGGGAATATTGGTGCTTTTATCTACAATAATATCTGCTCTTGACCATATTAAACCTAGACTCTTACTTGCTTTCACAGCCATGTCTTTAATTTGTTTGGGTATATCTTCAATTTCTACAAAGACCTCCCTTGCTCCCCTTTGTGCATTATTCCTGAACTCACCCTCTTTCGGATAGCTCTTCTCTCCAGAAACGACCTCTCCATTTGCAACAAGTAGTCCCCAATCATATTCATTAGGAATGAACTTTTGAAACATATACTTTCTATGTTTTGGTAATTGTGAAAATTCTTTTATTAGTTCTTTTCTATCTTTCACATATGCTGAATGCTTTCCAAATGATCCTTTTATATCCTTTATAATTAGAGGATATCCACACGTTTTCTCAATCATGTCTGTATAATCAGTAATATTATTTCTGCTAATAAAAAAGGTATTGGGAGTCCTTATGTCACCATAAATGAATGCAAGTACATCAGTGACTTTAGATGTGCTCTTTTCAACAAAAGTATGAGGAGTATTGAAATGATCTAGATAGAGACTAACCGCATAGGCCAAATCTCTTATTTCCCAAAACGAGGAAAGCCAGACTGTTGAAAACTGCTTAATATCCTTACCTCCAGATAATATTTGGGATTTACCATCTTTAATACAAAATTGAAGGTCGTAATAATGTCCCTTTGTCACTTTTATATTTGTTGGAATACCTTTAATTATCTCATCAAATTTTTCTATCGTAGGTAACAATAGTATATCTGTTTTTCCAGCCATAAAATCCGTCCTAACAAGTTAAATCATTATCTTTAAATGTAAAGCTCGAAAAACTCTACACTAAAAATGTTTAGAATTGTGTCTGAGGCAAACAAAATCATACGACCCAATTCTGGGATCAATATTCATCCAATCAATAATATCGGAATCTTCTGTAAACCCGTCATAATTATACAATATGGGGATTATATTATCAAAAAGCCATAAATAGAGTAAATGGGAGAGTGCAGGCAACCAAATTAATCAAAGGTGAAGTCTTTCACTATTTAATGGTGAGCTTGCCAAACCATTCATAGGTCGAAGCTTTATGCGAAGACCTATCGGGGAGACTGGACTTGAACCAGCGACCTCACGGTCCCAAACCGTGCGTTCTAGCCAACTGAACTACTCCCCGGTTAATTATTGAACGAGGTTATTTTAACACAACAGGGTGAGGACTGTCCTTGCCAAGATCTGTCCTTCTAATTGTTCCTCTACATCAATCAATAATGGTATTTCTCATCAAAAATCAACATTCTAGAGTTTTGATATAATCTTTTTATGCACCATGTCGCGATAATGAAAAAGGAGTGGGGATTGATTCCAAAAATACTTTCTGGAGAAAAGACGATAGAATCGAGATGGTACAAAAATAGAAGCCGACCTTGGAACAAAATTCATAAAGGAGATATTGTATATTTCAAAGATACTGGAAGCCCTGTTACTGCTGTAACAACAGTTTCAAAGGTCAAACAGTTTGAAAACCTTAATCCCAAAACGATTCAAGACATACTGACAAAGTATTCACATAAAGACTTCGGAACAACCGATATTCAAGAAGAAATAATGGAATATGTAAAAAATAAGAAATACTGTATTCTGATTCATCTAACTAACCCAAGGAAGATCAAACCATTCGATATAGATAAGTCAGGGTTTGGGTTGATATCTGCATGGATTACAGTAAAAAACACAAATGAAATTCAAATCCGACATCGTTAAAACTCTTCAACAAAATACCTCTCCTCCTTAAAGAAAATCTTCTCTCTTTTAGAACACTCATACAAGTCATCCTCATTATAATACTTCTTATCAAGAGTTTTAAAGTCCTTTTCAGGCAGCCAATAGTTTTCACCTCCCTCAACTGTCTTTTTCAGCTTTCCCTTGCAACCAGTAACAACAAATATATGAAATACCTTATCCTCAAGTAGTTTTTTGTCTTTCGAATAAACAATATCCCTGTGAGCTCCCTTAAACTTAAAATCTCCAGTTAAACCTGATTCTTCAGAAAGCTCCCTTTTTGCTGCCTCCTCAAGCTTTTCACCAAATTTCACCTTACCAGTCAAAAACCCTTGATAGTCATAATACGGCTCTTTCTTCCTCCTTTGAATAAGCAGGTAATCTATTCCTTTTTCTATTTTTTTAGCAACTATGAATACTGCATATTTAGGTTGTTTTTCAACTACCTTATTCTCTGTATCATAGGTATTTGCATACTCCTTTCCTTTAACTGTTAACACATATTTTCCAACATCATCTTTTGCTACAAAACCCAACTTTGTTAAAGATTTAATATGATATGTAAAGTGGTCTGAACTTAAATCTTCAATATTCATCTCTGTAAACGAAATACGCGGATGAAAAAGAAGCTGCATGAGTATTTCTTTCTGATGTTTGTGAATTTTTTGCATTTTAACCGATTAAACACAAAAGAAATGTTAATGTCTAGTGAAAAAATTTTCACCTGGTAAGAATAGGGCCTGTCCCCGGCGGGGTCTGTCCCCGTTATCCACAAAATTTCCCAAAAAAAGCACCTTTAAAACAACCAAAGTTGAAATACCCATATAATCACAAGGAATTGCGAACTGATTTGAAAGGCTTTTTGAGGGACAGTCCTAATCCGGGCCTGTCCCCCTCATGATATACTCCATCTATGGAGTACGGAACTCAACTTAATCAGGATTTCTTTATGCAGTCATCCCTACAGGTATCCCCTGAATTGCTTGGGTGTATTGTCGTATCAGAAAAAGAAAGTAATTTGGTTTCAGGAATAATCACCGAAACTGAAGCATATCCATCCTCAGATCCCACCTCTCATGCATATGACAGAAAATCGACTCCAAGAACAGCCATACAATACGAAAAAGGCGGATATCTCTATGAATACTTAATAATGGGACTGTATACCATAACTTCAATAGTAACAGGAGTAAAAGGGAAAGCAGATGTTTCATTCATTCGTTCAATACAACCATTTAAAGGAATAGATGTTATGAGAAAAAGGAGAAACTACTTTGGAAACGACCTCCATAGAATTTCCTGCGGTCCAGGAATGCTATCTCAGGCACTTGGTCTTACTCCAAAAGATAATGAACTATTCATTTGTAACCCTGACTCAAAAGTTCGGTTATATAAACCAAACAGCATAAACATCAAAATTGGGACAGGCCCAAGAATAAACCTTGGGGTTAACAGAGCTAAAACTGAGAAAGAGGCCAAAAAATCAATAAACCAGCCATGGAGATTTTTTATTAAAGGATCAAAGTTTCTAAGTTAAAACCCTTTCCTAGAAACAACAACTAGCGTTTATATTTTACTTTAAAGAGTAACTTATAGTACAATTCAGATATGGAAGAAGGAATTACAGGATTTAGACCACCTGAAGCGAAACTTTTAGGTTCTGAACAAAATATTGAAGAAGAACCCGCTAATCCGGTTGAATTGTGGATAGCTAAAAGATGGCAAGAAATTAATGAATCTAACAATTTGTTCGAGGAAAACGAACAAAAAGACTCCCTAAACCTCACAGAATTTATGGATAAAGAAGTTAATGAATGGGAAGACAGACATAAACTAAGCGAATATGTTGATACCACATCTCCTTTTGAACTAGTTAGATTTCTACTAGCGATTCTTTGTGAAAGAGGGTCCGAATGGACCCAAGCAAAAAAAGATGCTGTAAGAAGAACTCTTTACAAATTTACTCGACAATCTGTAGGAGCCATGACTCTCGAACAACAGGGGATTCTTAACCGGACAATACTTGCTAAACCATTAAAAGCTGGAAAACTAAGCAGAAAAGAAAATGTCTTAATTAAACAATGGCTGAATGAAACTGTAGGCCGAGGTATAAGATAGAGTATCTTTGAATTCCATGCTTCTCCTATATAGAAAACCATTGATAAACTTGTTAATATACTGTTTATGGGTATCAATAGAGCAATATATTTAGATAATGCAGCCACTACTCCAGTTAAACCTGAAGTACTTAAAGCTATGCTTCCATATTTTTCACAGAAGTACGGAAATCCTTCTACTATTTACTCGATAGGAACAGAAGCAAAAACGGCTATAGAGGAAGCAAGACAAAAGGTAGCAAAATCAATTGGTGCAACCACAAATGAAATATTTTTCACAGGCTCTGGAACAGAGGCTGATAATTGGGCACTAAAGGGGATTGCTAATGCAAATAAAGACAAGGGAAGACACATAATCACAAGTCAAATCGAACATCACGCAATATTACATACCTGCGAAACTTTGGGAAAAGAAGGTTTTGAAGTTACATATGTTCCAGTAGATAAAAATGGAATTGTAGATATAAAGAAACTGGAAAAATCTATAAAAAAGGACACAATTCTAATCTCTATCATGTTTGCAAACAACGAAATTGGGACAATCCAACCAATTCAGGAGATTGGGAAAATTGCCCGAAAACATAAGATATACTTTCACACAGACGCAGTCCAAGCGGTCGGAAATATACCAGTCGATGTAGAGAAATTAAATGTAGATTTACTCTCACTATCTGGGCATAAAATATATGGACCAAAAGGAATCGGTGTTTTATATATCAAAGATGGAGTAAAAATAGATTCATTCCTACATGGAGGAAAGCAGGAAAGAGGGAAAAGAGCGAGTACCGAGAATGTTCCTGCAATAGTAGGGTTAGGAAAAGCAATAGAGCTAGCAACCAAAGATCTCGATAAATATGTGGAAAAATTAGTCCATCTAAGAGATAGAACAATAGAAGAAGTACTAAATAATATACCTTTTTCAAGATTAAATGGCGATAGAGAACAAAGACTACCAGGAAATGCAAATTTCTCTTTTGAATTTATTGAGGGAGAATCAATACTCTTGATGTTAGACCAAAAGGGAATTTGTGCTTCCAGTGGATCCGCATGCACATCAGGTTCACTAAAACCATCTCATGTACTTCTATCTATCGGGCTGTCTCATGAAATAGCACATGGCTCACTTAGGTTATCATTTGGAGTTGAAAACACAAATGAAGATGTGGACTATCTTACGAATGTATTACCTCCTATAATTAAGAAGTTACGATCAATGTCGCCTTTATATAAAAAGAAAGTAAATAATGGAAGGTAAATATAGTAAAAAAGTTCTAGACCATTTTTACAACCCTAGAAATATGGGTGAAATCAAGGATGCTGATGGAGTAGGTGAAGTCGGTAGTCCGATATGTGGAGATGTAATGAAAATGTACATTAAAGTAAAGAATAATAAAATAACAGATGTAAAGTTTATGACATTTGGATGCGGTGCTGCAATTGCAACAAGCAGTATGGCAACAGAGTTAATTAAAGGGAAAACCCTTGATGAAGCACTAGTAGTTACAAACAAAGCTGTTGCTGAAGCTCTTGATGGTCTACCCCCGATTAAAATGCACTGCTCTAACCTCGCTTCAGATTCTATTAAAGCAGCAATAGAAAACTACAGAAACTCCCACTAAAATACATAATACTTATGAAATTCGAATGGCTTTACCATTTACCATTGCATCGGTTATTTTCGATAGAGTATTAGTAATATCCCTTTGATATTGACTTTGAGATATCCCCATAGATTTTGCAGCATCATTTTGATCCTTTTTCTCGATATACCTTAACCTTAAAGTCTCAATATCCTCTTTAGTAATTACAACTTCGTCTAAGCTTCTCAATGGTATACCAGCAGGCTTAAAATACCTGTCATTTATCCTTCCAACAATTCTTCTTCTAAATCGTCTTCTCATGATAGTTAAGCAAACAAAATTTAAAGGATACGGCCAGCTAACTTATAGTACGTTTCGCGCTATAAGTTAGCTGGCCTATTCCGTTTTACTTGCAGAACTTACCTCTTAAAGGTGTTCCACACTTTGGACACTTGACCTCAGTGCAAGGAATACCCCTTTTATGAGGCTCCTCGTGCCCACATTTTGGACACTCACATACTTCAGATCCACCTAGACCTCTTGGTCCTTGTCCTGCTCCTCTGGCACGACCAAGTCCTCTTCCTGTTCTGGGTCCCTGACCTAAAGGTCCTGTTCTATCTCTTACTGGCATTGTAGTATAGATTAAAATTTACTTATGGGTAATTACCCGTTTCATTATACCATAAAAAAACCAGAGGTCAAGCCTCAAAAACACCTATGAAAACATCAATACTTCCGGCTTAAATATAAGAAGAATTCCAATTAAAAGAATTAAAATGCCACCAACAAGACTTGAGACCCTCTTATATTTCGTTCTTATCCCAGTAGCATGAAGCGTAATCATAGCGATAAAGAATATAGCAAGATCATCGATCATGAACACAAATACATAAAGTAGGAGATACGAATAATATTGTAACGTCGATAAATCCGAAAGACTCAGCATATGTGTATATATTGCTGGAAATCCTGCTGAGCAAACAAGCTCTATTAGATTTACAGAAAAAGCCATGGCTACAATACCCACAATGACCATCCAGAAGCACTTATCAGAAACTATTTGATTGATACGATATTGTATCTTCTTTCTTTTTTCTACATCTGTGACCTTACATCCAGGTCTGGTATCCCAATAATCTTTCAAATGTATTGCACCACTGGCTATTGCTACACTACCTATTAATACTCGTACCCATTTTACAAATCCAATAAATAGAAAGAAATTTAACCAAGAGGTCATAAACAAAAAATAAACTACTGCAGAAGACACAACGAAAGTAATTCCAACAAACCACATCTTTTTTCTATCCTGCATTCCAAGAAGCATACTGATCAGGTATAACAGCACCCACATTGCGCATGGGTTAAATCCATCTAAGAACCCAAGAAGAACTGTAATCATTGGTAACGAATAATCACTTAGATTTACTTTTCCAAGGATGGGAATATCCATTTCTTCATCTGATATTTGAGTTACAGAATTCTCAGTATCTTCTAGATTTTCACTAGAGTCAGAACACTGCCTTCCTTCATCATCCGGCTTATTAAGAAGAATCTCCCTCACAGGATCTTCACACCCAGTTTCAAAACATTCATCCACAAGAGATTTAATTCTCTGCTCAGTACTACCATTTTCATTAAATCCAATGATAGTTTCCCCACAAATCACAGTTAGTGGTATATATTGAGCACTCACATCAAGCTCCTCCGCCACTTCTTGCAACAACCTTGAATTATCTTTATCCCTAACCTCATACTGATAGACCTCAATATTTTCGTTTTCTTTCTCATATTCACTCAGAAACTCTCTTTCTGCACCACAATGAGGACAATAATGACTATGAAAAAGATAAATGTTAACGGGGTTCTTATTATCTCCAGCAAAGACTAAATTAGGCGTTATTAAAACAAAAAGTGAAATAGCTATTAATAACAGTCTTCGGAAAATTTTCATTACCTATCTTTCAGCTCGTTTAATTTCTCTAGGAGTACTTCCTTCGGAAATTCCCCCTGCATTCTTTCAATTTCATTTCCCTCTTTATCCACAAACACAAAAATTGGAATTTCCACAGCCTCATATTTCTTTGCCATATCAGGATTCTTATCCACATCGTAATATTCTCTTTTCACCCAGGAATTTTCCTTTGCTATTTCCTCCCAAATTGGCCTCATTATGAGACAATCTGGACACCATACTGCTCCAAAAGTAAGTACCTTCATATTTCGTCGTAAATCACAACTTAACTCAAAAGACTATATTGTCTTGGAATAGCGATGTCAACTAAAAATCATCAATTCAAACCTTCAAACACTTGATCCAGTGCACCCTGAATTTGAGTTACATCATCGTCAGAGTAGGATGTGGTGATCTTAATTTCATAACCCATAATTACACTAAATCCATTCCAGTCAAATCCCTCCATCATGGAATAATCTGGATCCTCAGGGTAATACCAAACCTCATTGAAATACCCAATAGGGCCTGAATATTCAAATATCCTTTTCGTCCATGCCTGATCTGAGATTTGAAGAGCCTCAGAATCAATATAGCTATCCTGATCCAACATAGCATCATTCTCTTCATAATAAAGACCTCCGACCATATCGATAGCAAAAAGTCCATATCCACCACCAGTCATGATAGGGTTAATGATGATTTTTCCTGTCCCTTCAATAGTATTCACAGAACAAGTAACTTCATATACCAAATCACTCACATTTGCAGGAGTTGTAGATCCATCACTTGTCCCAAAAGTTTCCCAAGAACATACCGTGTCATCATAGCTTGTTGACAGTGATAATTCTGGAATTTCATAAACTACAGCATTACCAATATCCGAGTCCTCTTCTTCATCGTCTTCCTGCAAAGGAACAAGCTCTAAATCATCTCCATCTTCTAAACTTGCATCCTCATCAACATCAGATAAATAGTAATTTTTGTACACATAGTACCCCCCATATCCAATTCCTGATAAAACCAAAATAGCACCAACAGAAAAAATCGCAATAAGAATTTTCTTATTCATGGACAGTATATAAAAAATTATTTATAGCACTGCTTCCTTAATTCTCTCAAGCAACACTTTAAACCCATTAATAAAAACCACCAAATACCCAGAATCCCGCGCAATTTCAGGAAACCCAAGTCTATATACGTACCATACCCCTAAACCTATCCCTACGAGCAAAATAAACCCAATTACCATATGAATTACAGTCTTGCTAATTTTCCAAACCACAACTATTGCTAAGACAATAATTGCAATTAAAAAAATATTTTCTAGAATCATAGCTAACATTTTATTAATACATCAATTTATTGCTCATAATAAGTCATTTAACTTACATCGTCATCCTCGGCACGAAGAATTCTGCTAATCTGTATAACTGGCTCACCATTATGCTTTTCTGGCTCAACTCTAACTTCACCACTCTCAACAAGCTTAGTAAAATCAGGATCAGTTTCACCTATTATTTCCTGCAGCTTGCTCTTTGCATCTTCCTCAGAAGTAGGCTTTTCAGAAACTCGAAGCTTTAAAATATGAACAATTCCAGTAAGAACTTCCCTCCTCAAAAAATAAGCAATCTCTTCATCTCCCAGTTTCTTACCTAACCTTTTTACCACCTCACCATCCGAACTCAAGTTAAAAACCTTTGAAGCTCTCTTTATACCGAGCTTAAGTTGTTTCTTTTGTCGCTCATCGTAATCGGTCTTTGGAATCGGATCTGTAACCATAACAATATTCCTAAAACTTTATTACTAATATGATACTTTAACTTGAACTAATATTCAAAGTGTTATCATGTATAATAATTATTGTTAACTTGATTAGTATCAAAATATGTATGATGTAGCTATCATTGGTGCGGGTCCTGCTGGATATACAGCATCAATATATGCCTCAAGATACAAACTTTCAAATATCATCATCGGTCAGAATTTTGGAGGCCAGACAGTAGAGGCAACACATATAGAAAACTATCCGTCTTACATATCAATCACTGGAAGCGACCTTATGAGTAAAATAAGAGATCATGCTTTACATTACAGAGTAAAGGAAATATTTGAAAAAGTTGAATTGATAAATGGAAAAGCAGGACATTTCATCATCAAAACTGAAAACGAAAAGGAGATAAGTGCTAAGACAATAATCTTAGCCATTGGAGCAAAAAGAAAAAAACTTAGTGTACCAGGAGAAAATGAGCTTCTTGGTAAAGGAGTAGCATACTGCACAACATGCGATGCACCACTATTTAAAGATAAGACCGTAGGAGTAGTGGGCGGAAGTGATGCGGCAAATACATCATCCCTTTATCTTTCTGATCTTACCAAACATGTATATCAGATATATAGAAAAGCAAAACTCAGAGGAGAGCAGGTATGGGCTGATCAGGTAATGAAAGATAAGAAAATAACGGTAATTTTCAATACAAATATCAAAGAAATAAAAGGGAAAGATAAAGTAAAATCCGTTATTCTGGATAAAGAATTCCATGGATTAGATGAGCTAAAACTTGACGGATTGTTTATAGAGATAGGATCAGAACCTGTTACTGCACTTTCCACAAAATTAAGACTTAAACTCGACGAAACTGGACATATCGTGGTGGGACCACGCCAAAAAACAAAGATTGATGGGATCTGGGCAGCTGGAGATATTACTACAAACTCCGACAACTTCAACCAAATAATCACTGCCTCAGCAGAGGGAGCAATAGCGGCAAGAAATGTATTTACCTACTTAAAACAAAAGTAGCAAAAGTAAAATAACGATTGATAAGGTATAATAAAAAAACATGAAGAAAAATGCCCCAGATACAGTAAAATCTGCAATAAAAGCATTTAAAACTGTCATTTCCGTTAATCTAAAAATCGGAATTCCATATTTCGTAACGAAGAACATCGGTGCACTATTAAACCTGTACATGGTATTTGTACTTGGTCAACTCCTAGATAGTATCGGTAACATATTAACTAACTATGATACTTTTTCATCTTCAGTATTCTGGGAATCTGGATTAGCAAAGTACTTTTTTATCTTAATCCTAATTAGAGCTGTAGTTACTGTTTCAGAAAAGGTCATTAGTTTTGCAGAATTATCACTCTATGATCTCTTTTGGACAGAATCATATGAGGATATGATGCGAAAGATATCAACCCTTAACTTGGAGGATGTGGAAAAAAGCGAGGTTCAGCAACTTACAACAACAGTACCGGCATACTCAATAAACGCTGTATGGCAGACCTTTCTTCAAGTAACAGAACTTGTTAACAATACCTTAGTCCTAATCAGTGCTGGCTGGATAATATTGAATCAGATTTCCCCGTGGGCACTTATAGTTGTACTTTTTGTGCTTCCAGAAGCCATCTCCAGATACAAATCAAATAGAAGATTAAAGGAATTTAGAGATAAGAATGCTACAAGAAAACAATTTCTCGACTACATATATCAACAATCTCTAATACTAAACAATTTTCCAGAGCTAAGAGTAGATAATGTCTTTAAGTTTTTTCTCGAATCATACAATGATACAAGTTCAGCATATGACAAGGCTCAAAACAATATCAGACTGGAAGGGGACAAGCTCGCAGCTGTCCTTAGCTTTGTTGATGACTTGCTACTTAGGATTGTACAGATATCACTTGTTCCGATCTCCATTGTAAGAAGGTACACAATAGGTCAGTTCAAATACCTCTTCGATTACCTTGACAACCTTTATACTGCATCATGGAAAGTAATCTGGCGTGCATTCCTAATTAAGGATAACAGTTACTATATCGAAGATTACTTTAATCTTCTTGAATACAAGGGATTTGGAGATATTACTGCTGGCACACAAAAGCTAGATCCCCTTAAAGTTCCTTCTGTTGAGTTTATCAATGTAGATTTTTCGTACCCAGAAAGTAAAAGTTCCGCACTAGAAAATGTCTCTTTCAATATAGAACCAGGAGAAAAAGTTGCAATAGTTGGGGAGGATAACTCTGGAAAAAGCACAATTGCAAAACTTATCTGTGGATTATACAAGATTGGACCAGGGGACATCCTGATCGATGATATTTCAATAAGAAATCTTGATAG
Organism: uncultured Candidatus Saccharibacteria bacterium; assembly: GCA_964481345.1. Classification (GTDB taxonomy): domain Bacteria; phylum Patescibacteriota; class Dojkabacteria; order SC72; family JAFGCJ01; genus CAYZTC01. The sequence continues at coordinate 16,180 of CAYZTC010000003.1, read as the reverse complement.
AGGACAGTTAAAAGATAAGGTCGCTGTAGTTTTTGAAGATTACATCAAGTATGACTTTAGTGTAAGAAAAAATATCACTCTTTCAGAACCAGAAAGAGAATTTAGAAGAAGGAAATTTGAGGAAGCAATAGAAATTACTGGAATTGATAAATGGATGAATGAAAATGATATTGATGAGCAGCAAATACTAGGGAAACAAATAGGTCAAGGTATTCAGGTCTCTTCTGGTCACTGGCAAAGAATTGCAATATCAAGAGCAGTATACAGAGATAGGCATATACTAATACTTGATGAAAGCCTAACACAAATAGATGGTTTTTCTAGAAAGGGGATTCTGAAAAATCTTATTGAACACCGACCAAAACAAACGCTAATCTTTATTACTCAAGACGAACAGAATGCTAATCTTTTTGATAAAATTATTTATATCGAAAAGGGAAAGATAAAAGACGTTAAATCTAAATAATTTCTCAAATTCAAAAAATGAAAGTCTCTCAGATAGGACAAATTTATTCTTGTGAAAAGTGTGGTAATGAAGTAATAGTTACAAAAATTGGTGGTGGCAAACTATCATGCTGCAACCAACCGATGAAACTTATTGAAGAAACTGACGTGGAGGTAATAGATGAAGAAGATGAAGAATCAGAAGAGTAGACTACTTCTCCACACTTGCTGTGCTGACTGTGCACTGAAATTCGTACATTCTGTGGATAATGGTTATGAAATATCCCTGTATTTTGACAATAACAACATTCATCCAAGATCTGAGTACTTGGCAAGGCTTAAAGCCCTGAAAGACATTGCCAAACAAAATGATCTAACATTAATAATCTCAGACTGGAGTCCCAAAAAATGGTTTGAAGCAATAGATTTCAATGAAGATAACCAAAACCACCGAAGATGCAAGCTTTGCTGGAAACACAGACTTTATAAAACAATTGAATACGCAAAGAAAAACAAATACAAGTTTTTTCTACAACATTACTAACAAGTCAATTCCAAAATAACAGAGAGATATCCAAAATTGCAAAGACTTTAGAAACGGAAAATCTAGAGTTTGTTAAAGTTAGAAAATTTAAAGACCTTAAAACAAGAGGGTTTTACAAGCAAAACTATTGTGGATGCATTTTTTCACTAAAAGATAGGTATTTTGAAAAATGGTCAAAGTAAATATATAATATCCCAGATTTATGTTATCCATCATTATTCCTACATATCAAGAAGAAAAATTTTTAGGTAGATTACTCAAATCCATCGGAAATCAAACCATGCAACCTGATGAGATCATTGTTTCAGATGGTTTTTCTAAGGATCGAACCAGAAAGATCGCAAAAGAGCATAGTTGCATTATAGTAAATGGTGGCTCTCCCGCAAAAGGAAGAAATGCCGGGGCAAAAATTGCCAAAGGGGATTTGTTACTGTTTCTTGACGCTGATATGGTTTTACTGAAAAGTACATTTATAGAAAATTTTGTTAAATCTTTCCTAAAAAGAGAGCTAGATATAGGTACGACCTTTATTAAATTTAACAACAAGGGAGTAAAGAAAATCATTGCTGAGCTTGGATTTAATACTACAAAAGTGGTCAATCAAGTATTGCTACGACACTTAAAAAATATTATGTCAGAATCAGGGGCTTGCATGTTAATTACCAAAAGGTTATTTGAAGAAATTGGAAAATTTAATGAGGAACTACTTATTCATGAGGACTCTGATCTTTTTCTTAAGGCAAGCAAAAGAGGCGCAAAATATGGAGTAGTGGGAATGACAATAGAGACATCAGGAAGAAGATACGAAAAAATGAATGGAAAAGAGTTTTTTCAGATTAGCTATCTTGTCCTTTATGCGTACTTTAGAAGGCTGTTTGGATTCAAGGATAGCAAGAAGTTCCATCAAATATATAACAAGATTTATGGTAAACTGGGAGGGGAAGAGTTATAAATAGATTGATCTGTCCAATTCATGAACAAAAATACTAAAGTAATCCTGATTGTTATTGCAAGTTTACTCTCTCTCATATTCATTTTTGCAGTTGCTGTTTATCTTGACTACAAGGGAATTATCAATATTCCAGGAAATCCAGTATCAAACTATTTTGCTGAACAGGCAACAGAAGAATCTATGGAAGAAGCAATTGAGGAGAGTACCGGAGAAGATGCAGACGTTGAGATAGATCAGGAAGATGGAAGTATTTCCATTGAAACAGAGGAAGGATCTTACTACTCAGGAGAAGTATCTTCATGGCCAACTGACATACCAAGTGCATTTCCAGAGTTTGAAGGTGGAGACATTGAATATGCAACAAAGAGTGAGTACCAAGATGGAATATCTTGGATTCTAACTTTTAACAACGTTTCTAGCTCAAATATTGATACCTTCAAATCAACCTTAACTGCAAACGGCTTCGAGATCGAAAGCGATATTTCGATTGCTAACTCAAGATTATTGACAGCTGGAAAAGGCGATTACTCATTGTTGATGACATACGATAATGCAAATAACGAAGCTGCCCTGGAGTTGAGTGACGAGTAGCCTGTAGTTCAGCGAGGACTGTCCTTGGCAGGGTCTGTCCATGATAGTTTCCTATTATGTCAATATTTATTGTCGTTTTAGTATTAATGGACATTCTAGGGTAAACCACTTAAAAATCTCTTCATGAAAACGTTTGTGCAGAATTGCGGATAAAAACAGCCTTGCCAAGGACAGTCCTCCTGTTTCCCACTTGAAAAACACTCCTTTTACCCTATATAATAGATTACCGGTGGGATCTTACATCCCAGTTTTCCGATGAACTTTAAGTAGGAGAATATTTTTTTCTCCGAATTTTTGGCAAGTTCGCAAAACCCAAAAGGAGGTTCTAATGCGAACAAAATGGTACTTTTTTACCAGCGGTTTTATCTAGCCAATCATAAAATCTGGATAAAAGCGCAAACAGTCGGCAAAAGTAAGTATTCCTGAAAGGGAGGGTCACAACCATGAAAAAAACATGGTTCATACTTCTTTATGAATAGCCGTGGGCTGTACTATTGCTTTCATTGCTGGATTTACTCCGGACATTGAATAGTACAGCCCTTTCCTTATTTCCATCAATTCCAATTTTCCACTATAATCTTTCTCATGAGTCAAACACTTATCTACATACTTTTTTTTGCACTTCTACTTATTGTGGTAGGAGGAATTATTGCTATTCTAAACAAACTAAAGAATCCTCAGGATGAGAAAAGCATACTACTTCTTCAAAACCAGATAAATGAGCTAACCCGCCAACTTACTGAAAAGATGAAAGATACAAATGAGGCAATTCAAAAGCAATATGGTACCAATACAAAAATGCTGCAACAGCTTGGAACTGACACTACAAAAACAATCCGTGAGGTAACAGAAAAACTTACAAAACTTGACGACACGAATAAAAGGGTAGTGGAGTTTGCCACTCAACTTCAGTCCCTCGAAAATATTCTTAAAAACCCCAAGCAAAGAGGAATACTAGGTGAGTATTTCTTAGAAGATCTTCTTAGCAAAGTAATGCCACAGGGCACTTATAAAATGCAATACAAATTTAAAGATGGGGAGATAGTAGATGCTGCACTTATTGTTAGAGATAAGATAATTCCAATTGACGCAAAGTTTTCCCTCGAAAAATATAACCAGATTCAAAAGGAAACAAGTAAAGATAGAAGAGAAAAATTAGAAAAGGAATTCAAGATGGACTTAAAAAATAGAATTGTAGAAACATCAAAATACATAAGACCTGAGGAGGGAACATCTGATTTTGCAATAATGTTTATCCCCGCGGAAGGTATTTTCTATAATCTCCTTGTATATAAAGTTGGCTCAACAAACGTTAGCTCTGAGGATTTGATAAACTTTGCATTCAGCAAGAAAGTTATTATTGTTTCCCCGAATACTTTCTTTGCTTATCTACAAACTATTCTTCAAGCTCTCAAAGCATTGAAAGTAGAAGAGTCCGTTAAAGAAGTTATCAAAAACGTAAAGAAGCTTGGCAAACACCTGGTAAACTACCAGGATCACATGGAAAAAGTAGGAAGCCATTTAGGTAAAACTGTAAGTTCATATAACAGTGCCACTAAACAGTTTGGACAAATTGATAAAGATGTGTTGCGAATTTCAGGAGATGAAATGAACACTCAACAAAACCTCCTGGATAAACCTCAAGAAGACTAAGTTGTATGGTCAAACCCCAACAGCTGTATCTCAAGTTCTAACTCGATCCCAAACTCATTTTTTGCTTTCTTCTGAATATCTCTAATTACATGAAGATAATCTTTTGAAATTGCCTTACCAATATTCTCAATAAAGTTATGATGCTTTGATGAAACTCTTGCATTCCCAACTCGATATCCACCCATCTTAAGTTTGTGCTCTATAAACCATCCCACACTTGGAGTCGGGAGATTGTATTTTTTAACGACTTCTTCTGAGAAATTTTTAAATACACATCCCAAACTCTTCTGAGGTTGAACCTTAAGTTTTCCACTGCGAATTTCATCCCACTTTTTCCTTGCAGAATTCCCATCTCCATTTTGCAGTGATAAACTAACACGGAGTATAATTCCACCATTTTCTTGAAACGTACTTTTGTCATATTCAAATTTACACTCATCTCTCGTGACTTTCTGAATATGATTGTCCTTATCCAAATATTCTACCCACTCGATCAAATCACCAAACATAGAATCTACTCCATGAATATTGTTATAGACTGCACCACCTATAGAGCATGGAATCCCTGAAAAGTTTTCTAGGCCGATAAGGTCCCTTTCAAACATTTCAACAGATAACTTTTGAAGAGATAACCCACTGTCACATAACACTTTCGTAACATTATTTGTATCATCTAGAATTTCATATTTCCCTTTTACACTAACAATAACAAGACCTTTAATACCAAAATCGGATATCAAAACATTACTTCCCTTACCAATAATTGTCACCGGGATACTATTTTTTCTTGCGACAAGGATTGCTTTTTCTAACTCTTCGAAATCTTGAGGAATAAACAGATATTCAGCAGGACCACCTATACCAACTGTTGAGTACCTTGAAAGAGGTTCATTCTTAATTACGTTCTGTAATTCTTTTGGAAATTTCATTTCAAAAGTTTTTCAGTCTCTTCTATATCATTCCAAGGATATTCCTCAGTACCAAAACACAAGCTCTTCTCATGTGCTTTACCTGTAATAATTACCGTATCCTCCTCAGAAGCAAAATCGAGCGCTTTTTTTATTGCATCACGTCTAGATTCCACGTTATCCTTCTCATTATCAAATCTAATAAATTTTTTCCCTGGAGTTTTTACTGATTTCCATCCTCGTTCTATCTCATCGTTGATATCAGACAATTTTTCAGTTCGCGGATCTTCTGCTGTAACAATGGTTATATCAGCAAGCTCAGCTACAATTTTTCCCATCTCAAATCTTTTGTACTTATCTCTTTGACCAGCACAGCCAAATACAACAATAAGTTTATTTTTTGTCAGTTCTCTAACAGACCCGAGTGCGCTTCTAAGCGCATTTGATGTATGCGCAAAGTCAACAATTACCTGAAACGGCCTCTGTTGAAGTACCTGCATTCTTCCTTCCACTGTCTCAAAACCAGATAATGTACTTACAGTGTCATCAGGTTCGATACCTAATAGATGGCAAGCAGAGATTGCTGCAAGAGAGTTAGAAATATTGTAATCACCAATAAGGTCAAAATCAACTTCGATATTTCTAAAACTTTTGTTATTGAAGTTCATTCCAAACTTAAATGACAAACCCTCACCAGAAACTAAATCCATCAACCAAATTGCCCTTCGCTCATGCTCCAAACTATTCTGAGAGTAAGAGATGAAATTATTAGTAAGTTTGGAAAGTCCAGAGAATGATTTGTCATCCTTATTTAACACAGCAAAGCCACTATCTTTTAGATGACGAGTAATAAGCCTAGACTTAGCCTCAAATAAACCTTTCCAAGTACCAAAATAATCTAGATGTTCATTTGTAATGTTAGTGTAAACTGCAACATCAAATTTTATTCCAGCCAATCTGCACATAGATAATCCATGAGAGGTTGCTTCGATAACAACATGAGTACATTTTTCATCCTCAACTTTTTTCAAAAGTTTGTATAACTCTTGGGATGATGGGGTAGTGACATGAAATCCAGTATCAATTTCCTCATCTCCAATTTTTGCACTAACAGAAGAGATCAATGCGGGCTTAAATCCCTGGTCCTTCAGTATATGGTAGATCATTGTTGTAGTAGTTGTTTTTCCGTCCGTACCAGTAACACCGATGTATTTCATCTTCGAATAGTCAAGTTCATACAATGGGGCAACCTCTGAGTTATTAAAAGCTAGTTTAACTTTTTCAGACATTCGTCCTGCCTCATAGTCTGTTACTAAAATGTCATACATCTTCCCAACTTCAATTCCAGTTACTCCTGGGTTTAGTTTCTTAAGATTCTCCTTCAACTCGTCAGAAAGTGCATTTGTATAGATATAAAAATCAGTATCTTTGGAAAAAGGTTTATCAGGGTTTTTAAGATTGATCCTAATTCCTAATGATTTTAGCTCTTTAACTCTTTCATTCTCAGATATATCAGAACCCTCAATATCTACTCCCAGTAAATGAAAAAACTTTGCAAGATATGTCTGACCCTCACCGCCAATTCCCACACAAGCTATTTTGTTTATTTTTAAATAGTTTAACTCTTTCATTTCAGGTTTTTGACAATTTTATTGTACTGTGCACCTCTATCAAACTCATTTTCAAACATATTGAAGCTTGAGGCACTAGGAACAAGAATTACCATATCCCCAGACTCCGCAATCTCATATGCCGTTTTAACTGCTTTCTTAAAATCCCCAAAATATTTTTCTATCTTCAAATCACCATCTTTAAATTGTTCAAATAATTTTTCAGATGCAGTACCTTCAAGAAGTACCATTGCTTTAACATATTTATTTACAGATTTTGAGATCACTGAATAATCAAGCCCTTTATCCACGCCGCCAGAAATCATGATGATTTTCTTTTTATTTTTCGGACCAAACCTGTTCATCGCTACCTCAACTGCCTCAACGGAAGTTGCAGTTGTATCATTATAAAATCTTATTCCATTTAAATTCCTCACGAGCTCTTGCCTTCCTTCTATTCCTTCAAATTTACTAACAACCTCAAGGATCTTATCTACACTCACTCCAAATCTATGAGTTAAAGCCACTGCTGAGGTAAGGTTATAAATATTATGTTCTCCTTCAAGTGAACTTTCCGAAAGATTCAATAACTTTCTTCCATCATGATAAATATCAAGATTACCATCTGTATAGTAATCAGCTTTTTTGTTTTTCAAAGAAAAAGTAATGACCTCGGATGATACTTCATCAACAAATCCTGACGTTATAATGTTATCCAAGTTAAGAACAGTAAAACCGTTTTTAACCTGATTAACAAAGATATTTTTCTTCGCCTTAATATATTCCTCCATACTTCCATGCCAGTCGATATGATCCATGAACATATTTGTGATGAGAGCGTATTCTGGAGAAATCTTCTCTTTACCCATTTGATCAAGATGAAAATTAGACATTTCCAGTATCCCAATATTTTCCTTATTTAATTTTGGAAGAACCCTCATTACACTTTTTCCAATGTTTCCACCTAAAAATACTCTGTCACTATATCGTTCTTTCATCATTTCATATACCAAAGTTGTCGTAGTTGACTTTCCCCTTGTACCAGTTACACCAATCACAGGACACGGTTTAAGTCTATGGAAAAGACTTTGCTCCATCTCAACATCTTTCCCAATTTTTTCAACATATCTAAGAAGTTCGTTATCCGGTTTAATTGCGGGATTTCTAATAATCAAGTCGGCAGATTCAAAATCTTTCTTTCTATGTTCTCCCAACACATAACTTATCTTGTTTCCATATTTTTTCAGCTTCTTCAGAGTAGAGGCTAACTGTTTTTCTGTCTTTAAATCAGTCGTAGTTACAATAGCACCTTGCTGAATGAAAAACTCAACCATACCCAAGCCACCATCGTTTAAACCTAACCCCCACACCAGAACTTTTTTGCCTTTATATTGAGGAAAAGATTTCATACAATTATTATACCTAATCAACCCATTTAACGTCTGCACCTAACTCAACTAGCCTTTCTACAAACTCAGGATGAGCTCTTCTAATAGCATCTGCATTATTTACCTTACTTTGACCTTTTGTAGATTGTGCAATCATAAACAGTGCCACTGTAGCACGAATAATATCTGGCGCCTCAACTTCCGCTGGTCTCAACTTATGCCCTCCCCAAATTACCACTCTATGAGGATCACACATCAATGCCTTTATTCCAAACTTTATCATCTCTGGTATCCAAAGGTTTGCACCTTCAAAAACCTTATTCCAAAACATAATCTCACCTTTAGATTTGGTTGCAAGTGCCATAAAAAGTGGTAATAGATCAGCAGATATATATGGCCAAGGAGCCGCCTCAATTTTAGGTATCATGTATTTAGTGTATGGCCCCTTTATCTTTAAATCCTGGCTATCGGAAACAATCGCTGACCCGTTTTTAAACTTTACTTTCACACCGAGCTTATCAAATGTCCTTACTATCAAATTATAATTATCTTGTTTTACATTCTTCACTTCAATCTTTCCACCAGTCATAGCTCCAAGTGCAAGAAATGTTGTAACTTCGTGGTAATCAGATTCAATCTCGTACTCAAATCCACCGAGCTCTTTTACTCCTCTTATTTCTAAACTACTTGTACCGATTCCATCTATCCTTGCGCCCATAAGTGTTAGTACTTTACATAATTCCTGCACGTGAGGTTCACTTGCAGCATTTGTAAGTACTGATTTTCCCCCTGACAGGGATGCAGCCATAGCAAAAGTTTCAGTTGTCGTAACACTCATATATTCAAGCCAAATATTTCCTCCCTTGAATCCATCTTTTGCAGTAAGGGATATTCTCCCATTATCAGTCCTAACTTTAACACCAAGTGTTGTCAAAACATCCAAATGAGGATCTATTTCCCTTATTCCCAATGTACAACCACCAATTTTTGAATCCCAATCTAAAGTTTTTAGTCGAAATATTAACGGAGCCATCAAAAGTATGGACCCTCTCATGCTTGCTGGGAATTGTCCATCAAACTTATCTAAAGTAATATTCTTATTACATATCTTGAGAACCTTTTTCTTTTTATCCCAGTCTATCTGTGAACCAAGTTTCCTTAATGTTTCAACAAGTAAGTTCACGTCAACCAAATCAGGCATATTTTTAATTACAACTGGCTTCTTTGTAAGAAGAGAAACGGAAATAAGTGGAAGGGCAGAATTTTTATTTCCAGAAGGCACCACGCTACCTGACAATTTTGAGCCGCCATTAATCAGTAGGTCAGACATTTATAAGTATATAAAGTTAGGTCAAGAGTTAAAACGCAAATCAATAATCTTCATTACAGACAAAACAGATTGTAAAAATTATTATCGACAATATCCCATAATTTCTTTACTGAGTAACCCTTCCTTCTTGCCACAAAGTTTCCCACATCATCAATCATTGAAGGCTCTGAATATTTATATCCTTCTTTTCTATACTTTGGAGGGACAAGAAGTGGGGCATCTGTTTCAAGAAGAAGTTTATCATATGGAACCTTATCAAGAAGCATTCTTACATTTTCAGAATTTTTATACATGACAATCGAGTTAAATGATATGTAAAATCCAAGATTTAATATTTCATCAAGATACGAAAGTGACCCTGTGTAGCTATGAAAAACTCCAGTTATACTGCTATTACACTTACTCGTAATAACCTTAAGTATATCTGCTTCACACTGTTTATCACCTTCAATATCCCTACAATGAATAACTACAGGAATATTTCTTTTTACTGCAAGCCTCAGTTGTTTTTCAAGAAGATACTTTTGAATATTGTATTTCTCTTCTTTATCTTCACAATTCCCTTTCTTTACCCAATAGTAGTCAAGACCTATTTCTCCTGTTCCAATAATTTCTTTATGGACATCCAATAAACTTTCAAGTTTGGACACATTCTTATTAATCCATTCCTCCGATACGGACTTTTCATAAATATCACAACCAGGAATGGTCACTTCAGGATGTATTCCAATTGCAGAAAGTACATTATCATACTCCATAGAATATTCAATTTCACTAAGTGATGACTCAATATCAACAGCGCAACTAAGTATATGCTTTCCACCTTTACCGACAAATCTCTTAACCACTCCATCGATATCATTTGAAAGTTGGCTCATATGAAGATGTGCATGTGAATCAATCATGGGTTTATTATATCATCCCGTTTTCCATCGGCCACCGGGCCTGTCCCAAATTAGACCTGTCCCTTGTCCCGCCTTATTGGGATCTTTTATCCATATCCAAGCATAATCATCTGGATCTTCACAATATCCTTCTTTAACAGGATTATTTAGTATATAGTTAAATACATTCTCAACACCATTTTCGGTCATTATCAGTTTTGACTTAAACCGCCCTTGAAAAATATAACCAATATATGAATACTTCTTTTTATAATACTGCGCATATGAGGTACATAATCGCAACATGAATTTCGATACATCGGAATCTCTCTCAGGCATGAGCATCACATGGAAATGTGTTCTCATAACAACAAAAATGATTGGATCAATTTTTGATTCATCAATAAGATTAAAAAATTTCTGCATAAAGAAATTATGATCTTGTGCATCTCTAAATATTCGTTGTTTATTGTTACCTCTGTTTAAAACATGGTAAAAACAATTTTCAAAAAATGTTCCTCTTTTTCGTCTAGGCATGTCTTAATCATAAAGATCAATTATGAAAAAGTTATGAAAAATAGGGGACATCTTTAATTTGGGACAGGCCCAGTTTTCAGTTTTTCGACAGGACAACGTGGATAACCAAGGCAGGTTTACTCCGCTGTGTCCCGCTGTGCGGTGGCTCCGTGGGGTCCAGAACCCTCACACATATTTCCTATCCTTCAGTTCATCTGGCAGGCATTGCTGACCGCTCTTTTTTCCTGGCACATCATGATCATATACATATCCCTTTCCATAACCGATCTCTTTCATCAAATCTGTCTCTGCGTTTCGAAGATGCATAGGTACTGGCAAGTTCAATGACTCCTTCGCATCCTTTGATGCTTTTCTATAACCCACATATGCTGAATTATCCTTTGGAGCTTTAGCCAAATAAAGTGCTAACTGAGCAAGATGAACATTACACTCTGGATACCCAATTTTCTCACATGCACTAAATACTGAGTTGGCAAGTACTGTAGCCATCGGATCACTATTTCCAATATCTTCTGCCGCAAACCTAAGCATTCTTCTTGCAATATACAGCGGGTCCTCTCCAGATTCAATCATCCTTGCAAGCCAATATAAAGAAGCATTTTCATCAGATGATCTCATCGACTTATGCAATGCTGAAATCAGATTATAATGCTCTTCACCATCTTTATCATAAAGCAATGCCTTATGTTGAAGTGCCGCCTCAATATGTTTCTTTAGTATCTTTAATTCTTTTCCTTTCCTGTTTATCAGGTCCACAGCCATCTCAACTGCATTTAGCAGAGTACGGGGATCACCATTACTTCCATCTATTAATAGGCTCATACCTTCTCTCTCAACAGAAACAGTTTTACCATACCTCTTTTTGAGTTCTAACAGTCCTCTTTCTAGTATTGCCTTAAGATCCTTTTTCTTATGTCTTTCAAGTACAAATACCCTACATCGAGAAAGTAGGGCAGAGATAACTTCAAATGATGGATTTTCAGTTGTTGCACCAATTAAAATGATGGTCCCATTTTCTACATATGGAAGTAGAAAATCTTGCTGAGCTTTGTTGAATCTATGAATTTCATCCAAAAATAATATCGTCTTTCTGTCCTCATAAGCCTTCTCAGTTGTTCGAGCAAGAGCAATAACCTTTTTAACATCATCCTTTCCACTATCTACCGCAGACATCTGCACAAATTGAGATTTTGTTTTCTTTGCAATAATTCTTGCTAGAGTCGTCTTTCCGGATCCAGGAGGTCCCCAAAAAATAATGGAGGATAGATTATCTTTTTCGATGAGTTTTCTAATTGGCCCTTCTTTACCAACCAAGTGTTCCTGTCCAACAAAGTTCTCTATTGATTGAGGACGTATTTTGGCCGCAAGCGGAACATTCTTCAAATTGCCGTACTTATTTTCATTCACTTTTCTAAAAAAATCCTGTTGTGCTGTACTCTTCATACCAAATCATAATATCACCGAAGAAAACCCGAAGCAAGTATTTCTATATAGTTATGCTACAATGAAATATACAATTTTGTTATTGAAATTATGATGATAAAAAATATTACCTCAAAAGAGATTCTAGATTCAAAAGGAGTCCCCACATTAGAAACAACAGTAACATTAGATGATGGTACAAGCGCAATAGCATCAGTCCCTGCTGGCTCATCAACTGGAACCCATGAAGCTCACGAACTCAGAGATGGAGACCCAGTGAGATACCAAGGTAAAGGAGTACTGATGGCGGTCAAAAATGTAAACGAAGCAGTCTGCGACAACATAATAAATAGACAGTTCAATTCCCAAAAAGAGCTTGACGACGCGCTTTTAACACTCGATGGAACCGAAGACAAATCAGGACTAGGAGCAAACTCAATATTATCTGTCTCTATAGCATTTTGCAGAGCCACAGCAAATTCAAAAGGTGTCGAACTATATCAATATATTCAAGAACTATCTGAAACAAAAGAACTAACTCCACTTCAAATGAACATTTTGGTTATGGAGGGAGGAAAGCATGGAAATTGGGCAGCTGATATTCAGGAATACATGATCATTCCAAGAAAAGATGTATATCCGTCAGTACCTGAAGCACTAGAAGTTGCTAAGAATATCACTCAAAAAATCAGAGACATTTTAAGCGACAAGATGTACGACACAACAATTGGAATGGAAGGTGGTTTTGCACCAAAGGAATTACAGTCAAATAAGGAATCACTAGAAATAATTATGGACGGTATAGTAAAAGCTGGATACAAACCTAAAGATGAAATACTTGTTGGAATTGATTTCGCCTCATCAGAATTTTTTAAAGATGGTCATTACAGTCTTAAAAAGGAGGGGAAGAAATTAGATACCCATGGTTGGATTGAATATCTTAAACAATTAATCAAACCATTCCCTATATGGTATCTCGAAGATTCACTGTCAGAAGATGACTGGGAAGGATGGACAACATTTACTAAAATGTTTGGAGAGAAATATCAAGTTGTTGGAGATGACCTTTTAACAACCAACATCGAAAGAATAAAAAAGGGCATTAAGTTAAAATCGATGAATGCCGTGATTATTAAGCCAAACCAAATAGGTACAGTTTCTGAAACAATAGAAGCCATAAAGCTTGCTGAAGAATCCAAACTTCCCACAGTAATTTCCCATAGAGGGGGCGAAACGGAGGATACTTTTATCGCTGACCTTGCCGCAGGAACACCGTCCAGTCAAACTAAATATGGAGGACCTACAAGAAAAGAAAGACTCTCCAAGTACTACAGACTCATTGAAATCTATTCAAAGTGATCATAAAGGTGTCTGGATCAACGCGATATACCCCCAAAATCCCCCAAGGAAGAATAAGCAATTTTGCATATCAACTGGATCCTAGCCTCTATTGCCTCTATCGCTTTGCTCCAGAGCACCCTGCTGTTATATAATGATTTTATGAAAGTAAAGACTGATCCAGAAATAATAAAAAGACTAACAGAGAGAGGAATAGAAAAAATCGTACCCTCAAAAGAAAAATTAGTAAAACTGCTTAAAAGTGGAAAAAAACTAAACGTCTATCAAGGGTTTGATCCTACCGCCGATAGCCTTCACATTGGACATACTGTAGGAATGAGAAAACTTAGAGATTTTCAGTTACTTGGACATCATGTAATATTTTTAATAGGTGATTTCACAGGAAGGATTGGTGACCCCTCAGATAAACTTGCCACAAGAAAACAACTCACTGAAGAACAAGTTAAAAAGAATATGAAAAACTTTAAGGACCAGGCAAGTTCAATATTAGATTTTGAAAATAAGGAGAACCCAATAGAAATTAAGTGCAACTCCAGCTGGCTTGAAAAACTAAACTTTGCTGAAATACTTGAGCTATGCTCCGACTTTACTGTCCAACAAATGATAAAAAGAGAGATGTTTCAGAAAAGGTTAGAAACAGATAAACCTATTCATCTTCATGAATTTTTGTACCCTGTAATGCAAGCTCATGACTCGATCACCATGGATATTGATGTGGAAGTAGGAGGAAACGACCAGCTTTTTAATATGTTATGCGGAAGAGACCTTACATCCAAAAGGTTGAAAAAAGAAAAATTTATACTAGCTGGAAAACTGCTTGAAGATCCTACTGGAAAGAAAATGGGCAAAACTGAAGGAAATATGATTAAGCTGAATGACTCACCCAAAGATATGTATGGAAAGGTAATGGCACTTACAGATAATTTAATAATTCCAGCATATGAGATTTTAACTGATGTTCCACTTGATGAAATTCATCTGATGGAGAAAGATATGAAAGATGAAAAGGTCAATCCAATGGAACTAAAAAAGAAGCTTGCCTTCAACATTACTGAACAATTTACGAGCACAGAAGAAGCAAAGAAGGCTCAAAGATACTTTGAGGACGTGTTTCAAAAAAGCTCTTTAGATTCAGAGGAAATCCAGAATATTAAAGTATCAAAACCTAAGATAAAAATTGTCGAACTTCTTACAAGAGAAACAAAATTCGCAGATAGTAATAGTCAAGCTAAAAGACTGATCAAACAGGGAGCCGTTTACATAAACGGGAAAAGAGTAAAAGACAAGGAACTCGCAATACAGCTATCCGAAGAACCAACAACCCTCAAGGCTGGCAAAAAGATATGCCGAATTACACTTAAGTAATATATAACCTGCAAAAAACAGGAAAATGAACTTAGAAATATACTCTGATTGCTCAAAATTAAAGGAAAACCTGCTTGAATACTTCCCCAAAAACAAACAATCAACAATCCTTTCTGCAACAGCTATTGCAGAAAAATTCCACAGAGGGAAGAAGAGACTTATTGGAGAGCCAGAAATAATCCACGCATTGGCTACCGGATACAAAACCGCGGAAATGGGTCTTGGCCCAAAGACAGTATCTGCTACAATCCTGCACGAAGTATTAAAACATGAAGAAGATAGAGAAGAATATTCAAAGCTAATAGAAGAAAAACTTGGAAAAGATGTTCTCAAGCTTGTAATCGAAGTGACATCAATGAAAAATCAGGAGGCAGAGCAATCTGGGAAATTTACTAATCTTTCCTCTGCTCAGAAATTTCTTCTTTCTTCTGTTTCAGATCTGCGAGTAATTATGGTCAAACTTGCCGAAAAGTATCATAATCTTCTTACAATCGACCCCCATTCAAAACCTAAACGAGATGCATTTCTTGATGAAATGGAAAGAATATACATACCACTTTCAGAGTATCTTGGATTAGGATCAATACACCAACAACTATCCGACCTCATTTTTATGAAAAAGAACAAGATGAAATACAACTACATCAAGGATTTCATCGAAGAAAAAAGAAGTATTACAAACAAAACAAGAGATAGAATTATTGAAGAGCTCGAAACAGTTGCTCAGATGGATGATATAGATGCAAAAGTACTAGGAAGAACAAAGTCAATTGCTAGTATTCATAATAAACAAAAGAAATACCTAAAGGAAGGTAAAAAATATGAACTTGAAAGTATTATGGATGTTTTAGCGTTTCGCCTCATTGTGAAAAGTATTGATGACTGCTACAAAATTAAAGGTACACTTACTAACCTGTTCGATAGTATTCCTGCGGAAGAAGATGACTACATTGCTAACCCCAAACCAAATGGTTATAAAGCTTTACACCTATGTCTTAAACACCCCAAGGAAGGAATTATTGAAGTACAAATATTTACTGAGTCAATGTATTTTTATCAAGCTTTTGGACCTGCATCCCACATTGCATACAAAAAATCTGGGAAAAGATACTCAGATGTAACAAGCGAGTTTGAATGGGTAAAAAAAATTCATAAAGCAGGCATGCATGAAGATAAACCGATCAAGGCTGAAC
>CAYZTC010000002.1:77038-110368 GCA_964481345.1 uncultured Candidatus Saccharibacteria bacterium | reverse complement strand
CTGTAGAGGAGTGGTCCTACCTGAACCCATCCCGAACTCAGAAGTAAAACGCTCCATCGCCTAAGATACTTCAGCTTAACGGCTGTGGAAAAATAGGTCGCCGTCAGGACTTTTTGTTGTATACTCTGGTATCGACCCATATCTATTCAGGATAGATCTTAAGGTAGCTTTTAAAGTATTTTTAGTTATAGATAAAAGTAGTATATAGTTAATTTTGTTGTAATAATTACAACAGAATTATATAATCGCACGATTTCAAATTTATATATTTTGAAAAAACATACAGGAAAGGTGGTGACTATGAAATGTCAACGAAGTCAAATAAAGCCGGAAAAGACAGTGAAAAAACTGGTAAAAATGACCTAATCACTCAATTTGAGAACTATCTAAATGATAGTAATAACCTCCCTAAAAAAATTTCTTCTGGTGAAATAGTAAAGGGTATCGTAGTTGATAAAAAACGTGAGACTATCCTTGTAGATGTTGGATTTAAATCTGAAGGAATAATTGCCGGAAGAGAGCTAAAAACAGAAGACAATAAGGCAGAGGATCTTAAGGTTGGTGATGAGGCTCTTGTATATGTAATTACCCCTGAAGATGATGATGGAAGATTGGTTTTATCTTTAAGAAGAACTCAGGCTGCAAGACAGTGGATCGATCTTGAGAGTGCAAGGAAGGAAAATGATGTTATCGAAGCTGTTGTTGTTGAGTCAAATAATGGTGGAGTTATTTGTGAACTTGGGGATGGTATTAGGGGTTTTATTCCTACCTCTCAATTAGATGCGTCAAGGGTTTATCCTGACGGAAAAAGGGTGGTAGGGAGGGATATTTCCAAAGAGGTTCAAAATAGACTTTCATCCTTAGTGGGTGAAAAAATTAAGACAGGCATTATTGAACTTGATAGGGAAAAAAATAGAATTATTCTTTCTGAAAAGATGGTTACTCAAGAGAGAGACATTAAGAAGAGAGAAGAGACTTTGAGGAAAATAAAGGACGGAGATGTACTGGAAGGAAAAGTAAGTGGTATCGCTCCATATGGAATATTTGTCAATGCTGGTGGGCTTGAGGGTTTGGTGCATCTGTCAGAATTGTCTTGGGATAAAGTGCTCGACACGGGATCTCTTTTCAAGGTTGGGAATAAAGTTAAGGTACAGGTACTTGGAATTACTGATGGTGGTAAAAGGGTTGCTTACAGTATCAAAAGACTTCAGAATGATCCATGGGCTGATGCAATTTCTAGGTATAAGATTGGTGATATTGTTGATGGTGAAGTACAAAAAGTTGTACATTATGGTGCATTTGTGAGGATAGGAGAAGGATTAAATGGACTGGTTCATATATCTGAAATGTCAAATGATCTTGTAAATGATCCACATGATATTGTAAAGGAAGGGGATGAAGTTAAAGTAAAAATTCTCTCAATCTCAAAGACTGAAAGACATCTTGGATTGAGTCTAAAGAGGGTATAGATTATAATCCTGTTGTATGGGAAAAACTTTTTCTCGACTTACTACAAATAGTAAACTTGCACTTAAGCTTTCTTCGGAGGTGGCTAGAATTCTGAACTCAAAAGTTGTTCAACCTCTTCATATTTTTATTGGAATTCTATTGGTAAAAGAAGGAATCGCAGCAAGAGTATTATCCGCTATGAGTGTAGATATAGACGGAACTATAAAATCCTATCTTCCAGATTCAGATATTTCTTCCATTAGAAAAGCAAAAGGCATGAAGAGTTTGGTATTATCTGATGATTCAAAGGGAGTAATAAGCAGGTCATTTAGTATTTCGAAAAGGAGGAACCATGTATATATTGGTACAGAACATTTGCTTTTAGCACTAATTGAGAACTCCGAATGGGATTTTGTAAGAGATCTTGAGAAGTCAAGTACAAGCATAGGGAATATTAAGAAAATGGTGTTTGAGTTTACTAGTTATCCGCCTGGAATTCTTTCTAAAAAACCAGTGTCTGGGGAAGGTAAAGGACCCTCTGCGTTAGATATTTTTGGACAAGATCTCACTGATCTTGCAAGAAGGGGTAGGCTAGATCCTCTAGTTGGTAGAAAAGATGAGCTGGATGAGGTGATAAATGTTCTTTCGAGAAGAAAAAAGAATAACCCTGTTATTGTGGGGGAAGCGGGGGTTGGAAAAACTGCATTAGTCGAGGGACTTGCTCAGAGAATAGTGACAGGGAAGGTTCCTGACTCTTTAAGAAACTCAAGGATCATATCTTTGGATATTGCTGGGATTTTGGCTGGAAGCAAGATGAGAGGAGATTTAGAGGAAAAGATGATGGCAATAATAAATGAGGTTTCAAATTCTCCTGGTGTCATACTTTTTATTGACGAGATACATAATATCCTTGGGTACGGCCAGGTGTCTGGAGGGGGGCTTGATATCGCCGGAATATTGAAACCAGCACTAGTAAATGGGAAGTTTAAGTGTGTGGGAGCAACTGCCATTGCAGATTACAATAGGTATTTTGAGGACGACGCAGCATTGAGTAGAAGGTTTCAAAAAGTAGATCTTCAGGAGGCTTCTGTCAAGGATTCGGTAAAAATTTTAAAAAGGATGAGACCAATTCTTGAGAGTCATCATAATGTTGTGATAACAGACGAGGCAATTAGTTCTGCGGTGAAACTGTCTGATCAATATGTTAGTGACCGGTATCTTCCTGATAAGGCAATAGATCTTATGGATGAGGCGTCTGCATCAAGAAGGCTAGAGATAGAGGGTAAACATAAGGGACTTGGAGATGCGAAGAAACAATATAAAGAGATATTGTTAGAAAAGGAGCATGCTGTAAAACGAGGTGATTTAGAGAAGGCTTCAGATTTAAGGAAGAGTGAGGACGATGTGAAGAGTGTAATTTCTGGAATTGAAACTGAAAGAGGTAAGAATATTAAAGATAAGAAATTTAATGTTAACTCTGACATTATAAGGGCTGTAATTTCAAGATGGACTGGAATACCACTCACAACACTAGGCGTTTCTGAGGTCTCCCGATTAGTAGAACTTGAGAAGTCGTTAGGTGAAAAAGTGATAGGACAGTCTGAATCTGTAAGAAAAGTTTCCAATGCAATAAAAAGAGCAAGGACTGGAGTTACTAGTGGTGATAGACCTTGGGCTTCGTTTCTATTTCTTGGACCAACTGGTGTTGGGAAGACCGAACTTGCAAAAGTCCTGACACGAACGTTGTTTGGGGATGAGAATAGACTGGTTCATGTTGATATGAGTGAGTTTATGGAGATGCATAGTGTATCTAAATTAATTGGTTCTCCTCCTGGATATGTAGGGTATACAGAGGGAGGACAGCTAACTGAAAAAGTGAGAAGACAACCCCACTCGGTAATTCTTTTCGATGAAATTGAAAAGGCGCATATTGATGTGCTTAATATACTGTTACAGATACTTGAGTATGGACATCTTACTGATGGGAAAGGGAGAAGAGTGAATTTCAAGAACACGGTAATTATTCTGACTTCAAATATTGGTGCAGGTGAAATAAGAAAAGACAGAGTGTTAGGATTTAAGGGTGAGTCTAGAAAAAAGAAGAATAAGAAAGATGTTGAGTATGCCTATGAAAGCATGAAGAATACTCTTATTAGAGAATTACGAGATACTCTTTCTCCCGAGCTGATTAATAGGTTAGACGATACAGTTATTTTTAGGTCGCTTTCTGAAAAAGATGCTAAAAACATCGTGGATCTACTTGTGAATGAGTTAAATGAAAGGCTTTTGGACCAAGAGATTAATGTGTCGGTAGACTCAAAGGCAAGAAACTATATAGTTAAACGTGGGTTTAGTGAGGAATATGGAGCAAGACCATTAAGGAGGATAATCCAAGATGAACTTGAGACTGCTGTTGCTTCTTATATTTTGAAATATGGTGGTGGTGTTGCTTGGAAGGGTCAGTCTTCGCCTTCGACGAGTTCAGGTAGAAGTAAAATAAAAAAATTGAAGGTGACTACATCCCAAAAGGGAGATAAGCTAGTAATTATTAAATCCAAGTAGATGAGTTTTGTATGTACAAACTGTCAGTATGAAAGTATAAAATGGTCTGGTAAATGTCCAAGCTGTGGGGAATGGGGATCGTTGAAGGAAAAAGAGGAAGAAAAGACCTTTAAAACAGTAAAGGCAAAACCTGCAAAAGTTGTTAAAATTACTAACACAAAGTTATCCAGTTCCAAAAGATTTTCAACTGAAATTGGAGAAATCGACAGGGTACTTGGGGGTGGTCTCGTGTCAGGTCAGGTAGTTTTATTAAGTGGTGAGCCAGGAATTGGTAAATCCACATTGCTACTTCAGCTTTGTGTTGCAATATCCAAAGAAAAGGTGGCTCTTTATGTTAGTGGTGAAGAATCTTTAGGTCAGCTTTCGAATAGATTGGGCAGGATTGGTTCAAAGGATAAAACGAAGGGCCTTGTTGTTAGTGAAGACACAGATGTTGACAGGATTATTTCTACTATTGAGGAGAATAAGCCTGACTTGATGGTTGTGGATTCGATTCAATCACTAAGTACCTCTGATATATCTGGATTTCCAGGGAGCATTTCTCAAGTAAGAGAATGTGGGATGAGATTAACAAGAGCAGCAAAGTCGATGAGAATTCCAGTATTTATTATCGGTCAAGTCACAAAAGAGGGGGTTGTGGCTGGTCCAAAAGTAATAGAACATGTCGTCGATACTGTGTTGTATTTTGAAGGAGATGAGTTTGGATTATATCGAGTCTTGAGAAGCATTAAAAATAGGTTTGGGCCTACCGATGAGGTTGGATTGTTTGAGATGACAGGAAAGGGCTTGGATGAAGTAGCAGATCCATCTAAACTTGTTGATTCGTCTCAGAAACCTACAGTCGGTGTTGCAAGATCGTCTGTATATAAGGGAAGTAGGGTATTGATTGTTGAAGTACAGGCTCTTACTTCTCCTGCTGTATTTGGGTCTCCGAGAAGGCTTCCAACGGGATATAGTAAGGCAAGACTTGAAATGTTATGTGCTGTATTAACAAGAAGGGCGGGAGTAAATCTTGGCGGGGATGATGTTTTTGTGAACGTAATGGGAGGTCTAAATTTGAAGGACCCGGCACTTGACTTGGCTGTTTGTATGGCAGTAGCGTCTGCAAAGAAGAATAAGCCTGTTGGAAAAGGGGTGTTCATAGGGGAGGTTGGATTGTCCGGAAAGATTAGGGATGTACCATTTCAAGAGAAGATAAAATCTGATGTATTAAGAAGGAAAATGAAGCTGGTTTCTAAAAAGAAGGGTCAAGTTAATCTGTCATCTGTAATAAAGTTGTATTTCTGAAGCCTTTTCCCGATATTCGTATCACAATCGTCCTCTATCCATATTCGTATCATTTTGATTATTGACAAAAGGTAAAGATTTTTGCTACATTGATATTGTTCCTTTCAAAACAGTATGTGCCGGGTGTTGACAAATCCACTTGGTCATGTTTTACTGTATGTGGACAACTTGTTAGAGGATTGACACAGAAAAGGTTATAGGGTAGAATGCTTATACTTGCTCATTAATACACTTCTATTGCAGGTTTTTCCCAGGGTTTGGTTTAGTTGAATAAACTATTACTGGTCCCTTGGATAAGCCTGCAAAATATGGGTTTATCCCACGGCTTGGTATAGTTGAATAAACTACTACTGGTCCGTTGGATAAGCTCATATAAAACCTCTTTACGGGAGACAATCCTGGGCTTACTGAAAGATTGTACTTCGACTGCTGTTGCTGGAACTGGCAATATAAGTCGGGGTCGGTTGGGGCAGTACCGATCCCGTTTTTCTAAAAATTTTCATATTTTGTTTTTTTATTTGACATTATTTTTTTCTGACCCTATACTCAAGATTGGAATTTTCCACATTTGTTTCCCAATAAATAAAATAAAATTTAATACTTACTTCAGTGAATTATAGTGACCTTAAGGATAAAACTGCTAAGCAGTTATCGGATATTTCAAAAAAGATTGGTGTAAAACCAATAAAGAATTTAGAAAAACCTCAAGTAATTAAAAAGATACTTGAGGCTGCAAGTCAAAAAGAAGGATATAAGTATGTCGAAGGATGTCTAGATATCATGAATGATAAAACTCATGGTGTTTTAAGGACGGAAGGTTTAAAAGAGGGAGATTCAGATGTTTACATCTCTGGTACACAGATTAAAAAGTTTGGGTTAAGACCTGGCGATTTAGTGTGTGGTCCAGCAAGGCTTCCAAAAGAAAGTGAGAAATATCTTAGTTTGCTGAGAGTTGATTTAGTATGGGACAAAGATCCTTCTGAAATGGTAGGAAGGAAGCAATTTAAGAAATCTGTACCTATCCATCCTGATAAGCAGATAAAGCTTGAGACTAAACCAGAAGTGTTATCCACAAGAATGATTGATTTGCTTTCTCCAATTGGGTATGGGCAAAGAGGTTTAATCGTTTCTCCTCCGAAAGCAGGAAAGACATGGTTGTTGATAGATATTGCAAATGGAATTACTGAAAATAATAAAGACGTAGACTTAATGTTTGTGTTAGTTGGTGAGAGACCTGAGGAAGTTACTGAAATTGAAAGAGGGATAGATGGTGAAGTATTTGCTTCAAACTTTGATGAGAAACCTGAGAACAATTGTAAAGTGGCTGAACTTGCTTTAGAAAAGGCCAAAAGAATGGTTGAAATGGGTAGAAATATTGTAATTTTAATGGATAGTGTTACTAGACTTGCAAGGGCCTACAACATTACAATGCCTACCTCTGGAAGAACACTTTCAGGTGGATTTGATCCAGTAGCTCTTTTTCCTCCCAAAAGATTTTTTGGGGCCGCAAGGAATATAGAAAATGGTGGAAGTCTTACTATTATTGCTACCGCACTTATTGATACTGGTAGTAGAATGGATGATCTCGTATATGAGGAATTTAAAGGGACTGGTAATATGGAACTTCACTTAGATAGGTCTCTTGCGGAAAGCAGAATTTACCCATCGATCGATGTTGTGAGATCTGGTACGAGACATGAGGAGTTACTTCTTGACAAAGATGTGCTTAATCAGTCCTGGAGAGTTAGAAGAATGCTTGAGTCATTACCAAAAGGGGAGAAGGCTACAGATATACTTATACAAAGGCTTAAAAAGACAAAGAGTAATTCAGAGTTTCTTGCAACACTGCATGAGAGTGTGTAAGGGTTGAAATTAGTTCCACATCTGGTACAATTGCCCCTGTCCCTTCTTAGGATACTTAGTTTTGGGTTGGAAGTGGATATTTGTAGAAGGGCATAAATCAAGTTTGTTAAAGATGAATAAGAAATCACAGAAGAGACTCTCTTCGTGGTTGAATGCTCTGATAGAAGAGGTTAGAGTGTTTGATTTTGTTAAAGATTTCCTATCATATATTTTCCAAAGGACTAGGTTTTTTGTTGTAATCCTTGGGGTCTTTGTTGAAATAGTACTTCATATTTTTTCAGTTTTAAAAATCCAGGTGGTAAAGTATCTTTTTTGGGGAAGAGGTAACTGGTATAGATTTGCAGTGGTAGCAGTAGTGGGGGCTGGGGTTTTGGTTCTTCCTCTTATTGTGTATAAAGAGCCAATTACTCGGGTTACATATGCTGAAGAGAGATACTTTATGGAGGCTGCAGAGACAGATTTGATAGTGGAAAGAGGTTCTTCCCAAACATTAGTCCCTAGCGGTAGAAAGAAAATGGAGGTGGAGGACTATACAGTGAAGGGTGGTGATACATTGAGTCTTATTGCGGAAGAATTTGGTGTATCAGTTGAGACTGTGATGTGGGCAAATGACCTTTCAGATAACGACTATATTAAACCTGGAGATGTGTTAAAAATACCTCCAGCAAATGGAATTGTTCATAAGGTGAAAAGTGGGGATACTCTTTCTTCTGTTGCAGAAAAATATGAGGCTGCCGGGCAGGCAATTGTGGATTGGAATTACTGGTTGGAGCCTCCAGATTTTCTTCTTGCTGTTGGTGAGACTCTGTTTATTCCAGAAGGTACAATGCCAGCCCCTCCTGCTCCTCCGACTACGGTAGCACAGATTGGTACATCAGCTGGTTATGTTCATGACTACCAGCCGGCCTCTTCTGCTGGAAGGTTTCTTGGATGGCCAGTTGCGGGTGGAAGGGGGTATGTATCTCAGTGTCCAAGTGTTTGGCACATGGCAATAGATATCGCAGATAAGGGGTGGCCGGATCTTGTTGCAGCAGCTCCTGGAACAGTTGTATTTGCTGGAATGAACGATCCTTGGGGTTATTCCTGGTCTGTACAGATAGACCATGGTAATGGTTATACCACATTTTACGCTCACTTAAATCAGATATATGTTTCGTCAGGTCAATATGTAGGGGCTGGGCAAGTGATAGGTCAGATGGGTGCAAGTGGTCTTGCTACGGGAGTACATGTACACTTCGAATTGAGATCGGGTTCTGGTTTTGGAGGAAGAATAAACCCATCTCCATATATGAAAGTTCACGTCTGTGGATACTGACCATTGGATTTTATATATTCGTTCAGCGGCTTTGTTGTTTTAGAATAAACCTCGTGACTTACTCCACTTTCTTGTTGTTACATCTGGTCTACCTCGTCGTAGCGAAGCGAAGACGGGTGACTTGCTACAAATGGGCATACCAGGTTTCAACGGCTATAGGGTTAGGTTTTAGGCCTATAATTAGAGCTGTTTTCACAAATTTGTTTTTCTGATAGGATATATTTCATACCAGGTTTCATAGTGGGGCTGTAGTTCAGCTGGCTAGAACACTACATTCGCATTGTAGAGGTCGGTGGTTCAATTCCACCCAGCTCCATGGGTCTTCGCTAAAGATTCGACCACATGAGCTAGTCTTCTTCAAAACAGAGACTACTCTTTGGAGTAGGTCACGAGAATAATAAATTGTCTATATATCCATTGAACGAATATAATTCTCATATTTAGTAGTAGATATTCCTGGTTTGTCAGAAAATAGTCATGAAAATGTCATGATTTCTTAATAATTGATGTGTAGGATACAAATTGAGGGGAGTCTCCCGGGGTACTGAGGCTGTTCGGTATGGGACGGCCAACAGGCCCCGGGTTTTTCTTTTTTCCTATCGCTTTGCTCCAGGACGAGTCCTATTGCTTGATTTTCATGGTTCGAAATGTTACTTTGGTATAAGTAGAATTAATTGAATACTGTACCAATGGATAATAACAATATTCCTCCTGTTCAATCATCCAATCCGATTCCTTCAGAAAAAAAGATGCCTAAAAAGTTTTCTTTCAAATTACCGGGGTTCAACTGGAGAAAATTTATGATTGCATTATTTTTTATAACTGTTATTTTACTTGGGGCTTGGTTTGCAGTTCAATATTATACTTATGGTGTGTATAGGGTGTTGGTGTCGAATGTGAGTTCTAGGTCGGCTACGATATCTTGGGTTACTGCTGATGCAGAGCCAGGAATGGTGGTATATAGAGAAGGAAATTCTATTTTTCCTTTTAGACTAACGATTCTTGGGGCAAGCTATTCTGTGGATGATAGGGATTATTCAACTGCAGAGCTAGAATCCGCAATAGAGACTCAGGAGAATATTGCGGAATCTGAGTCTGGCGGAATTACATCGGATGAGATAGTAAGCTCGTTGACTTTAAGTGAACTGGGAGAATACTGGACTCACCATATTACAGTTAGAAATTTGGAACCGGAGACTGAGTATGAGTTTATGGTGGGAAATGGGAATATCTTTAAGAAAGTATCAGCTATAAGTACAGAAGCATCGACATTTACCACAAGGTCTGAGCTTGAAGAAATCTCTACCCCAGATCCAGCATATGGAACGGTAAGGTACTACGATGAAGAGGAAGAGATTTATTTGAGGTCAAATGATGCTGTTGTGTATGCCGTATTATATGAGAATTTCAGTGAGAGTGAATCTCAACCGATTTCTTCAGTTACAAATGTAGAGGGGGGGTGGTATCTTGATGTGTCAAATGCCTACATGGAGTCAGGTGAAAAGTTCTTTGACTCGATCTCTGATTTTGAAGCTGTCGATATAGTTTTGAAGCTAACTCTGGAAAATGCGTGGTTCGGAAGATGGACTAAGGACGTCAACTACATGGATGCAACCCCAGCTGACACAATTGACTTGAGGGAAGATGAGAAAGATGAGGATGGGTTGGAATTCGAAGGGTATTCTTGTGAGGACTTGGGCGAAGAGCAAGCGCTAGTTTCTAGTAAAGTATTTGCACAAGGGTATATTGGTGATTGGCAGAGACAACAATTACAAAAAGACAGAACAAATTATGCTTATGCTGCAAACATGGCAGCAAGAACGGCTAATTATTACAAGAATAATCCCACGGCAATTGCCAGTGTAGGTGAAGAGAGGGCAGCGGAAATTGTGAGCGAAATGAATAGACAGATGACTGTTGCAAATAAAATAACTAAGGCGGCGGCAGAAGGAGATGCGATGGCTGTTGCTAATTTAAAAAAAGAGGTCTCAAAGTCTAGTTCTGACAGTAGTATTGCTTCAGCTATTGCAGAGAATGATGAAGATGATCCTAAAGGTCAATGTGGTGGTGACATTTGTGAACCTGACACTCTTGGAGCTGACAAGTTAAGATGTGGTAGAGTCAATGCAGCTTTGTGTCGCTGTGTTTGTCCTGCAGGAACAGTAGATATTGGTCCTGGACAGTACTGTTCTTGTAGTGCGAATGGAACTGTAAACGAGACCTCTGAAGCTCTTGGTCTTGAGGTGGAGCCTCTGAGTGAACAAGAGGGAGCTAAGGACCGTTTGGTTTGTTCCAATAATAATGGTGGTGGCAGCAAAGTATGTTTTAGTAGCACAAATAATTGTTGGTATGGGGGAGGGCATTCTGCAAATAATGGATTAGAATGCTTTGGAACTAGCTCAGGCAACCAAAGATGGATAGATCCTGCAGATAGGGGTTATTGGGAGGGGAAAGATGCGGAAGAGGAACCTGTACCAGAGGAAGAAGAGGTTGATAGCGGGGGTGGTCAATGTTGGAATCTTAATAGTACTGGACAAAGGATATGGTCGTCACTCCCATATAGTTCTGGACTTGCTTATGGCTGGAGCATAGACCCTAAAATAATCAGTAGTGGGCAGTGCGAGGGTTATGTTACACCAGAGATTGATTTTGATGAGGGGAACTGTGATGACTATTGGGGACTTACTTCTGGGAATCTGATTATTCCAGATGGAGAAAAATTTTGGAATTGTAAGAGAAATAACACTTGGGAGGAAACGGAATACAACTGTGATTATGAGATAGGATTAGGTAACAGATGCTGTTTTACTAGTATGACATCTATTGATAATGGTGAACGAATTGACTGTAACCATGTTGAGACAGTAGATATTAATGGGGACATAGATATTGTTAAGAAATGGGTAATAGATTCAAATCCATCAAAAGAAGTGTCCCAAAATGTAGATTTAATAGCAAGTACTCAGGAATGTGGAGCAGAATTTAATTATTGCATAGTCAAGTGGGGTGATGAAGATAAAGAAGTCAGAATACTGACTCCTTATACTGTAGAGCCAGGTTGGACACCAAGTGATACTGAAGATTCGTTGATAATTAATAGGGTTAGAGCAGATAGCACAACATCAGAGACTTTTGTGATTGATACAGAAAATGGTACGGTGGAAGGATTGAATCCTGGAATATATGAATATGAAAATGAGGATGGGAGTCATGTTTTTGTAATAGGCCAGGCTGATTATTATGATACTGAAGGGATATTTTCTCTCTATATAGATGTAAATAAAAATGGTGATCTTGATGATGAAGATGTATTAATTACCGATAATGCAGAAACAATAAAGTTAACTCCCCTAATTGAAGGTTTTGTTTATAAATTTTCTAGTGGCTTTAATTTTGTGTCATTTCCTTTTGTTCTTGATAACACATCAATAAATATGGCATCAGAGTTATTGAATTATCTAAATGAAATACATGGTGGATCTTTCTACTCAATAGCAATGTTTGATAGTGGTAGGTGGAAGGTGGTTGGGGGAAATGGAGGGAATTTTGATCAAAACGATTTCCAGATTATTCCAGGGGAAGGATATTTGATAAAGGCAAAATGGGATATCGATATCACCCTGTATGGTAAAGAGGTGAATTATGAGTCCTCTAGCGATTCCGCTCCAATAAGGTTTATTCCTGGTTGGAATCTAGTCGGACTATATGGAAGTGGTACGAAGTCATACACAGCTCAAAGCCTGTTGGAAGATGTTACTGATTACAGTGAGATAGACTTCACCGCCGTGAATGTCTCAAGATGGCTTGAGGAGAGAACACTGTACGAAGGACTTCAGAGGGAGTCAGGAGAAGTATATGGACTGGACTTCCCAATAGAAAAACAAAGAGGATACTTTGTAAAAATTACAAAAGGCAAAGGCAACTGGGAACCCGGACTTCGCTAAAGCTACGGCTGGCAAGCGGAGTTGGATAAAACTATAAAACCTGGTCTGGAGTTCATAGTTTTTTCATGATTGGTCTGTATCATACTGTTCATGATACAGAGAATATTTGAAAAAGACGCTTATCATCATGTGTACAACCGTGGTAACCAGAAGCGCGAAACGTTTCTAGAAGAGCAGGATTATAAGGTTTTTCTGTCATTGATATTAAAGTATTCTCAGAAGTATATGATAAATATAATTGCTTATTGTCTCATTCCGAACCATTACCATTTAATATTGCAGCAATCCGGTAAATATTCATTAATGAGGTTTATGCATGCTCTTGGGATTGCATATGCTAAGTATTTCAATTGGAAATATAAAACTGTGGGGCATGTTTTCCAAGGTCCGTATAGGGCAACATATATTGAAGATGAGGACTCTCTTGCTAATGAAATAAGCTATGTACTCAACAATCCAGTTAAACATGGACTTGTAACCGATCCTTCTTTGTACCGGTGGGTGGGTATGTGGGAGGATGCCAGGTTTGACTAGCTATAGGCCTTACGTTTCATCCTATAATAAGAGATATTTTCACAAAAGTGTTTTTCTGATAGGATGTATGCGATACCAGGTTTTATAGTGGGCCTGTAGCTCAGTTGGCTAGAGCACTTCAATGGCATTGAAGGGGTCGCGAGTTCAAATCTCGCCAGGTCCACCATACTTCGCAGAGGCTTCGTATGGCAAGCCATACAGAAGGCAAGGGTCGAAGTATGAGTGTCCGACATACCCTGTCAAGGGGAAGTCGGACATATTCATGGTAGACCATGTTATTATTTTGTTGAGGCATTGTGTATTGAATCTGGAGAGCAGGTTAGTGAAGTTGAGTATACTTATGGTAATTATGACGATAATGGAAAACTGGTTCCGGGAGGTATCCTAACCTTTACAACTCGTTTATGTGAAGTTGGAATACATAAAAATAAGTTTTATTTCGTGTATATTATTAATTCAGATAGCTTTTCAGAGGATTTGTTTTTAAAGTTAAAAAAAATATCTGGCTTGGTTATCTATGGCTTCAAAAACTTTAAGAAAAACTACTACCCATCGGACAAATCAGATTTTACCTTGGTTAAAGAGAAAATATCTATGGAGGATAAGTTTCAGATTCAATGCAATTTTGATTCTAAAACTCTAAGTCTTGAAAAAGTTTGGGGTCAGTACTGCAAAATGAGGAGGATCTTGATAAATTGCAAGGCGAGTGTGCTTAACCAATTGTAGCAAGTCACCCTGCCAGTCTATGGCTTGGCGGGATAAGCACGTTGGGTGTGGGATAAACTTCCGATAATCATGAGCAAGCATATTTGGCAAGTCACGAGAAATATTTTTAACTAGAATCGCGGTTGAACGAAAATATTAAATTTTCATGAACTCAAGGCCAGGCCTTTATATTCTCTGGTATAATTGGGGCAATAATTTGAATATTGTGTCTATACGATGTCATCCTTACAGCCAGCCGAAATTGTAAAAGATCATAAAAATGCTCTTCTTCCTGTACTTGCAGCATTAATTTTGTTTGGTGGGATAGGGTATTTCATATACAAGGGAGGTACAAATATTGGCTTTGGAGGAAAGGATATTACAAAGGATACATATGATGAGTATCCAGATATGATGCTTGAGGAGGCTCTGGACTACAGAGCAGTGATTGAGACAAGCATGGGAAATATCGAGATTGATTTGTTTGAGGATGATGCTCCACTTGCTGTAAACAGCTTTTACTTTTTGGCAGAAAAAGGCTTCTATGATGATTTAATATTTCATAGGGTAATCGATGGATTTATGATTCAGGGTGGAGATCCAGAAGGGAATGGTACAGGTGGTGCAGGATATACATTTGCGGATGAATTGGATAATGGTCATGAGTATGAACCTGGGATTGTTGCAATGGCGAATTCAGGAGCTGACTCAAATAGTTCTCAGTTTTTCATAACTGTTTCAACATTTGAACAGAACATTTTAACAAGTGAGCATACCGTGTTTGGGGTAGTAACAGAAGGTATGGATTTAGTGGATGAGATATCAAAAGTTGAGGCAGACGCTTCGGATAAACCTACAACAGATGTGGTTATCAATGACCTGTACGTAAATGTTTATAGATAGTCTTAGTGAATAGATAGCTCAAGTATTGCATCTTGATTATCATTTGGGGCAGCCTTGATCCTATAGGTCTCACCACATTTTTTACATCTGTATCGTATAGTATGTTCTCCTCCTTTGCTTTCTATTCCAATTGGTTCCATTAATCCCTTACAATCAGATTTTCTGTCTCCAGGATAGATATCTACGTGCTTTCCCCATAAACAGTTTGGACAGTGATCTGTATATCCATCTCCATTTATTTCAGCCCCACATACATCGCATGTGAAATTCTCGACTCTTTTCTGGAATTTTTTACTCATTCTGAAATAAGTATAACAGAGGAATTCATGATTTTTTAATATTTGGGAGGTAATCTTGTGATATGGAGAAATATTTAGATTTTGTTTTGAAGAATAAAATATGGGTTTTTGCTGAAATAATAGGTATTTTGGCTGGAATAGGGGTAGGAATGGTCATTTCACAGAATATACATGAACCTGTAGAGATCGATGATGTTGAAGCAGCTGAAATAGTAGAAGAACCGGTATGTGAGGTGTTTGTGGACCTTTCTGGGGCTGTAGCTGTGCCTGGGGTGTACTGTCTATCCAGTAGTTCGATTCTTTATGAGTTAATTCAGGAGGCGGGTGGATTTACAGAGAACATGTGTGAACTTTGGGTGGATAAGGAGCTAAATAGGGCACAGCTACTCGAAAACGGATTAAAAATATATATTCCTTCTGAAAATGATGAAGAATGCGGCGTTAAAAGTAACGAAATTGAACAGGAAACTGTGGATTCCGGAAAGGTGAGCATAAATAATGGTACAAAAGAGCAATTAGAAACTCTAACAGGGATTGGGCCGACAATTGCAAAAAGTATTATCGATGGAAGACCATATAGCAGACTAGAGGATATAAAGAATGCAAAAGGTATCGGAGAGGCCACGTACGAGAAGATTAAAGGTGAAATAGGTCTGTAATAAATCTAATTCTAACCATTAGCAGTCTAATAAAGAGGTTGCCAGTATTATACATAAGCCTTATAACTATACTCTCTGTTGTTGTTATTCATCATTTTTTTACTGATTCAAATTCTGATGTACTAGAAGATAGTCATATATCAAATAGAAATGATGAAGTTGTTGAAATTAAGGTATTATTTACATCGGATTATGTTATTAGGTCAACGTCTGTTGTAGTGGATGTGGATGTTATTTCTCTTAAACAAGAAGATACTTTTGAAGTTTGTAGAGGAAAGATTCGAGTATATTTGGGAAAATATCCAAGATTCAATATCGGGGAAAGACTTGTTATAAAAGGCAAGTTAGAGGCTCCTAAGGACTTCGATAGTGACTTTTCGTATAAAGAATACTTAAGTTTGAAGGGTATTTATTCAGTAATGTACTATCCAGGGGTTTACAGTACAGGAGAATATGAAATTAATCCTTTTATGAAAACATTATTTGCTGTTCGAGAAGACGTTATTGGTAAGATAAACAAGTATCTTCCTGAACCACACTCATCTCTTCTTTCAGGAATACTTTTGGGTGTAAAAAATGCTATGCCGGAGGGATTTTCGGATAGTCTTCAAAGGACTGGAACTACCCATATCATTGCTGCTTCTGGCTACAATGTAACTCTAGTAGCAAGTTTCTTGATTAGGATACTGAGTTTTCTTCATAGAAAATTAAGAATAGTTGTTGCAATAGCATTTGTTTGGGTTTTTGTAATTATAAGTGGAGGGAGTATACCAGTAGTAAGAGCTGCAATAATGACAAGTGTTAGTCTTATTGCACTCTTGTTTGGTAGGTGCGCGGATGTGGGTCAATCGTTAGTTTTCAGTGTTGCAGTAATGTTTTTGATGGATAGTAATGTATATTTAGATATTAGTTTTCAGTTGTCATTTGCTTCTACTGTTGGATTAATTTATTTTGTTCCAATAATAAAAAAAGCATGTTCATTTATTCCAGATAGTCTTGAGGACTCTGTTGTTGTTACTTTTGCTGCGATTCTATCAACTTTTCCTATTACAGCAGTGAATTTTAAGACATTATCCCTTATTTCTCCTCTTGCAAACTTTTTGGTCTTGCCAGTAATAGGTATTGTGATGATTTTGGGGTCGGTTTTCATTGTTGTACCGGGATTTATTAAGCCTCTACTGTCTATGATCTCAATGATCATTTGGGTTCCCTTGGACTATTTTATAAAAGTTGTGGATTTTCTGTCGAAACTAGAGTTTGCATCGATAGAATTGTCATTTTTTCCTTTTGTAATAGGGTTAGTTTACTATTTTGCTCTTGTATTGATAATCATAAAATGTTCAAAAACAGTGAAATATGAAGAAAGTTAGTACTATTTTGGTACTTGTATATCTTTTGTTTGAATTCTGGAGTACTCATGGGTCTGGAGAACTAAGGGTTTGGGTTCTTGATGTGGGACAGGGTGACTCGATTTTGATCAAAACTCCTACTGGTGAAAACATACTAGTTGATGGAGGGGAAGGAAATGATGTTGTAATTGAGTTAGGTGAGGTACTTGCTCCATGGGACAGAAGGATAGATTTAATGGTTTTGACGCATCCTCACCTTGATCATGTAGGTGGATTGATAGAGGTATTGGAGAGATACGAAGTAAAAGAAGTGTGGCTCAACCCTATAGGATATAGTACTCCAGAATTTCACGAGTTTGTACTAAAAATACATTCGGACATTTCCAGAATAAAAATTGTGTTTCCAATTAAAGCTTTGTGTTATGGAGATAAAAATTTTTCTCTTTGTACTCTATATCCTGTTACAAAAAATCGATATAATGATATTGTTGATTTTAAAACGGAGGTATTCGATGAAATTTCAGAGGGTGGCACGAAATTGAGATTTTCTGGTAAGGAGGTAAATAACAGCTCTATTGTTTTGCTGTTATCATACGGTAATTTTGATGTTTTATTAACCGGGGATGCTGAAACTGATTCTGAGGCGTAATTTTCTATAGGGCTAGCAAAAAATGCACCTATTGAGGTGCTAAAAGCAGGTCATCACTGCTCAAAAACAGCAAGTTCCGAGAAACTACTATCTACCATCGATACAAAGATTGCTATTTGTTCTTGCGGTGAAGGAAATAAATTTGGTCATCCGCATACTGAAACATTAGAGAGGTTTGAAGAGTATGAAATTGAATATTTGAGGACAGATATTAATGGTAGAATTGGGATAGAGAGCGATGGAAATCGCTGGGAAATAGTTGAAAAGTGACAATTTTGTATTCGTTCGACATTGTTCTTGTTACTAAGCCTCTCGTGACTTACTAAATAGGTATTTTCTGTTATAATCGAATTTATAGATAGCTTTTTACAGCACTCACCCGCCTACGCCAAGGCTTCGGCGAGACTAGTAGGTTAGTTTTTTATAATAAGGTGTAAAAAGGTAATAGTTAATGTTTGTTACAATGGTTGTACTGCACTCATAGCTCAATGGATAGAGCAACTGCCTTCTAAGCAGTAGGTTGCAGGTTCGAGTCCTGCTGAGTGCGCCAGACTACGCCAAGGCTACGTAGAATGAGCATGTTCCAGAGGAATTCTGTTATTGATATGGATAATGGGAGGCTGTGTTATGCTATTTACTGAGTACCTGTGCTTCGGCAAGTTTGTTCTTTAGCGATTACATATTCTTGTTAAAGTTGTTTTATAACAACATTGATGGATGTTCTGATAACAGCTCAGCACCTGTAACTCCACACTACCCCTGCCAGGGTTCGTATGGTTGATGGTTTGTATATTGAAAGAAGGCAAATTGTTTACGTATTTGAGTTGTTGGAATACAGCTGCACCTGTGGCTCAATGGATAGAGCATTGGTTTGCGGAACCAAAGGTTGCAGGTTCGAGTCCTGCCAGGTGCGTCCCGCCATATTACATATAGCGGGACAAGTCAGTTTTAGCAGTATATTAATTAAAGTAGATGCATGAGATGAGAGTAGAAATAAAAAAATTTCAAATGAATGACCTTGATTATCTTAAGGAGGATATTCATAAAATGTGGATGGAGCATTCTAATAAAGAGCCTAAATATATATCCAAAGGATCTTTAGAGAACACTGACGTAAGAGAGTATTTTCGAAAAGCTTTAGACAAGAGTGATATAGTATTAGTTGCTGTGGTTGATGAGGATATTGTTGGGATTATAAGAGTGGAAGAGCAGGAATTAGAGGATTTCTTTAATTATAAAAAAGCATATTATATCGATGATTTAGTCGTTAAGAAAGGATTTCACGGTAAAGGTGTGGGATCAGAATTACTAGAGGAGGTAAAAAGACTTGCGAAAGAGAATAACATAAAAGTTCTTAAATCCAGAGTGTATGAATTTAACAATGAAGCTATTGGCTTTATGAAAAAGAATAATTTTAGGAACCTTTATTCAGAATTCTTTTCCATTGTAGATTAACCTTTTTGTTATATATGTTGTGATAGAATACAGTCGAGGTTGGGCACTCGTAGTTCCCCGCTACCCCTGTCAGGGATAGCGGGGCAAGAATACCGGTGTTAAGTTATAATTGATACCGCGAAAGTTCTTTTTAATGTTATTTTTGCTGCATCCATAGCTCAATTGGATAGAGCACTAGTCTTCGGAACTAGGGGTTGTAGGTTCGACTCCTACTGGATGCGCCATGAAGTAGAATGAATTCACTTCATGGCAGGCCGTAGTAGATAATACTGATATAATGAAATTATGAAGTTTGGGGTATCGGAAGAAATATTTGAAAAGTTTCCTAATGTCGTAGAGTACATTGTTATTGGGCAAGGGGTGAGTAATGAGGTTCCTTCAAAGGAAATAAATGATAGGTTGGATGATATTGCAAAAGGTCTTGATGGGAAAAAAGATATTCTTAATGATCCAAAGTACTCTGGGTGGGTTAAA
This sequence comes from uncultured Candidatus Saccharibacteria bacterium, assembly GCA_964481345.1. Taxonomy (GTDB): domain Bacteria; phylum Patescibacteriota; class Dojkabacteria; order SC72; family JAFGCJ01; genus CAYZTC01. The sequence continues at coordinate 90,921 of CAYZTC010000002.1, read as the reverse complement.
ATATTCAATAGTGTTAAGAAAGGCTATATTCCGTCACATGTAGCACTTGCAAAAAGGGCAATTGAAGGTAAGAAAATTCCACACATTAATCCAATAGTTAACCTCTACAACTACTACTCACTAAAATATGCAATCCCTATAGGGGGAGAGGATTTAAGCAAAGTATATGGTGATATGAAACTGAAGTTTGCAGATGGTGATGAGTTATTTCTCGGTATCGGGGATAGCCGGGTAGAAAATATTGAGGAGGGGGAGGTGATTTGGGGTGATGATCACTCGGTCACTTGTCGTATGTGGGCATGGAGACAGAGTAAGCGAACCAAACTCACCAAAAATTTTAAGGATGTGTACTTCGTAATCGATACACTTTCTGAATTTAAAGTAGAACCAGTGATGGAGGAATTTGTAAAAGACTTGAAGAAATATTTTGGAGGTGACTTTCAAATTTTGAAATTATCGAAAGGTCAGAATGAGTTAGCAGTTAAATATAAATCGAAGGTGCTAAAAAGTGGTTTTGATACGAATAAGGATCTTGAGCAACTGATTGATACAGGGAAAGAGAGTAAGAAAAAATCAGATGCGAGTCTTTTTCAAAGACGATCAAAATCGATGAAACTTATTGATCGGGACCAGTTGACTCAAAAAATTTCAAAAATGGTTGAGGAAATTCTTTCAGAAATTGGGGTGGGTGAAAAATCAGATGTTTCACTTTCTCAGGGTATTCAGTTTGGGGACTTTTCATCGACAGTTGCCTTAAGGGAGGCTAGCAAAAAGGGTGGAAAAATGAACAAAATAGCTGAAAAGATTGTGGAATCAATAAAATCAAGTGATTTATATGGGAAAGTGATCAAAGATGTGAACTTGGCAGAAAATGGCTTCATAAACCTTATAATGTCCGAAAACTTCCTTACAAATGAACTCACAGAAAGTGTTGTTAAGAAAGACAAATTCGGCGTTTCGGACATAGGTGAAAATAGGACAATTCTTGTAGAAAGTCCATCGATTAATCCCAATGCCCCTGCTCATACTGGTCATCTGAGAAATCTACTCATTGGAAGGAGTTTGGCAAGACTTTTGGAGATGGTAGGATTCAAAGTTGAAATAGATAATCTGATAAATGATAAAGATAATAAGATATGCATGGCGCTGTGGGGATATCAAAAATATGGAGAAGGTAAGACCCCTGAAAATGTAGAAATGAAGCCTGATCATTTTGTGGGTAAGTATTATGTGCTTGGTAGGAAGGCATATAATACTGATCCTAAGGTAAAAGAAGATATTGATGAGATGTTAAAAAAGCTAGAAAACAATGATGAGAAAATGACTAAACTTTGGATGAAAGTCACGAAATGGGCATTTACTGGTCAGCTTCAGACGTTTGAAAGATTAAATGAAGAGCAAGGTTTTCTGTGGTTTGAAAGTGAGCTTTGGGAGGGTGGAAAGACGTTGATCGAAAAATATATTGGGAAGGGTGTTGTAGAAAGGCTTGAAGATGGTGCTGTGATAGGAAGAATTGAGGATGAGTATGGAGTTCCGGACATAATTTTACTTAGATCTGATGGTACAAGCGTTTATCATACCCAGGATTTGAATTTGACCTTAAAAAAAATAGAAAAGTTTAAGCCGTGGAAGGCGATTTGGGTGGTCGGGAATGAGCATATTCTTCACTTTCAAAGACTTTTTGCATTATTGGATAAATTAAAAATTCTTTCGGTAGATAATCTTTATGCATACGTTTATGGAATGGTGCTGGGAAAAGATGGTAAGAAGATAAGTTCAAGGTCAGGTGAGGATATTAATGCAGATCAGTTGTTGGATATGGCTCGGGATGCTGCTCTAAAGGTGCTGGAAGGAAGAGATATTGATGGAAAAAAGAAGCATGAGATAGCTAAAAAAGTGGGTCAAGGTGCTATTCGTTTTGATATTCTTTCTAAAGATGCATTTAAAGATATTGTTTTGGACATTGATAAGGCGGTTTCATTTGTTGGAAAGAGTGGTTCTTATGTGATGTATGCTTATACTAGAGCCCAAAGCATTTTGAAAAAGGTAGGAAAGGTGGAAAAGGGTGAGTTGAAAGATGTTAATATCGGTGATATAGAAAGGAGTTTGTTACTTAAGCTCTTAAACTATCCCGAGGCTGTTCTGTCAGCTGCAAATACTTATTCACCAAGTATAGTTGCGGATTATTCATATGAGGTTGCAACTTTGTTTAACAATTTCTATGAGAATTGTCCTGTTATCAAAGCTGGTGGTAGCCAAAAGGCGTTTAGAAAAGCCCTTACAGGGATTACAGCAAATGTCCTAAAAGGTTCTCTGGGTATTTTGGGTGTTGAGGTGATTGAGGAGATGTAGTTGAGATTTGATAGAGAGATCAGGTCTTGCAGGTTTGTTTTATTTTACTTTTTTGTGAAAGAACTATGAATAAAAGAACTATGGATAGAATATTATTACCACCAAATGAAGAAATTAAGACAGACAGAGGACTTGTTATTGTTGGTGCCAACGGAACCGGTAAAACTAGATTAGGATGCTGGATAGATACTATTTCTTCTCAGAAGGATATAACTCATAGGATATCTGCTCAAAAGTCATTGAATTTTTCAGAAAATATAAGACCAATGGCAATTGATAAATCAGAAAGTGCACTACTGTGCGGAAATGAGAATGCGCAACCTGAACAGTATTCATCCTATAAAATTGGTCATTGTTATGGGAATAATCCGGCAATCAACCTAATTAACGACTATGGGAAACTCTTGGTTTATTTATTTTCGGAACGCTATGAGATTACAAACAAATATTTTATTGATTCCAAAGAGACTGAGTCAAAAGTTGAATCACCGCCAACAAAACTTGATCAAATAAAGACGATTTGGGAGGAAATCTTACCTCGGCGTGAATTAATAATAGGTGGTGGAAGAATTCAAACTCGAATAAGAGGTGAAGAACATACACCATACAATGCATCAGAAATGAGCGATGGAGAAAGGATTATATTCTATTCGATAGGACAATGTCTAGCAGCAAAGAGAAATAATATCATAGTCATTGATGAACCTGGACTTTATTTACATAAATCAATCCAATATGCCCTATGGAACAAAATAGAACAAATCAGAAGTGATTGTCTTTTTGTATATTTGACACATGATGTTGAATTTGCTTCTTCGCGTGTTGGCTTTAAAAAGATTTGGCTTAAGGATTATGATGGAAGCGGTTGGACATGGGTAGAAGTTGATGAAAAACTCAGCTTACCCGAAGGATTGTTACTTGAAATCTATGGAAGTAGAAAGAAAGTACTTCTTGTAGAAGGTGATAGTAGCAGCTTCGATGTAAAATTCTATAGAAATATATTTAATGATTTTCTGGTCAAGCCATGTGATAGTTGCAAAAATGTCATTACATACACAAAATCATTAAGGGGTAACAAGGAATTTCATCAATTAGAAGTGTTTGGGCTAATTGATAAGGATAGACTTACAAAGAAAGAAATTGAACAACTTGAGAAAAAAGGGATCTATTCACTAACAATAGCAGAGGTTGAAAACCTTTTCGTGGTACCTGAAATATTAGAAATCATAGCCAATCGACTGGGTTTAAACTCTAACAAAAAGCTTAAAGAGGTCGTAGATTTTGTGATTGGTGAAATACAAAAAGAATTAGAGGAACAAATTTCAGAAAGAGCTACAGAAGAATTGAAATATTTAATGAGGAATCCAGATTTAGGTGGCAAAGGAAAGAATGAGTTAGTTGATGAATTTAGTAACTTTGTAAAAGGTATTAATCCAGATAAGATTTATGACGACACAAAAAATGAATTTACAGAATTAATACAGGAGAGGAATTATAAAAGATTGCTTGCATACTATAACAGAAAGACCATCGCTTCCCGTATTGGAGGGATCTTTGGTCTGAAGAAAGAGGAGTTGCCATCTTTTGTAGTTAGATTATCACAAAACGAAGAATATACTGATAAATTTAAAGAGGCCCTTAAAAAATACATTCCTGAGGAATTAGGAGTTTTAATCTAAACATATAGTTATAGTTAATAGTCTATGAGATGAGGCCAGGCCTAAATCGGGGTATCCTTCGGCAAGCTCAGGACAAGCAAATACTTATACTTAGTTGTAGATGTTAAGTTGATTTGTTGTCCTAGTGATGAGCCTGTCGAATCACGGGATATAGCTCAGGTGGCTAGAGTGCACGCTTCGGGTGCGTGAGGTCGGCAGTTCGAGTCTGCCTATCCCGATTTGCACGTTGATAAGCTGAAAATGTTAATTAGTGGGAAAGTTCTCATTGTTCCCCGCTACCTTTTTAAAGTAGCGGGACTAAGAAGTACAGCAACTTATCTTCGCTTTCAGCTTGATTCGTTGTGTACTTACTGAGCAAGTCCAGCTATCCCGACCATCCTACGCACAAGGCTACGGATGGTAAGTGGTGAGCTACTATTTAATATTGATAACTTTAGTTTATTCAATAAATGAATTTACTGTTACTTCCTGGGAACTCTCCCAAAAATAAAGAGTGGATTGATGGGTTGGCAGAAGCTTTTAAGGATAGTTTTGATGAGGTGAAAGCTGTTCATTATGGTCACTGGATGACTGGTGAAAAAATTGGAAATTTGGAGATTGAAATAGACTACTCCTTATACAGAGATGATTCTGCTTTTGGGCTTATTGGTTGTTTATTGTCTGTTTTTTCAGGAAGTATTTCTTGGTATTGCTTGAATTGAAATATGTTAAGTCCATATTCTTCTTTTAATTCTCTGAGTGAGAGAAATCGATAGTGTGATGTATTGACAAAAAATTTGATTTTTTCTCTTCTTTCTGGTGCCTTTGCAATCTCCTCTTCTAGATTGAATGGATCCTTTTGCTCTTCTGGATAAAAGAATCTTTCAAATGCTTTTGGCAAATCTAGAGATTCGTAATTGTACCATCCTGCCTGTGATACCTGTGGATAAAATGCTCTTTTATAATAAGCGCCTTCTCCTGGAATGACCATTGCAATGTGATCTGGATGTGAGACGACAGTGGGAAATCCAGCAGAAGCATATTCTTGGGCAGTTTTTGCATCTATCTCAAACCACCCAAGGAATTTTCCTTCCTTTTGTAGCCAGTTGTATTGGTGTGCTGCTGAAAATTCAATAATTTTTCCAGATTGTGGGTCGTATGTGAATCTGGGTATTTCCACTCCAAGGGCTTTTGTTACATCTGAAACAAAGGAATGGCAATAGGAATATGGTTCATGTCTTGATCCATAAGCTTTGTACCGAAGATTGTTTTCATCTGCTACGTTGAAAAAAGTAATGACTCTTGTATATTCTTCAGGAGAAATGTATTCTCTTCGTTCTGGAAGATCCTCTTGATTTAGCGGAAGTCTTGCAGGTTCATCCCATACGCATTTAGTGTTGCTAGAATCTATACAGTATACAGGAGGTTTGCTAAATCCATATGGTGCTGTATCAAGTGCAATAATGTGAGTATCTGGTACAGGTGTCATTTCCGCAGGAGTATCTTTTTCTATTACCTTTTTTTGTTCTTCTGCCTGAGGGACCGTTATATTCTTAGGGACTATAGCTTGGTTAGGGGATATAAACTCAATATTGGGAAGTTCTTGTATTTTAAGAGAGATTGAATAGGCAATTGCTGGATTGTTATCGTTGAGTATAGAATCTATTCTAGAATAGAGAAATTCTCGATTGCCTGAGCAGGAGGATAGCAGAAGAACTATTCCGAGAGTGACAATCATGGCTCTTGTTTTAGGGTCCTTAAAAAAGTTGTTAAAACCATGTAATATTTTGTTGGGGCTTACTTCAGGATACTCTTCTAGGTCATTGGAAATAGTATGTGCAATTTCTTCATCAATATCAGTCCATTTTTCACATGAGTTTGTTTGAGGGTCTGGGTTCATAACGAGAATATAAGTTGAGATAAGTTAATATTTTTTGGAATATCTGGAAAATTTTTGTAAAAAAATTTTCTTAAGCTTCTATGATCTCTTTTTTCACAAATTGAATAGAAAAGGATTCTGTCCTGTTTGTTAAGTCTCTTAAGAATTTCAAGAAATATTTCCTTTTGTGACTTGTTAAGTATTGTCATTTGTTTTGTTGATTATGATTTCAATATGCAAATTTTACCCCATAGTTCACTGGATTTCAACATAATCCGAATGCATCGTAATGTAGGTCTTGCCTTACACGAAGTTCCTGGCAGTATAAATCAACCTAAACCTTAGCTTTTTCTCGCCATTCATCAAACAACTTTTGGTCACCGAGTCGACTAACAAGTTCTTCCAGTTTTCTGGCTTCATTAAGTCGAGGCCAGGCCTAGCATATTATAGGGTTCCTTTTGGGGCCTTTATTCCCAATAAAGTGTTTTTCTGATAGGATATGTTTAAGGCCAGGCCTTTGGGTTGTAGCATCTTAATTTATATAGTTAAAAGTATGAATTTACTACTGTTACCGGGAAATTCTGCTGGAAATAAGGAGTGGATTGATGGGTTGGCAGAAGCTTTTAGGGATGATTTTGATGAAGTGGTAACGATTCATTATGATCACTGGGAGACTGGTGAAAAAATTGGAAGTATAGATATTGAAACGGAAAAAGCAGTGAAAGCTGTTGAAAAATGGAAGGATTATGTGGTTTTAGGTAAGAGTTTTGGGTGTGTGGTTGCTTTAAATATGCTGAAAAAAGTAACAACATTCCCAAGTAAGTTGTATCTTGTGGGCTTTCCAGTCACCTGGGCTCGAGTGAACGGATTTCCTGTAGAGCCTTTATTAGAAGGGGTAGAGACTGAGATTATGTTTATCCAGAAACCTCTAGATCCCGCTTATCCATATGAAAAGCTGAAGGACTATCTTGAAAAAATGAGAGTTTCAAACTATTGTGTTCATGAATATTTAGCGGAAGGGGAACCCAAGGATGATCATCATTATGCATCTTATGATTACTTGAAAAGGTTGGTAACAAAGGAAATTGGATAACAAGAGATCTAGGTTCTTGTCTTTTGTACTTTACTTTGGCTTATTTTGATGTCAGGTCTTCCATGTATCATCTTTACTGTTCCAACAACATTGTTACATTTTGGGCACAGAATCTTTTCATCTGGTTTGGATGAACTTAATCCAACAAAATCTTTCCGAATGCAATCTAGATAGCATTTCAATAGTCTACCCTTGATGTCTTTAAAGTATCTGAATAGTAAATATCCACACTTACACTTTACTTTAATAACCTGGCCTTCCATACCTCTAATTATACATGCTCATATTACCTGGAAGTCACTTTATTATAGGGTGATAGGAATATTCTCATCTCTTATCCTGTAGGGAAGTTGTTAATAATCTTGTTATACTAATGATTCTCTCTAGGAGAAACTCAATCAATAGCTTTTTTAGTTACTAATTGATAGAATTCCCATGTAGTACCAGTGCTTTGTTATTTCATAAGCTCAGTGATTAGCGCCAGTAGCTCCCCGCTACGTTCCTTCGCTGTGCTCAGGACTATGACGAGGCTGGTAGTTAGTACTGCTGAATGTATTTGATTAGTTTAATGATGTTAGTGATACTTGATGTGAGTACCAGTAGCTCATCCATCTCTGCTCCGCTTCGACGAGATGAGAAGTTGTACTTTAATAAATTGTTAGTTTGGTTGATAATTAAGTTCAAACATCACTAGTTGCACCAGTAGCTCAAGTGGATAGAGCAACGCACTCCTAACGCGTAGGTTGCAGGTTCGATTCCTGCCTGGTGCGCCATCCTACGCCAAGGCTTCGGATGGCTAGTTGTTTTTGCAGTATAGATAGTTACTGGGATAAGGTCTTCCGTAGCTTCAGCGAAAGAGACCTGCCTGGTGCGTTCTGCCACATTTCATATGGCGGGATAAACAGCAAACATTTTCACAAAAATCAAAAGCAATTATTGAAAATGTCCGAAGGGTTATTAAGGCTTGTGGAGCAGGATTTGTAGATATTGTTAAGTCTTTAGTAAAAGGGGAAGAAAGAAGAATATTGAATATCTAATATGGATTAAACCTACTCTCTAACAGTAATTTTGCATAGTGACCTACCTTCGTACATAGCAATGATGTACTTTCCTGAGTTGCCTATTGCAAATTTGGGGTCAAGCGAGTTGTTAAATGCAACATTTTCATTTAATCCGTCTATACTAAGTCCAATTATTGAGTAAGTATCATCTGGATTCTTGTTTGAAAACAGTATTGCTTCATCTTCAGGTAGCCATTTGTATGACATTGGTTCATATTTTGAGTGAATATCAAGGATTGTTCTTAATCCAAGTGTATGAATTGGATCTCCTTCATCGACTACGAGATTATATTCAAGGAGATTTGGGATATCCCCATTTGAGCAAATAAACTTTTCAGACTCTGTTGAAAAGCTTACAAAATAGGGGTTTTCTGATGGATAGGTGGAAAATGTGTCTTCTTTAAATGAGTATACAATCATTCTATTGTTTTCCATGATGATCATGAAATCACCGTCATCTGAAATCCTTAAATCTGAAGGGTGGTGCACGTTTTCTGTGGGTGAGTCTGTGTATGAAAGTGCAATGAGTGAGGACACATTTTCAAGCACAGTCGACTCGTTGTTGCCTGAAGCTCTAATTCTTTTAATGCTGTAGTCATTGTCGCTATTTTCTATAAAATATATCTGAGAAGTGTCTGTAGAGGTCCATACAAATTCTTCATCGTTTTCCTTTTCATGAATCACGGTTTGAACGAGTGGTTCAACATCTAGTGTCCTTAGTTCATTATTCTTTGAAAATATGATGTATTGAGAGTCTTCTGACCATGATGGGGCAACGGAACCTGTTTGTCTGATATCGTCCATTTCTGTTGGTAGACTAACGAATCTATCAGTGTAGAAAATAAAATAGCTGGTTGTAGAATCAAGATTTGTTTGCAGAAGTGCCCTTTGCGAATTTGGAGAGATGGATATGTCATAATTTTCTGAATTGATAACTGGAGTTTGTGATTCTGAGTTAATTTCAGAAGTGTAAAACTCAGTAATGAGATAGGGGCTTGTTTCAAGCTCCCAAAATCTTCGGTTTATAGGATATCCCCAAACCTGTAGTAATGAATTTTCACTATCTAATATTGTAAATAGAGCAACCTGATTATTTTGGTCAAAGAAAATTTTGTTTATTTGATATTCATCGATGTCTTCAAGTGAAATAATTTCGATAGATGGTTCTTCATAAAATAATGTTGCTTCAATAGGAATAGATTGTTCAGCAGATACATTTATAGTCATGGTCCAATCTTGGTAACTTTCTTTTTGAATCAGGATGGTATGTTCTCCTTCAGAGATACCAGTAACTGCTTTTGGGCTTTTGCCCTTTTCTTCTCCATCGATGATTATGGTGGCTCTTCTTGGATTAGTTTTTACTGATAATACACCAGTTTTTTCAATTTCCCTCTGGCTAATATTTACTCTGTATCCTTTTGAGTAATAGTAGACCATGAGGGTGCCACCAATGAGAAAAGTAAAAACAACAACAATTGGCACAATAGTCCATATTTTTTTAATCATGATCGTAGTATATCAGTGAAGGTTTTGGCTTTCAAGACAGGCCTTTGAATGCTATAATCTGGCATCATGATAGGTAAAAGGTTTGGGATAGATCTGGGGACAGCAAATTCAATAGTTTTTTCAGAAAAGCAAGGTGTGATACTTGTAGAACCAACCGTTGTTGCATTGGATGCCGAGGATTTTTCAGTAGTTGCCATAGGTGAGGATGCAAAAGTGATGATAGGGAAAAATCCAGAAGGGATTATTGTAAAAAGACCTCTTAGAAGTGGTGTTATTGCCAGCTATAGAGTAACTGAAGCTTTGCTTAGATATTTCTTAAATAAGGCAATGGGTACTACAAGGATAGTGAGACCTGAAGTGATGATAAGTGTTCCTGCAGGAATTACATCTGTTGAAAAAAGGGCTGTAAAAAAAGCAGCTATTTCTTCTGGAGCAGGTAAAGTTTGGTTGATACCTGAGCCCTTAGCTGCTGCAATTGGAGCAAAACTTCCAATTCATACCTCTGCTGGAAATATGATTGTAAATCTTGGAGGTGGTACAAGTGAGGTTGCTATCTTATCGTTAAATGGGATAGTTGCATCAAATTCTGTAAGGGTTGCTGGGGATTCTCTAAATGATGCATTGATTTCCCATATTAGAAGAAAGCACGGCTTGCTTATTGGTGAACAAACTGCTGAGAAAATAAAGATTGAAATTGGAAGTGCACTTGAGGTAGAAAATCCCGAAAAAATGGAAGTAAGGGGAAGGGATAGTACAAGTGGTATGCCACGGTCGATTACTCTTGATTCAAATGAGACTGTTGAGGCTATGAAAAAGCCACTGAATAGTATAATCAATGCAATAAAAGAGGTGTTGGAAAAAACCCCACCTGAGCTCTCATCCGACGTAATAGATAGAGGTATGGTATTAAGTGGCGGAACTTCTCTGTTAAAAAACATTGATATGTTACTTACGAAGGCAACAGGTGTTCCAGCCTATGTGGCGGAGGATCCAATGTTCTGTGTTGTAAGAGGTGCAGTTGAAGCACTGAAGAATCTTGATATTTTAGATAAGTGTATTACTACTGACTAAGATGCTAATAATACTTTTCGTCAATTTGTTAGTGGCAACTTGTATTCTTTGGAAAAGTGGTAAGGAAAAGTTCATGGATTTTTCTGGATTTAAAAGGTTTTATTTTTTGGGTTTGATTATTTTATTTAGTGCAGATATTTCATCATTTATTTCTTCTGGTAGTGTTGAGGTTGAGCTTTTGTTTGAAAAATTTATGTATTGCATCCTGACATGGTTATTGATTCTCTTGATTTCTTCTCTTGAGGATTCACATATGAGAATAGGGTTTAGGATAGTTTGTGGAATTACAGTAGTTTTGACTTTTGTTCAGCTGATGATTTCCTTTGGGGGTGAATATTGGGTTTGGGGAGGGACAGGTATGTTGGAGGAACTTATTTTAAATACAAGTTGGTCGAGGTTTGTGCATTTTTTCTGGGTCCTTGGTTCTGTGACTATTGGTATTTTTGTGATGCAACTTATGAGTAGTGTTAAAAAGGATAATGAGTATGTAGATGTTTTGTTCTTAGTACTTATACACATTGTATTGTTTTTAGGAATAGCTGGATATGGATTTTACCCTCGAGTTTGGTTTTGGATTTTTAGTGGTTTTTATCTTGGAGTGGTTGATAAATATATCGATTTTTGGCTTGATGTGAAGGAAAAGGCTAGACCAAGGGGTGTGAATATACTCGGACTTAAAGTTGACAATGTTGATGTGGAAGAAGCAGTTGAACGAATGGATAATCTTATAAAGAGTAAGAAACTTCATTTGGTTATCACTCCTTATTCTGAGTTTTTTGTAAAGATTCAGAAAAATAAGAGCTATAAAAGAGCTTTAGCTTACGCTAGTTTGTCAATTCCAGATGGAATATTTGTAAATTGGGCTTCCCTCTATCAGAGGCTTCCTGTTAGTTCAAATATACTGATCAGATTCTTTCAGACGATGTGGCAGTATGTCATTACTGGGGCAAGTATTGTGTTCTTTCCAAGGCTTGTTCGTGCCGTTATGAAAGCACATGTTAGTGGTTCGGATATTATCTACCCTTTGTGTGAGTTGGCGGCAAAGAAAAAGTATAGAGTTATGTTTTATGGTGGGTTCGATTTTGGAAACGGAAATACTGGAGTTTTGGCTGCCAGAAAGCTTAAAAAGATGTATAAGGGTTTAAACATAGTAAATGTCTATCCTGGTGATAAAAAGAATGAAAATGACGATGAGGCATTAGAGTTGATCAATAAACACAGGCCTGATATTTTGCTTATGTGTTTAGGAACAAGGGAACCAGAATGGGTATATAAAAGGAGAAAACAGATGAATTGTGGTGTTGTTTTGGGTTTGGGTTGCACATTTGATTATGTTGCTGGAGACGCGATTAAAGTGAATAACAAAATCAGTGAGGCAGGACTTGAATGGTTTCTTCGACCATTGATGCTCTGGGGTACAGGTGGAGTCAAGTCAGCACTAAAGAGATTCAAGAGGGTGTGGACAGGTATGTTAGTGGGGTCTTTAATGATCCTTGCCTGGAAGCTTAAATTTGGATATATTGAAGAGTAGTTATTATGAAGAAACCAGAAAAACTTACGTATTCAGAATATAATGAGTTGATCTCCCAGATTGCAACACCGATTGGGTTGTATCTAGTTCCAGTGAACCTCGATGAGGAAAGAGAAAAATTTTTCGATTCGGAGACGTATGATCCTCAATTTAAGTATAAGAAAGCAAATAAAAGGAAGAATTTTGATGTACTGGATGGGCTTTCTGAGCTAAAAGAGATAACTGATGTGGATCCTGAGCTTTCAAAGTACTTTATTGATGTGATTTCTGCTAAGAGACAAGCGGCAGAATTACTTGAGTCAATAGGTAATGATGAAAAGTTTGGGAAAATATCAAAGGAAAGGTTTGGATATCCTAGCAAAATACTGTTTTCAAGGGTATGTAAAATATTAAGAAGAAGATATGGAGATATTCAGATTGCCGATAGGAATAACAAATTAAGAGAAAAGGTTCTTCATCTTGATGATATTGTCAAGATATTTTCTAAGGTGTTTGAAGTTCTTGGTCTTGATGATTGGAGAGTAGGACAATCTAAGGCAATAGTTGCTTCAGAATTTCGTACTGTAGCCAAGACAAAGAGGATTATGGTAGATCCAGAGGTTGAAACTAGTGCTGAAAGAATAAAGAAAACAATAGTTCATGAAGTCATGACTCATGCGCTAAGAACAGAGAACGGATATTCTACAGGGTATGACACATTTGGAAAGCCAAACCTTATAGAGTATCTGGATACAGAGGAAGGTCTTGCGTTATACAATGAGGAAATTTATGGTGTATTAAGGGATATTGATATAAAAAGAAAAGCTGCTCAGGTATATTGTGTTTATCTTTCAGAAACCATGTCATTCAGAGAGATTTTTAATGCTTTAAGTGCAGTTTATCCAAAGAGAAATACATTTTCTACTGTACTTCGGGTAAAAAGAGGCCTTTCGGATACTTCAAAGTTAGGTGGGTATTATAAGGATGTTTCATACATAAGGGGTTTTCTGAAAGTAAGACGGTTTTTGAAGGATAACAAGGTTGGATACAGAAATCTTTATGCTGGTAAAATATCTCTAGATCACATATATCTGGTGGAAGAGGGAATTCTTCCAAAGCCTCAGATTGTCCCTTCGGAAGATGCTATGAAGGGCATGTTTAAACAGGTTGGGCTATAGTTAGGGACTGTCCCCGTCTGGGACTGTCCCCGGCCATGGGTTGATATCTTTTGACCATAGCCAACGGTAGTTTTCCGGTTTATCACAATATCCTGCTTTTACCGGGTTTTCTTGGATATATTTGCGTACGTTCAGCAACCCTTGGAGAGTGTTTATTTGTTTTGATTTGTATCTATCCTGAAAAACATGACCAATTTTTTCGTATTTTTTGTTGTAGTATAAGGCATATGACGTACATAAGCACTGAATGATTTTGGAAATATTATCTGAATCAGAAGGGTTCAATTCTATATGAAAGTGATTATCCATGATACAGAATGTATCTATATAAACGTTGGAATTGCTTATAAGTATTTTGAATTTTTCTAGGAAAAACGTCTTGTCTTTCTCATTGAGGAATATGTTTATTTTGTTGTTTCCGCGGTTTAGGATGTGATAAAAATAATTACTGTCAAATTGTGGTCTTCGTGTTCTTGGCATAAAAATGATCTTAAAGGGTAAATATTAAAAAATCATGAAAAAAGTTCCCGGGACTGTCCCGGACAGGGACAGTCCCGGGTCCCTGGTCTTTATTG
>CAYZTC010000002.1:58142-77028 GCA_964481345.1 uncultured Candidatus Saccharibacteria bacterium | reverse complement strand
ATATTGGATATTGTTAAAAGAGCCAAAACGCGATTTTATGGATAATCGAAAACCAAGCAAGGCTTGGTCCAAGGTTAAACCTTGGAAAAAGGTCTTGCTGCTGCCTATAGTTATCATAGCGTTGTTTCTTAGTCTCGCCGCCACGAGTTCAATTTCACATGTCTATGCAACAATAAATGAGGCAATAAACTTTCAAGGTAAGCTTGTTAATTCTGACGGAACAAATATCTCAGATGGAAGTTACTATTTCAAGGTGGATATTTATAATGCGGCTGTAGGAGGTAGCTCTCAATCAGCTGCTGAGTATAAGTATTCAAGTACCATCAGTAGTGTGACAAATACATCTGTGGTGTATACGGATGATACTGATGAAGCCACCATGAAGGCAGGGATGGTGATATGGAATACCACGGATGATGATTCCGCGATAATAAACAGCATTAACACCACCACCAATACAATTACAGTAGATAGGGATGTAGACAGTGCACCTTATGCATGGGCAGCAACAGATGCAATAGCAACAAGAATTCAGCTTAACGATGGCATTTTCAATATAAAAGTTGTTAATCTGGGTAGCTTAGACTTTGATACGGACAGTTATTATATTCAGGTGCAGTTTGACTCTACTCCTGGTGGAGGAGACGCACTTAATGAAACGTTTTCTCCTAGAAAAAGACTAGATTCTGTACCTTTTGCTTTTCGTTCTAAATACTCTGATGAACTTGGTGGACTAAGTTCAAGTCAGTTTTTAAGGAGTGATGTAAGTGATAACTATACAAGTGGGACATTGACATTCGATGCTGGTACTACACTTGATATTGAGGGAGATCTCGCAATAGAGGATACAGCGATCGTGTTTGATGGAGCAAGTACAGATTTTACGATGACAGGAAATCTTACTATTAATACAGATGATCTTGTTGTTGAAAAGGCAACTGGAGAGGTAGGCATAGGTGATGCTACACCTGATCACACTTTAGATGTTGCTGGAAATATTGGACTTACTGCTGGGGGATACATTAACTGGGGAGATACAGATGGTGAAAGTGGCTATGGAGTAAGAGATAATTCGGGAACACTACAATTTAAGAACAGTGCTGGGTCCTGGACGAACTTCGGTTCAGGTGGCGGCGGTCTATGGACCCAGACTGGTTCTGACATTTACTACAATTCAGGAAATGTAGCTATAGGGACAAGTGGTCCATTTAACGAGAGGCTTAATGTCAATGGAAGGATCTATATTTCTGATTCAACAGCTCCTGGTACTACAACCAACAGGTTGTACTCAGTAAGTGGAGCTCTCTATTGGAATGGGGTAGAGCTTGGGGGTGGAGGGATATATTCAGATAATGGTTCGATAGCAGATGGCAGCTATCTTGATGTTGTGCATAATCAGGATACATATGATGTTGTGTTATCTGGCTTTTACTATGATGATATAGACAGTAAATGGAAACCAGTAGAGAACTTCTCTTCAACGATAGACCATGATCTAGGAAATGAGTTCAATCCAAGCTTTGCTGCAAAAAGAAAGGTAACCTCTACAAAGATTGAATATAACGAAAATGACCTTGGGGATGGTTCAGATGGTGATATTACGGTATCTTCTGACACGGATATCAATGCGACTAGCTTAATAGGTGGCAGGTCATGTGTAGATGGTGGTGATGCTGTGAACTATAATGTAACCACACTTACTGCAAATACAGCTACTCTTTCATCTACCCCTTCTTCTGGGTGTATATCCGCTGGAGATGCTGTACTTTTGATAAATCTTCAGGGAACCAGTAGTGCATATGTGAATGTGGGCAATTATGAAATATTAAGAATCCTAACAGTTTCTACAAATACAGTTACTTTTACAGCTAATAAGAATAAATATTATGGTGATGGGGCTTCAGATGATACCAATTTAGGTACAGCAGTAGGTACACAAAGAGTGATGCTTCAGAGGGTACCAGACTATGAGGATGTTACTGTTGATGCGACAAAAAACTTTTATCCAACTGCTTGGGCGGGAGCAAAGGGAGGAGTTATGTTTTTCAGGGCAAGTGGGGCTGTTGCTATTAATGGGAATATTCACGCAACAGGGAAAGGCTATAGAGGTGGTACAGCAGGATCTTCATACTCTGGAGGTACAGCAGCTGAAGCCTTTTGCGGGTACAATGCAGGGAACGGTGCAGATTATACTTCTGCAGGCACTGCTGGAACATGTGGAGGAGGAGGTGGTGGTGGTGCATACAATGGTGGTGGATATGCTGGAGGGTCAGGTGGTCCAGTGGGTGGTGCGGGAGGAGGAGGCGGTGGTGCAAACGGTGGGGCAAGTGGTAGTTACGGAGGTGGAGGAGGAGGTGGTGGATATGGAATATATGGAAACGGTGGTTCTTCGTACAATAGTGGAACTGCGGGCGGTATAAATGTCAGTGGTGCAGGTGGTGCAGGTACAGACGTTGGAGTTGCATATGGAGGTGGAGGAGGAGGAGGTGGAACATATGGAGATAGCGCATTAGCTGATCTTATGTTTGGATCAGGTGGTGCAGGAGGAGGTGGTGGGTTGAATCAGCCAGGTGCTAATGGTGCTATTGGAGGAGGAATAGTCTATATTGTAGCTAGTACAATCACTGTTTCTGGAACTCTTAAGAGTAATGGTAATATAGGTACAAGTGCTGGGGCTCCTGCATGGTATGGAGGAGGTGGAGGTAGTGGTGCAGGGGGCTCAATAAAGCTTATTGGAAACAGTGTAAATCTTGGAGGTGGTTTGACTACTGCTACTGGAGGTGCAGCAAGTGGAGGTGGGGCTCCTGGTGGAGTTGGTGGTGCAGGTAGGATTGCAGTATATAGCTCTTCTGCACCAACAGGGTCTACTACCCCAACGTATAACTCATATACACTTTTGTATAATACTTATGCAGTTTATGTGGGTGAAGAAGTACACACTCCAGATGCTAATGCATTCAATAATATTTCGTGGACTGAGGATCTTGATACTGATGGTGAGATTCAGGTACAGACAAGAAGTGGATCTACGGATGATTCTACAGATGATAATTGGGAGGGGTGGAAGCCAGTTGTAGCAACTACGAATGAATTATCTTTAAGTAACGGTGATACTCATACTGAGTGGGTCGGAACCAATGCTACTGTAGCAGAAGGTGATGTGACAATAGATGTAGATTACTTTGAGGATGAGGATGAGACTACTGCAGGTGATGTGACGAAGATAACTTCCTCTACAAGTGGTGGATATGCAGAGGATACAATTTCTGGGACGGATATTTCAGGATATGACTATATTGCCTTGTGGGTGAGATCGGGTACTGCTGGGAACACTTTAAAGGTTGGATTTGGAGAGTCAGCTGGGAATGAGCAGGAAGAAAATATTACGATAGATCAAGCAGGTATTTGGCAAAAAGTGTATTGGGATATAACTGATGTAACAAGTGCATCTCGAGATGGAGTGACTAAGCTAAGACTTACAAAGCTTGGTACTACTACAGACACAATGTACTTAGATAATGTTATTGCGGCAACATATCTTTCCACACCAGGTGGGTCGACAATATCTTCAACTGCAGACGACTACATTCAGTATAGATTCATACTTACAACTACTGATACTTCAAAATCACCGACCGTTTCAAATGTTCAGATAAACCTAACAAATCCAGATGATACTTACACTATAGATGCAAACAGAGTGAGAACTATTATTGATCCAAACTATCACACTACAGACAGACTAAGAATTGTAGAGGAAGATCTTGCGGATTATAAAAATATCCATATTGAAACAGATATGACGAGTATTAAGCAAAGAGGAAATTATGATCCAGGTACCGGTGCTGATGGAGATATTACGGTATCGACAGATACTGATATCAACACTACCAGTCTAATATCAGGAAGGTCATGTGTGGATGGGGGTGATGCTGTAAACTACAATGTGTCATCGTTTTCTGTAGATGGTACTGAGGCAACTCTTTCGACCACTCCATCTTCTGGATGTTTTTCTGTAGGTGATGAGGTCTTAATAATAAATCTTCAGGGAACTAGTAGTGCATATGGAAATGTGGGTAATTATGAAACTTTGAGGATAGAAAGTGTTGTTGGGACAACAGTGACATTTACATCATCGAAAACAAAGTACTACGGTGATAACTCAAATGATGATACCAATTTAGGTACAGCAGTAGGTACACAAAGAGTGATGCTTCAGAGGGTACCAGACTATGAGGATGTTACTGTTGATGCGACAAAAAACTTTTATCCAACTGCTTGGGCGGGAGCAAAGGGAGGAGTTATGTTTTTCAGGGCAAGTGGGGCTGTTGCTATTAATGGGAATATTCACGCAACAGGGAAAGGCTATAGAGGTGGTACAGCAGGATCTTCATACTCTGGAGGTACAGCAGCTGAAGCCTTTTGCGGGTACAATGCAGGGAACGGTGCAGATTATACTTCTGCAGGCACTGCTGGAACATGTGGAGGAGGAGGTGGTGGTGGTGCATACAATGGTGGTGGATATGCTGGAGGGTCAGGTGGTCCAGTGGGTGGTGCGGGAGGAGGAGGCGGTGGTGCAAACGGTGGGGCAAGTGGTAGTTACGGAGGTGGAGGAGGAGGTGGTGGATATGGAATATATGGAAACGGTGGTTCTTCGTACAATAGTGGAACTGCGGGCGGTATAAATGTCAGTGGTGCAGGTGGTGCAGGTACAGACGTTGGAGTTGCATATGGAGGTGGAGGAGGAGGAGGTGGAACATATGGAGATAGCGCATTAGCTGATCTTATGTTTGGATCAGGTGGTGCAGGAGGAGGTGGTGGGTTGAATCAGCCAGGTGCTAATGGTGCTATTGGAGGAGGAATAGTCTATATTGTAGCTAGTACAATCACTGTTTCTGGAACTCTTAAGAGTAATGGTAATATAGGTACAAGTGCTGGGGCTCCTGCATGGTATGGAGGAGGTGGAGGTAGTGGTGCAGGGGGCTCAATAAAGCTTATTGGAAACAGTGTAAATCTTGGAGGTGGTTTGACTACTGCTACTGGAGGTGCAGCAAGTGGAGGTGGGGCTCCTGGTGGAGTTGGTGGTGCAGGAAGGATCGCTGTGTATGCTGTATCCACCCCGTCTGGTAGTTCATCCCCAATTGCTCAAGTAGCTTCAGTAGCAAACTATGAATACGGATTATATGTATCAGATGAGACAAGTACTCAAGGTGCGGTGGACTATAATAAGATAAGATGGTGGACCGACGATGATAGTTATGGACTTGTGGAAGTACAGACAAGAAGTGGTGAGTCAAATAACTCACTTGACGGGACCTGGGAGGCTTGGAAACCCGTGACAGCGAATACTAATGTGAAAGACCTTAGTGATTGTGATACTCATACAGAATGGACTGGTACAAATGTGACCGTAGCAGAGGGGGATGTAACAAGAGATGTAAATTATTATGAAGATGAGGATGAAGCTACGGTTGGAAATATTACAAAGCTTACCTCCTCAACTACGGATGGGTATGCAGAAGATACAATATCAAGTAGCGATATTTCAACGTTGGATTACATAGCTTTTTGGGTGCGGTCAAGCCAGATTGGAAATGTAATTAAGTTTGGGTTCGGAGAGTCTGCTGCAACAGAGCAAGAAGAGACTTTTCATATAGATAGTACTAGTACATGGCAAAAGATGTATTGGGATATTTCTGATATCAATCCAAACTCCAGGGATGCAGTTACAAAACTACGTCTTACTAATTTTGCTTCTGGAGCAATTACGATATATTTGGATAATGTCACTTCAGATAGATACCTGACCAATTCTCATGGAGGAGAAATAACATCAACTCCTAATGAGTATATACAGTATAGGCTTGTACTTAGTGCAACCAGCGTTGCATATAGACCCAAGATTCATAATATTCAAATAGAGTTTAATAATGGTTATAAATTGGTGATACAAGACACCAATACTGTAAGACTATACAACTATACCGGATCGACGAAAAGTTTACGTTTGAATGTGTCAACCACGGGCGGAGGCGGAGGCGGCGCTTCTCTGCCCAGTGGTTCACAAGGTCAAATGATGTACTATAATGCTGGGTTGTGGACTGCTACTAGTGCAATATTTATCAGTGGTACTGACATAGGGATAGGAGATACTACTCCTGATCATAAGCTTGATGTAGCAGGAAATATCGGTCTTGATGCAAGCAGCTATATCAATTTTGGAGATACCGATGGATCGAGTGGATATGGATTTAGAGATAATGGAGGAAATCTTGAATACAAGAACAGTGGTGGGTCGTGGGTAGCAATAGGTGGTGTTGCAGGATGGGCTGATCCTCATTGGGTTCTTGAGGTAGAGTATCCAGGTGCAGTATTGACAGCTGATGGGAGTGACAATGATGGTTCTATAACATCTGATAATACTGGGTCATCGAACAGCTGGATGAACTATTATGAGTTTTCATCAAGTGAGTCAGATTTGAATGACTATGATATCAGGGTAAGATTTACTTTACCTGAAGACTTTAACGCGTGGGATACAAATGCAATTATTTTTGATTATGTAACTCAGTCTACTGATGCTGCAAATAACAAGGTGGATTATACTGTCTACCTTGAGTCGTCCGGGGTACTTGATGCGACAGATACTGCAAATGTAAGTAGCGTGGGAGGTACTTGGACAACAACTACAATTGCAGGCTCATCTCTTACTGACTGTAATGCTGCAAGCGAAACCTGTTTATTAATAATCAGAATGTACTCGAAGAGTTCAAACTATGTAAGGGTAGGTGATATTACGTTTGACTACACTAGACCATGAAGAAACTCAATATTAAAAAAGTACAACTAAAATTCAAAGGGGCCTTTACAGGGTTGGGCAGGAATATGAAAGACTGGTGGAATGTGATTGTTTGTAAGGTTAATGGTTTATTAAGCAATTCCCGCAGGAAGACTATTTTTTCAGTAATAGTGGTGATTGTAGTTATGTTTTGTGTTGTATTACTAATACCCGGTGTCAGGTCAAAGGCGTTTCCGAATTCAGAAATTAGCTCAAATTATGCTGAAAGTGGTCTTTTTGGAAATGTAAATCCTAGTTTCAGTGTTGAATTTGGGGATAAGGATAATCCAGATATGCCTACTGTCCGGTTTGAAACTATAGCTGGAAGTGATAATCCGTTTGGAGGTGAAAATGCCCGGAAATTAACATTTTGGGAGAAGACAAAGGAATTCTTTGTGGGTAAAGAATCACCGGGTGTGACGATGTCTTTGCTGAGTGCTTCCGTGAAAGGTGTGAGTGAAGAGATGAGGGGGTCCTTTATTGAGAATAATGAGAATAATATTTCAGATGATGAGATTGGTGCTATTTTTGAGAGTGGTGGTGCTGTAAATTCTAGTACAGAACTCATTAGTCTTGGGCGTACTTTTTCTGATTATTTGAGTGAGGTTGAGGATGATGAAGAGGTGACAAAAGATACAGTTATCAATAAGGATGTTGTGGATGGAGTAGATATCGAGTACCAGATAATCGAAGGAATTGGTCTCAAAGAAGAGATTTTGATCAGATGGAGAGAGGAATATTCAAGTGATTGTGAAGATGGTTGTACAGTACCTCCGAATACTTACACTTTCGAAATGGAAACTACTGATGGAGTAGAGTTACATCGTAGTTTAACTAATGTAAACAATAATCCAAAAGGTTCCTATTATTTTACAGACGAAAAAGGCCGATATTTGGCCCATTTTCTACCATCTTTTGCAGAAGATGAGTTGGGTGCAAAGACAAACAATGTTGACTTTAGTGTTGAAGAACTAGATGAAGAAAGTAAGTACAGTATTACTGTTTCATTAGATCTGAACTGGTTGCTTGATCCAGAAAGAGTCTATCCAATCCGAATTGATCCATCTATTGTGCATGATACTGAAGGGGAGTTTGATGCTGGGTTAGCTCTGAATCGTGTAGAAAGTATCTCCGGTCCCAAAGTTCAACTAGTTGAACAAGAGTTACCTGCTGATATTCATACTGTTGGTCTTTGGCATATGGATGAAACAGCTAATGATACTTGTTCTGGTGGTCTGGATGTATGTGATTCTTCTGGTAATGACTACCATGGGACAGAAGCCAGCACTGCTATTGAAACATCAAATCAAAAGATGGGTGCTGCTGCTCGCACTTATGATGCAAATGCTGACAATATTGCTACGGCTTCACTTCCGGCTATGAGTATTTTCACTTATGAGTCGTGGGTTAAATTTTCTAGTGCTAGTGGAGGAGGTAATGATAACTTTATGTGTCAACCGACGAATGATCCATGTGTGTTTCGTTTTACAGACGAAAAAATATATGTTTATGCGGATGGGGTCGAAAAAATCTCTAGTAACACACTGATAGCTGATACAAATTGGCATCACGTTGGAATTGTTGCTGATGGTGCAAATCTTAGTCTTTATATTGATGGAGTTTTTGACGATTCAGTTGCTTATACAGGATCTAGTGCAAATAGTGCTTTTTACTTTGGAGACAATAGTGTTGGTACTGACACTTTTGCTGGTTCAGTTGATGAAGTTCGTATTTCAAATACTGCCCGTACTCCAGAAGAAATAAAACAATCTGCACAAAAGCGGCCGTATGCTACATATATTTCTGATTCTTTGGATCTGACTTCTGGTGTTTCAAGCATTGATGATCTTCAGTGGGCTGAAAATGGAGTTGCTACTGGTGATGGAGAAACATTGTATGATGATACGAGTCTCGTGGCCCAGTGGAATTTTAATGAAACATCTGGTATTACTGCAAACAATGATGCAGAAGGGACGTCTTGTGGTGGTACCCCTGCAAACTGCGATGGTACTTTGACAAATTTTGCTTCTACTGCTTCCCAAGATCAAGCTGCTGGGACTGGTTGGACCTCTAATAATAGACGCTGGGGAGCTGGAGGATTGATGTTTGATGGGAGCAATGATTTTATTAATCTTTCTTCAGCTGGAACAATATTTAATTTTGCAAATACAACTTTCACAGTTGAAGCGTGGGTAAGAAGTAATTCAACGGCACAAATGGGGCTATTTTCTAAAGGTGGCACTAATGCAAACTTGGGCTATGAAATCCAGTTTAATGCTGTAAATCAAAGAATTTCTTTCCAGTGGGGAAATGCTGGTGGAGCAAGTTCTGTGTATGCTTCAGCTCCTTGGAATAATGGTAATTGGCATCATATAGCGGTTATTGCTACAACTAGTACAACTGTGGCTGCTAATAATAACGCAGTTATTTATCTCGATGGTACATCTTTGCCAACTACTGCTACCAAAACTTATGTTTATACCGCTTCCAGTTTAAATGCTTCAATAGGATCAAGGGATGCTGGTGCGAGTGATATTTTTAGTGGCATCATTGATTCTATTAAAATATACTCCCGTGCTCTCACCGCTACCGAAATTCTTTCAAACTACAATTCTGCCAACATTGAATTCATGACTCGTACGAGTGCAGATGAGGTTAGTTGGGAGGGATGGAAACCGACTACCGGAGAGACTCAGCTGGATAGTATGGATAGCAACCCGGACTCTGATTATTATACTGATTCTCTTTTACATTTTGATGGAAATGATGCCTCTACTAACTTTGCTGATGAAGCTGGTAAGACATGGACTGCGGCAGGCAATGTACAAATAGATACAGCCCAGAAAGAATTTGGTACTGCTTCTGGACTTTTTGATGGGACAGGGGATTACATAGATACTCCCGACCACGCGGATTTTGATGTAGGTAGTGGAGAGTTTACAGTTGATGGCTGGTTTAAAAGGAATGCAACTGGGGTAGAAACTAGTCTTTTTGGACAGTGTGATAATGCTGGTGGGGATGCGGCAGTAACATTGTATATTGGGGCAGATAACAGAATCCGAGCTAGTATTACTACTAATGGAACATGGAAAACAGTTTACCCGACAGAAACATATACAGACAGCAACTGGCATCATATTGCATTTATTAGAACAGGTGACACATTGAAGGTGGCAGTAGATGGAACGTTTTTGGCAACAACCTTAGATGTAACTGGTATAACTGCAAATAATTCAACACACAAACCTGCTATTGGCAGACTTGGTGAATATGCTAGCTATTATTGGAATGGTTGGATAGATGAGTTCAGGTTTTCTAAGGGTGTTGCCAGATGGACAAGCAATTTTACACCACCAGTTTCTCCATATGATGATATTACTCCGATTGGTATTGATATCTCTACTGATACCATTACTGCGATAGAAGGTACTGGCAGTGAAAAACTTGAGATTGGTGTTCCTCAAGTAGATTATAATACTGTTGGATTGTGGCACTTGGATGAGACTGGGGGCACTGGGGCATATATAAAAGACTTCTCAGCTAATGTAAATCATGGTACTCCTACAGGAACTACTGTTGTGAAAGGATTTGCCGGTAAGGCAAGAAGTTTTAATGGAACTAGTGATAGAATTCTTGTAGGTGACAGTACGTCTTTGAAACCGTCAAATATCACTATTGAGGCATGGATAAAAACCTCAACAGCAAATAGGTATATCGCTCATAAATACAAAACTGCTGCATCTTATGATGGTTATGGTCTGGCTACCAGTGCAAGTGGGTATGTTCGATGTTGGGTTGGTGGTAGTGCTTGGACTACTGGTACTACTAATGTGTCTGATGGCAAGTGGCATCATATTGCTTGTACGTATAATGGTAGTAATGTAAGCATTTATGTTGATGGGGCATCAGATGTTACCCCTCAAGCTCAGACGGCCAATTTATCATATGCAATTGATCTTAATATTGGTTGTTACAATGCAGCTTCGGATTGGTTCAATGGGATAATAGATGAGCTGAGAATTAGCGATGTGGCAAGATCAGCAGATGAGATTGCTGAGACATATAGAGCAGGTAGAGATCATAGAATATCAAGAACTTATGGATCAACGGACGTTTCAACTAGTTCGAAATTACCTTTTTATATTGCAGCAGATAGACCCGGTACATACCTTGAAGCCACTATAGGTGAGTCTGAAGTGGTCAACGGCATGACCGATAGCGATGTAGTTGGACTATGGCATTTAGAAGAGGCAGCTGGAAGTGGAGCATATATTCAAGATTCATCAAGCTATGATAATGACGGAACCCCCAGTGGAACGACATTTGTGCAGGGAAAAATTGGGAAAGGGAGGGATTTTAATGGAAGTAGTGACATAATTACGGTTACTGACAGTTCAACGTTGGAAAATCTTGATGCATTAACCATCGAGGCATGGATATATCCAGAGACGATTCCTAATAATTATCCATTTATTGCTGGAAAATACGGTGGTACTAATACATACTGGTATTGGTTTGGTTTTGACAATAGTGCTAGTAACTACCTTAGAGTTGGGGTTGATGATAACGTTAGTGCGACAGCAGAGAATACAAGTATTTCTATCTCTACTTCAATCTGGACGCATGTGGTGATGGTTTGGGATAGCAATACTGATGGAAAAATAAGGGTTTATAAGAATGGGCAACACGTCTGGACTTCGTCAGGTGCCACCACTGGAACTATTGGTGATGACAATAATAATCTTTTGTTTGGTCGGGATGGATCTAATGGCTACTTCGATGGCCGAATGGACGAAGTGAGAGTATCAAATATCGCACGAACTGCTGATGAAATCAGACAATCTTATGAAATAGGACTTAGGACACATCCAATAACTATCGATTTTGCTGCGTCATTGGATTCTGGTGGTACCGGGGGGTTGATTGCTGACTCGGATGACAAGTTGTTTACTACAGATGCAACCTCTTTTGGACTATCTCAGCAGGGAGCAGGTTTGTACCATAGTGATAAAGTGATAGTAAGGGAAAACTATGACGGCACGATATATGTTGCTCAGGGGGTTGTGAAATCGATTACTTCATCGAGTGGGGAATCGGAAGTATACTTATGGGATTTGGACTCTACATTTCCGTCAGGGGGATATACTGCAAATGCTAGTGTATTTAAGTGGCAAAGAGAGTATTTTGATATTACTTATCCACTTGATTCACATTTGAATGCTGTCACAAACCTTGTACTTAGAGTAACAAATGGCAGTGAGGGCAGGACTGTGTGGGTAGATGATGTCAATTACGCAGGATATCTTACAGATCCGTCAGCAAGTTCGAATGTTAGCTCTACCGTAAGTCAGTATTTGGAATATATGGCGATAATATCAACATCTAATACAGAAGTTACACCATATTTATCAGAGGTGACTTTAAACTATGGAGCTGGGCCAAGTATGGATCAACTAATGAGGCATGGAATGTACTTTAGTGGTCAAACTAAACAAAAGTTTTGGTGGGGACCATAGTAGGTTGGAGGCTTTAGAAAGGGCAGGGGCTTCCTCACTCTTGAAGAGAGGGAGAAAGGTTTGGCGGCACCCTGTCCCTTCTTGAGTTCCCGAAGGACAGACCATTTTACCGGTTATGGGGACAGACCCTTAGTAATTTCAAATGCATATTTTTTGGTAAGTACTAAGTTTGTTGAAAAGATTTAGGGTCTGTCCCCATCATATCATCGATGATCAGCTTTGCAATATCAATCTTATTTCCTTCGATTTTGATCTCCAAAGCCTTGAAAGTAGGGTTCATGTTTATTTCTAGAATATAAGGTTTTCCATCGCTGTATATAATATCCATAGCGCAGAAGTCTGTTTTGAATAGAGTAGCTGTCTTTTCTGCAAGTTCAACAAATTCTGTATCAGGATTATCATGAGGAGTATATTTACCCTTGCTCACGGTGATGAAATTTCTAGTTGCCTCTCTTTTATATCCTCCGATGTATTTTCCACCTATTACTAATGCTCTATAGTCCTCACCAATATCAACATACTTCTGAATGAAATACTTCGATGGTTTGTTGATAAAGGTATCTGAAGGCTTGTCATGCTCTTCACAAAGAGCCTTCAATTCTTCGACATTCTTTGCTAGGAAAACATTTTTCTTGTTCTTGTTCTCTCCATCAATTTTTTCGATTCTGTTGGCTCCTTCAGTGTGTTTGTACACCATTGGAAACCCAATAGGATTTAATAACTCAGGTTTCTCATAATACTTGCCATCGAGGGTGTACCCTGAGTCGAGATGGGGTATCCCGTTTTCGGACATAATTTTCATGTAAAAAAGCTTGTCATAAAAATCTGACAGCTTTATGAAGTCCGAGTTTTGTACCTTGATTGATTTTTGTTCGCATAAATTGACTACGTATTTCTTCAACATAAACTCATAACTTGTCCTGTGACCTCTAAGAATTATATGGGTGTAGTCCGTCAATGGCTTGTTCTGAATTGTAAGACTGAATTTTCCTTCTTTAACAGTGAAATTTATCTCATCAAAATAAGCTAAGTTATATTCTATATGACGTTTTCTCAGCTCTTCGACTAGTCTTGTAACAGCATAGTGGGGGGTACTCAAATCTCCAATCCTCTTTCTCTTATCTATTATTAGGAATCTCATATCAAATTTTGATTATTTTAGATATGTATTTGGACCTATTATATGTTTTAATTTTACCCTCGACATTCTTAGAAATGCTGTCATCGTATACCATAATGTCTATTGTATCAAAACCAAAGCCATATTTCTTTAGGCCATTTTCGTCTTCAAAATGAAGGACTATAGTATCGAGTATTTTATTCCGTTTCAGTGCAAGTAACCCCTCCTGTATATCAACATCATTATTGATGAGATTATTGTTTATGAAGATGGATCTGTCCTCAAGTAAGCCAATTTTTACCGTTTCACTAATGTTCTTCTTTACGAGTTTTAGAATCTTTTCTTTGCTTAATCTTCCAATCACTACGACAGTATTTGTGTGCGCCTTAGGATCTATGAGACCCCTTACAATTTTTTCACCAATTTCTGGGTATTGTTTACCGATTACTGGGAATGCATTTAGGTAGATCTCAGGCATTGTATTTACCTCTATGATACAGCCATTTTTGGGGGTAAGAGGCTTTGAAATATCCTTACACAATACGTCAATTCCAAGTACATAGGAATGAATAGTTGATGCTATAGATTCGCAGATATCTTTAGTTTGTGGGTGAGTTTTATCGGTAAAATCTTCAGTAATTCCCCCCTGGCTCATACTGGCAACCTTTCTTACTTGGACTATTTTTCCTTTCGGAGGTATGTTAGAAAGGGTAAAACCCTGTTCTTTCACTATCTTTTCAAGTGTTTTATCAATTTTTATTGGTTTGAGAGTGTGAGTGGGTAGGGTGATATCTCTTTTGGGATCAAGATTTTCCTTCCCTATCAACTTTTTAATGGTGTTTTTACCATCTCCGATAACTTTTGCAGGTATTCTATTTGTGATAATTTCGACTTTTCCGTTTACAACAAGTATTCTGAAATCCTTTCCTGACACCATTTTTTGTGCAATTATCTGCTTTTGGTATGGTCGATAGCGGAAGTTTCCTTTTTGTTTCTCTCTTTCTTTTAGCTCGATTACTATTGATTTGTAGGCTTCTCTCATCTCTTTATAATTTTTTATTCCTACTTTGACGCAAGCTCCACCAGTTAATCCAGCAGGCTTTATTACCATTGGAAAGCCAATTTCCTTGGCTACATCAGGAAGGTCTTTTTCGTTATCTATCCTTACCCAAGATGCAATATCAAACTCCAATAGATCTAAAACCCTATTTGTTAACCATTTATTCCCTTGTATGCCACTTGCTATCCTGCTGTCATTTGTGGAGGCTGCGGAGTAGGTTATTACTGATTCTTTTCCAATTCCAATGTTATAGTGCCTGTTTAGACTTTTTGGATTTGGAATGAGCTTATTATTTATCAGAAAAGGAAAGGTCTCATATCCTAGTTTATGTGCACCCATTAGTATTGGAATGGTGCTCATTGAGTGAATTAGCATTCGTGCTAGCTCAAGTGATTTGGTTTTGGCCTTTTCAAGGCTGATTTTGCTCATAAAATATTTATTTACTATGTTTATCATCTCTGTGTTGCTCCAAAAATAGGGTATTTTAGTTGCTATTTCAATAGAATTTCCTTTTATCACATATTTTTCCATAAATATCAGATGAAGATTTTTATAGAATTCGATAATATCCTTTTTGACTTTTTTATCTTCTATTATTACTGTTGTAATAGTGTTTTTCAGGTTTATTCCTTGTAGTACTTGTACTTTCATCGTTTACTAATTATATGTTATCTAGGATGTACTTTTGAATTTTGAGTGCTACATCAACGGGTTTTCCTTTATCTGGTAGGTAATGTGTCCTTAGTCCTGGATTATGATTTAATTCGTTTATTGAGTATCCTGCATTTGGGTTTGTGATGTCAGGGGTGATAATATCTATTCCGGAAAGTCTTAATCCAACAAGGTTTGTAACGTCTATGGCAATTTTTTTAAAGTACTTATTTACTTTGGAGAGACACTCGGAGGAAGTACCCCCAGAACATAGATTGCAATTAAGGCGTAGCTGTACGCTCTGTCCCTTCTTGAGGATAGATTTTAAGGTCAAGCCTTGGGAGGAGAGAACTTCCGTAGTTTCGAGATCCATTTGAATCGAGCCCTTGTTCTGATCCTTTAGCTCAAGGTTTATCACATCAATTAGCAGTCCTATATTTGAAGTGCCATCACCGATTACCTTTGCGGGCTCTCTGTATACAGCAGCTATGACCTTTTTTCCAAGAACAAGTATCCTATAATTATTTCCTTTCACGTATTCTTCTACTAGTATTTTGGTCTTTCTTCTACTCAAGGACTTGTCTTCTGCAAGTTGTAACCCTTCTTTTATTTGTTTGTCATTTCGTGGGAGTATAGTAATTCCCATACCTCCAAACCCTTTTACTGGCTTAATGACAATGTCTTTTATCTTATTTTCTTTTTTGAAATCCAGTATATCTTTTACATTGTTTACGATCTTATGTCTTGGAACACTGTATCCATGTTTTCTTAGATATGAGCTACAAGTGTCTTTGTAAGTTGTTAATATCATTGCAACGGAATCATTTATTGGGGAGATGGCTTTTAACTGTCTCCATTTCTTTTTGCCCTTTGAAAATTGTACTAATGCTCCTGGAATTAGAAGTTTCCATGAGATACTAAGTTTTTCAGCAGCAAGTACATAATACGCAAGCTGTGTGTTTTTAACTTTTTTCAAAATCTGGTTGTAATCCATGTTTAGTGTAAAGAAAATGTTTTACTTGTATCCACTAAAAAATTTTCGAGGTCATTTTTGCCTAATACTGCGGGGTAGGGCATACTTTTGCTGTATGAAATTACCATATTTGAGTCAATTTCTTGATCTGCTACTTTAAATTTTACATTTACAATCGGACGTATTCTAATATAGTCATCCTCGTTGATGACTGTGGTGTCGACTATTTGTTCGTGATTTTCAATTTTTTCTTTAAGGTTGTCGAGTAGCTCTTTAGCATCTTCCCTCGTCTCGAACTTTGCAGGTAGATCAAATGAGTCAAAGTGCTTAACTGCATCTGAATAACCCAATCTTGACACTAGAGTATGAGAAATGAGGGATTTTCTTATTCCAGTATCTACCTGGATCTTGGCCTTTATGTCTTCTTTAGGCTTTCGCCTTTTCCCTTTTACCTTCACTTTTAGCTTTGAGCTTACGACTTCTTCAGGACTCTTATATTGATGAAATGACACTTTTTCTATAAGTCCAATAATTTGTCTTCCAGAAATGAGTTTCACTTCATCTTCGACCTCCCCCCCAAACAAGTTTTGGGCCACTCTTATTCCGTGTTTTTCATCCTTTATTTTGAGACCTTTGACTCTTTCTAGTTTTTCTCTCATTCCGGACATATTTGCTGTTTGGATAGCAAGTCCTGACCTAGCATTTAGCTCAAAAACAATTGGTCCCTTGTTTCTATCTACTGCAATATCGACTCCAGCATATCCAAGTCCTGAGGCTATCTGGCACTTCACTGAGATCTCCAATATATCTTTCCAATATGGAATCTGGATGCCCCTAAGTGGAAGATTCTTATCTGGAGTAGCATCAACGATCTTATATATGTCCGAGAGTACATTACTAGACTGCCTTTGTATCGCTATTGTTGTTATACCGGTAGCGATATCAATACCTACTCCAAGTCCTCCAGAGTGAAGATTTGCTTTACCATCAGATTGCTTTGTGGGAAGTCTAAGCTCTGCCATTATGGGTACACTGTTAAACACTATTACTCTTACATCCGGTACGCCCTTGTATGAATATGGTCGTAAATCTGGGTGGTTAATGATTCTTTCCTCGATGATTGCAATATCTTTCTTGTTACCCATGGAATACTGTCCCTCGAGAATGTTGATTATGTGAGTTTTTATTTCTGGTATTGACATAGAACTTCCATCAGGTCTAATCCAAACTTCTTCATTTTTTTGTTTTCCGTAAAATACGATGATACCACTTCCACCAGTTCCCTCATTTGGTTTGAGTGCGAAGCTTCTTGGCAATTTAGACCAGTCTAAAGTTTCAAGTTGCTTTCTATTTCTAATTATTTTGAAAATTTCTACCGTAGGAATACCGTTTCTCGAAAGGATTTTTTTGGAGAGTAGTTTATCATCTGCAATCTTTTTAGCTCTTGAATTATTGTAGGGCCTGATATACTCTACGTTTCTTCTATTTATTCCGAGTATGCTATTTATCATCTTCAGGTGTTGTTTGTGAAGCTTTAAATATTTGTCCGAATCTAGCAA
The DNA here is from genome assembly GCA_964481345.1 of uncultured Candidatus Saccharibacteria bacterium. Classification (GTDB taxonomy): domain Bacteria; phylum Patescibacteriota; class Dojkabacteria; order SC72; family JAFGCJ01; genus CAYZTC01. The sequence goes on along the minus strand of CAYZTC010000002.1, from coordinate 59,311 downwards.
ATTCTGTTAATCGAAAACCGGAGTACCTTCCAACTACCAGATTTACAATAATAGTGAGGGGAATAATCCACAAATTGTTGATCAAGAATGTCTGGATAGCATGTGATCTTATCAGTACCCATCCAAATAGTGATATTAGTACTGTTTCAACTGTAAGTCTAAATGCTCCAATGAAGTCTCTTTTAATATAGTTTGATATATATCGGTCTGTGACTGAAATGATCATTGCAAGAGGAAGTGCTGGAAGTGCAGTAAAATCATAGAAAGGATCATTGCTACTAATGAGGGTTGTTGTCACTATAAACAGTAAGATTAATAGAGAAATTCCACCGTAAACAATGGCTAATGTGGATAAATAGTGCATTTGGACTTTTCGAAATATGTTTCTGATTATCCAGGATCCAGCAATAACAATGAATGTAATGACAATTCCTTGTCTTAATCCCATGAAATAGTAGGCTAGTGAAAGTATCATCGAGGAATAAATCCCGAAGGTCTTTATTCCAAGGATGTATCTTGCTATTGATGTTATGGTGACAATCAATGGGATGTATGAAACAATCATAAGTATGGATTCAGAAATCCCACGATCCACTAACCACTGAGTAAACTCTGGCATTTTCAAGGGCAATAAACTTAGCTAGGTAGTTATTCCCGAAAAAGGAATGTACAGATATGACTAATTATACAATAAACAGTTCACCATGTAAGGTTAGGTTTGTCCCTTCTTAAACAGTATTTTACTGCAGTTCTACTGTTGCGCCGGCCTCTTCGAGTTTCTTCTTGATTTCCTCTGCTTGATCCGTTGCAACATTCTCTTTCACTGTTTTTGGTGCACCTTCTACAAGATCCTTTGCGTCTTTAAGTCCAAGATCTGTTACCTCTCTTACGATCTTGATAACATTGATCTTTTGATCACCAGCTTCTTTAAGTATGATAGTGTACTCTGATTTTTCTTCAGCTTCCTCTGCTGGAGCTGGGCCTGCAGCTGCAATTGCAACTGGAGCTGATGCTGAGACACCAAACTTATCCTCCATCGCTTTTACAAGGTCTGCTAGCTCAAGGACTGTCATTTTTTCTACAGTTTCGAGGATTTTTTCTGATTCTTTAGAGAGTTTTGCCTTTTTTCCATTAGAAACGGATTTGCCTTTGGCGGGTTTCTTTTCCTT
>CAYZTC010000002.1:41695-58132 GCA_964481345.1 uncultured Candidatus Saccharibacteria bacterium | reverse complement strand
GTTTACTTTTTTGAAGTAGGAGCCTCTTTTGTCTTTTTTTCTGCCATTAAAGTAAATATAAAAAATTATTTTGATTTTTGAATTTCAGATAATGTGGTTAATAGTTTTCTTACATTACCTTGAACAACCGTTACAAAGCCGGAAAGTGGTGATTGAATGGTTCTGGCAAGTTGTGAAAGAAGCTCTTCTTTTGAGGGAATGCTTGCAAGTTCCGATACTTTTTTTGATCCTGAGTATTTCCCAAATAGTACTGCAAATTTTGTGTCTAGATTCTTGTGTTCGTCTTGAATGTTCGAAAGTACTTTTGCGGCCATAGTGGGATCTTCGCCACATATTACTACTCCAGTGGAATCAATAATCTCCTGAACTTCAATTGGTTGATTTGATTCCTGAGCTGCTATCTTAAATAGGGTGTTCTTTACAATCATGAAGTTTGCGCCGTTTTCTTTTAATGATTTTTTTAACTCTGTAAGTTCAGTAGAGCTAACCTTATCAGAATTAACCAATATATAGTTTGCTCCATCTCTTAGAGCATCTTTGTATTTGTTCAATAGTACTTCCTTTTGCTTTTTTGTTTTTGCCATAACAAAAGCTAATAGTGTTAATTTTGAAATCTAATTGCCTCAGCGTAATATCCGCTATCTTTGGCGTAAGAAGAATAATAGGATAGTGAGGGGATTTTGTCAATGTAATGCTGGGTATTATCTGGCGTTTACAAGATTGTAGCCTTATAATACAAAAGTGAATATGAAGGTTATTGTTTTATGCGGAGGTCCATCTGCTGAGTTTTTAGTGTCTCTTTCTACAGCAGAGGGGATATTAGAGAATATAGATAAGAAGTATAAGGTTTCTGTGTTCTATATGGGGAAGGATTACAAGGCAGTTTTGTTTAAACCGGAAGGAAAGAGAGACACTTTTCCTGTGCCCAAAAATGATTTTTTAAACGAGTTGTCGAAGGTAGATAAGAAATCAGTGATTATTAATGCTATGCATGGAGAATTTGGAGAGGATGGCGTTATTCAGTCTATTCTTGACGTTTTAGGGTTGAAATATACGGGAAGTGGGGTAAGAGGAAGTGTATTATGTATGAACAAACCTGCGGCATTTTCAATTGTTAGTAATAAGGTTGATGTAAAAATCCCAAAGATTTACTCAATAGAAAGAATTCAATCAGCTAAGAAAAAGAAGTTCCATTTTCCTTTAGTTGTAAAGCCTATTGATATGGGGTCTAGCATAGGTGTAGAGATAGTTGAGAGTGAGAAGGACTTTATTGAAACAATGGAAAAATTGAAGGAAGAGTTTTCTGGGGTTGACTATATATTTGAGGAATATATTAATAATTCAGTGGAGATAAGTTGTGGCTGTCTTCAAAAGAAGAATGGCGAATTCATTAAACTTCCTCCTATAGAGATTTGTCCTAAAATAAGTAATTTTTATGACTATCGATCTAAGTATGAAAAGGGTGGTTCAGATCATTTTATTCCACCTAAATCAATAGACAAAAAACTTCAAGAGAGATTTTCAACACTGGCATGTGAAATTCATAGAGTTCTTGATTGTAAAACATATTCCAGGTCGGACTTTCTTGTAAGGAATGAGGAAATATATTTTTTAGAAACTAACTCTTTGCCAGGAATGACTTCAACGTCATTAATTCCAGAGGAGGCGAGAGCAATTGGAATGGAGTATCCAGAATTTCTCGATTTCATAATTAAGAATACTTAACTCTCCAATTCCTCAATCTTGATCTTTGCGCTTGGGCCCATTGTGGGAGCAAGAGAAGCACCTTTTACCAGGGTATTAACTGGTCTTCCAATGGTTTGGGCAATTTGTTTGATTGAGTAAAGTATATTTTCCTGTATTTTTTTATTGTCCATTTTTGTTTTCCCTACTGGAATATGTACAGATTTACTTTCGTCGCATGCCCATTTTGTTTTTCCTTTTTTGAACTCCCCTAATGCTTTTTCGAAATCTTCTCTTAAAGTACCTGTTTTTGGATTTGGCATTAGTCCTTTTGGACCGAGGTCCTTTCCTAGTACAGCTATCTGAGACATTACTGAAGGAACTGCAATTGCAATGTCAAAATCGGACCATCCATCCTGAATCTTTTTTATTAGATCTTCAAGGCCTGCTTCTACTGCACCCGCATCTTTAGCCTTTTTTGTGTTTTCTTTTTCGCAAAATACTATTGCTTTGATCTCTTTCTTTTTTACAGTATTAGGAAGTGACAGAGTACCTTTTATTGATTTTGGTTCCTTATCTGATGGTAAGTTCAGTGAAAGATGAAGGTCAATACTTCCCTCAAACTGAGTGTATGATCCTTGTATAGCCTTTTCGATAGCTTTCGGAAGAGTATATAGTGTTTTTTCTATTTGCTCCTCCTTTTCCTCTTGCTTTTTTCCTCTCTTTGACATGGCTTTGGTGAGTGCAGTTAGTATTCTATTCCCATTTGTTTTGCAGTGCCCTTTATGATCTCTTTTGCCTTTTCTATATCGTCAGTATTTAGGTCTGGCATTTTGATTTTTGCGATTTTTTCTAGTTGTGCATCTGTTAATTTTCCTACCTTGTCGATATTTGGTCTGTCAGAACCTTTTTTAATATTTAGCTCCCTTCTAATTAGTTCTCCAACAGGAGGTGTTTTCGTCTCAAATGTGAATGACCTATCCTCATAGATTGTTAATACTACGGGTGTAACAACACCTTGGTCTTTTTTTGTAGCTTCGTTGAATTTATCGCAAAAAGATTTTAAATCTATTCCATAGGAACTTAAGGCAGGACCAATTGGTGGGGCAGGGCTTGCGGCACCTGCTTTTATGTACAGTTTTACTACTGCTTTTACTTCTTTTGCCATTTGTTAATATCTCTAAATTAAAGTTTCTTTACTTGATTGAATTCAAGTTCTACAGGCGTTTCTCTTCCAAATATTGAGATAAGTACCTTAACTTTCCCTTTTTCATCATCAATTTCGCTTACACTGCCAACAAAGTCCACAAAAGCTCCGTCTGTAATTTTTACAGCATCTCCAACATTGAAGCTTATCTGATATGCAGGTTGTTCAACTTCCATGAATTTCATGATGGCCTTTACCTCTTTATCTGGAAGTGGCCTTGGATCTTTCCCTGTTCTTACAAAACCAATAACTCCTCGAGTATTTCTGACTATTTCCTGTACATCTTTGTCTAGAACTACCCTTACAAGTACATATCCAGGAAATATTCTTTCCTCCTTAATCTTTTGCTTACCCTCTTTTACAATTATTTTCTTTTGGACAGGTACAAGTACCTCAGTGATAACATCCTGTAATCCTGTTGCTTCAACCCTTTTTCTGATATCATCAGCAACTCTTTGCTCATGGCCAGATTGGGTATTTACCACATACCATTTCAGGTTTTCATTTTCTTTTTTTCCTCCAGAGGAGGACCCTAGTGCTGAGCTTGCCGAAGTATCGCCTTTGGCAGAACTACTTTTCTTCTTCTTTGCTGTTTTCGACTTTGTTTGTGCTTTTTTCTTTGTCATGCCTATATGATTCTTGATATAAAAGTGTGAAATAGGGCATCAAGTCCCAAAATTATCAGAGTAATTATAGCAGACAGAATTAGTACAAATATTGTCAAATTGATAGCCTGTTTAGGAGTAGGCCATTTTACCTGCTTATACTCGTTTGTTAATTTTTTTATTGATTTCCTGATTTTGTTTATCATCTTAGATTGATATTCTTCTTTTTTATCTTGTGATCTGGCTTGCCTAGGCGTAGTCCCGCAGAGCGGGACGAAGACTGGCAGGCCCACCCCGATTCGAACGGGGAAATACGGTTTTGGAGACCGTTGTTTTAGCCAATTAAAACTATGGGCCTTAATAATGGCTTTACACTACTATTATTTTACCTTAGTTTCTTTGTGGTTTGTATGCTTTCTGCATACCGGACAGAATTTACGGTTCTCCAACTTTTTCTGTAGGTTCTTATTTTTATATGTAGTGTAATTTTTATTTTTACAAACTACGCACTTAAGAGCAACAATAATCCTTGAATCTTTCTTTGCCATAATAGGGAATTGTAACGTTAAGTGTGACTGTGGAATTATAGGGGTTTTTTAATATTCGGTCAATGCGTCGGTTATGTTCGTTCAGTGCTGGTTCTGGTTTAAGAAGATCCTCGTGACTTACTACGAATAGTTGTGCCGGTAGTTTACCTCGGCGTAGTGTAACAAAGCCGGGTGACTTACAAAAATGATTTTCTGTGTAAAAGAGTTATTAGCCCCTCTACGCCTAGGCTCCAGCAGGGCTCCCATACTTTGGTCAAAGTCTTTCGATGGCTTGCTATACGAAACCTTGGCGAGTTTTGGCTCGTGTGGGCGAAGTCATGAAGTGAATTTATTCTACTTCATGACGAAGACCCAAGCTGGAGCCGGGGTTGACTACGTCAAGACTTCGTCGACCATGAAGTTGTCAGATTAATTATTTTCAATTATGGACTTGTTAGGCGTATTTTGTCAAGGGAAGTCTAAGCTGGAGCCGGGGATTGAACCCGGGACCTCATCCTTACCATGGATGCGCTCTAGCCAGCTGAGCTACTCCAGCGGTGGTGCAGGGGACAGGATTTGAACCTGTGTAACCTTACGGTGCTGGATTTACAGTCCAGTGCATTTGACCACTCTGCCACCCCTGCGCGTTGGAATGCGCTTCACTATGTGCAAAAGAAATATCCATTTCTTTCGAAACCCCGTTGCGCGATTCCTCCTTTACATTTCAAATGCATGCATTTGAAATGTTTATGAAGCTGTCTCTTCAGTTTAAAGAACAATTTCATATTAACAAATACGGTTTACCATACGAAGCCTCAAGCTGGGAGTGGGATTTGAACCCACGACCTACGGTTTACAAAACCGTTGCTCTGACCACTGAGCTACCCCAGCGCTGGGATTTGAAATCATTCTTGATTTCAAATCCCAGCTCCCAATATCTGCATGCTTGAAAATTATACCATTATTATTCTCGATTATATCAATCTATAGTTTACTTTTCATTTATCAGGTATTATCTTTTAAGTAGATTAAACAATTGTTACTAAGAATATATTGAAAGACTACTTATACCACGCGTCCTCAAGAAGGGATCTTAAAGTAATAAAACCCTCGAATATTACTGTAAGAGACCCCAAAGAAGGTAAGGTTGTTTTTGCTACTAATAATATCTCTTACGCGTCTTGTTTTATTGTTCCTGTGGATGACATGTGGGCTCAAATACATCATTTTACAAGATCTGAGGATAGTAGAAAAATAGAAACTGTAGTTTTTATTTGCAGTGACAAGCAAAGATTTTTGAATCTTGATAAAGGTGGCGCAATCTACAAGGTCCCATGTGAGTTATTTGAAAATGACCCTCAGGAACATTCACTTGAATGGGCATATAAAAGTTCGGTAGAAATAATAGGTAAGAAAGTTTACAGAAGTGGACTTGAAGCAATGATCTCAAATGATGTCCAGTTATATTTTGTAAGTAGAGACATTTTTGATGAAGTAAAGCAAAACAAAAATAACTTCGATAAAATACTTAAGTTGCTCTGCAAGCTGGAATCAGAAAACGAAAGAAGAGGAGAGCCGAAACTTCTACGCAAGTGTGTTTAAAGAAAAAACCCCCACTATAGATAAGGTTTGGAGCTAGATAGACCTACCGGTACGGATACGTGGGTATCCTCATCCTGATCTTTACGACCAGGAGATTTTGGATTCCCTAAACATTGGTATGGGGTCATCTAAACTCCAACCCTTACCCTTTTGTGGGACAACTTAATTTTATATTATCTGTAAAATTGCTCAACTTTGGTCCAAAAGGCCCTTATTTAAGGCAAAATGCTGATTCTATAATATTTAGAATTAGGGATACATAGAAGTAGAGTTGAGAAACAATGGTTCTTATAGTCAAAACTGTTCTATGTGATTGAAAATTGGAGTATAGCTTCGACTAAAAAACTCACTGACCGGTTAAAAAAAGTTGCAATTGGGGAGAACGGCATAAATGCTAACAAAACAAGCATAATTCCATATCTGTCAAGCTTCTTCCACCAGTAACGAATATTTTCTGGAAGTATTACACTTACGATTTTATGTCCATCAAGAGGTGGTATTGGAATAATGTTAAATGTGCCAAGTACGATATTAACCATTATAAATGTGACAAAGAAAGTGAGTATGGTGAGGGAAATTGCTGATTCTAGGTTTAGGATTGGGTACACAAATCTTAAGATAAATCCGAGGCATACAGCAAGTAAAAAATTTGAGAGAGGACCTGAAAGTGCAACAATAGATTCTCCCAATGTTGGATTCTTAAAATTATGAGGATTTATGGGAACAGGTTTACTCCATCCAATTTTAAAAAGAACCATTGCAATTACACCTACTGGGTCGATATGTGCAAGTGGATTGAGGGTAAGTCTACCAAAAAACCGTGGAGTATTATCTCCCAGTTTGTCTGCTGCAAGGGCGTGTGAATACTCATGAATATTTGATGCAATAATGATTGAAGGTAAAGAAAAAATTATCCAGGCTGTTTGATTGATCATAGATATTCTGTTAATATAACCATCGATTTGACTTTAGATATTCTATCAAGATGGCAAAAATTTGTGAAATCTGTGGAAAGTCTACTATTTATGGAAGAAGAAAGAGACATCATCATGCTGAAGGCTGGCTATTTCGTGCGCCTAAGACAAATAGAACATGGAAGCCAAACTTAAGAACCGCGACTATTGTTCAAGATGGAGTAAAGAAGAAAGTAACTGTGTGCATGAATTGTTATAAAAAGCTACATAAAAAATAACTGTAAGCTTTTGATTTCCTTTTTGAAATGTTAAAATCCCGTTGATGTTTGACTCTATATGGAATTCTGTAACATTAGATATTGGTATGGATTTAGGTACTGCAAATACAATTGTTCATGTTAGGGGAAAAGGAATAATGGTGAATGAACCCTCTGTTGTAGCTATCAACAAGAAGACCAAAGAGATTTTGGCTATAGGCTCTGATGCGAGAAAAATGATAGGTAGAACACCCTCCAATGTGTCTGTGATTCGTCCATTAAAAAGTGGAGTTATTACTGACTTTGATACTACCCAGGCGATGATCAGGTATTTTATTCAAAGAGTCCATTCGATGTCCGCAAAATTTTTTAAGATTCCAAGACCAAGAGTTGTGATTGGTGTTCCTTCTTCTGTTACTGAAGTAGAAAGACAGGCAGTAGTAGATGCGGCAAAAAGTGCTGGTGCAAGAAAAGTATATCTTCTAGAAGAATCGATGGCGGCTGCAGTTGGTTGTGACCTCCCGATTGAGGATGCAAGTGGGAGTATGATTGTTGACGTTGGAGGTGGTACAACTGATGTTGCTATTCTTTCACTAGGAGGAATCGTCGTGGATAAGACACTGCAGATTGCTGGAGATGAGATGAGCCAAGACATTGTTAACTATGTAAAGCATAAGTATAATTTACTTATAGGTGAGAGAAGTGCAGAGGATATAAAGATTTCAATTGGGTCTGCATATCCTCAGAAAGAAGAAAAATCCATCATACTTCAGGGAAGAGATCTTCTCTCTGGTCTTCCTAAATCGATAGAGGTTACTGGAGTAGAAGTGAGAGAGGCAATTTCTGGTTCACTTGCACAGATAACAGAAGCAATTAAAGATGCAATAGAGGAGACTCCTCCTGAGTTGCTTACTGATCTTGCGGTATCAGGAGTGACTGTTGCTGGAGGAGGCTCATTGCTTCGTGGTCTTGATACTTTTTGGGAGGAAAAACTTAAACTTCCAGTTATGATTGTTGATGATCCTATGACTGCCGTTGTAAAAGGTGCTGCTAAAATGTTTGACAGGATAGATTTACTTGAAAAGGCTCAATCAGCTTGGGATGAGATTATCTAGCCATCATTATGGATTATGAAAACATCAAAAAGATAGCAATAAATACCGGGATAGGAATCGTAATATCAGTGTTATTTTTGTTGCTTAATGGATTTGGGGCTTTCGAATTTATGTATGACTGGGGTAACTATCTTTCCAAACCAATAACATTTGGGGTGGGTCAGTTTACTAAAGGAGTAAGTAATTTCTTTTCTACTGTGACAGAGATTGGATCACTTAAGGAAGAAAATACTATTCTAGAAGGTGAAAATGATATTCTTTTTGCCCAAATAGAAAGAAGCAGAGAATTTGAACTGCAAAATGAGATTTTACTTGCACAGTTAGATAGCTCATCTACTTCAGGAATGACACTAAAGCTTGCAAGAATACTGGGTATTGATCAAAGTGGTCCGGCAGAGCATGTAATAATAGATATTGGATTTGAGGACAGTGTAACTATTGGTGATCCAGTTGTGCTTGGAGATATTTTGATAGGGGATGTTAGGGATGTATACAAATCAACTTCAAGGGTGAGGCTTGTAACAAATAGAAATAGTAATATTGTCGTATTGGACAGGAATACCAGGGCAAAAGGATTAGTGAGAGGTTCCTTAAGTGGCCTGCTGATGGAAGATGTGTTGGAAAGTGAGGATATAAATGTAGATGATGTGATAGTAACCTGGTCAGATAGTTTCCCTAAAAATTTAATCGTAGGAACTGTAGTAGAGGTTGAGGATAATCCTACTGCTTCTACAAAAAAGGCATATCTTGATCCGGGTGTGAGTCTAGAAAATTTAAATTATGTGTTTGTGGTTAAAGATGAGTAACGCATTAAAAATTTTTGGAATAGCGCTTCTAATTTCATTGTTAAACGTCTCATTTACCAGGATTGGGTTTATTAATCTTGTGTGGATTCTAACTGTTGTTTTTCTTCTTACTGAAAATGAATCTTTTGCGATTTCTTTTGCTATGGTTGCGGGATTTATGTTTGATGTGTTTATGCATAACAGTGTCGGAATTACATCACTATCAATATTGATTGGCATACTTGGCTTTCTTGCCTTAAGGTCAATAGTTTCTGGAGATAATATTGCTTTTAAGTCTGCATCTATTGTTGTACTCTTGATTTTTGCCTTTTCCGCAAAAGCTCTTGTTGATATATTATTAGAGGACACATCGTATCGATCTTTAGTTGATTTTGTATATTGGTGGAGGTATCTAATTTCTCACTCTTTACTTGTTGGAATTTTTACATTTCTGCTTGGAGGGATGAGGGGAGTAATAAGTTCAAAAAGGAGAATAAAGCTTAAGGACGGATGAAATCAGATACTATAATTCAAAAGAAGGTGAGATGGAAAACCCCTGCTTTTTTAAGTGGGGTCTATCTTGGTAATAAATCTCCTGACTCGAATTTTCAGTGGGGATCTTTGTATCTTTATCTTTCGACAGTAGCTGTCTTTGGAACTCTCATCTTATCGGTTATCAACCTTCAGGTTGTTCATGGGCGGGAATATGAAAATCGTTCAGAAAGAAATCGACTGGAAGAGCACATCGTACAACCAGACAGAGGTGTGGTGTACGATCGAAATGGTGAAAAGCTAACTGCTAATCTACCTTCCTTTAATGTTGTTTTTAATCCAATTGATATTGAGGAGGAAGTAATCAATGACGTTATCTTGGGGCTTTCAAATGTACTTGCGATTTCTGAAGAAGAGTTGGCTTCTAGGTATGAAGAATCTTATGATATTGATCCAATGGTACAGAAGATATTAATGGCTCAGGATGTTGATAGGAACAAGGTACTAGTACTGAGGTCAATGAATGATAGCTTGCCTGGTGTCTGGATAGATTATTCGTCAAAGAGGAACTACTTTGATAGTGAAATATATTCTCATTTAATTGGATATACTGGTGAGGCTGACCCTGAGACATTGGAGGAGGATCCAGATGTTGAACTTGGGGACATTGTAGGAAGAGAGGGGATAGAGCTATTTTATGATTCACGCCTGAGAGGAATAAAGGGAAAAAGAATCGTTGAAATTGATGCAACTCAAAGAGTTATTGCAGAATATGTAAATGAAGGAAGTTCTCCTGTTGGAGGTGATAGTCTTTATCTTTCTATAGATGCAGATTCACAAAAGAAATGGTTTGAAATATTGACTGATGGTATAGAAAAGTATGATGCTGTAGGCGCTGCAGCGATACTTGAAGATGTTCATACTGGAGAATTATGGTCAGCTATTAGTTTACCAAGCTACGATAACAATCTCTTCGTGGGAGAAGTTTCTTCTTCTGATTATGCCAAATTGAGCTTGGATTCTTCTCTTCCATTATTTAATAGATTCATTGGTGCACAAGAACCTCCTGGTTCTATGTTTAAAACAATAGTTGCTTCTGCTGCTCTTCAAGAAGGTGCAATAACGAAAGATACAGTATTTGTTAGTCCTGGTGTTATATACCTAGGAGTTGGTGATGACTATCCGTTTCAAGAATATCATCAAAAGGCATATGGAGCATTGGATTTGATTGGTGGAATAGCAAAATCGAGTAATATATACTTTTGTAAAACTATGCTTAAACTTGGAATTGATAACTTTGTTCCATATGCAGAATTTTTTGGGATAGGCTCAAAAACAGGAATTGATCTTTATGGTGAGATGGAGGGTAGAGTGCCTTCTCCTGAAAACAAAATTGCTTTGGCTCAAGTAAGCCCGTGGCTTGATCCAGTCTGGTATGGCGAAGGAGATTCATGTAACTCTGCAATAGGACAGGGAATAGTAGTTGTTACTCCAATTCAGGTTGCAAATTGGGCAGCTACGATAGCCAATGGAGGAAATGTTATGAGGCCACATCTAGCATATAGGTGGATCAATAATAATACTGGGGTTAATGAAGTCGTTGAGCCAGTTATAGAACGATCTGGGATGGTAGATGATTCCAATCTTGAGCTAGTGAGACAGGGAATGAGAGAGAGTACACATGGTCCGTTAAGTGTTATTGTGCCATTGAGGGAAGCCAAAATCCCGGTTGCTGGAAAGACTGGAACTTCTGAGTATGGAGTGCAGGATGAAGAAGGATATTACATAAGTACTCATGCATGGGTCATGGGATTTTTCCCATATGATGATCCTAAGTTTAGTTTTTCTGTATTTTTGGAGGGTGGTGGAGAGAGTAATAATGCAGCTCAACTGGCAAGAGAGTTTATTGATTGGTTTGCTGATTCTGGTAAACTTGATGAGTAGATAATATTGTGTTGAGTTCTTGACATTGTTGTTAGTTTCGATGTATTTTACGCGCGAAAGCTAATTTTATTTTCAAAGAATATTGAAGTTAGTTGTAGTTGAGTCACCTGCAAAGGCAAAGACTATTAATAGGTACTTGGGTAGTGATTATAAAGTTGAGGCGACAATGGGACACCTGAAAGATCTTCCTAAGAGTGGATTAAATGTTGACGTCGAAAATGACTATGAACCTAATTATGAAGTAATTGAAGATAAGAAAAAGTATATCTCAAATCTTAAAAAGTCTCTTCCCTTGAAAGAACAGGATGTTTTTCTTGCACTTGACCCTGATAGGGAAGGAGAAGCAATAGCGGCACATGTTGCTCAGATTTTAAAATTAAAAGATGCAAATAGAGTCGTTTTCCATGAGATTACTGAGAGTGCCGTAAAAGATGCGATTGAAAATCCAAGTAAGATAAACGAAAATCTCGTTGATGCTCAAAAGGCGAGGAGAATTTTGGATAGGCTTGTGGGGTATAAATTATCTGGATTTTTATGGAAGAAAATTTGGTATGGACTTTCTGCAGGAAGAGTACAGTCGGTTGCTACAAGGCTAATTGTTGAAAGAGAAAAAGAAATTCTGGCCTTTAAGCCGAAGGAATTTTGGAATGTTTTGGCCCATCTAATTAAAGATAAGGTTGAGTTTGAGGCAAAACTTGAGAAAAGAAATGATAAGAAATATCTGCCAGGTGATAAAAGTGAAACTGAAAAGCTTGTTAAATTGCTGGAAAAAGCAAAGTGGTCGATTAGCGATTTTTCAAAACAAGAAAGAAGTCAGAATCCTCCTCCACCTTTTACGACTTCAACTCTTCAGCAATCTGCAAATAACTATTTAGGATTTGGCACAAAACGTACAATGCAAATTGCTCAGCAACTGTATCAAGGTGTGAGGATAAAAGGGGAGGGAAATGTTGGTTTAATAACTTATATGCGAACAGACTCAGTTAACCTTGCCTCTCAAGCGATAGAAGGGATGAGGAAGTATATAAAAAGTGAATATGGTGAGAAGTATGTTCCAGAAAAAGAGAGAAGGTATAAAACAAAAAGTCGTCTTGCACAAGAAGCTCATGAAGCAATTAGACCGACTCACTTTGATCTTCCGCCAGAGAAAGTAAAGGACTCTCTTAATCCAGCTCAATACAAAATCTATAAAATAATTTGGGATCGTGCTCTTTCAAGCCAGATGTCTTCACTTAAATATTTTACAATCGATATTGAGGTTGAGGATTTAGTTGGTGAAAAGGAGAAATATATTTTTGATGTTGATGAAAAGCAAATGATTTTTGATGGGTATGCGAAGGTTTGGAAGACAAGGCTATTTGGAGGTTCTGAAAATCCGGAAAGATTCGAAGATTTTAAGAAGGGAGATGGACTGAAGTTGAAAAAGATAGATACTGAACAAAAGTTTACAAAACCGAAGTCGAGATATACAGAGGCTACCCTTGTAAAGACATTAGAGAGGTATGGTATAGGAAGGCCATCTACATACGCGACAATTATTTCTACTGTTCAAGCAAGAGGCTATGTTGATAAAGAAGGAAGGTATCTTCTCCCCACCGATATTGGCTTTGTAGTTAGTGACTTTCTAGTTGAACATTTTGCCGAAATTGTTGATTACGATTTTACTTCTGAGGTTGAGGATGACCTAGATGGTATTGCCTTAGGAGAAAAGAAATGGGTGCCTGTGGTGGATAAAGTGTATAAGCCACTTGCTTTAGAACTAGTAAAAAAGGAAAAGTCTATAGAAAAAAAGGATGTTGTTATTTTAGGTGATTCAAAGGAGAAATGTCCGGAATGTAGAGGGAAGATGGTAATAAGGCTTGGAAAGCACGGAAAATTTCTTAGTTGTGCGAAATTCCCCGACTGTAAAGGATTACTACCGATAAATGGGGATAATGAAAAGGAGGCTGTTGATATGAGTATTTATGGAAAGCCTGGAAAATGTGAGAAATGTGGAGGAGAAATGGTTCTTAAACATGGGAAATTTGGAAAGTTCTGGGCATGTAAAAATTATCCAGATTGTAAGAATACTCAACCAATGCTTTTAAAGGAGGAGTGTCCAGAGTGTGGAAGTAATCTTGTTGAAAAAAAGGGAAAATGGGGAAAGAACTTCATTGGATGTAGCGGGTATCCAAAGTGTCGATATATAAAGAAGGAAAAAAAGAATAGCAAGGATAGTTCTGCATCGGGTGGAAAAGAGAAAAAAGAGTAGTATTTTTTAATTATTTTTTCATATTTATTCGTTATTATTATTTTGCATGGCCCTAGTTATGCCGAGGGAAAAAATGGATAAGTTTGGAGTGAAGGGGTTGACAGATGTCGATCTTATAGCTGTTTTGCTCGGGTCGGGAATAAGGAAGTCTGGTTACATGGAGATTGCGAGGAAGGTCTTTAAGCTAATTTCGGAGGAGAACATGAGGCTTTCAGTTTATAAGAGTCTACAAAAGATTAGTGGCATTGGCAAAGTAAAGGCCATGCAAATTGCATGTGCTTTGGAACTTGGAAGAAGGCTCTTTGGGAAGGACATTAAGACTTTTGTGAAAAGCCGAGAGGATGTGTTGAAAATAGCGGACTATCTTAGGAAAAAGAAACAGGAATATGCAGTCGTATTGTATTTAGATGCAAGGAATTGCCTGATTAAGAGAAAGACTGTTGCTATTGGGTCTTCGAATATGCTTGTTGTGGAGCCGAGGGAGGTATTTGAGACAGCGCTTAGGTGCCATGCAACTTCAATTATTCTGGTGCATAACCATCCCTCTGGTGATAACAGGCCAAGTAAGGCTGACATAGAGTTTTCGAA
The DNA here is from genome assembly GCA_964481345.1 of uncultured Candidatus Saccharibacteria bacterium. Lineage (GTDB taxonomy): Bacteria > Patescibacteriota > Dojkabacteria > SC72 > JAFGCJ01 > CAYZTC01. The sequence continues at coordinate 44,162 of CAYZTC010000002.1, read as the reverse complement.
AAGGATAAAGAAAGCGGGTGAACTACTTGGGGTAGATCTTTTGGATCACGTTATTGTTTGATGTCTTTGTATATTGGAAATTTACTGGTTAATTTGTGAACTTCCTCTTTGATCTTTTGAAGATCTGTTTTCTTTTTAAGTATTTTAATTATCTCTGGAGTTTTAGTATCTGGTGAGATCTTAACAGAGGAAAGTGCTTTATCAATAAGTTCGGCGATAGTTTTCATTTCTTTTTCCTTCATTCCCCTGGTAGTAATCGATGGTGTCCCAAGTCTTATTCCGGATGGTCTCCAAGAGGTGCCGTCTTCATCATATGGTATTGTATTTTTGTTTACGATAATATCTGCGGCCTCAAGGACATGTGCGGCTGCATGTCCATCTGTCTGTTTTCCTCTTATATCAACCAGAATGAGATGTTTATCTGTACCCCCAGTGATTACATTAAATCCTAGCTCCATAAGCTCATTAGAGAGTATTTGTGCATTTTTTATCACCTGTTTTGTGTAATCTTTAAACTCGGGTGTAGATGCTTCTTTTAGTGCTACTGCAATTCCAGCAATAGAGTTAAGCATTGGACCACCTTGTAATCCAGGGAAAACAGATCTATCAATATCATCTGAATATTTCTTTTTGCAAAAAATTAGTGCACCGATTGGTCCCCTTAGTGTCTTTCTTGAGGTCATTGTTACAAAGTCAGCATATGGAAAAGGAGAGGGGTGAGTACCACCTGCAATTAATCCGGCTTCATGGGCAATGTCAGCAAGATAATATGAACCAACTTTCTGAGCAATTTCTGATAATTTTTTGTGATCAATAGTCCTTGGGTATGCTGTACCACCTGATACTAATATGTTTGGTTTGAACTTTTTAACCTCATTTTCCACTTGATGATAGTCAAAAGTATAGGTCTCTCTTGAAACGTGATAGAAATCAGTTTCATATACTTTCGAAGTGAAACTAACCCTTTTACCGTCGGGTAATTTCCACCCATGACTTAGATGACCGCCGTGTGGAAGATACATTCCCATTACTTTATCACCGGCGTTTAAAACGGAATTGTAGACTGCGAGATTTGCAACACTCCCTGTTACGGATTGTACATTCACGTGCCAGTTGGCTGGATCAAGGTTGAATAACTTTAGTGCACGTTCTTTGCAAATATTCTCAATTTTATCCATATTCATATTCCCTTGGTAGTATCTTTTACCAGCTTGACCCTCAGAGTATTTGTTCATGAGTACAGAACCTACAGCTTTCATAACATCTGGGCTAGTGTAGTTTTCGGAAGGAATGAGTTTAAGCTGCTTCTGCTGATATTTTATTTCATCATTAATAATATCCTGGATGTTCATTTGTTCTTATTTCCAAACTTAACTTTTTTATAAAATTGAATGCCATACTCATCTTTGCCTTCTTTTACAAAGTCGTCAAATAATGGTTTCAATTTTTCCTGTAGTTCTTTGAGGAGAGCGACCATTACAGATCTGATTTCCCAGTGTGCACGCTTTGAAGTTCTCATATGAAAAATATGTCTCCATTCTCTAAGATTTGCAGATACTACTATTTGAGCTTTAATTCCGATTGGTAGTAGTTGTCTAGCTTCCTCTGTTCTCCATCCAGCTTTTCTTAAACCTCTGTAAAACATCTCAATATTGTCCAACATTTCTTTTAAGGTGATGACTTTTCCATTCTCAAGAGTGAATTTTTCAGAAGGTTTTTTCTTTGGTGGGATAACGATTTTTATTTTAAATTTATCTAGATTAACCTCGTTTTCATTTGGTGCATAGTCCACATATCTTGTTGACTCTTGTGAAAAAGATGCTAGCCTATGTCTGACCAGTTCATGTGTAAATCCTCTTGAAAGGTTATTAAACTGAACTGTAAGGATACTGTGTTCAATTACGCTTTCATGTCCTCTCGAAAGAAGCATTGCAATAAATTTCTTTGCTGACCTTTCTGTGATAGGCTTCTTTTCTGACTGGTAGCAAGTTCGTCCCGCCTTTTCAATATTGATAAGTTGCTTCTTGAGGTCTTTTTCGGAGGTCAGTATTTTATATGATGCCTGTTCTTGGAGGATTTTCATCTATGAGGGTAATCATACCAAAAACTGTTTTTATTTGAAATTCTTATACATCTGGCTCTCTTTTACTTTTTTATCTCCAAGGTATTTACTGTTTAGTTCTTTTGTTCCATAGGGTCTTTTGCATGTAGCGTCCATTTCTCCAAATGCAATTTGAGCAATTCTCATTCGATAGTAAAGCTTAATAGGAAGTGATCCTACGTTAGTTAGCTCTAGTGTCATTCGAAGTTTATTGCCTGGATCAAGAAAACCGGCAGTTGCATGTATGATAAGGCCAAGTCTGCCTAGTGAACTTTTACCCATTAACCATCCAACGTGACGTCCATTGACTCCTGTCATCTCATATACGTTTCCAAGTGCAAACTCACCTGGGTGAAGGATAAAGGG
>CAYZTC010000002.1:0-41685 GCA_964481345.1 uncultured Candidatus Saccharibacteria bacterium | reverse complement strand
ATCCTTTTTGATCTTAATCTTTTTCATATGTTTTCTTACTGGTTTTCTTACGTCAATTGACTCCTGTTGGTTCTTATCAAATAAGAGAAATTCATTATCGAGGGTAAGGTCGTAGGATGCAGGTTGAAGCTGTGATTTGTGAAAGGGAGATATTAGGATTTCCCCTGACTTCATTTTCTTTTCGATGCTTGTATCACACAAAATCATAGACTTGCTATAAAGATGTAAACAAGTTGAAAGTTAACACAATAGTGTGTCATCTTGCAACTTAATATATGTTTTGCTATTATTCCAACGTAATTTAAATTCTCACGCTCTGAGAAGATCCTTCTTGTCCAAGTGCAACTTGCACTGGGATTACTCCGGAGCGGGTGACAAAAAGGAGGCTAAGATGGCAAGGACTACTTCAAAGTTAGCTAAAAAACCTATTTCCACAAAGAGTGAAACAAAGCCCACGCAAGGTGTGGTAAGGCAGTTAAAGGCTACCCCAAGGAAGAAAACAAAGAAACTTACCAAAGGCGGAAAGAAACAGAAAAAGAGAGTCGCATCCAAAGTTGTTGAAAAGAAGTCTACAAGGGTATCTTTAAAAAAAGCTGTTGAAAAGAAGTCTACAAAGGTATCCTCAAAAAGTCCTGAGATTAAATATCCGAGTCTTCAGGAGCTTCTAGAAGCTGGTGCACACTTTGGGCACAAAACTAGTAGGTGGAACCCTAGGATGGAAGAGTATATTTTCGATACCCGCAATGGTATACATATTATTGATCTAACACAGACATTGGACCTTTTGAAAGAGGCAGTAGAATTCTTGAGGAAGGTTTCCCAAAGAGGTAATATTCTACTTGTTGGGACAAAAGGTCAAGCAGCAACTCTGGTAAAAAATGCTGGAATGGACCATGGAGCATTTTATATTTCGAGAAGGTGGCCAGGTGGATTGCTTACAAATTTTAAAAACATAAAAAAGAGTGTTAAAAAGTTAATGGAAATTGAGGAAAACTTGGCAGCTGGGGTAGGCTTTGAAACCAAAAAGGAAAGGTTAGTTCTAGAAAGGGATAGAGATGCCCTTAAAAAACTATATGAGGGTATTTTGTTTATGGAAAAGGAACCAGCTGCAATGGTTGTTATCGATACAAAGATAGAAAAGAATGCTATTCGGGAAGCTAAAGGTAAGGGGGTGAAGGTGGTTGGTTTGATCGATACAAATTGCGACCCAGATTTCGTAGATTATCCAATTCCTGCTAATGATGATGCAATAAGATCAATTTCGTTATTTATGGATGTATTAGTTCAGGCTTTCTCTGGCTCAAAAACGAGTATTGATCTTGCTGGTAAAAGAAATGACTGTGTGACTAAACTTGATAAGGTGAAAAGAGATGCTGAGGCTGAGACTGAGAGAATCAAGAGGGAAAAGGAGCTTGAAGCAAAAAGGCTGAAAGAATTAAAAGATAGCGGTGGCAGAGTAGTAAGAGTAGTAAGAAGTACATCAAAAAAGAAATAAATTCATATTTATGGAAATGTCAGAGATTAATTTTGACCTTGTAAAAAAGATTAGGGGTGAGACTGGTGCGGGAATAAAGCTTTGTAAAGAAGCCTTGCAAAAATCAGATGGAGATCAAGAAAAAGCTAAGAAATATATAAGGAAGAAGGGGGCAGATAAGTTTTCGAAAAGATTAAATAGGGCTACAGCTGAAGGAGTAATTGGGGTATATATTCATGGAGTAGATCAAAAAACAGTAGCACTAGTTGAATTGAATTGCGAGACAGATTTTGTTGCGAGAAATGATGATTTTAGAGATCTTGCTCATGATCTAGCGATGCAAGTAGCAGCTATGTCTCCAAAGTATGTAGATAAGAGCTCAGTTCCAATAAGTGTAATCAGGAAAGAGAAGAAAATCATTAGGGACTCTGATGGACTGAAGGGGAAACCGAAAAAGATTATTGATGAAATTATTGATGGTAAGCTTGAGAAGTTTTATCAGGAAAACTGTCTTATGCAACAAAAATATTTCAAGAAAGAAGATTTGTCGGTAGAGGATTTGATAAACGAAGCTATAGCGAAGATCGGTGAAAAAATTGTTGTAAGTCATATTTACAGAATGATTGTGGGAGGGTAGAATTTAACTATGGATTTTGAGGAAGGTAAAAAGAATATTTCACGGATTGTTTCAGCATTTTCTTCTGATCTCGCAAAGATGAGGTCTGGCATCGCATCCACTGATATGATCGATTCAGTGAACGTAAAGGTGTATGATTCAGAGATGCCTATTTCCCACGTTGCTACTATATCTTTACCAGGTCCAAGAACGATTGTTATTCAGCCATGGGATAAGAATATTGTTAAAGACATTGAAAAATCTATTCAGTCTTCAGACCTTGGTTTTAACCCAGTGGTTGATGGGGAGATTGTAAGGGTGAGTGTCCCTTCTCTGACTCAGGAATTGAGAGAAAAATATGTTAAAGATATGAAGGAGAGAATGGAACAAGCAAGGGTGTCAGTAAGAGGGGTAAGGCATAAAATGATGGAATACATTGAATCTCAAGGTGAGGGTACTTCAGAGGATGAAACTGAAAGACAAAAAGGGATTGTAGAGGAAGAGATAAAGAAGGCCACTGATAAGATAGAAAAACTTGGGGAGGAAAAAGAAAAGGAGCTTATGACTGTTTGATTGTAATTTTTCAGCTATAAATAAATGATATCGATACTTATTACAATTGTAGTTTTTCTTATTATCATAGGTATTGCGATCAATTTTCATGAGCTTGGTCATTTTATTACTGCAAAGCTGTTTGTGATAAGGGTGGAGGAGTTTTCCTTTGGGTTTGGGCCGAAAATATTTTCCCAAGAATACAAAGGTACAAACTATATGATCAAGCTTTTCCCAATAGGGGGTTATGTGAGCATCCTCGGGGAGGAAAAAAGGCTTAAGAGGAAAGATAGTTTTAGTGAAAAATCCTTTGGAATAAAGATTTTGGTAGCAATAGGTGGAATTGTTATGAACTTTTTGTTATCGGTGATTATTTTTTATGCAGTACTTATCAATCAGAACTTTGTATATTCTGGATTTCCGTATTATTCAGATATGAATTTAGTATTTGGAGAGCAATATAAGGCTTATGCATATCCTCCTTTAGTGCTTGAGGTTCAAGAAGATGGTGGAGCAGATAAATCGGGTCTTGAAGAGTACTACCAAATAGTTCGGGTTGAAGGTGAGGATGTCGAGAGTGCGAAAGAGCTAAAGACAATTCTTGAATCGAATAAATCGAGCATTGTTGAAGTTGGGTTTATTGATGATGAAGGAAGTTCTGGATCAACGAGTATTCAGGTAAATAGTGAAGGGAAAATTGGAATTTCTCATGCAGATGATTTCGAGATATTGAAGGTGGAATATGTAGGAGTTCAAAAATATTTTTCGGGGTTTCTGCACTCAGCAAATATGGTTCAGGCAAATGCATTTCTGATAGGGAAGGTAATCCAACAATCCATTGCAGAAAAAGATGTTCAGCCGGTAGCTGAGGCAATATCTGGTCCAGTAGGACTTCTTGCAATAACAGATGCAGTAAGGCGGTTTGGTGGATTTTGGGGAATACTTGAACTAATGGGGGTTTTAAGTATTGCCCTGATGATTACAAATTTAATCCCCTTTCCTGGACTTGATGGTAGTCATGTGTTGATACTTATAGTGGAAAAAATTAGGGGTAAACCAATAGACGACAAAGTAAAAGGATGGATATTTGGGGTAGGCATGGTATTGCTTTTTACAATGGCCTTTATGGTGGCAATAAAGGATGTTGTTCAGTTTGGAATATGGGGCTGGATAAAAGGTTTGTTTAATTAGCTTTGACTTATATTTCGCACTCAGAATATACTGATTATGGAATCAGTTTAATTACTGTATAGTTGGCTTTTACTCTAAAAAAGAAAACATTGGCGATCTTAGTCATAGTAGTATTTGTACTTTCCATTGGAGTCACAGGATATATTATTTGGAAGGTTCAAACTGAGGAGGAATTAGTACCTGAAGAGGGAGAGGCAGGACTCGGCCTTACTGTGGGAGAATATGGATGTAGATGGGATAGTGATTGTGTAGGTCAAAATGTGGAGTGTGATGAAAGGACTGATCACAATTTTGCTCTTCAGCAATGCAAATATACTCGTTGTCCTGAGGGATATACTATGTCAGAGGATAGGTTGAGTTGTATAAGTTCGGAAGAGGAAGGGATGCATTGTGGTGAGTATGGATGTTTTGATGATAGCGATTGTATAGATGAGGGAAATGAGTGTGATGAAAGAAGTGATCATAATCAATCTCTTCAAAGGTGTGTTCTTGTATCTTGCCCTTCTGGATATGAAATGAGTGATGATAGATGTTCATGTGAAGAAATCGAGCCGATATGCGGCGATGGTGAATTCAATGTAACTGGAGAGGAATGTGAAAGTGGTAATCCTTCAGGTGCTGAATGTAGTTGGAGTGAATGTAATCAGTCTACATGTAGATGTCCTACATGTGGTGATGGATTACTAAATGTGACTGGAGAGGAGTGTGAAGTAAATGATCCCAGTGGGGTATCTTGCTACTGGAGTGAGTGCAATCAGTCAAGCTGTACATGTCCTGAAGAGGAAGTAGCTTTAGAAGAGGATGATGGTGGAGAGCTTCCTGAGACAGGAATAGATGATCTTCCGAGTGATATTAGGGCATTTTACTACTCGTTTTTTGTGTGTGGGGGAGTACTTTTATTGTCCTATGTGTTTGAATCACAAAAATCTAAATACGAAGGTGAGGTCGTTGATAAATTTGATAAGTAATTCTTTACTTTCTTATAGCCTAAACTTATACTGAAGTTAGGTAAATTTTCAACTATTTTGGGTGATTTCGTTTCAGCTTAAGAAAAAAACTCTTACAATGTTGGAGGTAGTCGTTCTAATGCTTTCTTTAGGGACTACCGTATATATACTGTGGCGGGTTGAAAGAGAGGAATCTGTTACTCCAACAGATTCCTCCGCCGCAGAAGATTATTATCAAGAAAATCAACCAATATTTGAGGATATCTGTGGTGATGGGTTTTTAATTCCGGAATATGGAGAGGAGTGTGAATTTAGCGACCCGGGTGGTTATGAATGTGAGTGGGATGATAGTTGTAACCAAAATACTTGTGAATGTGAAACTTCTCAGTAATGGCACAAAACCTGAGCAAAAAAACACTAAGAATAATAGCTATCATACTAGGATTACTCTCAATTGGAGTTACCGGATATATTATTTGGAGAATTGAAGAAGAAGAACCTGTCACACCAACAGAGATAGAAGCAGATTATGATTGTTTGAGGAATGGGGTACCTGTACCATGTGCTTCGATCGGAAAAGTAAGATGTCATTGTCCTGATGGCACATGGATTATTGGTACTGGTACCTGTTGGAGTGTCTGTTCTTCCCATAATGCTACTACATCTGGGAGAACATCTTCTGGTGGAAGTTGTACTCAAGGAAGTCAGTGTGCTCCTTGTGAGTGGCCAAATGTAGCATACTGTGGTTGTTTGGGAGACTCGAATCCCTCACACAGAAAATGTGGGTGTAGACTGTACAATTCAACTTTTAGTTGTGGACCGCAATGTGGTAGTGTCAATAAATGTACTCCTGGCTCTTGTCCCTCTGGGTGGATTGAGTGTGGTATATCAGGAAGTAGCGGAGCGACGGCGGCTGGTTGTGTGGCTAAAACTAGTTGTACTGGAGCATGCTCTGGTTGTTCTAATGAATTTATAATTAAAAGGTATTGTAGAGAGCCTGAGCCTTCTTGTGGGGACGGAATATTGGGTAATACTCCTGGGGAAGAGTGCGAACTTGGTGATCCAGACGGGGTGAGTTGTCTTTGGGACGATTGTGATCAGGATAGTTGCCTGTGTCCTGAACTTGAAGAACTTGGAGAGGAACCAGAACTACCTGAAACAGGAATCTTTGATCCTTCATCACTTGCTATTACTGTATCAGTGTCAATGATAGTATATGGTGGTGTAATGGGGATAGCATATTATCTACAAAATTCAAAAGATAGAAAAGCAAAGAGCATATTAAGAAGGCTTGGCTTGTAGAGTAGGCATTTTTTGATATATAATCTCCTTCGTTATGGCAGTAATTGTACATCAAAATGAAAATATTGACGCAGCACTGAAAAGACTCCACCGTGAGGTATTACGTGAAAAAGTACTTGAAGATGCAAGAGATAAGCAGTATAGAATTAGAAGGTCGGAACTTATCAGGGAAAAGAAAAGAGCTTGGAGAAAGACCAAGAAAAGGAGAAGGACTGCTAGAAGGAGACAGAAGAAATAATTTCTTATCCACTATTTACCATGTCAATTTTGGAAAAGATTCATCGGGATTCAATTAAGGCTATGAAAGAGGGAAAAAAGAATGAGATAGGAATTCTGAGGGTGGTTACTACATCTTTGAAAAATGCCCAAATACAAAAAGGGAGGGATAAGAAAATGACTAAGGAAGATGAAATAAAAGTATTATCTTCAGAAGTTAAGAAACTTAAGGACGCAGTCGAACAATTCCAAAAAGGAGGAAGAGAAGATCTTGCACAAAGAGAACAAGAGCAGCTAGAAGTAATACTTGGGTACCTTCCTGCACAGCTTGATAAGTCTGAAATCGAGAATATTGTTAAAGAAGTGATAAATGAGGTTGGAGCAACGAGCAAAGGGGATATGGGGATGGTAATGGGTCCCGTCATGAAAAAGGTAGCTGGCAAGGCGGATGGCAAAGAAGTCAAGGAAATTGTTATGGAGATGCTTCCTTAGATATGAAAGACTTGTTTACTCTTTATCTTTTTAAGCCCTGCAGTAGCAATATCTGTAATAAGTCATACTCAATCCTGACAAATAGAGTGAAGCAACTTGTAAGGGAATTTTCCTCAGTTGTAGATCTGTTGAATGGAAAAGAGATAAATATTGTTTTGACTGATAAAAGAATAATAAGAAATCTTAATAAGAAATTTCGTAATGAAGATAAAGCTACTGATGTTCTCAGTTTTCCACTTGATTCTGAAATATTTGGGGAGTTGTGGGTCTGTCCATCTGTAATTCTTCAAAACTCTAAAAATTACAAAGAAAAGTTTGATAGGGAATTGCTAAGAATAGTAATACATGGACTGCTTCATCTTTGTAATCTCGACCACAAGTCTCCTTTTACAAAGGACAGCAAGGAGAAAATCTTCAAACTTCAGGAAAAAATCCTTGAAATGTTATACTAGTGATGATGAAGGTTAACATTGTTATTCCTAACTATAACGGAGCATCAAATATCGGAAAGCTTCTTTCTAAAGTGCTGAAGTTTGGATTTAACAAGGTGTTTGTGCTTGATGATTTGTCCACTGACAATAGTCTCGAAGTACTGAAAAGATTTGAGGACAGGATTACGATTGTTAAAGGAGATAAGAATTTGGGGCCAGGGGGTAACAGCAACAGAATACTGGATTACATTTCTGATATGAAGAGTGATGATCTTATATTCTTTTGTGATGCTGATACAGAGCTTATAGCGGTTGATTTAAGTTCATTAAAAAATTATTTTAGGAAAAACAAAAGTGTAGGTATTGTTGGGGGGAAGATCTGTACCACAAAAAATGAACCAATGTGGTGGAATTTTGGACATGAAATGCATCCAGTTAATAGTTCTAAAGAGCTGGCATACATGGATGTTGCACAAAAAAACTGGAAGGACAAGAGTTTCCTAAATTCAATGAGAGATTATGTGAAAGATTATTCTTATAATCTTGAAATGAGTATGGGATCTCCCTCAAATTTAAGTGTCGACTGGGTGTCAGAGGCAAACATGACAATTAGATCCTCTTTATTTAAGAAGTTGGGTGGTTTTGATGCAAAGATGAGATATCATGCCGGTCAGGATTTGTGTAAAAGAGCCAGACAAAGTGGCTATCGTGTGGGATATAATCCTTTTATAATTGTTAAACACTTAGAGATAGATACATTTGGATCGAAAAGAGATAAGATTTCAAGGGAGAATGCCTATTATTTTTATAAAAAACACTGGAATATGAGCAGGCAGATATTTGATAAATTGTATCCAAGTAAAGAGTAGGCCATAAATTGTTAGATTGTTGTTTTAAATGAAAATGATCGTTGGACTCGGAAATCCTGGTTCAAAATATGAAAGAACCCGGCACAATGCGGGGTTCTTATTTGTCGATAAGATGAGGGAATATCTTGGATGGGATAAAGGATATGATGTTGGAGATTGGAAAGAAGAAAAAAAACTCAAATCGCTTGTCTGTGAAGCCAGAACAGTAGATGGGTCAAAGGTGTTGTTGGCGAAACCGCAGACGTTTGTGAATCTTTCTGGTGAAGCTGTCCAAAAGATGGCGTCAATGTTTAAAATTGATATTGAGAAAGATCTAGTTCTTGTTCATGATGATCTCGATTTGAAACTTGGAGCATATAAAATTCAACTAGGAGTTTCTCCTGAGCTTCATAATGGGATAAACAGTGTAGAACAATATCTTGGAAAAACTGATTTTCTTCGTGTTCGAATTGGTGTGGATTCTCGTCAAAATGTGAGTGAAGTTCCAGGGGACGAGTATGTTTTACAGCAAATGGAAAAAGAAACCATTGAATTATTGGAAAGTACGATAGTAGATGCAGTAAAAGATTTAAGAAGTGTCATTTCCATATAAATAATTAGAATTTTTTCTTGAAGAGAACAACGGATGTTATATGGAAAAAATATGTATCCTCATTTTTTTAGCCTGTGCTGTAGACTACTTGCAGAAATGGTTGAAAAGTTGAATAAATGCTAAAGACGTGATAGATGGAAGTGTCAAACATATCATCTAGTTTGTTATATTACGGTATTGGTCGATGGTAAATTGCATTTCGATGAAAGTATCATCAAAAAAGAGTTTGAAGGACACACAAGAATTACTTGCATATAAGGAAATCTGACTAGCTTCTATTAGGGAGTGGTTACAGGAGATATATTGTATTTGGAATGACAGTTGTTTTGTATAGGAAATATAGATCGCAAGATTTTGACCAGTTGGTTGGTCAGGAGCATATATCTTCCATTCTTAAAAGTGCAGTCGCACAATCTCAAGTTGGACATGCTTATCTTTTTTATGGGCCGAGGGGTCTAGGAAAAACAAGTACAGCAAGAATTCTTGCAAAGGCTGTGAACTGCTTGAAACCGAAAAAGAATGGCAATCCATGTGGTAAATGTGTGGTATGTAAGTCAATTGCTGATGGTAAGTTTTTGGATATGATTGAAATTGATGCAGCATCAAATAGAGGTATCGATCAGATAAGAGAGTTAAAGGAAAGAATTGAGTTTTCTCCTACTGAGGCTAAGTACAAAGTCTATATTGTTGACGAAGTCCATATGCTTACGAAGGAGGCTTTCAATGCCCTTTTAAAGACCCTAGAGGAGCCTCCAGCGCATGCAATTTTTGTTTTATGTACTACTGAGGTTCATAAAGTACCCCCTACAATACTTTCTAGATGTCTAAGGTTTGATTTTCGACTTGGGACGAAAGAGGAAATCGAGGGATTGCTGAAAGATGTTGTTAAAAAGGAAAAAATTAAGATTGAGGATAAGGCTTTGGATCTACTTGTAGATAGTGCTAGGGGCAGTTATAGAGATGCTTTATCTCTTCTTGATGTTGTAGTGACTGGTCAAAAAGAGTCAAAAAAACCTAAAAAGGTTAGTGAGGAAGAAGTGAGGTTTGTGTTGGGACTTCCAGATAGCACAATGGCATACTTCTTTCTTGAAAAGATCTTTGGTGGTGAGTCAACAAAGGCACTTGAGCTTATTGATGAGCTTTCTAAAAAGGGTGTGAACCTTGGGCAATTTGTTAAGTTTTGTCTTTCTGTGCTACAGAAGATACTTGTAGAAAAAATGAAGGAAAATGAAGAGATCTTGAAGGAATACTCCTTTTCAAAAGGGGTAAGCAGGGAGAAGATATTGAAACTGATAAGTCTTTTCATTAGTGCAGAAAGATCTCTTAAAAATTCTGTGATTCCAACTCTGCCATTAGAAATTCTAGTAGCGGATTCAATGGAGTTTTTTGTGGATGAAGATGAAAGGCCTGGAGATGTCGGAAGTGATGAAGATGGTCCCAGTAGAAGAAACACTATAGGGAAAAGTAAAAAAGGTAAGAAAAAGATTAGGAAAAAAGGATTATCAATGAGTAAAAAAGAACTTAGTAAGAAGTGGGGAAGTGTGTTGAAAGAATTGAAACCGTTTAATAGTCATTTGTATGCATTTATTGGGAGAAGTAGAGTACTTTCTTTAAAGAATGGAGTGATTACGCTTGCAGTTGCTTTTGATTTTCATAAAGAGAGGATTGAATGTTCTAAGAGCAAGAATGCGCTCTCAAGGGCGTTTAAAAAAGTGTTTGGTGATTCTGTGAAACTTGTGTGTGTTGTTGATGATAACATAAGAAACTTAGGAAAACAGTCCTCAGATACAGTTGTTTTGGACGATTTGGGTAAGATTAAATCTGGTGTTGAAATAATATCTTCCTCTACACCAGAAGTAATGGATGCTGTTACAGAAGTTTTTGGCGATGAGCTTATAAATGTCTAATGGCTTAGTTTTTTCCTCATGATATAATTCTTTAGTATAAGTTTTAATGTAAGTATAGATGTTTGATCAGCTAAAGGATCTTTATAAAATGCAAAAGGAAGCAAAAAAGCTTCAGGAGGAGATGCGAAAAATCAGTGTTACTGGTGAATCCAGGGATGGTAAACTTAAAATGTATTATAACGGGGCTCAGGAGCTTAAAGATATGAGTGTTGATGATGAGCTTATGGATCCCTCGCGAAAAGACGATTTGATAAAGGGAATTAAGGAGGCTCAAAAAGATTTTCAAAAAAAGCTTCAAAAGCAGGCAGCAAAGGATATAGATATTAATCAGGTGAGAAATATGTTAGGAAGGTAAAATATTTAAATAGTTAATTGTCTGTATTACCAAAAAGTGTTGAAAAAGTAATAGAGAGTTTCGAAAGGCTTCCTGGGATAGGACCAAAATCAGCTGCAAGAATGGCGTATTTTTTCTTAAGAGCACCAAAAGAAAGAAGTATAGACCTTGCAAAAGCTCTTGTAGAAATGAAGAAATCCACCACCACTTGCTCTAGCTGCTTCAATGTTACCGATTCTGAGCCGTGTGCTATCTGTAGAGATGAACAAAGAGATGCATCTAAGATTTGTGTTGTAGAAGAGCCGTTGGATGTGGTAGCTTTAGAAAATTCAGGTGTATATAAGGGGAAGTATTTTGTGTTAGGGGGTGTAATTTCTCCTGCAGACGGAATTGGTCCAGAGGATCTTAGAATGAAAGAATTGAAGGAGAAAATATCAAACTCAATAGAAAAAACACTAGAGGTAATAGTTGCAACAAACCCTAGTTTAGAAGGGGAAGCTACAGCTGCATTTATTACTGATATGCTAAAAAGGATTAAGGAGAAAAAGATAAAAACTACTAGGCTTGCAATGGGACTTCCAACAGGTGCTGACTTAGAATATGCAGATAGGTTGACTTTAAAGAGAGCAATGGAAGGTAGGACTAAAATATAAGACTTTTCTTATGGCCAAAACTGCCCAAAACGACTGCTTTGGATTTTGTTCATATTGTGGGTGTGGTTGCAGATTGAAGCTTCAAGTTTCACAATCGTCGATAGAAAAAATACTACAAGATAAAAGTGATCCTGTGAGTGAAGGAAATTGCTGTATCAAAGGTCTAGCGATTCATGAAGTCATCAAGTCTAATCGGTTAAGAAAGCCAATGTTTCGTCCTGTAAAATGTCGGGGTTTAATAGAGTGCTCTTGGGAAAAGGCATTTGGTGTTATAAAAAGTAAATTAGATGAGCTGGAAGAGTATGATGACAATGGAATCCACGATTTTATCTTCTTTATTCCAGATGGACAGTCTACAAACGAGACAAACTACTTGTTTTCAAAGCTTTGTAGGAGTCATTTTCACTCTAATAATATAGATAGTTGTGCAAGACTGTGTCATCAGTCTACCGCTGTTGCATTTAATAAAATGCTTGGTATACCAGCAATTCCTGAATATTCAATGGATAGCTTAAGAAAGGTTGATGTCTTTCTTATGGCAGGTACCGATCCTGCAGAAGATTATCCAGCCATGTTTAACCGGATACTCGACGCAAAAAGGAAAGGAGCCAAAATAATTACCTTGGATGTGACCTCTACAAGTACTACAGATGTTTCAGATATCAATATGAGTGTGACTTCTGACGGAGTTGTTCCATTTATCTCTTGGCTGATTACAAAGTTTGTTGATTCGGACAAGATTAGCAAAGATGTAAGGCAGTTTCACGGGTTTGGTGATTTTGTAGAGTCTGCAAAAAAGGTTTCACAGAATTTTCCGCCATCAACTTTTGGCTTAAGTGAAGAAAAAATGAACCATATTTTTGAAACTATTAAAGATGGTAAGAAAATTGGTATTTGTTTTGGAATGGGAGTAACGCAACACTCAAATGGTACTCAAAATGTGGAATCATTGATTGGATTGGGACTTATTCTTAATGCAGTTATTTTCCCAAATAGGGGAAAAGTAAATGTGCAGGGCGCAAGTGATGTAGGGGGATATCCTGAGTGGGATAGTGAAAGAATAAAGGATGCCGGTGACTGGAATACTAAATATAGAAATCATAAGGGAAGAATGCTTACTGAAGCGTTATACGATAAGGATATTAAGTTTGTATGGGCTATAGGGGGTGATATTTCTCAGTCTATGCCGGATTTAAACCTTTTAGATGAGTCATTAAGGCATAAATTTGTTGTGTATCAGGGGCATCATCCAGCAAGAATAATGGATTTTGCGTCTGTTGTTCTTCCAACAACCATAGTTACAGAGGAAAATGGCACAATTACAAATGGGGAGAGAAGGGTAAGGGGGGTAGAAAATAACATTGGGCAAATAAAAGATGTAAAAACAGGGTTTGAAATAGTGACCGAATTTGCAAAATTTGTTAATGCTAAAGGATTTAGTTATCGGAATGAAAAAGAAGTTACTGATGAGATTATTAAGATAGTGCCAGGGTATGAGGATTTACATATTCCTAATATATGTTCGGATGAGGGACAGTTTGCCGATAAAAAGCCTAAGTTTAAGAAGTTTAATAAGATAAAATTTGATTTTGGACATTTTCAGGGTGAAGGAGATTACCCTTTTATTTTAACGACATCAAGAAGTAAATATCAGTTTTGTACAGGAAATGAGTCAAGAAATTCGAAAACTCTTCATCAGCTAGCGAAAGATCCCCTGGTTTTCATGAACCCTAAGGATATGGACTATGTTGGTGTATCTGATGGACAAGAGGTAAGAATAATTTCTGAGGTGGGGGAAGTAAAGACAAAAGTATTCAAGAATGCTGACGTATCAAAAAGAATGATAATTGCACAGTTTCATTTTCCAAAGTTGTTGATTAACAAACTGACGTCAGTGCTACTTGATCCTCAATCGGGAACTCCATGCTTCAAAGAAGTGCCAGTAAGAATAGATGTTCTGATATAATCAAGATATGAAGATTTACAACACTCTTACTAGAAAAGTTGAGGAGTTCAAACCCATAAAAAAGGGTAAAGTGAAGATGTATAACTGTGGTCCTACTGTATATTGGCATATGCATGTTGGAAACCTTCGCGCCTACTCTTTTGTGGATTTGCTTAGAAAGACGTTGGAATATCTTGGTTATGATGTAGATCAGGTAATGAACCTTACCGATGTTGGCCATCTTTTTGAGGATGAGGATGGAGAGGAAAAGATGGAAGTTGCGGCTAAGAGAGAAAAGAAAGATGTATGGCAGATTGCAGATTTCTATATTGATTCTGTAAACACTGATTTCAAAAAGATGAACTACAAAATGCCAGAAACTGTTATTCGGGCAACAGATGTTATTGATGACATTATTAAGACCGTTCAAAAAATAGGGAAAAACGGATTTGCTTATGAAACAGAGGAAGCTTTGTATTTTGATGTGACAAAAATGTCTGGATATACAAAACTTCAGGGAGGTCAAAAGCTGGAGGATAAAAAAGTTGGAGTAAGAGAGGAAGTAAATGTTGATCCAAATAAGAAACATCCGGCTGATTTTGCTTTATGGTTAAAAGCTGTTGGAAAATATAAAGATCATATAATGAAGTGGGAATCTCCTTGGGGAGTTGGATTTCCAGGGTGGCATATTGAATGTTCGACAATTGGAATGAAGTGTCTTGGTGATAAAATAGATATCCATACTGGGGGTGAGGACCATATATCTGTTCACCATACAAATGAAAGGGCTCAAAATTATGGTGTTACTGGAGGAAAGGTTGTAAATTATTGGCTGCATAATGCTTTTATTCTTATCGATTCAGGAAAGATGAGTAAATCTCTTGGAAATGTATATACTCTTGAGGATGTTGAAAAGAGGGGTTTTGATCCAATGGACTTAAAGTACTTTTATCTGACTGCAAACTATAGAACAAGGCAGAATTTTACTTGGGATAATCTAAGATCCGCACAAATTGCACGAAAGTCTCTTGTATCAAGAGTAAACAGACTTAAAGATTTGAGTTTAGGCAAAAAGGGAAGTATTGATAAAGAGTATAAAAAAAGGTTTACTCAAGCGCTTGAGGACAATTTAAACTCTCCACTTGCACTATCTGTTGTGTGGGAGATGATGAAGGATGAAGAAATGAAGTATGAGAATAAGCTTGCTACAGTGCTGGATTTTGATAAGGTCATGGCATTGAAATTGGCAGACTCTGAAGTTGCAATAGATGCAAAAACGAAGCGGGAAATTGAAAAATTAGTGAAAGAAAGAGATGAAGCAAGGGAAAAGAAAGAATGGAAGAGGGCTGATGCAATAAGAGATCAGATTGCTAATATGGGAGTAGAAATAGAGGATACTCCAGAAGGAACTAATTGGTTTATGAAAGAATAAGTATGCAGACAACACTTGTATATCAGACTGACAACCTTGAATCGGCTAGGGAGACATTATTGAAAGAGATTCCAAATATTAGTGAGGTAAAAGCAATTCCTCCAATGGAATGGAAGCTTGTGTGTGAAACTCCAGTAGGTAATATGGCTGCATATGTTTCAGGGAAAGTTGTAATACAAAGTCTGGATGAAAAATGGGCACAAAAGGTATTATCTATCCTTTCTGTGGAAAAAAGGGAGGAGTTTGTTCCACATATTGGGGTAGATGAGGCAGGAAAGGGTGATTTCTTTGGTCCTTTGGTTACTTGTGCACTATATGTGAAAGATGTTGATTCTGTAAATAAGCTTAGACTTGTTGGGGTGAGAGATTCAAAGGGTATTTCAGATAAATCCATACTAAAGTTGGCACCGAAAGTGATTAAGACATGTCCGAATTATTCAATAGTATCAATTGGGGCAAAAAAGCTTGATCAAATGCTTAAAAAATCGCGGAATATCAACAAGGTTTTAGCGTGGGCACATGCACAATCTATCGAGAATGTGCTGAAAAAAGTAGGAAGTGAATGTTCAAAAGTAGTAATAGATCAGTTTTCGAAGAAAAAATCTAGGATTTTAGATGCACTGAAGGAAAATGGGAGTAAGTTGGAGGTAATACAGATGTATGGAGGAGAGTCAGATGTGGCTGTCGCCGCAGCATCAATTGTTGCAAGAGCTAAGTTTCTGGATGAACTCAGTGATTTATCGAAAAAGTATGGTATCCAGTTTCCCAAGGGTGCTACCGCAGTTATTGGCGTTGCAAAGGATTATGTGAAACAATATGGAAAAGAAAGGCTTTCAGAAGTAGCCAAAACTTCATTTAAAATTACATCAAGAATATAATAATAGAATGACCCAAAATAATACTTTTACAGTAGATTTTGCAATACCAGAGTATGTCCAAACTGTGGCTAGGATATTGTTGAAAGAAGGACATAAGTGCTATTTGGTGGGAGGAGCCTTAAGAGATATCGTGATGGGAATTCAGCCAGATGATTATGATCTTGCTTCAGATGCTCTTCCTGATGAGATGCTTAAAGCCTTTCCTAAGGCAGTTTCTACAGGTGCAAAGTTTGGCACAATAACTGTAATAGTAGGAGAAAAAGACGGTTCACATCATGATGTACAAATAACAACTTTTAGAAGTGAAGAGCAGTATGTTGATGGAAGATGGCCATCAAAGGTAGAATTTGTGGATGATCTGGATAAAGACTTGAGTAGAAGGGATTTTACCTTTAATGCAATGGCTTTTGATTTTTCTTCCGCAGAGCTTGATGGAAAAAATGAGGCGAAAACCTGGACAGTATATGATCTGTTCGGGGGAAAACAGGATTTAGAAAAGAAGACTGTAAGAGCAGTAGGTAATCCAATAGAAAGATTTAAAGAAGATGGCCTTAGAGCCTTTAAAGCCTGCAGGATGGCAGCTCAGCTTGGGTTTGATATTGAGTCGGCAACTTTTGAGGCAATAAAAAAGACACTTTCGGTTGCAAAACAGGTATCGATAGAGAGGATAAGAGATGAGTTTATGAAGATGCTGAAAAACTCTGATAAACCATCGGTAGGGATGGAACTAATGAGGCAATCAGGATTACTTGAGATATTTATACCTGAACTTATTGAGGGAATTGGAGTAGAACAGTTGAAGTATCATGCACATGATGTTTATGAGCATTCCCTTCGTGCTTTAGATAAAGCCCCGGTTGAAGTAAGGCTTGCAGCGTTATTGCACGATATTGCAAAGCCAAGAACCTCTACAGATGATGGGCATTTTTATGGACATGATGTTGAGGGTGAGAAAATGACAAGAGAAATAATGAAAAGAATGAAGTTTTCAAACTCTGAGATAGAAAAAACAGCAATGCTTGTGAGATATCACATGTTTTATTTTCCAACGCTGGATGATGAGGCAAGTGGTAGGGAAGTTGAGGAGTATGAGGCAAAAAAATGGACGGATTCTGCTGTTAGACGGTTTATTGCAAGGGTAGGTGAAGAAAATATCGAGGATCTTTTTAAGCTTAGAATTGCTGATGCAACATCAAATCCAAAAGCTGCATTTACTCCAAAGGAAATAGAAAAGCTTCAAGAGAGAATTTCGGAAGTAAGGGCTAAAGATATGGCAATAAAAGTTACAGATTTAAAGATAGATGGAAACGATATTCAAAAACTAGGAGTTCCCAAAGGTCCTCAAGTAGGTGAGATACTAAAGAAACTTTTGGATATGGTGATAGAGGATCCTTCTTTAAATGAAAAAGAAAAATTAGAAAATGTTGTTAAAGATATGATAAAGTAAACCGTCTTCTCACCGAACCGCGTAGGGTTCGGCGAGTTGAAGTAGTAGTTTTATTTAAGTTAGGATGCACCTGATTGAGCATTTATAGATAGAATGAGCTGTATTTAATTTGTGAAACTGTCCGATTGAAATTACAATTTTGTGGAGCTGCAAAAACTGTTACTGGATCCTGCCATTATCTCGATACAGGTAGTTATAAGATACTTGTAGATTTTGGAATGTTTCAGGGAAAAGATGATAATAGAGGGGAAAATTGGGAGTTTCCGTTTGATCCTGGGAAAATTGATTATCTTTTCCTTACCCATGCTCACATAGACCACTGTGGAAGGATCCCAATGCTCATAAAGCGTGGTTTTAAAGGAAGAATCATATGTACCAAGGCAACACGAGATTTGACGATGTTGCTCTTGAAGGATTCAGCGAGTATACAAAAGAGTAACTATAAGTACTGTAAATCGAAGGGGGGAAGGGACTGTGAAAAAAGACTTTTGTATTCAAAAAATGAAGTAGACGACGTATTACCTTTTTTTGATACTTATCCTTACGGTGACCTTGTGAAACTTGGAAAAGGACTCGAGTTTAGGATGAGGGACGCAGGACATATTCTTGGTTCATCAATGTTTGAGATATGGGTTACTACTGAAAAAGGTTATTTAAGAAAGATTGTATTTTCTGGTGATATTGGACAGCCCGGACAAAGAATGGTGATAGATCCAGATCTTATTAGAGAAGCTGATTATGTTCTGGTTGAGTCTACTTATGGCAATAGGATGCATAAGAGTAAAGATGAGACGATGGTAGAGTTTATCTCGATAATAAAGGAAGCCCGAAGGGATAATGGGAATATTCTTATTCCTTCATTTGCGGTAGAACGATCTCAGGAGATACTATATGAACTCAATTTATTCGTTGAGAACAAGATAATTGAGCCCCTACCGGTGTATTTTGATAGTCCACTTGCACAAAAGGCTACTGCTATTTTTAAGAAATATCCTGACTTGTACGACGAGGATGCGAGGAGACTGCTTGAGGTGGGTGATGACCCGTTTGAATTTCAAGGATTGCAATATGTGAAAAGTTTTAGGGAATCTCAAAGACTTGCAGGCCAACAAGGATATATTGTAATTGCTGGAAGTGGAATGTGTACTGGAGGAAGGATTTTATATCATTTAGAAAATAATCTTGAAAATGAAAAAAGTCATCTAATTTTTGCAGGATATCAGGTGGTGGGAACACTGGGTAGAAAGCTTGTAGATGGTGCAAAAAGTGTGAAACTTGGGGGAAATCAGTATAATGTAAAAATACAGGTGCATACGCTGGGAAGCTTTTCAGCACATGGTGACCAAAAGGATTTAGAGTATTGGTTAAGGGCTTTTGGACATACGCCGAGGAGGGTATTTTTTGTGCATGGGGATGCTGACATTATAGAAACATTTAGAGATTACATTCGTAAAAATTTAAAACTTGATTGTTATGCGCCGGAAAGAGAAGAGATTGTGGAGCTAGATTAGAAAAAAAGGAATGGAAGAAAAGATAAAAAAAATAATAACAGATATAAAGGAAATAAAGATTCAGGGAGCCACAGCTGTTGCTGAGGCAACATTTACTGGAATAAAAGAGTATTTAAACCAGTATGATGCAACATCGAAACCTTTTGGTGTCTTTGTTTCAGAGGTTGAAAGGGTAGGATACTCTCTTGCAACTGCACGCCCAAATGAGCCTCTTGCTCGAAATGGCCTGAAGTTTGTAATGTCAATGTTTAAGATAAGAAATCCAGGTCTTACAGACGTTGAGACTGCAAAAAAGGCACTCATTGATCTTACTGATGAATTCATTCGACTACTTGATGACGCAAAGACTAAGATTATTGAGGCGGGAGTAAAAGAGTTCTCAGATCTAAATGGGGTAATGACCCATTGTCACTCTTCTACTGTTGAGAAGCTCATTAAAGGGATGGTAGATAGTAAGGGATCACATGAGTGGTTCAATGTAGTGTTAACTGAAACGAGGCCTTTATATCAAGGAAGGATTACAGCAAAAAATCTTACAGAGATGGGAATAGAGTCCTTGATGATAGTTGATAGTGCGGTTACGGGATTTTTGGCTGGAAATTGGGAAGGAAAAGAGATTTCAGGGGATTGGGGACATTGGGAGATACCTGTGGATGCTGTATTTATTGGGTGTGATCAGATAATGTTTAATGGAGATACAATAAACAAGGTGGGAAGCTATGGAATTGCACTTTCCTGCTACTATACAAATAAACCATTGTATGTAGTAGGACCTCTTTTAAAGATGGATCCCACAACTATATATAGAAATCCTGATATTGAAATTAGAGACCCAAAGGAGATATGGAAAGATGCTCCTGACAAATTGAAAATGCTAAATCCAGCATTTGAGATTGTACCTCATCAGTTGATTACTGGATTTGTTACAGAATTTGGAATACTTAAACCAGATGAAATTGATGAGAAATTTGGTGATAATTACCAGTGGATCTGGTAGCCGTCTTCCTGTGAACCAGGTGCGGTTCATGGTACGACGAGCTGAAACCGCGATCTATGCAAGTGGGTATTGGGGAGGTTTAGAGTTGTGGGATGAAAACAAAATGGTTATTATATAGCGAAGTAAACTGTCCCTGTAGGAAGGGGATAAATAAATTGAAGGTTCTTACAGAGTAAATGTATGGTTCTTACAGCTTCTTACATCTAGGTGAGGAGATAAATGAAAAAAAGTTTGTTATTGTAGAGTTTTACGTCGAAGCTGACGTAGATATACTTGCTGCCGCAGAAGCTTTAGCTGCAGAGTCCTCCGTAGGGACATGGACGGGTCTGTCTACAATGCATCCAGAAATTTTAAGCAGGTATGGCGCAAGAGTGTTCTTAGCTGATGATGAAATAAACATTGTAAAAATCGCATATCCGGTCGAATTGTTTGAGAAAGGTAATATTCCTCAGCTTCTTTCTGATGTGGCCGGAAATGTCTTTGGAATGAAGGAAATTGAGAACCTTAGAGTTAAGGATATCACATACCCCGAGGGGTATGTAGGAACATTTTTAGGACCTGCCTTTGGAATAAAAGGGATAAGACAGTTCTTTGATGAGCCTTCTAAACCATTGCTTGGTACCATAATTAAACCTAAGGTTGGGCTTTCTGCAGATGAGCACGCAAAGGTTGCTTTTGAATCTTGGGTTGGTGGTGTGGATATTGTAAAAGATGATGAAAATCTTACTGATCAGACCTTTAATCCCTTTCAAGAAAGGGTTGTGAAAACGATTATGATGAAAAGTAAAGCAGAAGATATCACTGGAAAAAGAAAAATGTATGTTCCGAATATAAGTGCACCATCTACTCAAATGATTGAAAGGTCGGAGTTTGTTCAAGTACAAGGAGGGAAGGCAGTGATGATGGATATATTGACTGTAGGATTTGCAGGTGTTCAGCATATTAGAAATCAAAATTTTGGTCTTATTTTACATGGGCATAGGGCTATGCATGGAGCCTTTACCCATAACACAAAACATGGTGTTGCAATGCTTCCTATTGCAAAAACCGCAAGGCTTGCTGGGATTGATCAACTACATACTGGGACAATCATTGGGAAGATGGAAGGTGGAAGGGAAGAAGTGACCGAAATAAACAAAGCAATGAGAAAAGAGTGGTATGGGATAAAACCTACAATGCCTATAGCTTCAGGTGGAGTCTACCCTGGGATGCTTCCCAAAGTGATAGAGCTTATTGGTACTGATGTGATAATAAACCTCGGTGGAGGTATTCATGGCCATCCTGATGGTACAAGAAAAGGTGCTAAGGCGGCCCTTCAGGCAGTTGAGGCTTCCCTTTCTGGGGTGAGTTTGGAGGAATACTCAAAAGATCATAAAGAGCTTGCAAGGGCTATTGATAAGTGGGGTACATACGAAAAAAGCAAATTGCCTAAGTCTCTCGTGACTTACCAATATAGTTTGACAAGTAAAAAATGACATCATATTTTAAGAGCAAAAAACTGGATGTATCTGCAGGTGATCCATTGATTGTACTGATGAATGAGAAAGATGCTATTGAGGAAGGCTTTCATATCGGCACAAAGGCTATGCTTTGCTGGAAAGATGTCTGTCTATATGTGACAGTCGATTTTACTGACAGTGTTGTAGATCCGGGGGAGTTAGGACTGTTTAATGAGGTATGGGAAAAGTATAGAATTCCATCACATGATATTGTCTCTTTGACGATTTCGAAACCTCCAGAGTCTTTGGATGCTATTAGGAAAAAGATTAAGGGAGCAAAACTTGGATATGATGAGATCAAAAAGATAATGGAGGATGTATCCCAAAGAAGGCTTTCTACAATTGAAATGACCTATTTTGCGTCAACTTACTATAATCCGGGATTTGATGATGAGGAAGTGTACTTTTTGACAAAAGCAATGGCTGAGACAGGAACATCTTTTGATTTTAAAAATGGGAACGAGGATCTAGTAATTGCAGACAAACACTCTATTGGTGGTATACCTGCAAAGGGTGTTACTCCGGTATTAGTTCCGATCATTGCTTCTTGTGGTTTGATAATTCCAAATACTTCTTCAAGATCTATTACGACTCCAGCTGGTACGTCTGACATGCTTGAGGTTGTGATGCCAGTGATTTTAAGTAAGGAAAAAATCACTGAAGTTGTGAAAAAGGAAAAAGGTTGTCTTGTATGGGGAGGTGGGCTTGATCTTGCACCTGCTGATGATATATTGATAAATATCGAGAGACCTCTTCGAATTGAGTCAGTAGATAAGTTTTTGGTTAGCATAATAGCTAAAAAGATACCCATGCAAATAACTAAGCTAATAATAGATATTCCTTATGGTGAGGGTGCAAAACTTGAAACTTTTGAGGAGGTTACTGAGGTTGAGGGGCATTTTGAAAAATTATGCTCACAATTTGACATCGATGTAGAGGTGTACAAGAGAGAAGCCTTTGGGCCTGATGGAAATGGTGTAGGACCAACACTTGAAATTAGGGACGTACTTAGGATTTTTGAAAGGCATCCTGAAAGGCCTAAAAACCTGGAGTCTTTAATCATAGATATGACCGGCAGATTATTGGAGCTTGCCGGAGTAGCCAAATCGGGGGAGGGCGCTCCACTAGCCAGGTCAAAGATAGAAAATGGCGAGGCAGGTAAAAAGTTTTGGGCAATAGCTATTGCTCAAGGTGCACCAAAGGAACTTACCTCTGATCAACTTCAGCTTGCTCCTTATACTTTTGATGTTGATTCGGAAAAGAACGGTATAGTTTCGAGGATTGGAATAAGGCAAACTGTCGATATAGCAAGGGCACTTGGAGCTCCGTTTGTGAAGGAGGCTGGTATATACTTCCATAAAACAGTTGGAGATAACGTAAAAACTGGTGACAAACTGTTTACACTGTATGCGATGAATCCTGAAAGGTTGGAGCTAGGGAAACATCTGATGGAAAAAGTGGGAGAGTTTGTCAGCTTTTAGATTTTGAGGCGGATTTCTTGACTAAGAATAAAGAGAGTATTTTTAGTAAAAGGAAAATTGCAGATTAAAAAATCTTTTTTGGTAGGTCTCCGAGAGATTCTCTAGTAAATATATATCTTTCTTTCGTCATCTCTTTTACTTCCGGAAGTATTATCTTTTTGTCCCAATCGCTTTCGGCTTTGTTTAGACTACCTTGTAGCATAGATTCTAATGGTTTACTTGGATTCTCTTGGGCAAAAATTATATTGAATGGACCAATCATATGAGAAGCTCCATCTGCTGAGGATACAATCTGAACCTCGATGGGTGATTTTGAAAGGTCATTTACTTTCCAGGATTCCATGATGTTTATGTTTTTAACAACTTTTCCCGAAAACCTTTTTTCGAATCCAAGATCTGAAAGAATTTTTACACCTTTATTTTGAAGGATCTTAGCATCATTTTCGTATTCAATAGTTTTTCCAAGATCATGCATCCAAACCATTGCAGTAACTAATTTACCATCAGCTAAAGTATAAATCTCACATAGTTCATTTGCTATTTTATCGACTATCTCAATATGGTATTTTACATACCAATTATGATGAACAAAAGAAGGTTCACTCATTTTTTCAATGACATACCCTTTAAGTTTATGAAGTAGTTCATCCATATCCTTCAAATTTCAACATGTTATGGAAAAAGTGGGAGAGTTTGTCAACTTTTAGCCTTTTTGAAAGCTCTTTTGGTCAACTTTATTATTCCTCCTAAAATTATTATTGCAAATACTACTACTATTGTTATTGGGGCTACTATGATGAACGCTCTTCCAATTGCTGTTGTTTGTATCCTTCTTGTGATCTGGTTTATTGTTGTATCGTTTTCAGTTATTTCTTCCTCAAGTTCACTTAACGTTTTTAGATCAACATTATTTGGTATGGACTCTACTGCAATAACTTCTATGGTACTTTCTTCAAGTTCGACGTTTTGATTTAGGGAGATTACTTCAAGTGGGCTGGGTTCGTTTGGATGGTGTGATGCAACATACCATAATGCGTGGTCTAAATCTCTTCCGATGAATTCTCTGCCAGTTTCTCCCCATGTTGGGTCTATTGTTAGCCATCCATACTCTGGAATCCATGCTTGTACCCATTGGTGGTCCTCTTGTTCATCGGGTTGAACTTTGGGGTCGTATCCGTAGCCGTAAGCTGCTCTTGCAGGTATTCCTTGTGCTCTTGATAGGGCAATAAGCAAATCAGAGTATTCCATGCATACAGAGCTTCCACCCTTTAGGGTGGTAAGTGCACCTTGTCTTTGGTTGATACTTCCATATTTAAACTCATCATAATCGATCGAATCTACAATGAATTCATAGTTATTGTGCAGTATTTCAAGGATATTTGTAGTTTCTCCTTTTAGCCCCTCGGCCTTATCTTGAATCTCCTCATCATTCACCTCCCAATATTGTGATTCTTCAAGGTATTTTGTCATGTCGCTGTAGTCTTGTATTGCATCGATGGTGGAATTTTGTGCTGTAGAGATATCGTTTCCATTTTCTCCGTTTAGTGAAACGGTAATATATCCTTCTATTACGATGTCTTCCTCTGTTGTTGCGTTAGTAATGAAAGTTGCTAACACATTTCCATCATTGTCGATCTCAATTTCTTGTGGGGTAGGGGAAATATTTGTAAAAAACACTTGCTGATTGGTTTCAGAATAGTCTCTTGGAAGTATTAACTTGTATTGATTCCTTGATATAAAGTCGAGTTGTTCTGGTGTGACAAAATCGGTTTGAGGGGAGGGCTGTGTAATTTTAAAATAGTAAACTTGGTCTTTTCCTATCTGATGCCATACTGACTTTTCAATTAGTTTTTCTGTAGAAAATGTATAGGTTTTGTATCCTGATGATGTAGTTATTTCATCTGGTTCAGGAAGTGTAAATGATGGTTCACCGATGCTATCTGGAACGATCAGGGTCGTGTTGTAGGAGATTTGGCTTACAGTACCAGAATCGCTGTCTGTAACATATTCTTCATAGTCGCTACTTAGTCCTGGAATATATATATTCGTTATTTTTCCAACCTTTTCGATCAGCTCGTTTGTGTCGTACTCGAGCTTAAATATTAAGGACTGATCTGTCCTGATTGAACCTGGGTAACTTACTGTAACAGTAATATCATCGTCAGATAGTTCACTGCTGTAAAATAATGATGAGCCGTATTGGTTTGTCACTAAAATTGAGTCTTGCTTTATTTCAAGTTCATCTTCATCAAGTCCTTCTTTGAAGTTTTGAATAGTAAAAGTTTCCTTTGAGGATGCAGGTATGAAATACTCACTTGAATAATTTGAAACAGTCCTTTCCTCTGAAATGTGCAGCAAATCTCCCTCATCGTTTACAGAATAAGTCCGATCAATATCTACCCCAAAATCTAGGGCATAAGCCTTGCCGGGTATTAAAAAAAGATAAGTTGAAAGGGTGAGAAATACAAGAAATATATTGAGCAGTTTCCTAAGCATGTTTCAATAATAGCAGATCCCGCCATCTTTTTGCGTATTCATGTATATCTCTTCGTGCAAAAGTTCGTTAGTATTTCTTATGTAGGACTGTGTCAACAGCCAGAAAGGTAGTGGGATTCAAGAATTGAAACTCAGTTTGTCCAAGAAAATACTTCCGACAAGTAATACCCAGATTGCAATTTTTCAACGACCATGGTACACTATAGGTCTCTACTGAAGAATACTTTACTGTCCTTTTAGTAAGGTTTTCCTCGTAGAAACTGCTCTTTTAAAACCCAGTCAATTCATTTTCACAACTCCTTTTGAGTTGCCCGCTAAATGTTATCGGATGCATTTTTCGATGCCATCTAGCGGGCAATAATGTTTTGTCATAAAAAAATAAAAGGAGATAAGAAATGAAGACAATTTTGCATTTTATAATTGCTAGTATAATAGTTTTCGGGATAGTTTTTCTTCCTGAAATGATCGTATCTGCTACAGATCCTTTCTGTAGCAAGATTGCATCAAGTATTTCTGAGGCGGCAGTAAGTTTGCCAGGAATAATTTTTACCTACTTTGTAGGATTCCTTGGCATAATGAGCTGCGTCCTCGCTATTATATCAACTAGAAGAAAATGACTGGGTTCCCTGGTGCTGGGTGGTTGTATTTATTACATTTTCACTCAGCCCGGGAAGTTCATTTTGGTTCATAATGTGAATCTTAATGAGCTTTAAAATCTCAAATTCTTTTAAAGGAGGTGTAGAATGGGTAAGATCTCAAGTAAACTACATCAGGGTGTTAAAAGTAGCACCCATTGGGCTGGACAGGAAATGAAAAAGGTTCGCCCAAAGTGGCAGCTAGATTTGTTTGTGATAATTTTAGCTGTAATTGTTGTAAGATTATTTTTCTACGCTGGCTCTAAGGGCTGGATTACATCTGCTCTCTTTTACTAGCCCGAAAAATCGGGGAAATTTACTTTACATAGATTTCCCCGATCAGATTCTTTTCATTCTTCTTTCCATAAGGCCAGGCCTTTCTCGAAATTAAGCCGTGGTTAATTGCGTTATCCTAATGTTTCTGGGTGTTTTTTGTAAGTAGATATTTTCTAGCGACTGAAATGGTTAAATATTGCTTTTGAGATAATGCTCGTTCTGCTTTTTTTAAGGAAAGGTCTGGCCTGACTTACTCATGATATAATCCAGTTGAACTGCCAGATTTGATTTTGTTGTAATTCTATAGGAATAATAATGAATGAAAAAGTTGAAGGCAGAGAGTTATTAATTGCAAAGGATTTCTGGATAGATCTGATTCAGTCTCATCCAGAAATAACTAAAGTATCCTTCGTTCGTTATCCAGTACAACCTCATGGTGAAGGAGAATTTTATAGTAAAGAAATACGATTTGTACTTCTTTCCAAATACCCTGAAAATGATGATTTGTTTCCAGATACTAATTTGTCTAGGGTACCAGAATTAGTAGCTATAAATTCAATTGTAGATGTGTGTAACGTTGAAGGTTGTAAGCATACTTTTGATGATCATCTTGGCCATTATGGGTACTTCCTTGAGTGTTATTATGATGATATTTATCCTAGTTTTATCAATCCTTATTCATTTATATTTATTGACTTTGAGTCACAGTATGAACGTTTACCCGAAAGAGTGCTCTCTGCTTTATCAAAAGTAGAAGAAAACGTTTATGTGCTGGTAAGTGGGGGCAGTTATCATGGAATTATTGATAAATTGGTAAAGCCAGAAGAGTTACCTTTCTATACTGGAAAAATGGTTTGTATGCTGGCTGAAGAGTTCAAAAGTAGGAATCTTTTGGGTTATGGTGATGATTTAATGAAAAATGGTCATGATCTAAACAAATTAAAGAATTGGTGTGATGACGTAATCGATAAGGTGGGTCATATTGATGGTGACAGAGAGAAAGAAGTTTATGTGATAGATCTTAGGTTTGTTGCACACTCAATGCAACGTTTAATCCAATTTTTAAACTATCTTAACAATCCAAAATTGAAAGAACGACCAGATATATATTCTAAGTATGAGTATGGAGCTTTTTACCTTAGAGTTAGCCATCGTCTAGGAAAGTATGACTTACCTCCTATGCTAGTCGCTCAAAAAACTGGCAATACTACCAAGATATTCAGTCATAAGCTTAATAAACATCAGTCATCACTTTTTTAAAATATTAAAATGGAAAAGTTAGTATCTCAAGAATCAAAGTATCAAGTCGTCGATAAACTTAGTCCAGACGTGTTATTAAGTTCTGAGGGTAAAGCCTTTTACACTAAAGCTGAGAGTAAATACTTAGAACATTTTAATCCATTTGCTTTAAGAGATTTTACAAGTTTCAGCTATGATGAAGTAATACATGACCCCAGGATGGGTCAGTCTATAAGAATGGCAATATTTAGCTTAATAGTTACGATGGATGCTGCAGTTTGTTACGGATCAGCAGATTACAAATACTTAACTCAGGAAAAACTTCCCACCATCAACCCGTATTTATCAATAATAGGATTGGAAGAAATCAAACATGGAGAGAAAGATAATCCAGTTCATAGCGTTTGGAAAACAAGAATGAGTGGATTGCAAGCCCTTACAATATTGAGCAACATTGAAGAAGAGTTTGAAAGTGATATTTATACTATTCAAGAAACCGACAGGTTTAAAGATGTTTATAAGCGAGTTTCGAAAGTTATTGGTAAAGATGATATGGCAGTGGTTTATGGGTCATCGATAAATTCTCGAACACCTAATGATATAGATGTAATGATACTGCAAAAGAATTCGGATTATTTCTCATACGAAAATATAATGAATTGGGCAATAAAAGATGATCACGTTCCAAAAATATCCCTCCAAGTTATTCCTATTGATCTATTGAATTCATTTTTGGCTAGTGATCCTTATGATATTTTAGTTCC
Organism: uncultured Candidatus Saccharibacteria bacterium; assembly: GCA_964481345.1. Classification (GTDB taxonomy): domain Bacteria; phylum Patescibacteriota; class Dojkabacteria; order SC72; family JAFGCJ01; genus CAYZTC01. The sequence goes on along the minus strand of CAYZTC010000002.1, from coordinate 13,509 downwards.
AGGGCACTCATTTATTCTCAACAAGAATAAATGTTTACATGTTAATCAAGTAACAGAGAGACAAAGATCTGAAATGTGTAAGTATAGAGTTGGATACCAATTAGCAAGAGCGAGAAACTCTCTAACAACTAAATTTTTTAAGTTTTATCTTAATAGTGAGGCAAAGACAAGAAATGAATTTAAACAGGCAAAATTCGCGCGAAGGAATTTAATGAGAGGGTTTAAGGTTGATATTCCTGAAAGTAGAGAAGTTGAAAATTGGCAGGTAGGTGATGGAGTTGAAGGTTTAAGATATGGTTTGATTGAGTTAAATATGCAATTGAGTAACCAGATAGAATGTTTAGAGAGAAAGGGTGTGTTACCACAATTATGAGTTCAAACCAGGTTTGACACATTATAGGCCATGATTTTCTATTCATATTTCAGTGATTTTATTTATCCGTTGGGTTTTTGGGTAGACTGGGTTTAGTGATATAATCCATCCATAATGTCAGTTGTAAGGTCGCATTCGTTATCGATAGGTATTGTGGGGCTTCCAAACTCTGGAAAGAGTACAATTTTCAATGTCTTAACTAAAAGCTCAGTACCTGCTGAAAGTTATCCGTTCTGCACGATTGATAAAAACCTTGGGGTAGTAAAGATCCCTGATGAAAAGCTTGAAAAACTGGCAATGATTTTTAAGTCAGAAAAAATAATTCCCTCTGCAGTAACTTTTGTGGATATAGCTGGCCTTGTGAAGGGTGCATCAAAAGGGGAGGGACTTGGTAACCAGTTTCTTTCACATATTCGGGAGGCATCTGCAATTATGTATGTGCTTCGTGGTTTTAAAAGTGAAAAAGTGGCACATGTATATGACAAAATATCACCAGTAGACGATTTGAAAATAGTGAGGGCTGAGCTAATTCTTAAGGATCTTGAAACTATACAAAAAAAGATGGCTGAGCTGAAAGCTCATGCAAAATCAGGTGTTGATTCAAAACAAAAATCTAAAATAGAAATAATAGAGAAAATTCAAAGTAACCTTAGTAATGAAATACCAGCCTATGTGACCAAGCTTTCGGATAAACAGAAGGAGTTTGTATCGGAACTTTGGCTACTTACAGACAAGCCTGCTATATATATTGTCAATATTAAAGGAGGTGTGGACGAGCCTGAATTAGAAGGATGGAAAAAAGAGTTAAAAATGATTGTTCCAGAAGAAGAGAAAGACTTCATTATTCCAGTAGACTGTAAGACGGAAGGAGAGCTGGATGGGCTGAAAAATGATGAGAAAGATGAGATGATCTCTATGGTGGATGACTATCATGGAGTGAAAGATATTATAGATATTGCGTATAAAAGGCTCGATCTTGTGACTTTTTACACGGTTAATGAAAACGAAGCAAATGCCCGTGCTATCCAGAAGGGCTCTAATGCGAAAGAATCAGCAGGTGTAGTACATTCTGATCTAGAAGAGAATTTTGTTGCAGCAGAGGTAATAAATATCGATAAAATATTGGATCTTGGTGGGTGGGTGAAGGCAAGAGAGGTAGGGGAGGTAAAGAACGTAAGTAAGGATTATATTGTGGAGGATGGTGATTGCATCCAGGTGCTTGCTACAAAGGGTTGATGTTGATGTGAGATTCTATCCGCCCCGCCCGTTTTTTCCTGCTACGTTGCACATAGCAGGATGTGCTGAGGCGGGGCGTCCAGAATTATCCACGTTTTTACTTGTTTTTCTTGAGACCTGTGGTTACGTAATACCCGTTTATATGTCTGGGGTGTCCTGTTTACGTGGATAAACTATTGCCTATCGTATACATTTTTGATATTATCCAGTCAGCCTTTGAAACTGGTATAAAACATAAGTTTTTGTAAATAATTTAATGATAACGGAAAAAAGAGAATACGAGGTTATGGTTATTTTTAAGCCGCTATTGCCCGATGACGTCCGGAAAGATGCACATCAAGCAATTGTCAACTTGGCAAAAAAGCTTAAGGGTAAAGTAAAAGATGCTGATGTGTGGGGCAAAAGATATCTTGCATATCCAATAGCTTCTCATCAAGAAGGGTACTATATTGTGTATGAGATTGAATTACCATCGGAGTCACTTGACAAACTGAAGTCTGGACTCGAAAGAGTGGGTGAACTCTTAAGGTATATGATCACAAAAATTGAAAAACCTGAGGAGCTCGGTGGGGCATTGAATAAAAAAGAGATCGAAATTTAATACATTTTTAATAATTGAAATCTATAATTGAACTAATTTAAATTATTTAAGTTTTACAAGATGGCATCAAGATCACTTAATAAAGCGCTTCTGATCGGGAATCTCACAAGAGATCCAGAGATTAGATATACATCAAGCGGTGCAGCCATGTGTACTTTCGGCATTGCAACCAACAGAACCTGGAAAGATTCTGAAGGTGAAGTAAAGGAAGAAGCAGAGTTCCATAACCTTGTGTCTTGGAATAAAATGGCAGAGATCTGTTATCAAATCCTTGCAAAAGGGATGATGGTTTATATTGAGGGGGAACTTAGAACTCGAAATTGGGAGAGTGAAAGTGGTGAAACTCGATATAGAACAGAAGTAAAGATCAATGAAATGATCCTTTTGGATAGCAGAGGTAGATCAGGTGTGGGGGGAGGAAAATCAGCTGAAGCGTCTGACATCGATGAAATGATGAAGGATGATGATAAAGAAAAGTCTGCTGATAAGAAATCCTCTACAAAGAGCACAAAGAAGAAATCTGCAAAGAAATCTTCGAAAAAAGAAGAGGAAGAAAGCGATCCGTTGGAAGATGATCTTCCATTCTAATGGCCTCGCTACGCTACGATGATCTGAAATGGACTTGTGTAGTATATTTAGGGGCAATTTTGAAGGCATTGATAATAGTTGAAAACTGCCTGAGTGTCCCGCCAGTGGCGGGTAAAGTTTTGAAATAAAATGTAAATAAATATGTGTGGCGGAAGTGGAAAAAAAAGAAAAAAGAACAGCAAGTGATGTACTTGCTGATGTTTTCGATGATTCTCAATTACTTGGTGAGGATAAGAAAAGACCAGTAAGAAAAAAGAAGATTTTTGTGGATTTGAAATGTCCATTGTGCGAAAGTGGTGTCAGTTTTGTATCATACAAGGACGTCTACCAGTTGAAGAAATATACTTCTGTAAGAGGTAAAATAATTGGTAGAGATAAGTCTGGTATGTGCGCAAGACATCAAAGACAACTTTCAAAGGCCATAAAGAAGGCTAGGTATATGGCCCTTTTGCCGTACGTTCAATTAGGAGTATAATATTGAACCATGCCTTGCTAACATGCAGGATAAACTGCCTATAAGTGGCCAAAATTCTCATTTGTATACGATAGTTTCTGGAGGGAGGGTAAACGTAATGTTTGTGTATGCAGATTACGAGGCGAATACCTCTTTTTCTCATTATCTTGTACAACCTTTATCCTCAGATTTTGAAATTAGCCATATTGACGAAATAATTAGTGATATCATTTCCGTTTGGGGGGGGGACTTTGGACTGGATTTAAGAGGTGACTCATCTGGGATAATGTATGCAATTTTCTATCAATCTGGAGAAATTGGAGGTTCAACCCTTTTGGTTGATTCAAAGTATTACCAGGAAGGTTTTAGGTCGAATATACTCAATTGTATTGCAAGACCTTATTCTAGTGATGAAAGACTTGATAGTGCAATGAAATATATGAAGGCCTATAATCCATCCGATCTCCTTTGGGTTTGTTTAGATTGGGATAGAATATTGGTGTACTCAATAAGTAGGATTGGTGGATCTGACTCGATAGATGTGGACTTGAGGGAATTTACTATTGAGAATAACCTTTCTCAAAAAAATATCATTGATAAGCTTGAAAATGTTGTGGGTATACATATAGAAAAGGAAAATATTCTGAACATACTTGCAAATGTGATTGATAAGCAGATTATTTCCAGCAATTCAAATGAGGTGTGGGATGTTGTAAGGAGCTATATAACAACGAATCTGATAAAGTTTAGAGATCCAGTCTTTAAGAATTTTGGGGTAAAGACTAATGATGCCCATTTGGTCATCACTGGGAATATGTCCTCGGTGTTATCGAAAGAGACACTTTTCATTTCAATAATTGATGGCCTACAACTTAGGGGAAGGTATAGAGTTGTAATTGATCAAGACCAAAAATCAGTAATTGCTCAAGTTTCTTTGGGAAGTAAGGACTTTGTAATCCCACTCGATGAATTATACAGTAATAGGTTTCTGTATTTTTCTTCTGAGTCTGAGTCAAAAGTGAAGCTAGGAGATCTGGCGTTTGAGGGAAAATTAGAAAGTAATGTCGGTAATGAAGATATTCAAATTAGGGAAATTATGGGACAGGTTGGCCATTTTCATACTCTGAATTTAAGTGGTAATGGAAGGATAAGTATTAAACCTTCAAGATCTGTTTACTTCCCAAACCTTCCTAAAGAAGGTAAAAATTTGATAGCTAGTTTTCTGGCTAACGATGTAAAAGCTGTTGTAGATTGTAGAAGGATACCGGTTGTGTATGGACCTGATGAAAATGCAAATTCCGAAAGAATAATGGGGTGGATAAATGGACTTAAGCTGTCTAAAGAGCACTAATGCTGGTTGCTAGAGATAAAGCCTTACAATTTAAGAAGAACCAGGACTTTGCTCTTCAGTTTGAAGGTGATTCTATGTGTCTGTTGAAGGTAGGTGATGTAGTAAATCCGTCTACTATAGTATTTGAGGGGCAATCAAGTTCTCTTCTTCAGTCCATGAGTATCAGTAGGGAACTTGGAGTTTCTCCCCCACAGGTAAAAAATTATATGACTGTATCGGACGGAGAGATAGTAGATAAAGGAGAAGTAATTGCAAAAAGATCTGTGTCCATGGGAATGATGGAAAGAGTTGTTAAGTCAATATCTGAGGGAAGACTGTCTTATAGAAGGATTGATGGTGGAGTTGTAGATATAATGTCTCCCTTTAGGGATTCTACTGTTACTGCTGGTGTTTCAGGTAGAGTGAGAATGGTTGTTCCTGAGTCGAACCAGAAAAGACAGATTATTCTTTCAACTGATGCCTATGTCGGATATCCTGTAATTGTTGATGGAGAGAGTGTGTCAGGTAGGCTAGAAATAATAAAAGATGGGAGCTCACTGTATTTTCCAGAGGATGTAGGATCAGACTGTAGGGGGAAAATTGTTGTTGCTGGGAGAGAGTTAAACCCTATGCTTTATGAATCACTTATTGAGGCCGGTGCAATCGGAGTGATGGTGGGAGGGATCAATAGATCAGATTTCTCTAGCCTTGGAGTTAAAGCTATCCCTATTTTTGTTATGGAGGGGTGGGGAGTAGTACCTATAAATAGTATTCTTTTAGACTTCCTTGTTAATTCTAAAGGTGCCTATACTTACCTGGATGTAGCTAACGAAAAGGTTGTAGTTCATAATCCTGATTACGTTATTACAGAGGAATCGGAAAGTGAGTTCTTGGTAGAAATAGAGGAGGGAATGATAATCCAGGTTTGGGACCAGCCATATTGGGGATACTCTGGTGTTGTCGAGAATGTGTTGGATGAAGAAGATCTCATTCAAGTAAGATTTTCAAGTGGTAGAAAGGTGTTAGTTGATCCAAAAAGTGTAAGAGTGGTTCAGTAGTAAAAATTAAGCTATGCTATAATCTCCTAGGTATGATCAAAAAAACTACCGCAAAAAAGGAATCTCCTGATAGTCTTAGCAAATTATTGAATATTTTTGGAATAGTGGTTGTGTTGGGATGCGTATTTGCAATCGGCTATTTGGTGGGTGGTAATTGGGGTAATGGGGTAATTACTTCTTCCGGATATCGATTGATAGGAAACTTGGGTAACGAAGAAGTTACTACTTTGGATTTTGATCTTTTTTGGGAGGTATGGAAGGATATTCAGATATCATATGTAGAGGAGGATATATCTGAGGAGGACTTGTTTTATGGTGCTATTAAAGGTCTTGTTGATGGTCTGAATGATCCAGTTACTGTTTTTTTAAGTCCTGATGAGACTCAAGATTATCTGGATAGTAATAAAGGTAAGTTTGAAGGAATTGGGGCGGAGCTTGGTTATGAGGATGGAAAAGTGGTGGTGATTTCTCCTCTCTCTGGTTCGCCAGCGGAGGAGTCAGGGTTGCGGTCTCGTGATGTAATTGTTGGGGTAGACGGTGAAGACATCTCTGATAATAATATTTACGAGGTTGTTGCATTAATAAGGGGGGATCAAGGGACAACAGTTACATTAACAGTCATCCGTGCAGGAGAAACAATGGAAATTGAAATAACCCGAGGAGAAATAACTGTCACAAGTGTTACGGTAGATAGCTTGGATAATGATATTGCATATATAGATTTGGATAGATTTACTGAGGCTACCGCTTCAGCTTGGATTTCAAGGTGGGATACAGTGGTGCAGGATGTAGTTGGTGCTGATGTGGATGCAGTTATTCTAGATTTAAGAGGAAACCCAGGGGGCTATTTTAATGCAGCAATTTGGGCTGCAGGTGATTTTTTAGAAGAAAATTCTCTTGTCTCAAAGCAGGTTAATCGGGATGGGGGTGAGTCTGAGTTTAGGGTGGAAAGGCAAGGGTATCTATTGGAGATTCCTCTCGTAGTTTTAGTAGATGAAGGAAGTGCATCTGCTTCTGAAATTCTCGCTGGAGCTCTTCAATACTATGACAGAGCATACATAATAGGGGAAGAGACTTTTGGTAAAGGAACTGCACAAGAGGTAATCAATTATACGAACGGAGCGAGTCTCCATATTACAACCCTGAAGTGGGTTCTGCCTGATGAGAGAGAACTAAGTCAGGAAGACGTTGTAGTTCCAGATAAGATTGTCGAATATGATGACGAGGATTTTTTAAGTGGTGAAGACCCACAACTAGATGAGGCATATGAATATTTGGGAATCATAAAATAATTTATAAACATGGAGGGATATGAGGGTTGTTCTTATTAAAGATGATAAAAAATTAGGAAAAATTGGTGATGTTGTAAGTGTGAAAGATGGATATGCGGTAAATTACCTTATTCCCAAAGGTATTGTCGAATATGGGACTGAGGAAAAGATTATTGCTGCAAAGAAAAAGAGAAGTAAAAGAGTGGAAAAAGCAGAAGAAAAAGTGCAGAAGGTTGGAAGTATTGCCCAAAAAATCAAAAATAAGAAGGTAAAAATTTCTGTAAAAACCAGTAGTGGTGGAAGAACGTTTGCATCTATTAGTGAGAATGAGATTGTTAAGGAGCTTGTTAAGGACTTGAAACTTTCTGAGGAGGATATTGAGATTAGTATTGATTTAGCTAAACCAGTAAAGGAGATTGGAAAGTATCCTCTTGATGTGACGCTCACAACTGACGGGAAAAAAGAACAATCAATTATAATATTGGAAGTAGTAAGTAAATAATGAAAGGAAATTCAAAAGAGACTAAAGAAAAGTTGACTTCAAAAACGAAAAAGAAGCTAGGTTGTATTGGAATAGGACTAATGGGCTGGTTTCTTTTAGCCGTTGGTATTGTGTTTGGTATTCTTGGATTTCCATACCTAAGGGAATGGCTAGTTGATCATGAGTTTATTCAGGTCAGTGATGATGAGGGATCTACCACGAATGGCTCTAGAACAATACTTTCCGAAGAGAATTGGGTTACTGATGTTGTTGTGGAGGCTAAAGAGGGGGTAGTTAGTATTGCTGTTGCTGAGGTAGATTTTAATTCGGAAACTGGTGAAATTGAGGACTCTGTCAATATTGGTACAGGTTTTGTAATTGATAGTTTGGGCTTGATAATGACAAATCAGCATGTGGTTTCTGATGTGGGTGAGGAGTATGTAGTTGTTACTTCAGAGGGTAGTGAATATGATGTTGAGGAGGTTTCAAGGGATGATGTTAATGATATTGCTATCCTTAAAATTAGCTCGGATGGTTTAAAGTCACTTACTCTTGGAGATTCTGATATTTTGGAGGTCGGACAGTTTGTAGTTGCTATTGGTACACCGCTTGGAAACTATCCTGGAAGTGTTACAACAGGAATAATTAGTGGTCTAGGCAGATCAGTGACGGCAAGCATTGGGTTTTGGAGCTCATCCAGAAGGTATGAAAATGTAATTCAAACTGATGCTGCGATCAATCCTGGAAACTCTGGTGGTCCTTTATTGGATACTGAGGGAAATGTTATTGGTATAAACTTTGCAACCACATCTGGTGCTGACAATATCTCTTTTGCCATTCCAATAAACAATGTAAAGGAAAGAATTGCAGAGTATAAGGAGCATGGAAAGTTTATTAAGCCATATTTAGGTGTTGAATATCAACTCATATCTTCCACCGAAGCATTATTTTACAGTGATGTTATGCCTGGGGCACTTGTTACTTCTGTAGTGGATGGTAGTCCTGCAGATAGAGCTGGAGTAGAAAGGGCAGATATTATTACAAAGGTTGATGATGAGAATATCACCTCATCTTTTTCATCTATGATTCAAGGCTTCGAAGTAGGGGATATAATAACACTAACTATTTGGAGATCTGGTGAGATAATTGAACTTGATGCAACTCTTGAGGCGGCTGATTAGGTTCTTATTGTAAGAAACCTCTCTGTTTGCGATAGATCCTTTGACCTGATCAAGGTTGAGTTTGGAAATAATTTCTTTGCGATCTTTTCTACATTTTGTATTTGTGTTGGATCTAGTTCGAGTATTATTACTCCATCATCCCTCAGTCTACTTTTTGACTGTTCTAACAGTCTTTTTACTATTTCTATCCCATCGATTCCTCCATCCAGAGCTTCCTTTGGCTCGTAATCTTTAACACTTTTGGGAAGACCGTCGATTTTTTTTGAAGAGATATATGGAAGGTTTGCGACTATTAAATCGAACCGAAGGTCTTTCGGGACCTGTAGAAATATGTCTGATTCAATTGGAATGATGATATTGTCTCGCCTTGAATTTTTTATGTTTTCTTTTGCAACCTGTAGTGCAGACTTTGATTTATCTGTTGCATAAATTTGTGTATTCCTTTTAAGTGACAGTGCCATTGAGACTGCAATACATCCGGTACCTGTACCAACATCAGCGATGTTTAGTAATTCCTTTTGTTTTTTGTCTGGATCATATACTTTAAAACTTAATTCAGAAAGTGAGAGATCAATTAGTATTTCGGTTTCAGGTCTTGGTATAAGGGTATCTCTTGTGACTCTATACTTATTTCCATAGAAAAATCCTGTTTCAGTAATATATTCAAGAGGCTCATTGTTTTGAATCCTTTTTATTATTTTGTTTACCTTTTTATATTGTGAATCTGAAAGTAGTTTATCTAGATTTGAAAGGACTCCTGTTTCATTTATTTCTAAAACATTTTCCATTATTTTTATTAGGTCTCTGTCCTTGTTTGGGAGAAAATTGGAGCATTCTTTATCAAGTTGCTTTAGAGTTTCTCTGACTGTTTTACTCTTTCTTTCCATAGTCTTTGAAACTTTCGATAATTTCATCTATGTTACCATCCATTATTGACTCCAAGTTATGCCAGGATTTCTTTAGCCTGTGATCGGTTATTCTACTTTGAGGGAAATTATATGTTCGGATTTTTTCTGATCGCATAGCACTTCCAATTTGTTGATGTCTTAGGTTTCCTTGTTTTTCCTGTTGCTTAGTTTTTTCGATTTCATACAGTCTGCTTCTTAATACAGACATTGCAATTTCTCTGTTTTGTTGTTGGGATTTGCTTTCCTGACAACTTACGATTGTATTTGTAGGAATATGGGTAACTCTAACGGCCGTTTCGGTTTTGTTTACAAATTGTCCGCCTGGACCAGAACTCTTAAAGGTATCTATTTTTAGATCCTCGGGTTTAATGTCAATCTCTACTTTTTGCACTTCAGGAAGTACAGCTACAGTAGCAGTGGACGTGTGTATTCTTCCTGAACTTTCGGTGATCGGTATTCTTTGAACCCTGTGGACCCCACTTTCCCATTGGAATAGACCAAATGCGTTTTTGCCGTCAAATTTTGCAATGATTTCCTTTATACCACCCGTAGATGTTAAATGCTGGCTTAAAACCTGAACCTTGACTCCTTTATTTTGAGCAAAATTGGAGTACATTCGGAATAGATTCGATGCAAATAGAGAAGACTCTTCTCCACCTGCACCTGCTCTGATTTCTATGATTGCATTCTTTTTATCGCTTGGATCATGTTCTGAAGTTACTTCTTTTTCAACGGATTTAAGATTCTTTTCGATGTCTTCAATTTCCTTTTCAATCCTTTGTATATCTTCATTTGCGAGTGTTTTCATATCTTTTTCATCTGAGTTTTTTCTAATTTCTTTTGCTTGATCGAGTTGTTTCTGTGCTTTTTCTAGCTTGTTAACCTTTAGTATTATTGGTTGTAATCTGTTAAATTCTTCCCACTCTGATGCAGATTTTGGATTGGCAATCTTTGAAAATTTATTTTTGTATCGCTCTGTTTTTTTTGAATTCATAACCATGATAATATTACCATTAATATTAAGTGAAATTGGAAGAAGATTTATCTACTGTTTTAGGCTTTTGAGCATGTCTTTAAGTGTTTGTTCGGTTTGAGTTGCTTTCGAGGGCTTAGGACTTGATTTTTGCCTTTTAATTTCCCTTTTCTTATACCTTGAAACGACCTTCTTTTTTGCCTTTTTCTTTCTTTCCTCAAATCTTGATACAAGGTTTTCTGTGTCTACTATTCTTTGACTTCCAGTATAAAAAGGATGGCATTTAGAACAAAGCTCAGTAGTAATGTTGTCAGAAGTGGAACCTGTGACAAAAGTATTTCCACATGAGCAGGTTACAGTAGCTTGGTTGTTATATTTTGGATGGATGTCCTTTTTCATGACGGAGAGATTATATCAGGGCTGTTGTGATAGGGCAATATTCAGTTAAATCATGGTACGTCCTGTCCATTTGTAGTGCTCTCAGTTGTTGATAATCATCTTTTGGGTGGGATAAGTAATTGAGGATTTTAGAGTCGTTAATAAATCTTTTTTGTTAGTTATTTCTCTTGAAACAAATTTGCCTTTAAACAAGTGCCCAACTAGAGAATTCTTTATATTAAAGTATTGAGTATATGATATACCAAAACTGTGCATCAGTTTTGAAATTGAGATTTCAGAATTTTGACAGAGCAGAAGATTGTAGCGATTTTTGAATAGGGAATAGGCAAGAATTTCTACGTTGTATTTTTGACAGTACTTTGCTATGGAGAATAGAAATCTTTCGTAATCAGAATTTTCTAGAAATATTGGAGTTTCTCTATTGCCTAAATTACTTATGATGTAAGTTCCACCTTTGTGAAAATCAGTAAATCTCATTATTCAATATTGTAGTCTGTAATTATGAAAAAGTTATTAAATTAGAGTCGTGACCGAGACAAAGCGCTATAGGCTTAGATTTCGAGGTACTTTTACCGTTGTTTAAATTGTTGCACTACTATAAATTGTATGTTTCGGTCGCTCAGTTACTGTCAATTTGACAGGATACCCGGTGGGGTATAGAATGCTCATGATATTTAACTTAAGGTTATGCAAAAGAATGCCCAAAAAGGGGAAATCGTCAATACGGGACAGACTTCATAGAATAGAAGGTCAGGTAAGAGGAATTGAGACTATGATTGGAGAGGAAAAGGATGTTAATCAAATCATAACTCAAATTCAAGCGGTGTGTTCAAGTCTAGAAAGTGTAAAATTGGAATTAGTGAAGCAAGGCATTAAAGACAATGTAGAAAAAGGAGTATATGATGCTCTTGATCTTCTCAAATAGCATATGACTAAGAAAAATACTTTTAAGGGCCAAAAAATAAAATCTACTGCCCTAAAAATCTTTCAGTTCTCGACAATTATTGTTTGCCTTTATTTTGTATTAATGCCATTTGTTCCACAATTATTGTTTTGGTTGAAATTTGATATTTTTGACTATGATTGGAGGAGACATGAAAGCTATGATATCTCTTCTGGGAGTAGTGGGCAGTCTGAAGAATATGATGAAGTTGACGGGAATAGGATAATAATTCCAGTGATTGGTGTTGATGTGATGATTGTTGAGGGCGATAATGATACGGTGCTTAACATGGGAGCTTGGCATAGGCCTGGTACCGGTGATCCAGTAAATGGTGGAAATATGGTGATTACTGGGCATAGATTTCAGTATCTTCCTCCTAATAATTTAACTTTTTATCATTTGGACAAAATAAGAGAAGGGGATGAAATAATTGTCTACTGGAATGAAATAGAGTATGATTACATTGTCGTTGAGACATTTGTGGTTGATCCGGATTTAGTAGAAATCGAGGATCACACTGTCTACCATTTACTTACGCTTTATACCTGCACGCCGCTTTGGACGGCGGATAAGCGATTGGTTGTTAGGGCAGAGCAATTAGATTAATTGATAATTATACAAAATGGATCTTCAGTATTATGGATTGAGTTGCTTTAGACTTAGAACTAAAAATGCTACTTTAGTGACAGATCCTTTTAGTGTTAGGGATGTGGGACTTTCGTACCCTTCGCTTGAGGCAGATGTAGTAATTTATACTTTTAAAGGTGATTCAAGTAAAGTTAAGCCATCGAGAAATAGGGAAGAGAATCAGTTGGGTTTAGTGAATATTGAGGATGTCGGAGAGTATGAAATTGGGGGAGTTTTTATAAATAGTTTTGGAAATTCAATATTTCATGTAATTTCATACGAGGATGTGAATATTTGCTATTTGGGAATGTTGAAGGCGGAAATTTCAAGGGGAATGTTTGAGGATATTGGGGATATTGACTATTTAATAGTTCCGGTTGGTGATGGAAAAGAGTTTGTAGGGTGGAAAGATTTGAAAAGAATAATTAATGAGGTTGATCCTGCGGTAATGATACCATCTTGTTATTTAATAAAAGGAATGAAGAATGAGTGGAAAGAGCTTAAGGAGCTTGATGAATTTCAAAAGGAGTTTGGTATATCTAATCCAGAAGTTGAGTCCAAGCTTAAATTAAAGCGTTTCGTTGAGACTGACAGTAAGCAATTAAGTACCGTAATATTGGAACCTAAGAGCAAATAATATGGCAGATGTAAGGGTGCCGCCACACAATATAGATGTTGAGAAATCTGTCCTAGGAGCGATGCTTCTCGATAAAGAGGCGGTTGTTCGTGTTGCGGAGTTTCTTCTTCCAGAACATTTTTATGATCCAAATCATTCTGACATTGCAGATGCAATATTTGAGTTGTTTGATGAGGGATTACCTGTAGATATCGTAACATTGTCAGATAAATTAAAAGGTAATAAGAAGCTAAAGAAAATTGGTGGGAGAGCCTATCTTACTGAGCTTGTTGAGGGTGTTCCAACAGCAGCACATGTAGAAGAATATGGGCAAATTGTGAAGGGACTTAATATTAGAAGGAAGTTAATAAATGCCGCTTCACATATAGATGAAATGGCTTTTGAAGAAGATAGAGTTGTTGCCGAAATATTGGATGAGTCTGAACAAAGACTTTTTTCCATTTCTCAAG
>CAYZTC010000001.1:0-228078 GCA_964481345.1 uncultured Candidatus Saccharibacteria bacterium | reverse complement strand
CAGTTATATTTCCGTTCTTACCTGCCAAAAGCTTCACAAGTTCATTTTGTGCATAGTTTGTGTCCTGAAACTCATCTACAAGTATATATTTGAATTGCTGTTTGTACTTTTTAAGAACTTCTGGCTTTTCCCTAAAAAGCTTAAGTGTAAGTGGAACAAGATCAGAAAAGCCAAATTTAGATTGTTTTATCTTCTTTTTCTGATATGAGTCATATAGTTTAGCAAGCTCTTCGTAATCCTTTTTTTCATCCTTTCCGACACCTTCAACATTTTTTACATACTTTTTGTATTCTTTGGGACTTACATCCTCATCTCCCAGCCTCGAAAAATGTCTTAGTATCTCCCCAATAAACTTCGTAGGATTGCCCTTAGGTCTGAACCTTTTGATTGGAAGATCAAAAAGCATACTTCTAAAAAAGATGTATTCCTGTGCTTGAGACATAAGTGTATAAGCAGGGTCTAGACCAATGTATATTGCCTCTTGTTTTAGCAACTTATCACAAAATGAGTGAAAGGTAGAAATCCATATTTCTTCGTATCCATAAGGCATAGATACATCTACTCTTTCCTCCATTTCCTGTGCAGCTTTTTGGGTAAAAGTGAGAGCTAAAATTTCCTTAGGGGTTGCAAGTTCCTTCTCCAATAGTCGAATGATTCGTTCTGTGATAACTCTTGTCTTGCCGGTACCTGCCCCGGCAATAATGAGCAATGGGCCCTTGTCATGTTCTACTGCCTCTCTTTGTTGTTTGTTAAGTACCTTTTCTGCCACAAAGATGATGATAGCATATTTAAAGGCCTGGCCTAAATCCCGTGTGTCAGAAAAGCAAAACAGAGAAAAAACTACCACATTTTATGGCCTAGGCCTGGCCTTGAGTTTTAGTGGTGCACCTCTGTTTGTTTTGTTTAAACAATGATTTATGTAGGTGTTCATTAAATTTTCATTAACTCAAGGCCAGGCCCTCATACCATACACCTAAATAATTCCAACCACTGTTTGAAGTTCAATTGACTAGGCATATCATCAGGTCTAAAACCAAGACTCTGTGAAATCCTACCAAACTTATCCTTAGTAAAAAATGGCAATATATTTTGCTTCAATCTCCCACCCCCTCCAAAACCTGATTTAACAAAAAATTCATATGACCTCTTATCCTTATCACTGATAAGAGGTTTGTCTTTTTTCATAAATCTAAACATAGAACATTCTACTTTAGGTTTAGGCTTAAAATCATCTCTCCTAAAGTTATGGAATATTTCCAAATCAAACCAAGGCTTATGTGACACCGAGAATTGACCTTCCCGGGAAATACCGGCTAATCTTTCGGCCACCTTCCTTCTCATAATTAAATAGGTGTCAACAGGTGGGTTGCGATAGTGGTCTATAAGGATTCGTACCAATTGCCCCTCTATTGCAAAGGGGATATTGGAAAACACCTTATATTGAAAACCGGGCAATTCGAATCTCAAAATGTCGGCATTATGCAGTTCAATAGATGGATTCTCCCTATATCTTTGTGATAACTTCCTAAATAAATCTGGATCTTTTTCCACTGCAATTACTCGACCTGCTCGTTTTAACAACTCATCGGTAATAATGCCCTTTCCCGGACCAACTTCAAGAACTGTATCATATACTCCAATAGATGACTTCTCTACAAGAGAGCTTACCAAATTCCTATCTTTCAAAAAAACCTGAGATAATAGTTCACTTCTACTAGGCATTTTTTATTTAATAGCTAAGTTATCAGAAATTAATTTTACCTTTCTGTCTTGTTTTTTTCCAACGCTCCCTTCCTGACGATTAAACTAATTTTTCTAATGAAGGTTTTCCATGGACCTAAGCTTGCAGAAAGCAAATAAAAAAAGAAGTGGAGAAATACATAATTTCGGCCAAAGTTAACCTCATTTAATGATAAAATCGTGACATGAGCACTCAATATGTATCCACATTTATAACTGGATTTGAAAATGTTGTCGAAAAAGGCCTTAAACAAATACTCGATGACTTCAAAACAAACTTAAAGCTAGACGGACTTATTGGTTATTCAACCTCTTCAAATACAGATAAAGTCAAGAACATTAAATTCCTTAACAACACATTCCTACCAATTCACATATTTAAGAAAAGTTTCAGAAATTCAATCGACGGCATGATGAGACACATTCTTGATAATGTTGAACTCGACAAGACATTGAATGGAGCAATATATAGAAAACATCGAGCCTTCAGAATAGTAACATCAGATAAAAATAAATTTGTCTCACCGAACAAAAAGCTTCTTGTCTCACTTGAGAGTAAAATCACAGAAATTACAAACTTAGAACCTGACCGAAGTTATCCCGATATTGAATTTTGGTTCCTTTTAAGATCTGAAAGTTTTGGGTTTTTCGGGTTAAGATTGACCAGACACCCAGATTTTACAAAATCATTACCGAAAGGAGAACTTAGGCCTGAACTAGCTCATATTCTATGTCTAATGTCAGAGATGAAAACAACTGATGTATTCCTAGATCCCTTCGCGGGACACGGATCAATTCCTCAAGCGAGATCTCGTTACCCATACAGGCAAATTCTTGCCTTCGACAACGACTCACGGATGGTTAAAAAACTAAGATCTCGATTAAATATCCTAAAGAACACCCTTGTAAGTAATAGTGATGCCACAAAACTAGAGGGTTTGAGAAATAATTCCATCAATAAAATTGTTACAGATCCCCCGTGGGGACACTTTTTAGGAAAAAACTTGAATATAGAAAAATTCTACTCTCAGATGCTAGATTCCCTTTATCGAGTACTTAAAAAGAGTGGAATAGCAGTAATATTGATAGGAGAAAAAGAATTGTTTGAAAAATTACTGGAAGAAATAAGTGGTGAATTTTGTCTTATGGAAAAATACGACACACTTGTTTCAGGTCATAAAGCAGGCATATACAAAATCATTAAAATTTCATGAACCTCAGACCAGGTTTTACTCATCTATAGGCCTACATCTTAATCCGATAGTATAAAGAGATACTTTAATGACAATCTTTTCTCAGACCAGGTTTGGTTTATTGGTATAGTAACATACTCAACCTTCCCAAGGACTGTTTTTCCAAATAAAAAAGAGGACCGAAATCCTCCTTCTTCTGTTACTGAGAACTATTTTTCTCTTTACATCATCCCCATCCCACCACCCATCCCACCAGCGGCTGGGTTTGGAACGGCTGGTTTTTCTTCTTCTGGCTCTTCTACTACCATTGCTTCTGTTGTAATAAGCATTGTGGCTACAGATGCGCCGTGTCGAAGCGCCAACCTTGTAACTTTTGCAGGGTCAATAATTCCTGCCTCGATCATATCCACATACTTACCATTTCTTGCGTCGTATGCCTTACCCTTTCCACACTTTGATGCTACCACTGCACCATCTTTACCTGCGTTTTCAGCGATTTGCATAAGTGGTGTCTCAAGAGATGCCTTCAGTATTTTGATGCCTGTAGCCTCATCTCCTTTAAGTTTCAGTTTACTTAGATCCTCTCTTGCCTCAAACAAACATAGACCACCACCTGAAACAACTCCCTCTTCAACAGCAGCTCTCGTAGCATTTAGTGCATCATCTACTCTATCTTTCTTCTCTTTCAACTCGACCTCTGAAGCCGCACCTACTTTGATAACTGCAACTCCACCTGCAAGCTTTGCTAGCCTTTCCTTAAGCTTATCCTTATCATAATCAGATGTTGATTCATCTACTTGTTTCTTAATCATTTCTACTCTTGAATCAATATCCTTCTTTTCTCCAGAACCCTCCACAATAACAGTGTTTTCCTTTCCTACAATTATCTTTTCTGCATGTCCGAGATCAGTCATCTCTACTGATTCTAAAGTTCTGCCTGTTTCCTCTGAGACAACTACCCCGCCAGTCAAGACTGCAATATCTTCAAGCATCTCCTTTCCCTTGTCACCAAATCCTGGAGACTTTACTGCACATACGTTTAGTACACCCCTTAGCTTATTAACCACCAAGGTAGCTAGTGCTTGACTATCAACCTCCTCTGCAATAATCATTAACGGTTTTTTACTTACCTGAAGGACTTTTTCGGCAATATCCTGAATGTCCTGAACTGAAGATAATTTTTTATCAGTAATAAGCAAACTCACATCTTCAAGAATACACTCGAGCTTATCTGCATCCGTAATAAAATATGGACTAATGTAGCCCCTGTCAAACTGCATACCTTCAACATACTCAACCTCAGTTTCAAACCCTTTCGATTCTTCTACCGTGATAACTCCATCTGTTCCAACCTTTTCCATAACCTCAGAAATTAGAGTTCCAAGCTCCTCATCGTTATTTGCCGAGACTGTAGCAACCTGTGCAATCTTCTCCTTTGTTTTTATCTGTTTTGCAATTTTCTTAATATTCTCAACTATAACCTCAACTCCCTTATCGATACCTCTTTTCAAATCCATAGGGTTTGCACCAGCAGTAACGTTTTTTAAACCCTCTGTAACGATTGTTTGTGCTATCACAATAGCAGTAGTTGTACCATCACCTGCTACCTCAGCTGTCTTTGTAGCTGCTTCCTTTATCATCTGTGCGCCCATGTTCTTAAGATGATCCTTAAGGTCGATTTCCTTAGCCACTGTAACACCATCCTTTGTAATAGTTGGACCACCAAAGGAACTCGAAAGTGCAACATTTCTCCCTTTGGGACCAAGTGTTACTCTTACTGTATCTGCAAGCTCATCTACACCCGCCTTAAGATTTTTTCTAGCTTGCTCATCGAAAATTATTTCTTTTGCCATTTTAGTAATTTATAACAATTAATATTATTTAATGATTGCAAGAATATCACTTTCATCTATCACTAGGTATTTTTCTCCATCCAGCTCAATTTCATCTGGAGCATACTGTTTAAACATGACCTTATCCCTAACTTTTACGTTGAAACCAACTTTCTTTCCATCATCTGAAATTTTCCCAGTACCCAACGAAATCACCTTTCCTTGCTGAGGTTTTTCTTTTTCCGCCGTATCTGGAATTATAAGAAAACCCAAATGACTCTCTTCTTTTTCAAGTGGTTTTACTAATATCCTTCCACCCAATGGCTTAACATCTACCTTTGATTTTGCCATATTAACTAAAGTTAAAAATTATTTAGCATTTACTACATTTGACTGCTAATCAGCAATTATATTTACATATTGTTTCCCTGTCAACCTTTTACTTCTCTTCCTCAACATCAAGCCCTCCTACAATCCTTACTCCATTTTCAAAAACATATATCTCCTCAATTCTTCTTCCAGAAAAATTTTCGGAAAGCACTATATCCAAAGCATCCTGCATTCCACTCGAAAACTGTCCACTCGCCCACCCCCAAGTCAATGTACTTAAAGATAAGGGACCCAACATGACATCATAGATTACAAAATCTACAGAGCCCTCTTGTCTTTGCCAGCCTCGTATGATGAACCACGGTAACCCTTCAAGTTTTACATATAAATCAAAGGACCTATTTAAAGTGACAACCTCTATACCCTCAATTACCCTTTCACCATCATTCTCCTCAATAGACTCATAAATTATCACTTCAATTTCGTCCCTGGAAAGTCTAAGATTCTCTCTTTCCACCTTGCTTGCCTGAAACTCAGAAAGTAACTCGTCTACCTCGCTTATCGATTCATCAGAATATTCCTGTTCAGTAATGTTGTTAAGAAAATCTGATTTTTCTGACTCCCATTGTTTATACCGAAGGATTAAAACTACTACTGTAACAATAACAATTCCCAAAACTCCCAGCACGAAAAGTCCAAGCCTTATAGCTATTGCCACTAAGATTTTTATGATACCTCGACCCCTCTTTTTATTCATTTATTTACATAAAAACTGAAGGGCAGATTACTCGATATGGACAGCCTTTGCTTTTTCCAAAAGACGTTTAATCAACTCCACAAGAATTGAAACTTCTTTAATCTCCATTACAACTGATACTGCAATATACACGATAAACCCTATTCCACCAACCAACGTGAACAGTCCAACAATTGATACCACAGTACTCGTATCTAAACTGAAGTTCCACCACTTATATACACCATACATGGTAAGGAGCATAAATAAAGATGCAAGCATTTTTTTCAAAAAAGGTTTAATGAATCCGGCCCATGTAATTACTTTAATTTTTCTGTTTAAAATGGCTAAAAGCAATACACTGTTTAAAACTACTGCAACACCAGTACTTAATGCTAAACCACCCACTGCTGAAGGAGATGAGTTTCTAGTCGTAAACCACCTAATCATTTCCTGACTATATCCTACCAATGCACCTCTTCCTTCATCCATAATTTTTTGTATCACTGGCCTCCAGTCATAGTAATGACTAAAAAAGTTCGTAAAATAGATTGATCCCAAAATATTCACACCAAGACTGATAAATGAGGTAACAACTGGCGTAATAGTATCCTTCATTGCATAAAATGCCCTGACAATAAGGCCCAATATGGACTCACCAAATATTGCCAGCACAAAAAGGGCAAGTACCCAGGAAGTAATAACAGTATCTGTCCAGTCAAATTCTCCTGCACCAAGAACAAGCCTTACTATCGGTAATCTCAAAACCAAAGTAAAGACAACTGCAGGCATAATGAAAAATAGTATCTGCTGAATAGACCTCACAAATATATTTACAAAATCAGAAGATGCTCCCCTTCTCATCTTGTTATGTTCAATTGACAAGGTTGGAAATGCAGCAATAGAGATAGTTGATCCAATAAGGTGAACCGGAAGTAAATGAAGACTGCTTCCATATTTAAATGCACTTAATGCTCCTGCACCAAGCCCAACCGCAATTACAGTATTAATAAAAATACTTATTTGCTCTCCCACTAAACCAAACATCCGAGGAATGGAAAGCCTTACAGCCTTGGATACATTTTCTGACACTGCGCCGATAAATGGCTTAAACTTAAGATTTAATGAATAAGCAAGTGGTATCTGAACAAGCAAATGGAGTATTGTACCTATCCACACACTCAGCGCTAATCCGGTAGCATCCATATTCAAATACTTAATAAACAGAACAGTCCCAATAACTATCCCAATATTGTAAAAAAGAGGAGCTAAAGCTGACACAATAAATCTCTTGTTTACCTGGATACCAGCAGAAAATACACTACTCACACCAAGTATTATTGGCGAAAATATCATTATCCTTGTAAGTCTTGTAAGTAGATCTATATCTTCTAGAGTAAATGCAGAGTTACCAAATCCAAGGTTGTTGTTGGCAATTAAACCAGATACTTGTGGTGCAAACACAAAAACGAGAACTCCAAGTACTAAAAAGATTAAAACCATAAAGTTCAGCACCCTCGAAAAAAAGGTTGAGAGTTTTTTTTCATTACTTCCCAACTTTTCTGAAAAAAGTGGGATTAAAGCTGCATTTACTGACCCGACAGCAATAATGTTGAAGATAATATCTGGAATTGTAAATGCTGCCCAAAATACGTCCAGCTCCTTTGAAGCACCAAAGAATCTGGCAAAAATGTGTATCTTAAAAAATCCAACAAGCTTTGTAAGTGCAATCAATACCATCATCATGAACGCTGCAGATAGTATTCCCTCCTGCTTTTTGTTGAGAAGACTTTTTCCCTTTATTAGAAGACGTTTAAACAATTACCTTAATCATGCTGAAATTATTGTGTATGTGAATGTTAACAAATTTTAACAATTTTTTCATTATTGACATGTAAAATCTTTTTTGTATATGAATTTCAATAAAATTCTCGATTTTTTATTTCCTCCCAAATGTATATCATGCGGTAAAATTGGGCAATGGATTTGCTCAAATTGTTATAGAAAACACTTCAAAAGGAATGGGCCAGAATGCATATTTTGTAGAAATAAATCAAAGGGGTTCTCCACTCACACACAATGCTTAAAACAAGCCAAGATCGACAGAGGTGTTATATGCTGGCAGTACAACAATCTTGCTAAGAAAACAATGAAAATATTTAAATATCAATATAGATATGCCATCTCAAACTACCTAGCGAGAAAATGTTCAGACATATTCTCAAAACACCTTTCAAGAAAATCCATACTCATTCCCGTCCCCTCTCATAGAAAAAAGGTGTTGGATAGAGGTTTTAACCAAAGCCAGCTACTAGCTAAAAAACTTGGTGAGATCCTTGATATCCCAGTTATGGAGCCACTTGAGAGATTCAAAGATACCGCTCAACATGCTGGTATGAACAGACAGTCTAGAATTACTGATGAAAACCCATTTAAACTAAAGTCACAATTTAAGAAAAAACTTAAAGACAACAGATTAATAATAGTTGATGACGTGTGCACCACTGGCACCACCCTGTTCCAATGTGCATCTCAACTCTCAAAAGCCAACCCAAAATCAATATCCGCTATAGCGTTGTTTAGAGGGAAGAAATCTACCTAAAAACTTCGAACAGATCTAGAGCCTCGTCCTTTATTGTCTCCATAAACGCACGGTCATTCCTAAGAATAATGATTTCTTCAGCTAATTCCTCGGTTCCATACTTATTAAGATGCGTCCAAATTGCTATCTTACAGTTTGGAACCATATTGGAACTTAACAGGAAGTCAGAGGTATGCCATTCAGGATCTCCATCATCTCCAATATTTCTAGGCTCCTCATTAATTACTCCTGAACACAGAAACACTCTTCCTCCTAAAACGTTGGGCTTCTCAAGAAGTAAAGTTATCTCTTCGAGATGGACATCATACTCCTCCAACAACTCTCTTCTAAGAATATCTGCATAATTCTCCTCATTCTTAATTTTTCCTCCAGGAAGACGATATCGTCCCTCAAAGATTTTTCCTTTCGGAGCAATATATGAGAGAAATTTTTCCCTTTTTTTCCTATGAGTAATTAAAGCAACTGCTGAATCATTTGTATCTTTCAAAAAATATACCCTGATTATTTTACTCCTGAGCAAATATTGCTCAATTTTACACCAATCCGCGGTTAATATCTGCACTAGCTAGCATTGTTTAGAGGAAAGAAATGATGATAGAATACTCCTATGGCTGAGAGAATGTTTATAATTGATCAGCTGCCCAATGTTTCACCAGAGACACAAAAGTTTTTTGAAGATATCGCTGACTATGTTGTTCCTATACTTGAGAGAGGAAGATTTCTTGATTTAGAACAAACCTGTGCCTCAATCTACTGGGCAAAACTGCTATGCATACATGAAGATATTGACCCAATAATACTTCTTCCCTCTGTATACTTCCATCATACTGGATATTATGGGATACGTGATAGAAACACTGACAGCCCAATAAGGAACGAAAAAATTCGAGACTGGAATGATTACCATATGAAAGAATCTGCTGGGATAGCAAATGCTTTTCTGTGCTACCATCGGTTCCAAAATAAGATGTCTGAATTCCAGAAGTATCAAATTGTATTCTCGATAATGCATCACGACAAACTCGAGAACGTTCCCTCAATTAAACAAAATATTTCCCTTAATTCATTAATTGAGGCAGATACACTAGGACAAATGGATTTCGAAAGAGGGAGACTACCTCCTGGAAAATATAACCTAAGGCAGTACATTTCTAAAGAACTAATACTACGAAGATGGCCCCTCTTCACAACAGAATTCGGAAAGAAAACATTCAAACAATTATTTGGTGAACTGTATAATCACTACAAGAATATGTAATTTTTTACTGCCTTTCAATGAAATTCAAAACTCTCAAAGTCAACCCCAAAATCAATATCTGTAATAGCATTGTTTAGAGAAAAGAAATGATGATAGAATACCCCTATGGCTGAGAGAATGTTTATAATTGATCAGCTGCCCAGCGTTTCACCAGAGACACAAAAGTTTTTTCAAGATATTGCAGATTATGTTATACCTTTGCTCGAAAATGGTAGACCTTTTGACCTAAAGCATACTTTTGCAACCGCATATTGGGCTGGTCAAATATGCATTCAAGAAAATCTGGATCCGGAAATCCTTATCCCAGCTGCACTTTTTCATGATACTGGATGGACTGCACTATTTAATAGCAATGATGGTGGATCGAGAGATTTTGACAAGATACAGGATAAGAAAAAACAACATATGATCAATTCCGAAAACATCACAAGAAAATATTTAGAAAAACATCCACAACTATCAAAGAGTAAAAGGCTCCAAATACTATTCATAATACGAAACCATGACGAAATTGACAAAGTTGAATTAATTAGAAACAATATTTATCTAAATGCCTTAGTTGAAGCTGATACCCTAGGACAAATCGACTTAAAAAGAGTTACGATAACTTTTAACAAGGAAAACCTTAAAAAATTCATATCAGATCTCTTAGGAAGGAGAGAACTTCTTTTCTACTCTGAGTTTGGCAAAAGGTCACTTGAACAGCTGCTTGATAAACTGTATAAGTATTATGAGAGTATGTAATTTCTAAACTGCCTTTTAATGAAACTTTGGAAAATTCTCATTATCGTCCTTGCAATAATACTATTCATAATCGGCGGATACTTTATATATAAGCACTTCTGGGGTACAGGTGAACAAGAGAATACTATTTCAGAAGAGGTAGCGATACCAGAAGAAATACTGAATAATAAATTCGGATTTCTTTCAGGAGGAGAACCAGAAAACAGTTTCGTGGAAGATGTCGGAGCAGCATGGGTAAGGCCACATCCAGGATGTTTTCTGTGGGACTCAATGCAAGAGGATGAAGATTCAGAAATTGATTTTTCAAACACCGATGAGGTTATCCGAAATCAGCAGGAGCAAAACTACGGTACTCTTGTAACACTATGGCCATTTGCTGAATGGGATCAGTTGAGTAAAGACGATCCAGAAGAATGCGAGGTTGGTGAAAACGATGAGTTTTTATTAGATTTATTTGGGAAAAGAGGGGAAGAGTATATACCACTCCATCGATGTAACCCTGAAGACTGGGAAAAATACAAAGAATGGGTAATAGCTGTAGTTGAAAGATACGATGGGGATGGGATAAATGATATGCCTGGTCTAGAAATTCCAGTAAGGTACTGGGAAGTAATGAACGAGCCAGATCTTAATGGTTCAGAATTCCCAGAGCCTGAAGATGAAGATATGGAAACACTTGACTTTTACAGCGAAGACGAGAACGCATATGCCACACTTCTTATTAACACAAGTAAAGCAATAAAAGAGGCCGACCCAGAGGCAAAGGTCCTTATAGCCGGAGCCGCTGGAGGAGATGAAGAATTTATCAACTTTTTTGAAAAGGTACTCGAGAATACACAGACACACGATGCTTTTGACATTGGAAATGTTCACTGTATTTCAAATGACAGAGAAACACATAATTTCAATGTTGAGGCATATAAAGACCTTCTTGAATCTTTTGGTCTAGAAAAGCCAATATGGGTTACTGAAGCAGAATCGATAGTTTCAGACGATGAAGACATCAACGCAAGCGCCACCTTACTAAGCACCCAAAATGCAATAAACCTTGGTGCAGAAAGGATCTTCTATACCAGATACGACTTTGGGGCAAAGGGAGGAAAAAATGACAGAGAGTACGGTCCAAGTGATATCACTAAAACTATTGAGGGAGATGATCCCAAAGAGGCATATCGGGAGATAATTGAATCAATGCAATACTGAGTTATCCTTTTGAATATTTTCTCATATATTCAGCATACAATTTAGGAGACTCCCTCTGAAGAATCTCCAGAAATTCTTTATCTTTACCTAAAGAAATAAATACTTCTTCTCCAACATGCCTCTCTCCTTTTTTATCTAAATGAGTATATAAGAGTATTTTACAATTGGGTGGCATGTTAGACTCTGCAAGTTCAATAGCTGTTCTCCATTCTGGTTCACCAACGTCACTCTCCCTTTTTTCCGGATTTCCATCCGTCCTTGCAGAACACAAATATACTATACCTCCAAGAACATTTGGCTTTTCTAATAACACTTTTATACCTTCTAATTTGATGCCAAATTCCTCACTAGCCTCCCTTTGCAAGGTATCCTCAAATGTTTCACCTGACTTAATTTTTCCACCAGGTAGTCTATGTTGTCCTCCAAATATTTTCCCTTCAGGAGAAATATACGATAAAAACTTATCCTGTTCTCCTTCAGGCCCGACTAAGACAAGTACAGAATCCTTTGTATCAGTATTCACGATTTTCATTTTACCTTGTCTTTTTTGATGTTAGTTGGTTTTATTATCCTAATTAACTTCCGTTTTCCCAAACCTTCTATGTATGGTCTAGAGCATCCCACTTCCTTCTTCCAGAAGCTACTGTCCCTGAAAACATCCACAACAAGTGGAAGATGGCCATCATGAGAATACAAAACACCACCTGGAGTAAGTAATGGATAAAGATACTTAAGACATGTTCTGGTCGAAGAGGCAAGATCAACATCCAAAAAGACAGCTGCAATTAGCTTGGAAAATTTTGGCATGGTATCATCAAACCATCCTTTAACAAAGGTGCAAACCCCTAAATCCCCGTATCTGCCAACATTCCTTTTAACTTCACTCAACGTACCTTAGTAGCCACCCTTCGGAAAAGTTGCACTGCCACCAAATATAAATTCACTGTTAGGCTCTTTGTTCTCAGGAAACCCCTCAAACGAGTCAAATACAATAAGTTTTCTTCCAGATATCTTTGCTGCAACACTAAACTTTGCAGTACTTCCACCCTTATAGCAGCCAGCCTCAACAATACATCCCTTTACACTTTTAGATAAAGTAAGAACTGCACTCATAAACTCAAGCATCTCATATTGGGTATGTGGGCAGTCAACATTATAGGAAATAAGATACATCCTCCTTATTGTTTCCAACCTCTTAGAAAAAGATATTTTCAAGTCCTTTCTAAAAGCAAATCTTACTAGGCTTGCAGGTTCTTCTGGGTAACGAATAAATCGATATGCCAGAAGTATAGGTCTAGGAGCATCTTTTAATATTTTTGCTCTTATTTCCTTAATACTCATAACTTTGTTGCGTTTTTAATAATATTGCCAAGATTAAATTTTCAATGAGATTTGCAATAACAGATTCTCATACGCATTCTGGCAGAGAGCCCCGCGAAGCGGGACAAGGATGGGATGTACTCGCTTTGCAGCGTGCGGCGTGACATCAGATCACTTCGTTCTCTGTGTCACTTGAACGCACCCATTTCGTGCTCCGCACGAAGGGTTCTCATCCCAACCTAATTAATAAGAGCTATAAAGTTTCGGCGCAGCTGCAAACCGAACAGGTTTGCAAGCGAAGACGAACGGAGAGGGTGGGATTCGAACCCACGGTCCACCAAAGGCGGACAACGGTTTTCAAGACCGTCACATTCGACCACTCTGTCACCTCTCCCCTTCGACTCGTCCCGCTTCGCGGGACTTCGCTCAGGGTAAACATCTTAATTCCCTGTGCGGAGCACTTTATCCAGCACTCAATGTAGTACTGGGCTCTCCTTCTAACAATGTTTATTGATGAAAAATGTCTACAGAACAGGATAATTATACCATAACAAAAACGGGTCCCAAAGGACCCGTTCCACAACCAAATGTCTACAAGTTACTACTTGCTTGCTAAATCTCCAAGTACTGGAAGTACTACTTTCTCACCATTATATGCCTTCACGCCAATAATTATTCGTCCAACAAACATAGCAAGCTGAAGAATCCAAATCACACAGCTTATCAACCACCCAATTATAGGAATTATCATTATGAATGATGCAAATGATAAAACGATTTGTGCAACACCATACCAAAGAGACTCTTTTGCATTGAACATGATAAACTCATCCTTTTTTGTGTCATCCATCAACATAAATATCAAACTTGTTAAAGGTGCAAATATCCAGCACAAAAGTGCAGCTAACTTAGGATCCATACTAGATGAGGTGGAAGGTTTTATCTCTTCAGCCATTTCAATATAAAGAAAAAATTTAACTGTCTAAGAGTATATTATTACCACACACGACTGTCAAACTACCATCGCTCATTGTGAACAATTTTCTCTAAATCCTTTACCTTTTTAGGATGTGATTTTTCATCAGGATATCCTATTGGAATCATACACAACACCTCCACATCTTCCGGAATCTTCAAAACATTTTTTACCTTTCCTTCAATAGATGGATCATCAAGGTCCTTCACATAACACCAACAAGTACCTAAACCATATGAATAAGCAGCAAGCATAATATTTTGTGCGGCACATGCTGAATTTAAATATTTAGCTGGTCTGAACTGATTAAAAGTAGCATCACAACAAACGACAATACAAACCGGTGAGCCCGAGATAAAAGACGACCAGGTTTGTACCTTGGCAAGCTTATCTTTTATCACTTTATCCTTAACAATAATGAAACTCCAAGATTGAGCGTTATTTGCAGATGGAGCATTCCTTGCACAATCTAAGATGTCTTCAATAATATCATCAGGAACACTTTTATCCTGGAATTTCCTGATCGATCTTCTTGTTTTAATACACTCTATTGCATCCAATATTCTTACAATAAACCTTAACTATTTGTAACTTACTTATAATATCGTAAATGGTAACTCTTCCAATAATACATCGCTGATGAAAATCACAAAAACATAATCCCCACCCTCTAGATCTAATGGATTATCATCACAGTTAATATTTTCCCCAGGAGAATACATAACATCGGTAATCTCAACTAATGCCTCGTCTGAGCCTTCAGCAGTTATGACATAATCTACATTCGCCAAATCAACTATTGGATTAACTATATAGCAAAACTTATCAACTTCCAGATCAAAATCGCTAGCCCTTTGAATATCTGCTGTCTCCAAACCTGCACCCCTAGGAATCGTTCCCAAGTATGCTTCAGACATATACTCTAACAACTCAGTATTAATCTCTTCAACATCTGAATAATCATAGACAGAACTTGAAGTGTCTGTATCATTAATCCCAAGAACTTCATCCTCAAGAACATTTGCTAAATCTTGAGGTCTCGCCTCATTGGATACTTTATAAACTAGTCTACCTTCATCTTGGATCTCCCTCACAATCCCAAGTCTCTGAGCTCCACCTCCCTCATATACTACTACCGCACCTACTATTATTTCATCACTCTCAAAACATTTATCAAAAGTGACCGTCTCATCTGCACTAAAAAATGGAACCATGGATTCACTTGAAATCGTGACAGGATACGAACAAATAGCCTCAGCCACGGGACTATCACTTTCTCTTATAAAATCAATATCCTCTACTGGAACAAACCTAATAAAAAGAGCTGCACCAACAATCAATAAAACGAAAATAATAATTATGATCAAAATAATTTTCTTTTTCCTCATTTCCTTAAGTAAAAACATTATTTAACTTCTTCCTTTACATAATATATGTAATTCAATACGAGGAGAAATCATTTAATAATTCACACTGGCCTGCCAGACAAAATGAAATGTAGGATGGCGATAGGGGTGGGACGTACTCGCTTCCCCCGCTACATTTCATATAGCAGGGTCGCTGCGTGCGGCGTGACATCAGATCACTTCGTTCTCTGTGTCACTTGAACGAACCCTTATTCGTGCTTTGCACGAAGGGTTCTCATCCCAAACTCTCTTTCCTAATTAACTATACCTTACACCAGCCATCCGAACCCTGACAGGGGTAGGATGGCGGAGAAGGAGGGATTCGAACCCTCGGTACAGAACGAATTCCGTACGGCGGTTTAGCAAACCGCTGCTTTCAGCCACTCAGCCACCTCTCCTATGGTCGAACACAGCAGAATTATAGCATGGTAAAAAAGAAACATCACTATAACTACGTAAGATACACCATCCCGTGTGAGTAGAGTATGATATACTGAAGCGTGATGAAAAGGCCCAAACTCCACAAAAATGAAGACCAATCCAAACAAGCCGATTTGAGGACTGTCCTCTCAAACGGATTTTGGGTGTTCAAGATCCTATTCCAAATGTCTCCCATCACAATGGGAACTCTTGTGTTGACAACATTCTTGATCGCAGCGATCCCTACTCTTACTTTCTATCTATTTGGTGTTTTGATAGATAGAATCACAGAGATACCCTTTGGCACAGTTGAAAATCTTCAACAAATTATCCAGGAAACTGATCTACTGAAATTCGTCATAGGATATGCTTCTATTCTAACCCTCGACAGACTAATCCGTTATTTAGACTCATATCTTGACTCCAAGGTTAACTACTATTACATGGAAATCTTCGAGATAGAAATTACAAAAAAAGTTTCAGATCTGGATGTTCAAAGATTTGAGAATCCTGAAAGTATGAACATTATAAAGAAAGGCTCTGATAATGTTTGGCGGCTATATTCCTTCTACCAAAATTCTGTTCAAATATCCAGGAAGTAAGAACTATGTCCTTAAAAATATCAATCTAACAATTAAGTCCGGTGATGAAATAGCACTCGTTGGAGAAAATGGTGCTGGAAAAACAACCCTAATAAAATTAATTTTGAGAATTTATGACTGTCAAAAGGGAAAAATATTGATAAACGATATTCCAATAGAAAAACTCAACCTTGAAGAATACCACAAACTAATCGGAGCATTATTCCAAGAGTTTGATAAGTTTGGAGAATTAAATGTAAAACAAAATATCATTGCAGGAAATCATACCATACCGGTAGATGAGTCTAATATATCTAACGCCGTAAAACTAGCTGATGCAAAAGAATTTATTGATAAGTTTCCCAAAAAATATTATCAGGTTCTGAATAAAGCTTTTACTGATGGCGTTAACCTATCCACCGGACAGTGGCAGAAGATTGCTTTGGCAAGGATGTTTTATAGGAACGCTCCCGTACTTATACTTGATGAGCCGACTGCGTCAATTGATGCAAATGCTGAGTACAGGATTTTTAAGAGGATTTTTGAAACGTTTAAGGGGAAAACATTGATAATCATTTCGCACAGGTTTTCAACCGTCAGAAATGCACAAAAAATCTATGTTATTCACGAAGGAGAGATTGTAGAAGATGGCTCACATGATGAGCTCATAAAGAAAAATGGCAGGTATAAAAAGGCTTTTGACCTTCAGGCAAAGGGCTACCAAGAGTAATGATATAATCAAAACATGATTAGGTTTGGAACTGGTGGAGTACCACTTTCCACGGTACAACTGAAAAAAGATGGGAAAAAACTATCACTGCGCAAATCAGCAATATATCGGTTAAATGAGCTCAACCTTGAACATACGGAAGTAGAGCTTGTACATGGAGTAAGAATAAAAGAGGAAGATGCTATTTCACTTGGTAAACTTGCAAAAAGCAAAGATGTTTCTCTCACAGTTCACGGCCCCTACTATATAAATCTGGCATCCCTAGAACAAGATAAGCAGGAAGCAAGTATAGAAAGGGTATACAAAACCCTATGGGCAGGACAATTAATGGAGGCAAAATCCGTAACATTCCATCCTGCTTTTTATCAAGGAAGAACCTCAGAAGAAATTAGGCCCATCATCATGGGTGGTGTTATGAAAGCATTAAATAGGTTTGGAAAAAACGAAAAACTTCCCCTACTCTCACTTGAGACAACTGGCAAACTAAGTCAGTGGGGAGAGATAAATGAAATAGTATCTCTTGCGGCTGAAGTTAACGATAAATTAAACAGATATTCAGTGTCTGTATGTCTCGACTTTGCACATATACAGGCAAGGACGAATGGACGAAAAAATGGCTATGAAGACTCTATAGAACTGCTAGACATCATAGAAAAAGGGCTCGGCAAAAATGCCTTGAAAACACTTCATATGCATATCTCAGGAATAAACTTCAACGAAAAGGGAGAAAGGAACCATCTTAATCTTGAAAAAGCTGAACTGAAATACAAAGAAATATTGCAGTCACTCATAGATAAAAAAATATCCGGATGGCTTGTGTGCGAAAGTCCAAACCTTGAAGAAGATGCCCAACTTTTAAAAAATACATACCAAAAATTAGGAGGAGAAGTTGCTTAAAACCTTGTTGGGATCTTAATTATCTGCTATATTCCTCAAGTCATGGCTAAAGTAAAAATCACAGTAAAACAAAGAGATTCAAAGAAGAAACCAAAGACACTCATTAGAGAAGAGATTATTCCTGGAGTAGTTTATGACCAAAAGACCAACTCCGAGTTGATAGGAATTCCCCTTGGAGATCTGAAACAATTTCTCCTAGATGCAAGAGAGGGACAGTTGGTAGAGCTCACAATAAAAGACAAAAATCCAAAAACCGCTGTTTTTAAAGAGCTTCAAATGGATGTCAGAGCAAACACACCAAGCCATGTAAGTTTTATGATTCTTGATGACAAGAAAATCGTAGATATGCCTGTTAGAATAGTGCTTGATGGAGAAGCACCAGCAGTAAAAAATAGTCTTGGTGTAATGATCCAAACACTAAATGCTATCGAACTTAGAGGTCTGCCTAAAGATTTTCCAAATTCACTATCAATTAATGTAACCTCACTAGAAGAAGTAGGCGATTCCCTTGATATTTTAGCAATAAAGATACCAGAAAAACTTGAGTTTGTACGAGATGAGGATAAAGAACTAACCGTGGTAACAATAAGACCATACCAGAAAGCCATTGAGGAAGAAAAACCGGAGGTCGTAGAAGGTGAGGAGCTAATTGAAGGAGAAGAGATCCCTGAGGGTGGAGTTCCAGCCGAAGGAGAGGAAGGTGAAACACCAGCTGAGGAAGAAGAAGCAGTAGAAGGTGAAGAAACTAAAGAAGGAGAGAAACCAGTTGAAGGTGACAAGAAGGTCGAAGGTAAGAAACCAAAAAAGGGCTCGGCTTCGCTAAAAGCTACGCCGAAGTTAAGGACTAAAGAAGGACACAAGAAATAAGAATCGTAATTGAGTAATTGAGGTTGAACCTCCAGTAAACACCATTTCAGCAACATTTTCCCATTGTTTATAGAGTATTATTCGCTAGTAAACAAGTTAATTCTGTTATAAAGGGATAAAATGAGGTCTAACCTGCCTAATATATTGCCATGTCAACCAATTTTCACTTTTTTAAAAAAACAATTCTTGTAAACTGATGTTTATCTTTTAGTAACAATGTTTCTCCCAGGTCAAACCTCATTCCCTTCACCCCAAAAGGCATTCCCCCAAACACATTCTTAGAAACTTGAAAATAGGTTTACCAGCGGAAGTGAGCAAATGCCTTGTTTGCCTCTGCCATTCTTTCCGTATCTTCCTTCTTTTTTACAGCCTCCCCCACACCTTTATAGGCACTCATCAGCTCATCTGTAAGATATGTTTTAAAATCCTTTCCTTTTTTTGATCTGGCAACACTTATAATCCACCTTAAAGCAAGAGTTACTTGTCTGTCCTCTGGAACAGGAATAGGTATCTGGTAATTTGCTCCACCCACCCTCCTTGATCTTACCTCAAGTATTGGCATCACGTTTGCTAATGCTTGATCTAAAACTTCAACAGGTTCTTTTTTTAACTTTTTTGAAGCATCTTCCAAAGAACTATAAACTATACTCCTTGCAAGACTCTTTTTACCATCAGCCATTACATAGTTAACCAAAAGCTCTACAGTATGACTGTTGTACTTTGGATCTATCTTTCTCTTTCTTTTTGATGCTCTTTTTCCTCTCATTCAATACAAATAACAATTACTCTGATGGTTCTGGAGTCTCCTCTATAGGAGCAGATATCTCCTCACCAGCCTGACTCTTTTTTACACCATACTTTGACCTCTCAGTCGTTCTTCCGCTTACTGCCAAAGAGTCATATTTTCCTCTTACAACAATATATCTAACACCTACCAAATCCCTTTTTCTTCCTGCCTTCAAAAGCACAACAGAGTGCTCTTGTAAATTATGTCCCTCTCCAGGAATATAAGCCCAAACTAATTGACCATTAGACATTCTCACCCTAGCCACCTTCCTCAGTGCAGAATTTGGCTTCTTAGGAGTCATCGTTTTAACCTGTACACAGACACCTCTTTTAAGTGGGTTCTTCCTTTTCGTCACCCTATTTTTAAGAGTATTTTTATCGTAGGTCAAAGCTATATGCTTTGTCCTCTTTTTTACTTTTTTCCTTGGCTTTCTAACCAATTGATTTATTGTTGCCATATTTATAATCCTTCAATTTCTTTAATTTCAGTGAAATCTTCTATGCAGGCAGCATTTCCGACGGGTATTGGTCGACCGATAATAACATTTTCCTTAAGGCCACGCAAATAATCAACACTTCCAATAATTGAAGCCTCAGTAAGTACTCTGACTTGCTCCTGGAACGACATCGCAGACAAAAAGCTTTCAGTTCTTAAGGACGAAGATGTAATTCCCATTATTAAAGGCTCAATATACGCTAATTTATTACCGTTTTTCTCTAAAAGTTTATTCTTAAATTCAGCAAGATACTTATTCACATATGAGCCAATAAGGTAATTTGAGTCACCCGGATCTACTACTCTTGCCATTCTTCCCATCTGTCGAACAATACACTCAACATGCTTATCGTCAAGTGAGATACCCTGTTCTGTATATACCTGCTGGATATTGTTAATCAAATACTCCTGAACCTCGTGAAGCCCCACAACATCATAAAGATTTCTTGGATCTACACTTCCCTCAGTCATAGGAGTACCAGCCCTTATCTTATCGCCACTTTCAACCAATATCTTATACGGTGCAGGAACCTCAAACTCTTCTATTGCAGGAACTGAACCAATAACAGTTAAAACATTTCCTTTAATTTCTACCCGACCACCATACGGAGACTGGTACTCTTTTTCTTTATTATCAACAAACATTACATCTCCATCTTTTACCTTTTTGCCATCTTTAACTTTCACTTTTTTTACAATGTTCAAATAGTATATTGTTTTATGTTCCTCTTTACCTTCCATTGTAATCTTATGCTTTCCATCTTCTATCTCCTCAACCTCAACCTTTCCATCAAATGGCATAATAAAGGCAGTCATTTTAGGATATCGAATTTCAAACAACTCGATCAACCTAGGAAGACCTCTCGTAATATCAGTTTCCCCGGCACCACCTGAATGGAAAGTCCTAAGAACCATCTGAGTCGCCGGCTCACCCATCGACTGTGCTGCAATAACACCTACCGCCATACCATAATCTATTGGCTTGTTTTTTCCTATATCATATCCGTAGCATTTCCTACAAATTCCAATCGGTGCCTCACACGTCAACGGTGATCTTACTTCCACTTCTTGAACTCCGACATCAGAAATCTCTTCTGCTATTTCAGATGTAATCTCTTCATCTGCCTTCAAAACGATCTTTCCAGTCTTTGGGTGTTTTACATCCTCAGCAGTCCATCTACCCATAATTAAGTCCTTAAATAATATTCTTCTGGTAAGCATCGTATCATCTCTAATAATCCTATGACCCTTACCTTTCACTCCACAATCGTCTAGCCTAGTAATTACATCCTGAGCTACATCCACAAGTTTTCTTGTCAAATAACCACTTTTTGATGTCCTCAACGCTGTATCTGATGCTCCCTTTCTCCCACCTCTACTTGACACAAAGTACTCAAACACATTAAGGCCGTGGGTATGATTTCCCTTTAGAGGAAGATCAACATAATTACCCTCTGGATCCCTAACCATTCCCTTCATCGAGACAATCTGTGCTGTTTGCTCAGGAAATGGTGCCGCACCCGACCTATCCAAAATACTCACCGGATTATCCTTGTCTATTCTTTTAAAGATCCTATCCTGCAATTTTTTGCCAATAGCAAGCCACATCTCTATACTCAGCCTTCTTTTTTCATCGTAAGTTGAAAGCCCGGAAAGAAAATCTTCTTGGAGTTTCATCTCCCTTTTATCACCATCTTTCAACGCTTTATCTCTATCAATGTCTATCTCAAAGTCCTCCATTGCAAGATTAAACCCTAGTTCTGTTGCAAATCTAAAGCCCAAATCCTTAATTTTATCCAGCACATCTACCACCTGATCCCTCGGGTAATTCATAACCACATCCTTTATTAGTTGCCCAGTCATTTTCTTATTAATTTGCTCATTTACAAATGGATAACCTTTAGGAAGCGCCTCATTGAAAATTATCCTACCTGTGCTAGTCTCAATTACCCTACCACCAATTTTCAATGCGATTCTTTTAATAAGTGATATTTCTCCCAGGTCATAGGCTGAAACAGCCTCATCTCGAGAGACAAATGTCACTGGATTTTCATCTTCATCGTTCATCTCAGTAAGCATGAATAACCCTAAAAGCATTCCTTTTACAGGAACAGATAGTATACTTCCATCTGCCTGTTTAATAATATTTTCCTGGGCAAGCATCACCTCTTTTGCCTCTTTAATTGCATCATCAGTCAAAGGAATATGCACTGCCATCTGGTCACCATCAAAGTCAGCATTGAAGCCCCCACAAACAAGTGGATGAATCCTGATTGCGTCACCTTCAATAAGTATTGGATAGAACGCCTGAATACCCTGCTTATGTAGTGTTGGTGCACGATTAAGAAGTACCGGTCTATCCTTTGTAATCTCTTCAAGAATATCCCAAATTATATCTTCTTCATCATCTATCATTTGCTTTGCCATTCTAATATTTAGTGCATCATCCTCTTCGATAAGCTTTCTTATTACAAAGGGTTTAAACATCTCAAGAGCCATAGTTTTAGGAATACCGCACTGATTAAGCCTAAGCTTTGAAGAGCCAATGATTACAGCCCTACCAGAATAATCGACTCTTTTACCCAAAAGATTTCTCCTAAACCTTCCCTTTTTACCTCTAAGGTTATCTGTTAAAGCCTTATACGGCATTCTCCTAAGATTTACAAAGGGCTTACTTGGTCTATGACTATTATCAATCAGTGAGTCTACAGATTCCTGAAGCATTCTTTTTTCGTTTCTTAGAATAACGTCAGGGGCTCCTATTTCAATAAGTCTTTTCAATCTATTATTTCTATTTATAACCCTTCTATAGAGATCATTTAAGTCAGATGTCGCAAACTTCCCACCAGGAAGCTGAATTATTGGCCTTAAGTCTGGTGGCAATACCGGTAGAACATCGAGAACCATCCATTCTGGATTGACATTATTCTTAGTGAAGCCCTCTATAAGTCTCATCCTGTTAATAAGTTTTGCTCTTTTCGCAGATGATTGAGTTGAGTTAATAGCATTTCTCAATTTCCTTGACTCCTTTCCTAAATCGATTCGAGACAGAAGTTCTTTAATCGCTGGAGCACCCATCTCTGCCCTAAAGAATTCGTAATCCTTTTCTTTTAAAATAATATATTCATCTTCAGAAAGAATCTCTTTTACCTCAATCCTTTCAACAAGCTTTCTTAATGAATTATATTTTTCAGCCAGATTTTCCTCTAATTCTGCATACTCTTTCCTTAAGGCGGCAACCTTTTTACTCTGCTCATGCTTAAGCGTCTCTGACTGGAACTCCGCTTTTTCCTTGTTCTTTTCTGATTTAGAAATCTTACCAATCTGTTTCTTATACTCACCCTCAATCTCAGAGATCTTGTCCTTCAACTCTTTGTCTAAATTCTTCTCACTTTCTTCCTGCTCTTTATCTACCGATGGAAGTATCTCTTTTTTCTTCGATTTATCCGTCTCAACTACCATATACCTTGTGTAATAAACGACTGAAAGTAGGATTTTCTGAGATAAATCCAGTACCGTAGCAATCTTGTTGGGAATACTATATGCAAACCAAAGATGAGTGACAGGAACGGCCAGTTTTATATGTCCCATCCTTTCTCTTCTTACACCCTTATGAGTTACTTCAACACCACACTTATCACAAATGATTCCTTTATACCTTACCTTTCGGTATTTTCCACAATAACACTCATAGTTCTTTGTGGGCCCAAATATCTTTTCACACATCAGCCCATCTACTTCTGTTTTAAGAGTTCGATAATTTATTGTTTCAGCCTTTTTAACCTCACCATGAGACCAAGAGAGTATTTGATCTGGTGAAGCAAGCGTTACCTTTATTGCGTCAAAATTGTTATTTCTCCTCTTCTTTTGTAGAAACGGCCTTTTCTCCGAATCCATCTTCTTCATCTTCCTGATAAATTAAATCAATATTTAATGACAGTGCATTTAGCTCTTTAACCAACACTTTAAACGCTTCCGGTGTTGAAACTGATTCAACCTTTTCACCATGAATGATCGCTTTGTATGCTTCTGCTCTTCCTCTCATATCATCCGACTTAATCGTCAACATTTCCTGCAAAGTATTTGGTACACCATGT
This sequence comes from uncultured Candidatus Saccharibacteria bacterium, assembly GCA_964481345.1. Taxonomy (GTDB): domain Bacteria; phylum Patescibacteriota; class Dojkabacteria; order SC72; family JAFGCJ01; genus CAYZTC01. Next base: position 203,864 of record CAYZTC010000001.1, on the reverse strand, counting down.
GCTTCAAGCGCCCACACCTCCATCTCTCCGAACCTCTGTCCACCCATTTGTGCCTTACCACCAAGTGGCTGCTGGGTGACTAAAGTATATGGACCTGTTGACCTCGCATGTATTTTCATGTCAGCAATATGTTCAAGCTTGCCAGTATACTTTGGCCCAACCTTAATTTTTCTTGGAAACTTCCTACCAGTCCTACCGTCATAAAGAGTTACCCTTTCATCTGTATCTAACCCTTCTTTTTCACATTGATCATACAGCCATTTTATGTTCAAGCCCTCAAAATTAGGAGCTGCAATTTTTATTCCAAGTTCATCGGATAACTTTGCAAGCCTTACTTCCCATAGCTGTCCAATATTCATTCTCTTAATAATATTTGGATTAATAACTATATCAATAGGAGTACCATCCTCCATAAATGGCATATCCTCGACGGGAAGAATTCCAGCAATCGTTCCTTTATCACCATGCCTTCCTGCAAGTTTATCTCCATAGGAAATTTTCTTTGTCTGCGCTACCCACACATTTACCTGTCTTATAACACCAGAGGATAGCTTGTCATCATTTTCAGCAGATAACTCTTGGGTTTTTATTACTACACCAGATTGACCATGTGGTAATTTCAACGAGACGTCCCTTACATCACTAGCTTGTTCACCAAAGATTGCCCTAAGAAGTCTTTCTTCTGAGGTAAGCTCTTGCTCTCCCTTTGGAGAAATTGTGCCTACAAGAACATCCTGTGATTGAACTCTAGATCCAACCCTTACAATACCTCTCTCATCAAGGTTTCTTAATGCTCTTTCGCTAACATTAGGAATATCATTTGTCATAATCTGTGGACCCAAATCAGTCTCTTGGATTTCATGCTCGTACTTTTTAATATGGATTGAGGTTAGAACATCATCTTGAACTAGTCTTTCAGAAATCAAGAACCCATCCTCATATACATACCCCTCAAAAAACATGTATGCACTAACAATGTTTGTACCTAATGCCATTTCACCATTTTCCATACTGGGACCATCGACCAAAACATCTCCTTCTTTCACCTTTTGCCCCACATCAACAACTGGTCTTTGGGCATAACATGTTCCCTGGTTTGTACCAAAAAATGATGTTATTTCATATTCTCCAGGCTTACCAACTCCGTCGTATTTAACAATTACTTTTTTGCCGTCAACATACTCCACCTCACCATCACCCTCTGAGTAGATTCCCCAGCCAGACTCCTTGCCAATTACATCTTCATAGCCAGTGCCTACTATTGCTGACTCATTTTTAATTAAAGGTACCGCCTGTTTCTGCATGTTTGAACCCATCATTACACGATATGAGTAGTCATTGGGCACTCCGGGAATTGTGGCAAGAGATAGCCCACCCATCTGAGATGGCACTACATCCATCAAATCAACATCTTGAGCTGGCCTAACAAAAAAGTGACCCTCAGCCCTTACTGAAACAAGTTTATCTTTAATATTCCCATACTCATCCATATCTAATGTAGACATGGAAACTACATGCTCAAGTTCATCAGATGCATCTAAATACTCAACCTCGTCGCTTCTAAAAGACCTAACTTCAACTTCTTTTATAGATTTTTCACTTACTATCTTGTCAGCTGTTTTTTCGTCAATTATTTTTCCACCCTTTGCTAAAACTTTTCCTCTTTTGGTTTTTACATCGGAAAGCGGGATCCTTCCAACAAGTGAGGTCTTATTACTCTTAACCTTTTGCAATACTTTTACATAAGGTGCCTCAACAAATCCAAAATCATTAATCCTTGCATACAAAGAAAGCTGCAATACTAAACCAACATTTTGACCCTCAGGAGTTTGAACTGGACAAAACCTTGAGTAATGAGAAAAATGGACATCCCTTACTGAAAATGTTGCTCTTTCCTTCGTCAAACCACCTGGACCGGCGGCAGTTACCTCTCTTTTATGTGCTAACTCAGACAAAATGTTATTCTGTTCCATAAATCTTGAGAACTGACCAGTACCAAACATACTGTTAATTGCTGCTGTAATAGGCTTGGTACTGATAAGCATTGAAGGAGTAACCTTTTCATCCTCTCCATGCATACTCATCCTATCTCTTATTGTCTTTTCCATCCTTCTTACACCCACCCTAAACTCATCAACCATTATCTCACCAACACTTCTAACTCTTCTATTTGCTAGACTATCAATATCGTCAGGAGATCTAATTCCGTTATTTACTTCGACAAGTGACTTTATTATTGCAACAACATCCTCAACAAAAAGCCTGAAGTTCTCTGGTTTCATCTTGAAATCAAGATCTAGCTTCTTATTAATCTGGTATCTACCAATTTCCCCAAGATCAAATCTTCTTGTATCAAAAAAGAACCCTTTTATATACTTTTCTGCAGACTCAAGAGTAACAGACTCATCAGGCCGTATCTTATTATAAATCTCTATTATTGCCTGTTCTCTATTGATAGTAGCGTCTTTCTCTAGCGTAGACTCGATAAGGTCGTGCTCCACTCCAAGTACACCCTTAAACAGTTTTTTTATATCGTCATCCGTTGAAAAACCAAGAACTCTAAGCAATGTCGTCACTAAAACCTTAGGTCTCTTATTTACTAACCTTATCATCATCACATCGTTTTTGTTTACCTCAAACTCAAACCATGGACCCCTTGTTGGCATCAATCTAGCAGAATATAGTTTTCTATCAGGTGCTTTATATTTACACTCATCAAAAAGTACACCCTCAGCTCTGACAATCTGATGAACAACCACCTTAGTAACTCCATTAAAGACAAAAGTTCCACTGTCAGTCATTATTGGCATATCCGCAACGAAAATCTCCTCCTCCTTTATTTCATCAGTTCTCTCATTTGTTAGTCGAAAAGTTACATAAAGTGGTGCATCGTGAGAAAGGTTCTTTTCTACAGCTTCCCCTGGAGACCTATTCGGTTTACCATACCTATATTTACCAAACTCTAATGTCCACATTCGCCCCAACGTATCTTTCACAGGAGAAATCTCATCAAACAGAATCTTCATTCCTCCATCAATAAATCTTCCAAATGATTTCTTCTGAGCTTCTATTAGGTTTGGCAGTGGAATGAGTGGATCGATGGAACCTAAATTGTACCTACCTGCAGAATTTGTTGTTGGTTCTTTCATATCAGGCTCTTAATTGTTATATATTTGAACCGTAAAAAAAGCTCCTCTAGAGAGCCTCTTTCTGTTTAAAACCTACTTTGAATCTGTAAAAACTTCAAAAAACACTATTACAAAAATGTTCTTAGCCAATTGGCACAAAAAAGTTCGCTGATTTTATCACAGCAAAACGCCAAAGTCAAACTAAAAACGCGCTAAATACTTATTATACACATAATTCTCGGTTTTTCAAATTGCAGCTTCACTTATTACTATAACGTTCACACATTCACTACATTTATCGGTTTCCCAGATAGAAATTTTTCAACATTTTCCACAAAAATTGTTAGCTTCGCAATATTTGCCTCATCTGTCCTGAATGCAACAGGCGGATACACAATACATCCTTTAGAACCAAGAAATTTCTTTGCAAGTCCTGGAGTAATATCATCTGAATGGTCAAAAATCAAAGTAAAATCTCCCCTATTAGTTTTTTCTAATACAGCATCTTTATCCAGTAATTCCATAGGTGCAATATTTACAAGAATTACATCTTTCTTAATCATATCTAATTTCTCTTTGGATAAAATTTCTCTTGTTTCATCATTCAAGACAAGTGCTAAAGCGAGATAATCAGAGTCAGAGATAACCTTATCTAACTCTTCTTTAATAGCTCCAAACTTGTCCAAATTAGGTTTCTTTGAACGAGAAAAATATTTCACCTTCATCCCAAAACCATTCGCTATCTCTGCTATTCTTCCACCAATTTTTCCAGCACCAATAACCCCAAGGACTTTATCCTTCAACTCAGAACACATAAACTTGTTGAAGGAGTAATCCTGATTTTGTTCCTGTTCCTTAGCCCTAGTAAGTTCTCTCACTACCTCAAGTAATGCCGCAATTGCAAATTCTGCAACTGCTTCAGTACTATAGCCACCCAAGTTACACACATCAACTCCCTTTTCTCTAGCATACTTTGCATCTATTGCATCATAAGCAGTAGAAAGTACACCTATATACTTGAGATTAGGCGCAGAATCAATTAATTCCTTATCAATTTTTGTGGAAATCTTCACCAAAAAACAATCTGAGTCACCAACAAAATTAGGAGCTTTATCTCTCGTCACCATTTCATATGACTCAAGACTCTTCTTAAGTTTATTGAAATACTTATCAGGAATATCTCCTTCTTGAAAATCAATAAGAACTGCTTTCTTGAACATTGTGATTTATGAGGATTAACTTAACGTTTCGATTATACCACGTGCCTTTTCCAGCCAGTCACATTGCCTCTTTTCACATTTGACACTTCAGAATCTTAAAAATTACCAATACAATATTTACATTAGCAATATAATTGCATTTTACTTCAATATCAATATAGAATGAAAGCATGAGTAGGAGAAAACGAGGACGTCCACGCAAAAAAGAAATTACTATAAAAAGCCAGGAAACAAAGACTTTCGTTGGCTTAATCTTCTCAATACTTGGATTACTTTCAGTGATGAGTTTCAGTTTAGATGGGCTTATTTTTGAAAAAGTAAAAGGATTGGTAGGTATTGGTGCAGTACCTGGAGGAATAACCTTAATATTACTTGGACTGTACATACTTGGATACGATCTTTTCATCAACAAGCCCAAGCAAATTATTGGCTTTGTGTTGTTAACATTAATATTCTCTACAATCTCACATTTTGTAATCCCAGTTGAGGACGCAAAATTCGAAGCACTCCAAGGCGAAGGAGGGGGAATGCTAGGATATCAGCTAAATAAGGTAATGATTGACACATTTGGAAGGATAGCTTCTGTAATAATATTTGCAATAACCGGACTCATATCCATCTCCCTTATATCAGACACGAGTATCAACCAGATGAAAGAGTTCTTCGACAACCTCTTCAAAAAGCTTTCAGAGACATTCTCAAGAAAACCCAAAATCTCAGAAGATTTAGAGACCTCAACCCAATTTGTAGGTAGCTCAACAAAAATAAATGACTCTCAAACTGACGAATCAGATAAAATCGAAAAGTCTAAGTTAAAGGAAGAAAAACAAACTCCCAAAGAATCACCTGCGTATCTAACTAATGACAACGGAGTCGGAAATGTGGAGTCAACGAAAGAAGAGGACATTATTAAATATCCAAGCTGGAAAATACCATCTCTCGACCTTTTAAATCCATCCCAACCGGTAAAACAAGATCCAGAAATTCATAAGAAGAATGCAAAGATTATAGAAGATACACTAAAGAGCTTTAAGATTATGGCAAAAGTTACAGAAAGATCTGTCGGACCAAGGGTTGTACAGTATGCACTTAGCATCACTATCGGAACAAGAGTATCAAGAATCAGCAGCCTAGGAAATGACCTCGCACTTGCTCTTGCGGCACCTTCAGGATCAGTTAGAATCGTTGCGCCAATACCGGGAACATCACTCATTGGAATCGAAATGCCAAATGCTAATGCATCCCTTGTATCAATGAGTGAGGTAACTGACTCAAAAGAATGGCAGGAATTTGAGGGAAACCTTCCACTTATTTTTGGAAAAGGCCTTACTGGAAAAATTATCGTTAGAGACCTTACAAAAATGCCCCATATCTTAGTGGCTGGAGCTACTGGATCAGGAAAGTCTGTAAGTATAAATGCGATAATTTGTGGAATGCTGATGAGACACTCTCCCGACTATGTAAAATTCATACTCGTAGATCCAAAAATGGTAGAACTCCCTCCATATAATGGTATCCCCCATCTGTTAACTCCGGTAATTACTGATGTTGAAAAGGTTGTATATTCACTTGACTGGCTACTTGTCGAGATGAAAAAAAGATTCAGAATATTTAATAAATCTGCAGTGAGAAATATCCAAGAATACAATGCAAAAATGGGATTTCCTGCCCTGCAATATTTGTGCCTTGTTGTAGATGAAATGGCTGATCTAATGCTTTCATCTGGAATAGAAGTTGAAAACAAAATTGTAAAACTGGCACAAATGTCTAGAGCTACTGGAATACACTTGATTTTGGCTACCCAGAGACCCTCAGTGGATGTGCTAACGGGACTAATTAAGGCAAACATACCAGCAAGAGTAGGAATGAACGTAGCAACCTCTACCGACTCAAGGGTGATACTAGATATGAATGGCGCAGAAAATCTTTTAGGAAATGGAGATATGCTATTTAGGGATCCCAGCAGCTCAAGGCCTTTTAGAATACAAGGTGCATTTCTTTCAAACGATGAAATATCAAAAATAACAAGTCATTGTAGAGATCAGGGCAAGAATCACAGATATAATAAAGAGGTTACTAAACCGAAACCAGGCAGTAAGATTGGACCCGGAATGGTAATGAAAAAGCCAGAAGATCCACTTTTTAGAGAAGCCGTCAAGGTGGTAGTGAATGCAGGAAAAGGATCATCCTCTCTTCTTCAAAGAAAGCTGAGAATTGGATACAATAGGGCCGCAAGAATTACTGACGAACTATTTGCTGCAAAGATAATTGGACCACAAGATGGAAGTAAACCACGGGAGGTACTGATATCGAGTGCCGAAGCATTCTTTACCAGGATGGATGGAGAGATGACAGAAGATCAGTAGAAATTCATTCACTGCCCCAGTGATGATATAATTGAGCACAGCCCACTCGTTTCATCACTTAAATATAAGCCTATTACAAAAGCCAAATGTTAACTGCAGGTACAATAATAAAAAAAGAAAGAGAAAGACAAAATCTGTCATTGGAGGACATATCGGCAGGAACAAAAATTCAAAAGCACTATCTTGAAGCATTGGAAAACGACGAATACGAGAAATTTCCATCTGCTGTATATGCGAAAGGTTTTCTCCAAAACTATGCAAGGTACCTCAAAATCGATCCAGGAAAAGTACTTGCCCTTTTTAGAAGATCGGTAGATGACAACTCGAAAGCGGAAGTGAGGTACTCTAAAAGATCTATTAAAGATGTCAAATTTACTGTAACACCAAGTGTAATAATTATTACTTCGATAATACTTCTTGTGGTTTCTACACTCGGATATCTTTTCTACCAGTTTTACAACTTTCAAAAGCCCCCAATGCTAGAGATTCATTCTCCCGAAAATAACTCTACCGTTGAATCAAACGAAATCACCGTAAAGGGAAAGACGAAAAGAGATATGTTTCTAACAATAAACGACGAAGCAATCAGAATTAACGAGGATGGTAGTTTTGAAGTGAATATAACACTAAGTGAAGGTCAGAACACCATTGTGATTAAATCAAAACATCCAGATGATATAGGCAAAGAGGCAGTACTAACCAGAAATATTGAATACAGTCCTCCTATTGCAGAAGAAGCTAATGAGGAAGTTGCTGGTGAGGAAATAGAAAAAGAAGAAACTTCAATAACGATGCAAATTTCAATAGAAATAACCCAAGAAAGTACATGGCTGGAAGTAGAAATAGACGAAAGGCCAGAAATTACATCTATAGTACTTCCCGGTACAACTTTAGAATATCAAGCGGAGAAGAGCATCTACTTAAAAACAGGAAAGGTTCCATCGACGAAGCTAAAAATTAATGAAGAAGAAAAACTACTATACATAAGTGATTCGGGTATAGGTATAATCGAGTGCAAGTTAGAAAAAGAAACTGTAAACTGCCAAAAACCTTAGTTTACACACTATATGGCAGGAAACATTGTTAAACCAACAGGATTTGACAGAAGCCAAATTGATGAAATCAAATCACGTATATCCATAGAAGACGTTGTCTCTAGGTACGTTAGACTCAAGCCCTCTGGAAAAAATTTATTTGGGCTATGCCCCTTTCATAAAGAAGATACCCCATCCTTTTCCGTCAATCCCGAAATGCAAATCTTCAAGTGCTTTGGCTGTGGTGAAGGTGGAGATGTTTTTACCTTTCTCGAAAAGATTGAAAACCTTGAATTCAAGGAGGTCCTTTCTCTGCTTGCAGATGAAGCGGGCATCAAGTTGAAATACACCCAAAGAGATCCAAAAGAATCAGAAAAATTCAACAAGGCAAATGAATCGCATAAGCTTGCCTCAAATTTTTACTCCAAGGTACTTAAGGAAAGCAAGCTTGGAGAAAAAGCGAGGAACTACATTAAAAAGCGAAAATTCTCTCAAAAGGCAATAAATGAATTTAAGATTGGATATGCTCCTCGACTAACCAACGGTCGTGCTTTATCAAACTATCTATCAAAACATAAATGTACCGAAAAAGACCTAATTGATCTGGGACTTGCTGTAGAAAGAGATGGAAAAATTGTAGACAAATTTGTTGACAGGCTAATGTTTCCAATACTTGACCAATCCGGTAGAACTATCGCATTTAGCGGAAGGATACTTGGAAAAGATAAAGATAGACCAAAATACTTAAACTCTCCTGAAACAATAATCTTCCAGAAAAGAAGAAACCTATTTGGCTTTTACCAAGCAAGGCAGTCAATAAGAAAGCACAAATATACAATCCTGGTTGAGGGTCAAACTGATGTTATTTCATCTTGGCAAGCAGGGATAAAAAACATAGTCGCACCTCTTGGTACAGGAGTAACTACAGAGCAACTTGAAAAGCTTAAAAAAATAACTCCCGATCTTATACTCGCGTTTGACTCTGACAGTGCGGGTCTAAGAGCAATCATGAGAACAGCATTACTTGCATTAAATAAAGAAATGAATGTGTATGCATCACAGATATTATATGGCCAAGACGCTGATGAATGTATTAAGAAAGATAAAGGGCTATGGGAAAAAACGATAGAAAAAAGGATTCCAGTCGTGAGCTTTTTCCTTAATATAATAGCCCAAAAATATTCTCCCAAGAGTCTTAATGGTAAAAAAGCAATCATTGAGAAGATATGGCCATTAATGTTATCACTAAAGGATAATGTAACAAAAGAGCACCATATAAAAGAGATCTCAAACCTTACAGAAATCAGTGAAGAAATTCTCCGAGAAACCCTGACAGGGAAGGGAGTTGAAAACATTGAAGCATCAATCAAAAGCACTCTTCCGCCCAAAAAAGAAATTCCAACCGAGGCTTACCTTCTCGCAATGATCCTTCAATACTCTCAGGAACTTAAAAATGAAATAATAGATATAGATGCAGAGATAATACAAAACAATAACATAAAAAAGGCTATAAAAAACGCTATCGACCAAATAATCAACCAAAAGGAACTAAACATTGAAAGCATAAAGAAAAAACTATCGGAAAAAGGAGCAAGTATTCTTCAAGATTCTGCCATGAGACCTATTTGGTCCGAAAAACCATTAATAAAAGACCTAATAATAGAGTTTGAAGATACCGTAAAAAAACTCACTGTTGATCTTGTAAAAAACGAAATTTCACAACTAAGAGAGAAGCTCACAATTACAGAACAAAAAGGCAACACAAAAATATCGAATGAAATATTAAATAAGGTAAACCAAAAAATTGAGGAACTAGACAAATTAACTCGTTCCTAAATACTATTGTTTCCTGTAGAATCACAATATGATAACTTCACCCGATATCACTGATTACGACAAGTTTAGTTATGACTATAGTACTTACTGGAAAAACAGACAGTATGAGCATCTATCAGAGCAATACGCAATAAACAATATGCTTTCTGGGGAAAAAGGTACCTGGTTTTTAGATATTGGTGGTTCGTACGGCAGACACTTAAACCTCTATCAGGATAACTATGAAAACAAGATTATTTGTGATTACTCAATCGGAGCACTAAAACAAGCAAAAAAAACAATAAAAGATAACTCTGCAAAAAATGTCTTTCTTGTTGCTGCCAATGCTTACAATCTTCCTTTCAAGGACTCGGTATTCAACGGTATATCAATGATAAGAGTAATTCACCACCTTGAGGAGCCCGAGAGGGCTATAAATGAAACATCCAGAGTTATTCAAAAATCAGGTATCTTTATTCTTGAATATGCAAACAAAATTAACATTAAGGCATCAATTAGAGCACTTTTTAGGTTTAAACCATTTTTCATCTTCTCAAAGAAGCCCTATGAAATAGAATCTAAGGGATCATGCGAGGGAGCTAATAGGAAGAATGAGGGAATTATTCTTAATCTCCACCCACAGTGGATAAAAACTCTACTCGTTTCTCATGAATATAGAATTCTAAAGAAAATCTCAGTATCCTTCTTAAGAATTCCCTTCCTTAAAAGGCTTTTAGGTACAAAGCCACTTCTCCTTACCGAGAAAATTTTTCAAAAACTATTAGGCTGGTCAAACTTGCCTCCAAGTATTTTCCTTAAACTAAGAAAACGATCTGGAAACAACCAAAAGGTTAATAATATGGAGGAAATACTATCCTGTCCAAAATGCAAAGGTTCTTTACAGTTTGAAAACTCTAAAATCAGGTGTAGGAACTGTAAATCAATGTATAAATTTGAAAACGGGATATACGATTTAAGATACCCTCTAATCTCAAGGTGACCCCTCTACAGGCTTTAGGTTAAACCCTTTTCCCTTTATACAAACCTAATTAGAAATCCTAAAGGTAATACTGGATGATGTTGAAAGAGAGCCTTGTTGCAACTAGAAATTTACTCCTGGTATAGGATCTTTGGGGTAATACCAGGAGTATTAAAGTGTTGGAGAAATTCATTGGGCAGTATCAAGACATAGCCCAAGATATATAATCCCCGGTACCATCAGGCCCATGATCATTTGCACTAGCGCCGGGAGTTTTTCAAATCGATCAGAAACCCCAACGGTGGTTACTGCAAGCAGCTCTGCAGCTACAATAACATGTGCTGCTGCTGTAAAATATCCCTTCACACACACAAGCCCTCCAGCACACATTATTGCTAGACCAGCAAGTACTTTTTCTATTTCCATCGTTAACCTCCATTTAAAGATCCCAGACGGATTATATCAAAAGATCAGGAAGTAATATAGTATAACAAAAAGAGATATCATCCTATTTCGTCCCATGTTTATCAATGTTAGTTGGAGATTCTATCCACCACCACTCAAGGCTGATTACTGAATAATTTTATATGTACATATCTTAATTAAAAAATAAATTCTCGAAAACCAAGAAACACCCTAAGAATAATCTAATATCTACGCCGATCTAAACAATATTTGAGATTATATCTAAGTATTTCAAAAAGTATGATAACTAATCAAGACATTCATCTCAATCATAGACTGAACAAATCACTGACATTTTAATGTTGTATAATAAGGCACGATGAGTAAAAAGAAAGAACCTCAGATGAAGATGGGACTAAAGTATTCTGGAAACATTTTGAACCGGATTAAATACAGACTTTTAAAAATTTCTGCATTTTTAGATCAGTTCAAATTCTGGAGATCACCCTTACTATGGTTTGACATATTCATAAATGCTGCTGCAACAACATATTCCACAACTTGGATTTATTCAAATTGGGATAAACTTCCAGATGAAATTACATTCTTCTACTATTTTTCCAACGAATCAAAAAGATTTATTTCTCTCACTGATGTTATAAATACAATTTTCATTTACCTTTTTATCCAACTCGTCTCAGTTATCCTTGCCTATAAAATTTCCTCCAGATTTAGACCTTTGGCAACTTTCTTGCTCGTATGTATTGCTATAACATCAGTTACATTTTTTATATCTCTCTATAAGTCACTATCTCTTGTAGTTGCATAAAAATATTATTAACATGTGAAATATGACTATTCCCACTGAATATGAAAAATATCTAAACTACCTTCCCGAGTTCATACTTGCATTCGCTGTAAGTTTCATATTAACCCCAATTGTTGGCTATATTTCAAGAAAACTTGTCATGGTCGGACTTCCGCCAAGTATGAGAGAAGGTACCAAACCATCAGATTTTAGACACCTAGAAAAACAACCAACACCACTTCTCGGAGGACTTGCTGTCGTACTTCCACTAATTATCCTGATACTTATTCACACTTCACCATCCTCTCAAATTATTTTCTTTATACTGGCACTTCTGCTTATCGTCATAATGGGAGTAATCGATGACTCTTTAGACCTCTCAGGAAGACTACAGCTACTCACAATCGTTATTGCATCAACTATTGTAGCAATATCACCACTAAATCTTGATGAAATGAGAAACCCTCTTGGAGTTAATATCAACCTAGAATCATTCAAATGGACCTCAACTCTTATCGGTCTTCCGATAGAATTTGTTTGGCCAGGTGATTTATTAATGATCCTCTGGATTGCAATTTGTTCTATTGCAATAAAAGTGTCGGCAGGTACAGACGGTCTAATGGAGGGAAATACTTTGATATCGACAATAATAGTGTTTATTCTTGCAATAAGATTCCAAATATGGGATTCCGCAATGATTAGTGTACTTTTTGCAGGACTTATACTTGGATTTCTATTTTATAACTTCTATCCAGCTAAAATCCGGTCAGGCTCAGCGGGAAAATCTTCCTACGGCTTCATACTTGCTACCATAAGTGTATCTGTAGGGGCAAAACTAGCGACAAGTATCCTTATCTTGTTGCTCCCAATTCTCGATTTTACATGGGTACTCATTGGTAGATATAGAAAACACAAACCTAAAAACATACTCTCAATACTCGGAATAAGCGACCAAACTCACCTTCATTACAGACTTCTTCACCTAGGACTATCTGAAACACAGGTTTCATTTACTGAATACCTTATCACAACTGTTTTTGGAGCCATCACTCTTGCTGTTTCTGGCGCATTGAGAGCATTTGTAATATTAATGGGATTTATAGGAATCTCAGTTTTCATAGCCTACATCACAATCAGGGAAAGTAAAAAACAAAAAACCAAAGAGGAAAATATCGAAAAGGAATCTCCAGAAAAGAAGTACTCATACTAAATGTTGTTTTTTATCTGCCTCAAACTTATAATACTAACATGCCGAAATCGCTTAAAAAGATAGCTTTAGTTCTACTTGTAATATGTATCGTGATTGGTATCTCTATTTGGCAACCATGGAAATACCTGTTTAATCTTTCATTGATTGGGCAAAACTCTGCACTTACTGTAAACTCATCTGGAGGAAAATCAGAGGTTTTTCTAAATGGAGATAAGATGGGAGAGACACCACTATCGGCGGATAATCTTTCTCCTGGTGATTATAGCATTGAAATAAAAAGAATCACTTCACAACAAGGGTTTTACACTACGGTAACAAGGGAAATCCATATTGAGCAGAACACCCGAACACTTGTAGAAGTTGAGATTGGTCCTTCACAACAGTTTAGTTCAACAACGGTTGTCTATTACAGGGATAACAATTCCCATAATTCATCGATGTACATCAGTACAAATCCAAAGAATTCTACACTCACAATTGATAGCGATGAATATACTGATTCCCCTTTAGTAATAGACGATATCGAAAGCTGTGAGCATGTAATATCGGTAGAAGCGGAGGGGTATGAAGGATCGGAAGTCTCGGTAATATCCAGAGATGGATATACGTTAATTGCAGAGTTTGATTTAATGATTAAGCCAATTACCACAGAATGACAAATACAATGCAGTCAAACAAACCAACAACTTTAATTGTATTTGGGGGAAATCCTCTCGGTGCAAAACTCGTCGAACTCCTTTCTACTCAAAAAAGCAACATCATACTTATTGACGAGTTTAATAGAGAAACAAAAGCTCAAATAAAACAAATTAAAAAAGACCACAATGTTAAGGGGTATGACTTTTCAGGAATGGAGTCTCTTACAGATAAAATAAAGAGAGTCGACTATGTATTCGTCCTTTTAAATCAGTATGTTGATCTTCATCCAGAGATTTCAAGTAAACAGTTCTTATCGATAACAAACTCGGTAGATGCAATCCTAAAGTTGGCACACAAGCACGGCTCGAAGGTACTACTTACTTCTACAATCAGACTTCACAGAAAGCTTGCAAATCTAGAGTCACTAAGAATCGAAAACCTTTCTGACACCTCAAGAAGTAAGGCTTATGCTCTTGTTGAACTTCAAAGGTACTGCGAAACACTCTCAGCTGAGTACCATGACCAAACATCCCTAGATATTAGAATTGCAAGAGTAGGGGAAATCATAGGAAAAGGAATTTCACTTGAAAAAAACACTGTTTTTACAGATCTCATAAAAGAGTCTGTAACAAAACCAAGAATAACAATAAAGGGAGAAGGGTTGGATTCTGCTTACTACATTCACATACTGGACGTTGTTTATGGCCTTATTAAAACCGTCTTCAGTAATAAAACAAATGGAGAAGTTTTTTCACTTTCATATCCTGAAGAAATATCGACCCTAAGTCTTGCATACAAAGTACTAGAACTAAACCCTAAAGCACAAGAGATTGCTTTTACAGAAGCGGAAGATGAAACTCCACAACAGATATACGTTCCAGCCAAAAACCTCAGCAAAATTGGATGGAAACCAAAAGTAAGATTTGATAAAGCAATACTCGAAACCCTTGAGCATGTCCATGAACAGTACAAGATAGCGTGGAAAGATAAACCAGAACAGGATTTCATTCCAGAAAAAATCGAACCGGAAAAGAGAAAGAAAAGAGATGACATTAAAATTCATATATCAGAGCAGGTAACACCAGTAGGAAAATTTTTCCAATCTTTTGCCCTACCATTTATATACTTATTCGAGTTTTTCGAAAGATCAGTCAAAAAAATAAAAAAAATAAAAATAACCCCAGCCGGAATAGCCAAAACATCATTCAAGATAGGACTTTTTGTCACATTATACTTATTCGTCTTTGCACCACTCACTCAGCTAATTATTGGAGGAGGACTAACTTATTACTATGGAAAAAGAGGATATCGCCAGTCATACGAACTTGAAACCGAAACAGCACAAAACAGTTTTGAAAAGGCAAAATTCTTTTCAGATGTACTTAGACAAGGATGGCATGGCTTGAAATGGATAAGCTATATTCCTCCGGTAGCAAACTTTTATGACAATACTTCCTTACTATTAAACGGAATCAACCACCTATCCGAAGGTGCATACTACCTATCACAAGGAGTCCATCCATACGTTGAGTATTTCAAAGTATTTGAACCTATAACATCTTTTGACGGAGGTGGCACTGGAGGCTCTAGAACGTATCTAAATGAACTTAAGCGTATCGAAAAGAGTACTCCCTATATTGATAGGGCTACTATTGAAATTGCACAGGCTACAAACTCTTTAAATGCTATCGATAAGGATGTATACCCAAGCATAATAGGTGAATATATAGGACAGCTTCAGCATTCCACTAAGGATGCAGAGAATATTCTTAGTACTTTAAATGATTTTGTGAGGTTTATACCTGATATTCTGGGTAAGGATGAAAGAAAAAACTACATCGTTCTTTTCCAAAACCCGATGGAGATAAGAAGTACTGGCGGCTGGCTAACAAGCTTTGCAATAGTAGGGATAGAGCAGGGACAGATCAGAGTTCTTGAGGTTGAAGATGTATATAACGTAGACGGCCAAATAAGTGAAACTGTAGAGCCACCCTCTGACATGAAGTCACAGCTCAATATCGACGAATGGACATTATCTTTATCAAACTGGAATCCAGACTTTCCACAAGCCGCAGAGGCGGCGGAGTACTTTCTTACTTTGACTGACCAGGTCTACTCTGTGGACGGAGTAATCGCCATCGACTTAGAATTTGTTAGAAATTTAATTGATATATGGGGCCAAGTTATAGTACCGGGAGAGACAGAACCAGTAACAAAAGATAATCTGTACTACAAAGTTATTGAAATTCATAGACAGTTTACTCCGGGAAGTAATAGGAAAGAGGTCTTTCTTTCAAATCTGGCTAATGAGATTATGCAAAATATCTTCCAAACTTCAAAAGATAAATGGTCCGAAATATCTCAAGTAATATCTGATGGGTTAGAGAAAAAACATGTACTTATATACTTCTACAACACAGAAATCGACGAAAATATTAATCGTCTCGGGTTAAGCGGACGAGTAGGAAACAAGACAAATACTTTGTTTCCAGTAGAATGGAATTGGGGTGGAAATAAAGCCAACTATTTCATAGATAGATCTACAAAAGTAAATGTAAATATCATCGATGAGACTACAATAAACCAAGAGATCGAGATTAGCTACCTAAATAACAGTACTCAAGATGAATACCCAGAAGGACCATATGAAAACTACATAAGAATATATCTTCCATTGGGAGCAAGTATTTCAAACGTAACAGGTATGGAAAACTCAAGAAAATATACGGACAGCTCTGTACAAAAGGAGGTGGTTGCTGGATTCATTACTGTACCTATTGAGGAAAACGAGACACTTAAGGTTAGTTATACACTCAATAGATTTCTGGTTGAAAACTTCCCACTAGCAACAAGTGATGGAAGAATAAGCTATACTCTTAACTTAATAAAACAACCAGGACTTATTGATGATCCTGTAACAATAGAAATAAACCATCCAAGTTCATGGACACCTATAGACTCAACCAATATCCAAAGAGAAATAAACTCATTGATGATCAGGACAGAGCTAGATACAGACAAGGAGTTCGAAATACAATGGGATGTACTAGATTAAAAAAGTTCCTGATAATCCTCATTTTTACTGCAATAATAGGGGTTGTAGGGTTTTATTTATACTCAATATTTTACAAAAACGAAACATCCCCACCGGAACCCACACAAGATAATAATTCTACCGTGAGTATACACACATTCAGTAACATTCCTGAAAACTTAAGGGAAATAATTCAAGAAATTGCATCAGAGAATGACTGGAAAATTGTAGATGAAAGTGCGGATGTTTATATCGGTATTGACTCTTCAGATGAAGAATATAGATCAATATATCAATTCTGGGTTGTCACAAAAGACTGGAGTCAACTTGCAATTAGTCCAGGAGATACAATATCTCAAATATCTGAAAATATAGATGAAGATACCTTTGGCCTTATAGACCAAACATATTTTTCCATAAATACGGAAAGCAATAGTGGTTTGAAACTTGAGACATTAAATGATATCGACTCAACCAGAATTGCAATAGATATTGCAAACAAAAGTACCTTCGAAGACTCATGGTGGGAAAATAAAAATTATCCACTTACCCTTGAAATTGAAGTATGGGGAAACGAAAGAGTGAGTGATCTTTTTGATCAGCTTGAGAATAATCTAGAACTGACATCTAGTGGCTACACTTTAAACTATCCAGAACCCAACGATTTTGTTGAGATAATAAAGACTGGCACAACAGTAGCGGGCGGCCCAGGATGGCAGTTATGCGAAAACTCAAAGGGAATCCTGTCATACCCAATCGATGAGGTGAAAGAAACCATGGAAAATGCTGATATTTCAATGATCAGCAACGAGTCATCATTTGTAGAAGGATGTTCACAACCAGCTGGCACAACTGCATTTTGCGGAAAGCCAACATACATTCAAAATCTTTTAGATATGGGAATCGATATCGTCAGCTTAACCGGAAACCATATGAACGATTATGGTAGGGACTATTTTTCCAATACAATGCAAACATATCTGGAAAACGACATTCTATACTTTGCGTCAGGAGAAAACTCCAATAAAGCATGGGAGCCTCTGATTATTGAGACTACTGCTGGCACAATAGCATTTCTGGGATATAACAGAATGGGGCCAGACGGAATAATTGCAACAGACGTCCTTGCAGGTACAGCATACTACGACCAAGAGATTTTTCTTCAGACCTTAAACGAAATCGTAGACACTGTAGATATCATTTGGTTGGATACGCATCTTTGGCCAGAATACGGCATATCTCCCTCAGAGGAGCAGATCGCCCTTACCCAAGAAGCCATAGACAATAGTGTAGATATTGTGACTGGAGTGTCCTCTCACGAGGTTCAAGGGATTACTTTTTACAATGACAAACCGGTATTTTATGGCCTTGGCAATTTTCTTTTTGACCAAATGTGGTCAGCAGAGACAAGACTCAGCATAGTTCTGAAGATTCACTTATTCAATGGAACAATAGCAAACGTAGATGTCTTACCAACAAGGATGCATGACTACTGCCAGCCAAGATTCCTCACAGGAAGTGACAAAACATCTGTGCTGGAGTATCTAGTAGGAATTTCTGAGTTTTGAACGATCTGAGAAAATCAGGTCGAACCTGCAAAATGTATCCTCGCAATAACTAAACCTTTACTTTTTACTCTTAACATACACCTTATAGTAAATTTGGATGCAGTTAATGTTACTAGATAAATGTTAATCAAAAGAGTCTTGAGGTTCAACCTCAAGAAAACACTAGTCTAACGACATCACTTATCGATTTAAAAATAAAACAATTTGAAACTATTGATCTTTGCTGCTGTTACACGATAATCTTCAGGTTCAACCTCAATTTCCCAATGGTTCAAGACTCTATCCCCCCGCTTCGCGGGAGTCCAGAGATACTCTATGAATTCAGTTCAAACTATGAAAAATGAGTATTTCTGGAGGACCCTGACAAGGGGACGATAGAATCTCTTCCATTTCGTTCAAAACCTCAACTATTCAAATGTTGTACCAATCAACTTTGATATTCATCCCCCTTTTCCCAACGGGGATTATTAATCACAATAACCTCATTATCATCCGATGTCTCAACAACTTCATGAACCTCGTTAGGAGAAATTACGAGGACTTCACCTGAGCAAATTTTTACTGGTTCACTTTCATCTACCTTCACTGTAATCTCACCTTTTCTTACCCAAAATATTTCTGTACCAACTTTATGATAATGAGGTTTTGTAGGTCTGAGGTTTACAGCTTGAGTTACACTTACTGGTACACCCTTCAAATTCAATACTTCCAATAGCTCACCACAGGTTTCACTATTTACAATATTTTGATTATTCTTATCAATTTTTTTCATTCAAATTCAAATAATAAATCAAGGAATAAACAAACTCTATCTCCATGGTTGTTCCATTGTTTATCAAACTAGGCAATATCAGAGATTTTGACATCCTTGCTTTTCAGAGCGTCGTGCACATCGAGCACCTCGTTCGTAGAAATAGCCCTTTTAGAGGCAAACCCTGCAATCTCATCGATTGACAGATCTGTATTTACAGGCATCCTACTCGACACTCCTAGAGGCTTAATA
The DNA here is from genome assembly GCA_964481345.1 of uncultured Candidatus Saccharibacteria bacterium. GTDB lineage: Bacteria > Patescibacteriota > Dojkabacteria > SC72 > JAFGCJ01 > CAYZTC01. Next base: position 184,655 of record CAYZTC010000001.1, on the reverse strand, counting down.
AACGTAGCAAGATGCCTTGCTTTACAATTTTTGCACGAGAAGTGTATAATGACCGAGTAGTTATTTTGTTGAAGTATTTCAACATCATTAATATCATATGGTTTACCACATTTATCACAGTATCGAGCAACATTCTCAAGAAAAATCTGCTTCTGCTCATCATTGGAATTACGAATCTTTTTAAAATTTGCCATAAGATATAGTATTATAACATAGCACTAAACAATGGCTGGTAAGAAAAAAACTAAAAGAACTAAAAAAACAAAAACTAAACCCAAGAGCTCAAGAAAAGCAAAAATTGAAAAGGTTATGAAACTGTTAGTAAAGCAGGGAAAAGAGCAGGGTTTTTTAACACAGGAGGACATACTAAAAGAAATTCCACACATAGAAAACCATCTAGATGCACTAGATGAAATATTTATCACCCTCCAATACAACGGTATCGAAGTACTTGATGTGCCAGAGGAGAAGCTTGAGGAAGAAGAGGAAGAGATGACATTGGAGAAGAAGATAAAGATACTTAAATCTATCCAGTCAAATATCTCAAATGACGCTATTAGATCATATCTTCAAGAGATCGGAAAGACCCCACTTCTCACTAAAGAGGAAGAGGTTACTCTGGCAAAAAGAGTCGAAAAGAAGGAGGAGGAGGCAAAGCAGCTTCTCGTGACTGCAAACCTGAGACTTGTTGTTAGCATAGCAAAGAAGTATGCAAACAGGGGATTACATCTTCTAGATCTCATCCAGGAGGGTAATATTGGACTAATGAGGGCTGTTGAAAAGTTTGATTATAAAAGGGGATTTAAGTTTTCAACATACGCTACCTGGTGGATAAGACAGGCAATTACAAGATCTATTGCTGACCAGGCAAGAACCATCAGAATACCAGTACATATGCATGAAACAATCAATAAACTGAGTAAGGTCTCAGCTCAGCTTTCAGCAGAACTCGGAAGAAAACCCACCCCAGAAGAGATAGGAAAGGTGATGGAACTAGAGGTGGATAAGGTAAATAATATTCTCAAAATTCAACAGCATCCTAAGTCTCTTTCTACTCCCATCGGAAAAGAGCAGGATAGCCAACTTCAAGACATAATCCCTGACGAAAAAACTCTTTCGCCAGAAGATCTTGCCACAAACGCATTTCTTCAAAGCCAAATGAGAGATATCTTAAACTCTCTCCAGGACCGGGAAAGAAGGGTACTTGAGTTAAGGTTTGGTCTTCAGGATGGAGTCACGAGAACCCTTGAAGAAGTGGGAAGAGAGTTTGGCGTAACAAGAGAAAGAATCCGACAGATTGAAGCAAAGGCACTGAAAAAGCTAAAGACATTTTCCTCTGAAAAACAGCTCAAGGATTATATTGACTAGTCCAAGTCGTCACGATCTATAAGCATATACTCTTCCTCCCTTGTCACAAGTTCATCTATCGTTTCTGAATCAAACTCTGAATCTACAGTCTGAAGATAGTTTTCATAGTTCAACTGTATTTCCTGAGAACCAAGCCTCATCCATACCTCAAATCCAATCCATATAACAACAGTCAATACTGAAAAAATTATTATTCCTAGTAATCTTTTAGTCATTTTTTTCTTACTCCATTTTATATATATTCATGATAACCGAGAGGCTTACAAACCCTGTTCTGTAAGACTCATCCAACACATAGCTTAGCTTTACAATATCAGGAATTACTGGAATATTCTCAAGATGCTCCACTATCTCCGTTACCTGAGATTTTGGTCCAGAAGTCACAATCTTGATTTCCACAAGTTGCATTTCCGGATATATCTGAGTAGACTCATCTTCAATTTCATCTACTTTAATGCTTAAACTAGCCATTTGAAATCCATAAGAAGCGGTTATTCTTTCCAAGCCAGCCATGAGCACACTGTAGTCAGAGTTCGATGGAAAATAAGTATTGAGAATTTCCAAGTCCTCCTCATATTCACTCACTGAGTTTTGAAGAGTAGTTAGCACATTGATTTTACTTTGTAATTGAGCATCAACCCTCTCCTTTTCTTGAACCTCATTTTGAATTCTAGAGATTGCAGAAAACGTAGGTTTAATTGCACCCAAGAGAAACACCAAAACAGTAATTAGAGTGACACCTATAAACGTATAGGTCTTTGACGTAACTGACTCCATCGCCCTTCTGATTGTTGGACTTCCTTTAGTCTGTGGCATTTTCACCTCCCCCAATATAATTAGCGGTCATTGTAAAATCCACTTGTCTCTCAGATCCAGATGATACTAGGGTAACCTCAACCTCCGCCCAGTTAGCATCCGACTCGAAATTGCTTTCCAGTTTCTCTATGTATGTATATCCATAAGCCATACCAGTAATGCTTAAGCTATCTTCGTTCAAGGACAGTCCTTGAATTACAATAGAAGATGGGATGTTTGCCTCAATATCACTAAGAACGATCGACTCTTTTTCCTGTGTCGCAAGCATCACTGCGATATTTGCTAGGGTTTCTTGAGCTCCTCTAATTTCTCCTTCAGTTTCCTGCATGCTGTCCAGCATGAGAGTTTTGGCTCTGATTGATTCTGAGAGATCATTGTTTTTTCTGTCATAATAAAACCTAGAACCAAGCGCAATCAATACTACCAACTCAACAATAACTATCACATATCTTCCAGCGAGGAATACCCAGTCATATATTTTGTCCCATGTTGTTTGGGGAGAAAATGATGGTTGAAGCAGATTTATATTCTTGGGCAGTTTCTTTTGGGCCATAGCTCCCACTAGGTTAGCATTTTTCAATTTCATTGTCGACAGAATAACACAAAATTTCTATATCCTATAATGTGGTATAATGCTTTTTTACTTGGGGACGACAAGGCTTCGACAAAAGCTAAAGTCCTATGCACCAAGCAGAGTAATCGCTCTTAAAAACAAAAAATAAGTGCAGATTCACTTAAAAACCGTGTTCAACTAGCAGCAAAGAAATTTGCAGCAGGTGTTAACTCAGCTTTTGCTGGTCTCAACATGAACATGTCAGTAGGGTAATTCCACTGTGAGCTTGGGTCACTTCTTCCCGATGAGGTATCTAAAGCTCGTTCATTTTCGGGATATACAGGAAGGGTAACCAGGTGAGCCCAACCTGAGAATTTTTAAAATCACCTCTTCAGGGATTATTTTGTCAGTTTTTAAATCCTTGATTAGTCAAACTGACTAAGCTTGTATCATTGCATTTGACGATTCTTTTGGACGTGGGTTCAATTCCCACCGTCTCCACCAGTGCTTATATAACAGCATAATCCCGACTTCACTACATTGACATTTCTATCACCCCATAGTATAATCCACCCAGATTGATGGCTGTCCCAATTCCATCAATATTCTCTTTTGCTCTTATACAAATATCCTTGATGTGTGACATTACCTTCATGTGTTCCTAGGAACATATAAAGGTAGTGTTACTCCTTCCACGTGATGTGGAAAATCAAAGGATAACACTTAGAAAGGGAGACGGGAGGTTTCCATGAATAAACAAAAGCTTTCCGGATTGTTAAAAGAGTTCTCCGAATTAAGGAGGATTCTGAAGATACGAAGAGGTGCTCTAGTTTTTTTACAAAAAGGAGAATCAATAACGGTTGGTATCATGAATCAGGAATGGTTCAATAGAACCCTTGTTGATGAATACAATGCAGATACTGGCATCTTCACTACGGAAAATATATATTCCGTTAGAGAAAGTACAAATCCGAAGGAGGAATGGGATATACTGAAGATACCAGCTCAAAAAGAACAACGAGCAGTGAGCAATATTTTGAGTGGTCTCCTTAAGAAATTCCCAATTATTCGGAAAAGAATTATTGTACACGGGGAGCCAATCCAAAATTTACCCCAATTTCACTTCCGTAAGGTTGTTAGATATATCTATGTCCAAACAACTTACCAAGAAGAGACGGGTATTTTGAATATCATTCCACGGTACAATGTTATTGTACTGAAAAATAAGTAGCAAAAGAAAAAAGGGGTGTTCATGACATGAACATCTGTTATGACCCCCTTTTTTGCTGGCTGTACTCCAAGTTCCAACCTGTCCCGTTGTCTCTCCTCATTTTTCACTTATCTACACTCCATACTTCAACAAACATCAGTTTACACTAGTAGGATAGGGGAATTGTTGATTCTGAAATAATTTCCGACTTTATCTACTATGCTCCATATTGGCAATACAACAACACAAACAATATTGCCAACTTGATATTTCTATTATCCCATAGTACAATCCATCTACATTGATGGCTACCCCGATTACATCAATTTTGCTTTTGCTCTTATACAATATTCTCATTTATTTGGTTCTCCCATCCTGTTCACACCTCGTGGATAGAACGGGGGAACTGAACTTATCATCTTTTGAAAAAGAAAATAAACGGAGAAGCAAAATGAATATTAAAGAGTTGTGGACTTACTTATTAAGACCTCGAGCTAAAAAAATAGCCCGTCGTCAACATAGAAAAGGACAAAACGAATTCTTACTAAAGAAGGGGTCTTTGGTAGAAATCTACAGAGGATTAGAACGATTGGATAATGTAGTATCCTTCAGACACATGAATCGTAACGGTAAATGGACATACTACAAACCAATAAGAAGATTCCTTTCTGATGACACCTTTGTGAGAATTGTCTGTTTTGAACATTCCCCTAATAGAAAAATACTCCTGACCCCAGTACACATTCAACCTTTTGTGTTCCGAGAAAAAATAAGAGGAGAATATTACGGATATCCAGTAACAGATATTCGACTCAAAATTATTTAGCAAAAGCAAAATCGCGGCGAGTTCCGTAAAAACGAACAAGCCGCTTTTTTGTTGCCTAAACCTCAAGTTCCAACCCGTCCCATTGCCTCTACCAGATGAGAGTCTGTGTTATCTATTTCATCGAAAAGTCTTATTGGAACAGAATATTCATGGGTTCGATATCCCTTGTTTTTGTCATACTCCAAATTTCGTTCAAATATAAAATTGAAGAATTTTCTCTTCTGATATAAATCATAATTATGACAATAGGGTATTGCTTCTGTTATTATCTGACCGTGACAATAATAGTACCCAGAAAAAAAGATGAAGAGGCTGACGTCATAAGATGGCAAACTCGTTGGCATGCTGCAGAAAACATAAAGCAAAAAAAGAGAATTTTCAAACTGATTAAAGGAGGTGCAGGGGAGAACTTTCTCTCGAACGAATACGCCCAAGGAAATCTCCCCATACTCGACTCCCCAAGAGATTTAAAGGGGATATATTTGTTAAGAGAACATCTCGATTTCCCCGAAGATGATAATTTCAAAGGTATAAGATTCGACTATGCCAAATTTGAATTTTCGACGTTTAATGGCGCCACATTTCTCTCTTGTTCGGCAGACAATATTTACACTGCTCAAACCACCTTTAAAAAATGTGACTTTCATTTCTTCAATTCAAGTTACTCAACGTTTAGAAACGTAAAATTTATCAATTGCGATTTCACTCAATTTAGTCAATTCACAAAATCATATTTTTTCAATGTAGTTTTCGAAAATTGCTCATTCTATCCTCATTCTTTCAATAACTGTACTTTTAACGCAAACACTATTTTTAAAGACATAAAGCTCGAAGGTCGATATGGAGATGGCACCGAAAACAAAGAAAGATACTTATTTTATAAGGGTTTGAAGAAATCGTATCTAGCAGGAGAGGTAACAGATAAAGCCAGACAATACCTAATAGAAGAGAACAATAACTTCACCAAATATAACATAAATAATTTTAGCGAGAAATTATTCAGAGTTTTGGTTTTCAATTGCCTAACAGGATATGGACAAAAACCCTTCAGGGTTCTCGGAATGTATCTAATTGCATTATTAATTTTATCTTTGATATTTTTCACAGGGTTAAAGGATTTGTGTGCGTCTATACTTGTTACTTCCGGAGCCATGCTAACACTTGGAAATAATATAGAAAAGCTAGATAAATTGCCGTCTTTCTACAGTATCTTGTATCAATTTGCCGCTATGTTGGGAATATTTTTTAATGCCTCTTTCGTAACAGTACTATTTAATCGACTACTTTTTGACACCACTTCAGATAATAAATAGGACAGTCTCAAAGTTCTAACCAGTCCCATTGCCTCTCTTCACTTCGGCAAGCTCAGTACAAGCACTTCAACTCCACCTACTACTCTACAGTGTAGTCATCAAAGTACCCTTGTACCAACACAACGGGCGTTCCCTTATCCCCACTTCCACTTGTTAAATCACATAAGCTTCCGAGCAGATCTGTTAGCTGTCTTGGTGTAGTACCTAAAGATTTTTCTACATCATAATCCTTAGTATTTTTCATTCTAATCATACTCTTCACATAATCACCAAGATCACCCTGTGAGTCCCAGTTCTCAGAAATGTACTTTAATTTCAACTCCTTGGGCGTTCCAATAAGTTTCTCGGTGAACCCTGGGCACACCACTGGATCTGCAAGCTCCCAGATTTTTCCAACAGGATCTTTGAATGCACCATCACCATAAACTAAAACCTCTACCTCTTTCTTATACCGTTTCTTAATTCTATCTTTTATTTTATCAACAAAAATATCACAATCTCTAGGAAAAAGTTTCAATCTATCCTCTGCAACCTTATTCGATCCTAGCAAACCATACTCAATGTTATATCCATGCTTCCTAATTTTCTTATTACAGATCTCATCCAAGCCAATAATTAGCTTACCTCCCGCCTTTTTTATAATCTTTTTCGTTTTAAACCTTGTGTGAATATCTGAAACGAGCACATTTTTCGTATACTTAAGTATTGATGTCGGATCATTTGAAAAATGTATCGTTACATTTCCATCTCCCAACTTTTTATACGCCTCAATATAGTCTACACCTGTAAACCGATGAGCCAACTTATCTCCAAATATTTCCCTAAACTCACGCTCTTCAAACGAATCCTTGAAGGGGTCCACTCCTTTTGCATCCATAACTTCCGAGTTAACTAGCTGATTACCAACTTCATCAGAAGGATAACTTAATAATACATGAACCTCTTTCGACACATCTGCCAGAGCCTTAAGTATGAGTGAAAATCTATTCCTGCTTAATATCGGAAACACTACCCCTACTTTTGAAGGAAAGACCTTTTTAAACTCTTTTGACAATTGGTCTAGCGTAACAAAATTACCCTGTGTAATGCTTACAACCGCTTCTGTAATACCTATAACATCCCTATCATTTAACTTAAAATTTTCATTTTTAGCAGCCCTTTCTATCGAATCCATGACTATTTGCTCCAAATCATCACCATGTCTAATAATAGGAGTTCGAATGCCACGCACAATAGTACCCACAGTTCTCATTTTATTAATAAATAAATTATTTTGAAATACCTCTTGCTGCCATAATTCCGGTAACAGCAGCACCAGTGACTGATCCAGACACACCAGACGCATCACCTGCAACGAAGAGATTTCTTACTGTAGTTTGCATATCTGAAGTGACCTTCACTTTAGATGATCGAAGCTTAACCTCTGGTGCATAGAGTAGGGTAGATCCAGAATTTAAACCAGGCATTACCTCATCAAGCCTTTCTAGACCCTCAATAATTCCAGTAACTATACGATACGGAAGTGCCATTGTAATATCACCGGGAGTAACTTCCCTTAAACTTGGAGATACCAGAGATTTGAGAATACTTGACCAGGTACTTCTTCTTCCAGCTCGAAGATCTGCAAGTCTTTGAATAATTGGTTTTCCACCACCAATTGTAGATGCAACTTCCGCAATAGATTTTGCATATTCAATCGTGTTTTCCACTGGCTCCGTCAAGCCAACTTTACAAAGAAGGGCAAAGTTTGAATTCTTCGACTTATGGTCAGAATTCGAGCATCCGTTCACACATATATATCCTCCATAGTTCTCCACAGACACATACCCATTCGGACAGGAACAGAAGGTTCTTACTAAATCATCAAATGTAGGTGTTCGCATCTGAAACACAACTTCATATAGAGCATCAGCATACTTTTTCATCACTACTGCTGGAAACTCTACTCTTACACCAACTTCTACCTTCTCATACCTATATTCTATTCCTTGCTTATCTCCAAGCTTTTGTAGCCACTTTGCTCCATATCTGCCTGGACAAAGTAATACTTTTTCTGAGAAATATTCTTTCCCATTGCTATCTTTTACACCAATGGCTTTCCCTCTATTTCTAATAATATCTTTCACATTGACATGGGTCTTCAGTTTGACTCCTGACGTCTCTAAATACTTCTGCATCTTCTTCATTACCGGCATTAATTTGTCTGTACCCACATGCTGAGTTTTCCTGACTACAAGATCGATGTCATGAAGAATTGCATCTTCTACAAGAGCTTCTACCTCTTTAACGTTTTTAGGATAATACTTCGCCTCAACTCCAAACTTCTTAAATGTCTTATCAACCTGATCCAGTATTTCCTGATATTTTTCAATATCTAACAGATGCAGAGCTCTTTCATGAGAGAGTTTGGGAGTGTAGTGAAGCTTACCATCAGAAAATGTGCCAGCCCCACCAAAACCTGTCATAACGTCAGATTCTTTCCTCTTTTCTATCCCATCCCCAAGCTCCAAAAGGAGAATATTCTTCTTGGAGGATAACTTGATAAGTTCAATACAGGAAAATATTCCAGCAGGTCCCGCACCAACAACAATTACATCATATTTAGACATCTAAAATGGTTGATGAGATTACCAACCATTATTTCACATTTTGAATCAGCTTTTCAACAATTATTCTAAAATACCGTTATATCGGTGTTGATTTTTTCTATACTGAACTCACCTGCGATGAGTCTGGTCGAAGGGCCAAAGGAAGGAAAACCAGAAACCCTTGTGTTCACACCCTCTGATTCTATAATCACAGTATGTACACACTTTATATACTAAAATGCAACGATAACTCCCTTTACACCGGTATTACAACAAATCTTAAAAGAAGACTATCCGAACACAAGCAAAAGAAAGGATCCAAATACGTTGCTTCAAAACTCCCATTCAAACTTGTTTATACAGAAAAATTCAATACTAGGTCAGAGGCTCTTAAAAGGGAAGCTCAGATAAAAAGTTGGAAGAGAGATAAAAAGATACGCATCTTACATATTGAATAAATATCCATCCCATAGTACAATCACCCCAGATTGATGGCTGCCCCAATTACATCAATTTCTCTTTTGCTCTTATACAAAAATCCTTGTAAGTGACATTACCTTTTTGTGTTTTTGGAACATAGGAAGGTAGTGTTACTCCTTCCCGTCGGTGACGTGGAAAATCCAAGGATAACACTCATATCGGAGGTTCCGATGAGAAAGAAAAAATGGTTAGGTTATGTAGATGATTTCGTGTTCTTGGGCTTACTAGCTCTGGGAGATGAACATTACTACAAGAAGGTTTCGACAATTTCTGTTGAGACCTTACAGATTGACTGGCTCTTACGAATTCCAACCGTGAGGGAACTCATTAACGGAACGAGGATGGTCGACAGAATATATGTGGTTGAAGACAAAGGTATTCGCGAAGCAGGTTTATCGCATGGGTTAACTGAAATACCTATACAACCCCGACACAGATATAGTGACCCACGTCTCTCGGACAACGACCCAACGTTAGAGTATATTGGAAAGCCAATCATGTTTTCAAAAATTATCATACATGACGACAATCCGAGATACTATGTTTTCACGACTGAACATTGGAAAGTTTCTACGAAACTTTCCGTAAGCATCACGGTATTGAAGGTCCTTGATGGACAAAACGTTGAAGCACTTGTTTTAGAGACAAGGAAAGTTGTTCAACGTTGGTTAGACGAGTAAAGAAATGAGCAAAAGAGAAAAAGGGCGGTTCACAACATGAACATCTGTTGGAATTGCCCTTTTTTGCTGCCTGTACTACTTTTCCACTAAAGTCTTCTGGAACAGAACAAACCAATATTCCAGCTTGAACTTATCCCAGCCCTATAGTATCATTCTCCATAATGAAAGACTTGTCAGAAAATGATCCACAAACTCAAAAGCCAAACATTACCCCAGAGATCATTGATATCATTATCCAAGAAAATCCTCAACTTTTAGATGCAGAGATAGACCAAATATTATCAAACAAAAAACCTCACCAAGATACATTATTTGTTAGCGATGTGGACGAGTGTATTACCCAGGGGCACCTTTCGCGCACATTATCTAACGGTGTTTCAACAATTACTGGAAGAGATCACCCCAAAGTCCCAGACTCTTCACTTGAAAGTACTATTATGCTCTGGGATAACTATCTCGGGACAAATAATATGCAGTACTTGCTAATGATGTCTTACGCTGCTGATCAGGTACCACTTTCAAATGATTTCATACAAATTTCAAACCGATATCTTAAAAACTCAAATATCTTTTCTGTCCTGGTTAGTAGTGGAATATATGATTTGATCAATATGTCACTACATAGAAACTGCTTGAATTACATAAATGTCCTAGCAAGCAAGGTAAAATTCGATGAAAATAACTCCATAGAGAGACCAGGGTTGACAATAGGAGATAAAGAAAAGGGATGGGGGGTTTTACGTTTAATTGAAAAAGGTCAGTTTGAAAGAGTTATTTCCTTGGGACACAGCGACGGAGACAAACATTTAATTCTTAGTGGATCTCCAGGATTAAGATTTTGCATAAAAGATGAAAGATATCCCATGGTCCAAGAATATTCCAATGCTACCTTAAATAACCTATATGAAATCGAAAAATATATCTTACCTTATACGGCAATTGAAAAATCAGTGAACGATCCGGAACAAGCGCTAGGGGTACTTAAAAACAAAACGTTAGTGTCCAAAGATGCGGTTTCGATAATGTCTCAGCTAAGCAAGATTAAGCCAAAAGAATTATACACATATATCCAGAAAGACGAGAACGGTGACAATATAAAGTCATCACTGTTCTATATATTACTAGATAATAGACGGTTACATGCCTTACCAAAACCAAAGGTTACTTATATCGATAACGAGGCAAACTCAGATTTACTCGAGGATCTTCTTCCAATTCTTCATCTGGAATACTTTCCTATCAAGGCAGTAATACAATACTTATACGACAAACATGCAAAACCCCAAAGTATTCTCAGGCTCTTTGTATAGATCAATTGTATCTACGCTGGGTCCGTTGAATCCAGAATCTCATCAAGCTTCAGCAATTCCTCCTCTGTAGCAGTATCTGACACTTCCCACATATACGCACTTGAATCCATATCACCATCACTAAAGACAAGGCCTTCCAGATTCCATACAGCATAAGATATGTTACATGCAGGTTCAAAATACGTCTCTCCCTCAATCGTATCCCAAAATAACTCTTTTTCCACCCTTCGAACCCTTAAACCAAGAAATGTAAACTCTGTATATTCAACATCTGTGTAGTCAACTAGCTCAGTTACGGTATCAACAAATGCCGATGACTCAACGATATCGTCATAATCATCCTCATTAAAATCCTCAAACTGAACATACTCATCACATGCATCAATACCACCGATGCCATATACTGCATACATTCTAAATACTATCTCACCTCCATAGTTTAAAACCTCAAATGCAGTCAACCCCACAAAATCGACACCACTTGCGACCATATCTGTTCCATCACCATCCTCGTACTCAATAATATCCCATCCAACTGGAATTTCTGCTGTAAGATAGTCTCCTGTAAATGTTTCCGTATCACTCACCCCCTCATCGACATCCTCAACTTCAACGTCCGTCGCTTCTTCCTCCACTGGCACCTCTCCCTCTTCTTCAGTAGCCTCCTGCTCTTCGCTTAAAAATATTTCAGAATAGACGATATACCCTACAAGTCCAAGCGCAATAATTGCCAGCATAATAACGAGAATGTAAATTTCTTTCATCTTTTTCTTTTCTCCTGCTGGCTTTGGAACCTCCTTAACTTCACTTGAAGCTTGAGCTTGCTGTGGAGCTGGTTGAGCAGGCTGCTGAGCTGGTGGATTAGGGATAGGGGCACTTGAAGGTGTTTCTGTTACCATTGATAGAGACAGATTAATTTATCTTTACTAAATATATAGGGAAGGGAAAAGAAAGTCCAACTTAAAATCCACTTACAGCATCCACAATTTCCTTCCAGTTCATCACTCTTTTTACATTTTTAGGAGGATCATAACTTTTATTCCATGGCCTATCAAAAAGCAAGCACTTGACCCCAATCCTGGATACCTCTTCAATATAATGAACTGCATCATCGATAAATAGACTAACATCTTTTTCTTCACAGACTGCAGATTTGGTAATCTCTTTCTTATTAGCGGACAGATCAAATTGTCCCGTTAAAATAATTTCTTCAAAAACATTCCCAAAGTATTTCTTTGTCCAAACTTCTGTAAGTCCTCTCATGTCCGGAGGTCTAGAAGTAAGTATTATTAGTTTGTTATTTTTAACAAGTTTGTTAACCGATTCCTGTGAAAAATCCATAGGCTTCAACTTCATAAATTCTGATGATTTATAAAAATCTACAACTCTTACTACAACCTCTTCTACAGATATCCCAAGAAACTCATCGTATCTAAAAGGACGATCCGAAACCATATCGAAAGAGGTATTGTACTTCTTATTATGATAATCTAGAAACCCTTTATTAAACTGGATTAACACATCATCTAAATCAACTGCAATTTTCATACTCAAAGATTATATCAGTATTACAACAATGATATTGCCAAGTACCCCATAGAAAACATATAATCCTCTAAAGCTCTTAAAAAACGAAAGGAGAAGAAGAAATGGCGGAAATAATTGCATTTTTAGAAACCGCGAGATTAAACTGGAAGTATAAGGCTATACTAAAAGGTCTAGGATTGGCATTGTTATCAGAAGCTGAAAAATCTCACGTTTCTCCTCTCCATACTGGAAATGTCTGGGTTTCAGAAGATCCATACAAGGAGTTGGAGATCATAATGAGAGGGTCCGAAACAAGAAGGGACAAATTTCTACCCTCTAGAGATGGCCCAAGATATTTAATTGTTGTTAGATACAATCAAAAGATTATCTCTTTTTCTGACGGAAAAACATTACCCAAACTACCGATGTATATCATCGGATTATCCACTCAGAAAAACTGGGAACTTTTCTTCCCAGAGAAACATATTTTAGATTTTGAGGAAATCTTTTACCTCTGGCAACAGCGATATTACGTTTCTATTCATCTATAAGAGTTCTTTCTGAGGGGCACTCTGCCTCACATGTGCTCCTCAGTATGAACTAAATTTTTCTTTTATTACATCTTCGGCAAGTTTGTCCTTAAATCCATATCCATCTAGAGTCCAGCCGCAATATACTATTCCATCAACCATTGGCATTGCAACCTCCAAATAGTCCTCAATTCCTTGAGCCTGTTCCTCTTCTGTTAATTCTGGTCCAGGCATAATACTTGCAACCATCGCAGGCTTTTCGGTCAGATATCCAAATTCACCTATCATAAACCCCTTCAATTCTTTCCTTTCAACCTCCTGTCTTGCATACCCCAATATATTTTCAAGATCTTCCAAAAACAAATCCCTATCCACATCATCACTAAATGGCAATATATCTATCATGAAATAGTCGTATCCCGTAGCATCCGAAAATTTGCCTGGCCAGAAGCTATTTTCATCTCCTAAAGACTTTATTTCTATTTGATAATCTGGATCAGCTTCACAGTATACCGATCCAATTTTAAGTATTATCTCACCTGAATATACCTCTCGAATATCATCCAAAATATCCTGGGCCCACTTTGCACCAAACCCACATCCAAGTACAACATCATGTTCATTCTGAGGAGAAAAATATTCCACATTGTACTGTTCAGCAAATTCTGCCCAGTAAATAGCTTGTTCTGTAAGCAAATCTTCCATTTCAATGTGTGGATCTTCATGACTAAATCCTGGACCCCAGCTATTTGGGGCAATATGAACCGCCATACCATTTTTATGTGCTTTTTTTACTATCGCTGAAATGAACGGTCTGTGAATAGTCGCTAGTAATTTATTGTAGGCAAGGGGACCAAGGGAAATTGTGTTCACTCCATCTTCCCTCAAACGTTCCATATTGAAATAGGCAGAAAAATGCTCTCGCGGATCAGGCATCCATACCCCTTTCATATAGTCAACACTATTCCCTTCTGGAATTCCAAAAGGGGACAGTATTGATAAAACAATCCAGAAGATCACTATCAAACCTAAAAACCCAAGTAGAACTTTTCCTACAATTTTTGCGATTTTCAGAGGTATTCCCATTCAATAGAAATATTACCAGAAATATTTTATGAACAACAGAATATTGACAGAATGGGGTATAAGAGTATATCCTATAGCTCATGTCGCTAGCTCATTGTAAAACCCCCGGTCGGAGGGCACAAATTGCAAAGGAGTATATATGTGCAAAAAAGGAACTAAACAGCGTAACTCTGATCACAAAAAAGAGGAGAGAAAGAAGACGCGAACGAGACCTACACGTGGTGTGGGAGAGAAAAATGATCACCGAAAGTAAGTGATCCATAGTTTCTAGCTAGCGATAACAGAAGGTCGGTGGGATAAAGGGATTTGTGGTTTGGTTAGCAAGCCCGTACGGGAACCAAACCCAAAAATCTCACTGACCTTTTCTTCTTTTCTTAATGTTTTCAATAAAACGACAACACTACTCTTTGTCGTCAAGGCTCATACGAAAAAATGGCTTTATCAAATCTATATACAAACTCAAAACCTTGTAATCACAAGCACTAATCTGTATTTTACGATCTCTTTGAAGTTTCCGCCTGACTCTCCCTATCGCAGCCTTAGATTGATGCATTTTGTCAATGCTGTCCAAATTTACTAAGTTTCCATGTTTTCTCTCCAATTCATATAGCCTGATTTGCGCCCGAGACTTTTTCTTCTCCTCTCCGTAACGGATAAGGACTCTATCTCTATTTAATATAAGATACATGGCATAGTACTTCAAAAACAAATAATCTCTTCCAAACTTTTTGTAGAACCCAGTACTTATTAATCCATTTTCTAAAAATTCTGATACATGCCTATAAAAAATTTCAATACCATCATAACTTTCAGCCAATTTTTGGATCTTTTCTCTACTGCCTAAATATTGCCCCAAACAAACTTTTAGATGGTTCTCCGCACCCCAAAAAGAGTCTACATATCCATCACTATCATTGCCACCAGAAACATCTATTAAATAACTACCATATGGATTTTTCTCCGCACTATTGATGCACTTTTCAATTTCTTTCATCGAAAAATTAATGACTATGGGAGTAATTGCATCCCCTCTTTCAGTAGGACTTGAACCTTGTTTCCTAGCATTCGTCCCTCCATTTATGGAGTTCATTATTAATTAAATGCAGAAATTAGTTGATAGGGGAATTATCTCACGAAAACACACTATGAGTCTAGCCAGCGATAACAAAATGGTCAGTGGGATAAAGGAATTCGTGGTTTGGCTAAAAAACCTATATGGGGACAAAACCCAAAAAATCTCACTGACCTTTTCTTCTTTTCTTATTCTCTCAAGATAGCACCTACCAATTATGCTGTTATAAAAAAGGAAAAATAGGAATTACGAACACCTCAAGTTGGAAATCATTAATATATGCCGTTGCACAACGTTTATACATATTCAACTATTGCTAAATTCTTAAGTAGATGCGTCTTCTAACTTTTCTAATGCTTTTGCTTCAATTTGTTTAATTCTTTGTTTTGTTAAGTTAAACTTTTCTCCCACTTCCTCAAGAGTTCTTGGTTCTCTACCCTGAAGACCAAACCTTAACTCAAGTATGATTCTCTCCCTTGGAGATAAAGCTTCTTTATTCGATTCGAGCATGTTTTTTATCTCGTTTTGTTCTAGGTCCATAATTTCCCTCCCTCTTCTTCCTCTTGGCTTTTTTGAACGATATTTACCTCCTGGCTTAAATGAGCGATGTTTACCAACGCCATCCAAACGGCTGAATTGTTCGAACTTATGTGCAAAATACTTTATGAGCGTAAATTCCTTCTTGGTTATTGCAATAGAAACACGTCCAGATCCATTTGCTGTATTCTTCCCTTCCTTCCGTATTATTTGTTTATATCTTAAAGGTATCTCAGAGCAGAAATCCCCCACCATTCTCATAACGACTAATGGATCCATTTCTACTAACGATCCAAAAGCTTCTTCTTCCCTTTTTCTTTTTTCTGCCTCTTCCTGTGAATTTTCATACCAGTCAATAGATATTTCCCGCGGTGCTCCAAGAATAATACGACCCAAAAAGGATCTTCTGAGTCCATTATCGGGAAATGCATCATATAAAAACTTCGACATTACCCCTTTTTGGAGGAAAAGAACAAGGTCTTCGTTAAACTTATCTATCTTTCCAATATTTTCCTTACCGTCTTCTTTGCAGAAAGAGGACCCACACACACTAACTCGCTTTGCATTAATCAACACTTCATATGTGAAACCGACAACCTTTTCGAAAATATCAATTGGTCTGTGGCCTCCAGGATCATTGTGAATAATAATCTCAAATTTCTTATTATCGGGACTAGCGATGATTTCTTGCCCGAACATATCAGGTAGTCCCAGGGGCAGAAAGGTTAGTAATGGATCACGATCCTCACTGCCAGCAATATAATCATCTAATTCTTCTTGCGGAGACATAATATCCAGCCAAAAACATTAAACGTATGGAATTATCTCACGAAAACACACTATGAGTCTAGCCAGCGGCAATCTCTTTCAACTTATCCAAACCTACCCAAAACACAGAATCTTCTCTTCCAGCTGCTGCTAACAGTTGCTTACTGGCTGGAAAACCATCTTCAATATGCGTTTTCAACTTTTTCTTATGCCCAAAAGGTGGAACACCTCCGATAGAATAACCGGTCATCTCCTTCACCTCGTCTGCAGTTGCCATTCTAATATCCTCCGTACCAAAACGTTCCTCAAGATATTTAAAGTCTAACCTTTTGTTACCTGGCACAAGAAAAACACAAAACTCACCTCCAATTTTGATCAATAATGATTTAACAATCCTGTTCAAGTCAATACCGTGAGTTTTCGCCGAGTCCCTCGCTGTATGAGTTGTAGACCCCTCATTAAGAACATCAACCTCTATTTTATTTTGTTTGCAATACTGTTGAAATAGTTCTATGGACATGAAGATATTATAGATTTTATTGTTAAAAAATGGCAATCTTTGTATAATCCTATTGTAACAATCAAATTTTTACTACCATAAAAATCAAAGAAACAATATTTATAGGTGTTTCCTGGCCATATGCTAACTCAAAGTTACATATTGGTCATCTCGCAGGACAAAATGTGGTATGCGATGTCTTTGCAAGATACCACAGACAAAAAGGTAATGACGTACTTTTGGTCTCCGGTGCTGATGCACACGGAACTCCTGTTACAGTAAAAGCCCAAAAAGAAGGACTGCCGCCAGATAAACTTGCAGAAAAGTACAGTAAATCCTTTCTAGAAACATTTAAAAAACTAAATACTCAATGGGACATCTTTACTACTACAGAATCACAAAACCACAAAGAGATCGCACAAAACCTATTTAAAGTAATGTACGAAAACAAAGACATATACCCAAAAGAAGTCGAACAGTACTACGATCCAAAAGCAAAACAGTTTCTAGCAGACAGATATATCGAGGGCACATGCCCATATTGTGGCAACACAAAAGCAAGAGGCGATCAGTGCAATGATGGCTGTGAAAGAACTCTTGATCCTTCAGATCTAAAAAACCCCAAAAGTAAACTTACGGGAGAAAAACCTATACTGAAAAAACATACAGTGTTATTTTTTGATCTACCCAGGTTTGATAAACAGATAAGAGAATTAGTTAAAAACAGTAAAAATGTTTGGAGAGAAAGGGTAATAGGATTTGCTCAATCATGGTTAAAAGAGGGACTAAGAGAAAGGGCCGTGTCAAGAAAAATAGGGTACGGAGTTGATATCCCAATCGAAAAATACAAAGACCAAGACATATACGTATGGTTTGAGGCAGTAATGGGATATCTAAGCGCATCCATCGAGTGGGCAAGTAAAAGCAAAGATCCAAGTAAATGGGAACACTTTTGGAAAAACCCTAAGGCAAAGCATTTCTACTTCATCGCCAAAGACAATATTCCGTTTCATACAATACTATGGCCAGCAATAATAATTGCATACAACAAGAAATATAAAAATGGAAAATATGAGCCAAGTTTGCCTGGAGAAACAAGAGCCGAACCACTAAATCTTCCATACAATATACCTGCAAACCAGTTTCTTACTGAAAGAGGAACAAAAATTTCAAAAAGCAAAGGCACATTACTTGAAGCAGATTTACTGTTAGATCAGTACGGTACAGATTTAGTGAGATATTTCTTCTGCAAATATGCACCTGAAAACCACGATCGAAAGTTCACGTATAAGGATATCGTAGATCTAAATAATAATGAACTTGTCGCAACTTTCGGGAACTTTATAAATAGAAATCTCTACTTTGTATTTTCAAAACTCGATGGAATAATCGAAGAAAAACTGACCATAAGCACAGAGGTCAAAAACGCAATAGACAAGTCAATTAAAGGGGTCGGTGATCTTATCGAAAAATGTGAGTTTTCAAAAGCAACTGACAGCTTTATAGAACTTGCCCAATTTGGAAATAAATATTTTGATAGGAATCAACCTTGGGCCACACTCAAGTCAGATCCACAAAAGTGCAGCCAGACAATATATGACTGTATTCAAATCATAAAGGCCTTGGCGATAACATCGAGGCCATTCATGCCAGAAATATCCGACAAAATATTCAGACTTTTGAACATTGAATATGAAGATGAAGGCTGGAAATTTGAAGAATTAAAGAATATCAAAATAAAAGAAAAGCCAGAAGTACTCTTTAATAAAATTGACCCAGTAACAGAGAATGTGAAAACCGTTGACTATTCAAATTTTGAACTAGTTCAGAATGAAAATCTTAAAAAGGATATCCCAATCACATGGACAATAATTAAGAACTTGAACATCAAAAGACAAAGTTCAACCTTAAAAAAATGGATGGAAGAAAAGCAAAAGGAACTAATTAAAAAATATGAAAAACAAGACATTTCCGCCATTCCAGAAAATAAGGCATACAGAGAGCAACATGACATGTATTCAAAGGAAAAGAACCTTCCGGCCGCAAGTGAAAAACTTACTGAATTGCTTCTGGAGAAGGGAAATATCCCCAATATAAATACATTTGTCGACCTATACAACATCTTTTCAATCGAATCTGGAATTACATTTGGCGCACACGATATGTCAAAAATAGTTGGAAATGTAAAGTTGGTG
Source organism: uncultured Candidatus Saccharibacteria bacterium (assembly GCA_964481345.1). Taxonomy (GTDB): domain Bacteria; phylum Patescibacteriota; class Dojkabacteria; order SC72; family JAFGCJ01; genus CAYZTC01. Next base: position 165,297 of record CAYZTC010000001.1, on the reverse strand, counting down.
ATGTTAAAAGAAGATCAAGAATTTACTCAAATGGGAAATGATGAAAAAATGACGGCTAAAAAAGGAGAATACTGTTACATTGATGATAAAGGTGTAATATGCAGACTTACAGTAAAACAATGCGATAGAACAAAAATTACAACCGACACAAAGGATATACTTGTAATACTCCAAGGAAATTCCCAGATTGATAAGAAAAAAATTGAGGAGAAATTAAAAGAATTCAAAAAACTAGTGGAGAATTTGCTGTAACTAAACCGGCCAATCTGATACCATCAATAACTCACTCTCCCAGTCAAGTAATCCTATTTTAATCAAGCTTTGCCATACTTTTTCTGTTACAAAAGGCGCAAACGGATGGAGTACCTTCATTTGTATCACAAGCACAGAAATAAGCCTAGACAAATATTCCAATTTTTTATCCGGCTCCCTTTGGATGAGATTCTTTGTTTCCTCAATCCATTCATCACAGAATGTGTGCCAGAAAAACTCCCTTGAGCTTTCTACCGCCAGATTAAATCTGTACTTCTCAATAAATTCGGTCACGCTTTTTGCAAAATCATTTGTTTGTGATATCCACTTATCTTTGGATTTAGATAAAGACTTCACATTTTCCTCGACTAAACCGTCCAGTTCTTTCATATCTGTACCTGACAAATCTTCTAGCTGCATCATTACAAACCTACTGGCATTCCATATCTTGTTTACGAAATTCCTATTTCCCTGAAGCTTTTCATACCGAATAGGAGAGGGCCTTGCCGGCATAGTATCCAGAAAATACCACAGTCTAAGAGCATCCCCACCATACTTATCATATACCTCCTCAGGCTCAATACCGTTGCCAGCTGACTTTGACATCTTCTTTCCATCTGGCGCAAGTATCATCCCATGAAGATATACCGTATGAAATGGTGTTTTCCCTGTCCTATACATTCCAAGCATCATCATCCTGGCCACCCAGAAAAAGAGAATATCATGCATAGTTTCCATGACATCAGTAGGGTAAAACCTCTTGAAATCTTCTCCCTCAATTCCACCCATTGTACTGAATGGCCACTGTCCAGAAGAAAACCATGTATCAAACACATCAGTCTCCTGCTCAAATTTTGTGCATCCACACTTATTACATTTTTCTGGCTTTACTTCCCCTGTAATCACATGCCCACATCCCTCGGCCTTTTTTCCTGTCTCCTTTTCAAACCCAGCCTTAGATTTTTCTGGATTATCAAGCAACCAGTCATAAAGCTCTTTACTCCCACAATACCAAACTGGAACCCTATGTCCCCACCACAATTGTCGAGAAATACACCAAGGCTCAATATTCTCAAACCAATTCCTTAATACTTTTTCCTGAAATGTTGGAATAACCTTGGTTCCACCTTCGTCTAATGCCTTCAAACATTCCTTTGCAAGCGGATCAACATTTACAAACCACTGCTTGGACATTATCTGTTCAATATCATTCTGACACCGTTCACACACAATCACCTCATGTTGAATATCCTCAACTTTCTCAAGATATCCCTGATCTTTCAGGTCTTTTAACACTTCATCTCTACACTCATTTACCGTCATTCCAACATACTTCTTCGGGGCATTTTCATTCATTTTACCTTCCTCATTTATTACATTGAGAATTTCAAGTCCATGTTTTATACCAAGTTTATAATCGATGGAAGAGTGGGCTGGGGTAACCTTCAATGCACCGGCACCAAGATCCATATCTATGCTGTCATCAGAAACCACAGGTATTTGTCTGTCTGTAAGGGGAAGCACCAACATTTTCCCCACATACTTCTTGTTCTTTTTGTCTCTTGGATTCACAGCAACAGCTGTATCTCCAAGCATAGTCTCAGGTCTAGTTGTAGCAACGGTCACAAACTCATCTTTACTCCCTGCAATCGGATATTTGATATATGCAAAAATTCCCTTTTTCATAACATGATCTGTATCAATATCAGCGAGAGCAGTTCTACAGTTCGTACACTGGTTGATAATATAACTACCTCTATATATCAGACCTTCGTCAAACATTTTATAAAAAGTCTCAAATACAACTCCCGAAAGTTTTGGATCTAACGTGAACTTCTCTCTCGACCAATCTGCCGAAAGTCCAATTCTTCTCTCCTGATTTCTTGCATGTTCTGCATTATCCATACAGAATTTATAAGCTCTCTTATAAAACTCTTTTCTCCCAATTTCCCATTTATCAACACCTTGTTTTTTTAACACCTTTGCGAACACAGCCTCCGTTTGAATACCGGCATGATCTTTCCCTGGAAGTAGGAGAGTGGGCTGCCCCTTCATCCTATGATATCTTCCCATCGCATCTTGAAATGAATATCCGCAAGTGGTTCCAACGTGAAGCCCTGCGTTTGCGTTAGGAGGTGGGAGAGTTATTACAAATGGATCTTTTTTACTTTCCATCTTATCCGGATCAAAAAAACCCGAATCCTCCCATAGCTTATATATTCCCATTTCTTCCTTAAGATCGTAGGCTTTTGAAATTTCCACAGTTGAATCTTTCACAATGAAACAATTTTATAGGAATTTACCAGTTTTATAAATACTTAACTGCCAATACTTTCCCCAAGTACCACCAGCCAATCAAGAATAATGAGTATTAGTAAGCCTTGCGGGAGAGTAATAGGATAGTGATCCAGATTTCCAACCGTAAGAAGAAACAAAAGAGGAAAGAATAAATAACACGATCTTCTTAAGCCTTTAATGGAGTGATACAGAAAATAAGAAAATATCCAAAGTGCCATAAACCCTAGCTCAGCAGCTGCAAGAAGAAACACATTGTGAACCGGCTGCACTATCCTTAGGCCATCACCTGTATATACTGGACTTGCACTTATCCTTTCAATAAATTTCCCAGCTCCCACACCTGTCAAAATATTGTCCTCATACATCTGTACAGCCTTTTGGTTTAGCTGCCTTCTTTGAATGACACTCTCGTCGTAATTAGCACTCTGCCTTATTATTCTTTTTCTCAATCCAACAGAAATCTGATCGTTACCAACCGCAAACCAAATAAGAAGTGCACCAAATATAACAAGCAAAACACCTAGCCCTTTTCTTGCAAAACTCGACCTCTGCTTTCTAAAAAATAAGTAAAGTAGAATAAGAAAACCAACACTAAAAAAAATCCACGCACTCCTAGACCAAGTAACGATCAGACCAGCAGCGGTAGTCAACAACGGTATAAGTATCCATAACCTCGTTTTCTCTTTTTGAAAAAGTAAATAGGACAAATAAAATATCAAGCATACAGAAAGAAACCCACCAACAATATTTGGATGTGGAAATGTCCCATATCCCCTTAAAAATGTCCCAGCAGAAAGGACAACTGCACTGGTTCCACTTATACCAGACTGAACAAACGACTCTCCCAAAAAATGCAAGCCTACTGTGCGATTTCTGAAAAACTGAAGTAGAACAACTACCGATTGAAATATGGAAGATACTGCAAGGCCTAAAACAATATATCTACCAGTTATTGCTTTTTGCTTTTTCCCCAGACTCGAAAGTGAATAATGAATGGAGAAAGCGCTGAGAAAGTACAAAAACAACCTTGCTGACCAATAAAAGACTATCGGATCAAGGAAAATCAGGTTATGCACAATCCACAGAAAAAAAGAAAATGTTGAAAGGATAATCCAGTTTTTGTTTTTCCAAAGTTTAATGTAAAAAACATACCACAATAAACTCCCTAAAAAACAGAGGTCTACTATATGAACAACAAATTCGTAATAATTCACATAACAGCCATCGACATATGCGTATGTTGAAAGAAAATGATACGCCAGATTAAACTGGCCAAAGAATATTATTAGGGCAGGTAAAAGATATGTAAATTTAGAGGCTACCTTATTAATTTTCATTATTTGCCGGCAGGCATCACCCTCACATGTCTCTCTCTTCCTTCACCAAAACTTTCAGTCTTTACCTCACCATATTTTGATAATGTAAGATGTATTACTCTTCTTTCAAAGGCCGTCATGCTTGGCATATCTACCTCGTCCCCTGATTCCAACACCTCATCCTTTACCTGAAGTGCATACTTTTCCAGGTGATCCTTTCTTCCTTCTCTATATCCGGCAACATCGACCACCACTCTTACATACTCAGCATCTTTATCAATATCTTTCACCTCTTTATTCACCATCATTCCAAGTATCCTCTGAATAGCTCTTAAGTTTCTCCCTAAGTAGCCTATCAACACACCTAAATCTTCACCTTTTACCTCAATATCAATGTACTCTATCTTGTTTTTCTCATTATCCTCATACTTGGAAACCTTGACATCAAACCCTGCCTCAACATTCAGAAATTTCAATAAATCTTTTAATGTTTTCTTTACTGCTTTGAGTATATCCTTCTCTTTCTTCATGTTACTTTGTTGTTAAGTTTGTTATATATAAGATAGGTAGCAACGGTTACAAAAGATTGTACTACCCAATACAGGGTAACTCCAGCTGGCATACTCATCGCCACAAGAGTCGTCATCAGTGGAAACGTAAGAGACATAGATTTGCTCATACTCGCTGCCATCTCTTCATTTTCACTCTTCTTTTTCCCCTTATCTGAAGTATTCAAGGAAGACACTTTAACTGAAAGGTACTGAGCTAAACCAGTCAGAACCACAAGAAAAAGATAGGGAATAGACTTGAGTGCAAAATAGCCAATCTCTTGGGCAACAGGAAGGTATGACTCTGAAAGGTCGAGGACATAAAAGTATGTATTGATATCTATCTCACCATTCGTACCAAGCATATCTTTTACAACCTGGTAAATTCCTGTAACTTCACCGCTAGAAAATATCCTTATTGCCTGATAAATCGCCAAAAGTATAGGTAGTGGTAGGAGAACAGAAGCAAAACAACCGAGAGGATTATACCCAACTTTTTTGTAAAGTTTAAGCTGTTCCTCCTGTAATTTCTTAGGATTTCTCTTATATTTTTTTTGAAGTTTCTCTAGCTGAGGCTGGATGATCTTTATTTTTCTAGATGCTTCCAACTGACTTTTAGTAAATGGATAAAGACAGATCTTTAAAACGATCGTGAGTACCGTTACTGCCCATCCAAGACTCCTACCAAAAACTGAATACAAAACAAGCAATGCGTTCATTATTGGATAAAAGATTATTGTATTCCAAATTGTAGAAAGCATTTAAAGCACCTAAAAAAATAAACTAGGGTACTGGATCATAAGTACCATACTCCGTCCACGGCCCGCATTTTACAATTCTTTTGACTCCAAGAAAAGTACCTTTTACACTTCCATGTTTTTTCACTGCATCATAAAAATACTGAGAACAGCTGGGATACAAACGACACACCCTAACACCAGGAAACAACTTTCCTGGTATTCCATAGTCAAATGAAAAGAAAAATTGATATATTTTAATTATCCCCATTAGTATGTATTTCATCTTTCAACATTTTTTCAATCTCAAATTTAGCTTCAACATACTTAAATTCCACATTCCAAATTACATAAAAAATGTCATATCCATCCTTAACATTACTACAAATTTCCCTAAAAATGTGCCTTATCCTCCTTTTAGCAGTGTTTCGTCTTGCCGCATTTCCTCTATCGGCTGATATTACAACACCAAATTTTGATGGGCTATTATCTTTTCGATTATAAATGATTACTCTTCCAATTTTTCCAGAGATATGTTTACCAAGCTTATGAGCTTTTTGAAAACTAGAGGTTTTTTTTAGCCTGTGTTCCTTTGAAAGCATTATTTGTTTCTAGATTTTGGTTTCTTTTTGAGGATTCTAAACTCATCCGATACTGTAAGGACCTTCCTTCCCTTAGCCCTCCTTTTTTTTAAAATATTTCTTCCTCCAGGGTTTTTCATCCTAGCTCTAAATCCATGTACTTTAAGTCTTCTTCTCTTTTTGGGTTGATAGGTTCTCTTTGGCATTGCGAAAGGAGTTTATCATATGGTTTTGTAATGCTCAAGGATGTACTTTCCCTCACATGGAAAAACTCTCTATCGAAATTATAGCTAATATTTCATGTGGATAACTTTCTATTCAACAACATAATTTCATAATTTCACACTAAGGGTTTGAAAACTTATCCACAAGGTGATACATTCCACTTGTCCTATCCTAACAGGATTTGTCCCATCTGCCCCGACTAAAGACTATTGTAAAAAAATTGAAGACTCCAAACACTAAAGGATCTAAGGAAAAGGTTATTGATACAAACGAGGTTTGGAAGATTGCACTTGAAAAAATTCAGATGAAGATAACCTCGCAGAACTTTTCAGCTTGGTTTAAAAATACTGAACTAGCACAAGTTGAAAATGGAATTGCTACAATATCATGCCCCTCTAATTTTGCAAGAGAATGGCTTGACTCAAATCACCACAAACTTATCAAAAACTTACTGGAGGAAATTACCGGTAGAGACATCGACATTGTCTTTGAAATAGATGGTGGCGAAGAAAAAGTAAAAAGCAGATATGATGGCACAACAATTTCCCCAAACGAGGCACCCATTTTTAACATTCCATATACTCACCAAAATCTCGTAGATGATGCAAGAGAAAAGGGGAACGTAAGCCCACTATATACATTTGAAACCTTCGTCGTTGGGTCTTTCAACAAACTTGCCCATGCTGCAGCCGATGCTGTCTCTGACAACCCTGGAAGATCATACAATCCACTTTTTATTTATGGAGGAGTTGGATTAGGAAAAACTCACCTAATGCATGCTATTGCAAACAGAGTAATAAACAGAGATCCAAACAAAAAAGTTCTTTATTGTCCAAGCGAATCTTTCTTAAACGAGATGGTTAATTCTATAAGAAAGGGCAATACTAACGAATTCAGGAACATGTACAGAAAGCTTGATATATTAATGATAGACGACATCCAGTTTATATCAAACTGGGACATGGCACAGACTGAGATTTTTCACACTTTCAACACCCTATACCAAACTGGTAAACAGATCGTACTAGCCTCGGACTGCCCACCAAGAGAAATTGAAAAACTAACTGATCGACTGAAGTCTAGGTTTGAAGGTGGAATGGTAGCCGATATTTCTGCACCAGACTATGAGACTAGAATAGCAATAATAAAGCAAAAGGCTGATGATAAAGGAATCTTCCTTCCAGACTACATCCTTAACTTTGTGGCTAAAGAGTTTGATGACAATATCCGAGAACTTGAAGGTGCGTTAATTAAGGTAGGTACTCATGTAAAAATAGGAGGAACAATTCCCTCACAAGAGGAAGTTGCAATGATGCTTCATATAGACTCTGCTAGTAAAAGGAAGAAAACATCTCCAAGAGATATCATCAGAAATGTAAGTAAAGAGTTTGGGATTTCAGTAAAAGATATTAGGGGTAAAAGACGAACATCGGAGATAGTGGTACCTAGACATATATGCATGTACCTTATGAGAAAGGAGCTTGACCTTCCACTTGAGAGAATTGCAAGAGAACTAAATAGGAATGACCATACGACTGTTCTCAATGCCGTAGATAGGATAGAAGAGAAGATGGAGGAGGATGAAACACTCAAGGAAAAAATTCACAATATAGAGCTATGAATAAGGGCTTTATACCCCAACACAGGAGTCAAAAAATAACTCCCACGAATTTTTTAAAACTGATGTTTTCATCACCACAAAGACATTTCAAAAAGTTTAGCCTGTCCACTATAATACCTTTAGACTTACACTTATAAACTGTCCTATGAGAATTGAGAATGTTTCAATAATAATAACAGGAATTATCTCTCTAGCCCTGTCTCTTTACACGTTCGCTAAACGTAAGAGCAAGGCGGCAAGCAGGCTGTACTCTACAAGCACATTTTCCTCAGAACTTGATCTTGATGCAATCGCCACTCTCTTCATTTCAATAATAAATAGCACCTTCAATATTTCCTCATCTGCTGTTGTCCTATTAGATACAGACGAAAAGAAGATCATTTATGAACAAAGCCAACAGGTAAAAATTCCAGATATTCACCAGCTAAAAAAACTTGCAAAATACTTCTATTCCAGTAACAGCGACAAAACTCTTATTCTCCAAGATGAGCTCTTCCTCATTGGAGAAGACTCAAGTAACAAGATATCAAATCAAAAAATGGAAGTATTAGAAATCATGAAGAAGCACAATATCCAAATAGTGATTCCAATGACTAAGGAAGCTAAATATTCCGGGCTCTTTCTATTTGGAGAGTCAAGCGATAAGAAAATACCAAAGGGGAAAGAGACTTCCCTTCTAAAAAGCATCATCGACAATACTTCTATAGCGATTGGTAGAGCACTTCTATATAAAGAAGTTGAATCATTTAATGAAACTCTTCAGCAAAAGATCGACAAGGCAACGGAATCTCTCCAGTCAAAAAATAAAGAACTTCAAAAACTATATGATGACCTTGAGGCTTTATATCAGAAAGAGAAGAATTTAATGGATATGGCAGGCCATGAAATCAGAACACCTGCGTCCGTTATTAAGACAAACCTCCATATGTTGCAAGATTATCTTAAAAAAGAAAGTCCAAAGGCCATTGACTCCAAAGTTAAAACGTATCTCCAACGATTAATTGACAGCATAGAAAGGCAAATACAAATAATAAATTCCTTCCTCGAAACAACAAGGATAGACAATGAGTATTTTGTTCTCCAGATCGACACCCATGATTTTGTAGATATTGTTAGTGAAGCAATTAAAGACGTTACCCCCCTTGCTAATGAAAAAGGGTTATCAATAGAGTTTGACAAGCCTAAAAACAAAGTCCACGCTGAAGTAGACAAAGTAAGGATAAGAGAGGTTATTGATAACCTTTTAAATAATGCCATTAAATATACTAACAAGGGATACATAGAAATAGAAATAATATCAGACCAAAGCTCTCTGAAAATGTCAGTAAGAGATACAGGGGGAGGGATTGATAAAAAGGATCAGGATGAGCTTTTTCAAAAATTCTCGAGGATAGACCCATATACCGGAGGAGACCAAAACTCTCTTGTAAGAACAGGCGGTACTGGACTAGGTCTATATGTCTCAAAAAACATTATAGAAGCGCACAAAGGAAAAATAGGGGTTAAAAGTGAAAAAGGGAAAGGATCAATATTTTATTTTGAAATACCTCTCTACCAAAGTAAAACCTCATCTTAAATATTGTGGACAATAGGACACATTTTGTGGACAGTGCCTGCAATAATAACGGGTCTCTCTTTTAACATATTTACCTACAACCATTAAAAGTTCCCCATCTCAAAGCTAATCTCAGTAATGGATAAAAACTAAACATATGTTGTTTATCAACAACTTTTCCAAAAGTTATCCACAAAACGTTTTACATCGTTAATATATCTATAGATAAGGGAAATTCTTTCTCTTCACTATTTCTTTTGTTAGGAAAATACTATCAAAACAACCAAATAGACACCTCTACTGGAAGTATTACCAAAATAAAAGTTTTCGACAATAAAGAACTCTATAAAAACGTTGTATTATCAGTACTCAATCAATATTTCTGGACAATTCCACACCGCCTACTATATACTATTACTGTATTAAAAAACTTACGTTATATTAGTCTGCCCAAACATAATTTTGTGAGTATCTTTTTATGAAGATTGGTTGTAATCAAATTAGTTTAGCTAAGCAGTTAGGTATAGTGGGAAGATTAGTAAGTAGTAAACCGGGACTTCCAATCCTTGCTAATGTATTAGTAGAGGCGGAGGGTAGCAAGCTTAAGCTAACAGCAACTGATCTAGAGATGGGGGTACATACATGGATTGGTGCTGAAGCAAAAGAAGAAGGAATAATAACAATTCCAGCGAGAACTTTTTCCGAATTTGTAAACTCACTGCCTTCGGAAAAAGTTGATCTTACTTTAGATAAGCAGATTCTAAAGGTAACAACGAAGAACAATTCTGCTCAATTTAACACTTTACCAGCCGATGATTTTCCAAAAGTTCCAAGTATAGAGGACGGGAATCTTCTTTTTTCGGTTAAACCAGAGGAAATACAAAATGCTATAAATAGAGTAGCAATAGCTTCGGCATCTGATGAGTCTAGACCAGTACTTACAGGTATAAAAGTAGAGGTGGATGGAAAAAAGTTAACCCTGATATCTGTGGATGGGTTTAGGCTTGCAAGACAGTTTATAGAGCTTGAGAAGAGTACTAAAGAATCTTTGGATCTATTAATACCAGCAAGAACAATGCAGGAGTTAGCAAGAATAATAGGTGATCTGTATGAGGATGGAGACTCAAAAAAGAAGGATTATGTAGAGGTTTACCTTTTAAAAAGCAAAAATCAGGTAATACTTAGATATAAGGAAGTTGATCTTACGTCAAGATTGATAGACGGTCAGTTTCCAGAGTATAAGCAAATAATTCCTACTGGGTATCAGACAAGGGTAGAAGTAGACACAGATGAGTTTAGAAATGCTGTGAGAATAGTAAATATATTTGCAAGAAATGTAATTGGAAATAAGGCAATAATAGAAATAGACCCTAAAAAAGGTGAAGTGAAGGTAGGGGCAGCACTTGTAGAGGTGGGTGAAAATGAGAGTAGTTTCAAGGCTAAAGTGGAGGGTGATAAGCTAGAGATTGGATTTAGTGCAAAGTTTCTTAGTGATATGCTTTCCTGTATCGAGGGGGAGACTATGATAATGGAGAGTAGTAACTCTACAGCACCTGGTGTGTTTAAGTCAGAAAAGGATGAAAACTACCTACATATAATAATGCCTATGAGGATAGATTAGCTTCCTTTTTCTTCGAAATTATCTTTAAGTTGATATCCTACTCCGTATATCGTTTGTATTTCAGAGTTTTGTTGAAAATTATCTTTGTTGAGATATCTTTTGTTTTTAGCTTTTGTAATTTTCCTTCTAAGCTTTGTGATATGAACATCTACTGTATTAGAGCTGCTTGATTTACGGTAGTCCCATACATGATCAAGTAATTCAGATCTTGAGACTTTCCTTTCTTTATTTCGAATAAAATACTCAAGTATTTGGTATTCCTTTTTAGAAAGTTTAAGTAATCTACTGTTGTAGAAGGCTTCTTGATTATATGTGTCAATCAAGAATTTCCCATATTTTAGGTTACTTGAGATATATTTTTTGGGTCTTCTTAGAAGGGCCTGGATTCTTACAAGTATTTCTTCTGGTGGAAAAGGGTACGAAATACAGTCATCTGCACCACTTTTTAAAAATTCTATTCTGTCTTTCCATGTTCCTCTATGATTTATACCTATGACGTATGCAGATGGACATACTTCTTTTATTTTTGAACAGATTTCTAGGCTGTCTGCTTTGTATAGATTTGTATCCATAATAAAAAATTCATGAGGTTTATCTTTAAGGAATTTTGTTGAGAAGGTGTCACTTGTGTGACAAAGAGGAATGTATCCGTATGAACTGAGTGTTCTTTCTAGAATGAGGGTTATTGTAGGGGAGTCTTCAATAATGAAGACGTTCACCTTATAAAGGTTAATAAATTATTTTGGACAGATAGAAAGCAGTATTTGAGGGGGAAATTCTGGTAGAATTGTATCAGAGTAAATGTCGATAGTAAACAGCGAGAAGTTTATTTGTTAGAAAGGCACTTTTTGAGATTTATCGTAACAACAATATTACTTTTGGTTTCTGACTTATCATTACTTTGGTATCTTGTGAATCTTGAATATTTTTCGCCATTTAGCTATAAGGGTGATATAGATAATTGGAATATTGTTTTCTTTGTCTTTTTAGTGTCATCGGGAGTTTCACTTCTAGCGTCATTACTTGAGTATCTATTTGAGTATTTTTTATATTGTGGGAGAAAGGAATTCCCTGATGTTTATCGCCCTATTAAGTTTGGGATTGGTTTTTTTGTTGCTACTTTTATACTTTTGACATTGCATATTTTTCATTTTTTCAGTATTGGAGCAGGAGTAGTTGTAGCGGCTCTGCTTATAATTGGTATAATCTTAATTAAATAAGTTAAATAAATAATAAAATGCCTGAAAAAGAGAAAAAGAACGAGAAAGTGATACAAAGAGAGATTCTGTATAAGTGGACAGCTCCAATGAGAACTTTTCAAAAACTAGATAAAAAGAAGTTTTGGAGTATAGCAGTTGCGGTATTAGCACTTTTTGTTGTACTTGCGATTCTTGGACAATATGGTCTCATGCTGGCAATAGCGGCTTTGATGTTTTTGGTATATGTGCTTGGTACGATTCCGCCAGAAAATGTTAATCATTTAGTGACGACATTGGGGGTGGAAACAATAGAGAAACAGTATGAATGGGAGAGGCTGGGAGAGTATTGGTTTTCAGAAAAAGATGGTCAGAAATTGCTGAATATAGATACAAGGGTAGCCTTTCCAAGCAGGTTGATTATGTTGGTGGGGGCTAAGGACATGAATGAGGTTCATAAACTATTAAAAGAGAGACTGAGGTATAAGGACTTAAGAGATCAAAAGGCATTTGATAAGTTGTCTGAGGGAAGGTGGATAAACCTGCTCGAGAAAGAAAAACCTGTCCAGAAATAATTGGGTAGGGTGACCGAGTGGCTTAAGGTGCAGCTTTCGAAAAGCTGTGCCCCGCAATGCGGGGCCGTGGGTTCGAATCCCACCCCTATCGATTGTACAAGATTATTAATTTGCGCAATGTAGAAATGTTGTTGTTCATTATTAACAGAGTGGGATGAGAAGTTTATCCCGCCGAAATGAAATGTAGGAGGAAGTCCCATCCCTACTTGGTATCCAATCTTTTAATATAACTAAGTCTATGAAGTTTGTTAGTTCGAATACAATTTTTGGAGCTGTACACCTTCTTCCTACTCCTGGATTTGAAGGATTTCCTGGTAAGGAAGTCGTTGTTGATACAGCTCTTAAAGATCTTGAATCTCTTGAAAAAGGGGGAATTGATGGAATAGTTATTGAAAACAACTACGATCTTCCTCATCAAATAACAATCAAAAAGGAAACAGAGAATTTTATGTCAGATGTGATTAATCTTATTTCATTAAAGACGAAACTTCCTATTGGAATAAGTATTCTTTGGAATTCATATGAGTCAGCGCTGAATCTTGCATTGAAACATGATTGCGAGTTCGTCAGAGTTCCGGTTTTCGTTGATCATGTCATGACTGATTTTGGGGAGATAGTTGGAAAATCAGAGAAAGTTGTAGGCTACCGAAAAAACATTGGGGCAGAGAATGTGAAATTGTTTACAGATATTCAGGTAAAGCATTCTGAGTTATTAAACAAAAGACCAATATCTGATGCAGCTGAGGAGGCTATACAAGAAGGTTCTGATGGGGTGATTGTGACAGGTAAATGGACGGGAGATGCTCCAGATTTAAATAAATTAGAGAATGTTTATAATTCAGTAGGAGGGAAAGTTCCTGTAATAATTGGAAGTGGTGCAAACGAAGAAAATATCAAAGATTTACTGAAGTTTAGTGACATGGTGATAGTAAGTACTGCTCTGAAGGAGGGGGAATCCAGCTCGAAGGAGAGAAATGTTAAGGGGTATAATCAGAGGGTAGATTCTTCTAAAGTTAAATCCCTTACAAGTAGGGTAAAAAAAATTAGGGAGAAGAGGTGACGAATTAACAAAATGTTGCTTTTATAGTAACATTTCGCTGCATCGATCCTCGGTAGCTCAATGGTAGAGCAACCGGCTGTTAACCGGTTGGTTGTAGGTTCGAGTCCTACCCGGGGAGCCATTCTACGCTAAAGCTTCAGAGTGGCTCAGTCCAGTCGTGTCGGTAGGCCTTTTTTTGAAAGGTTTGAGTACAACATCCCCTGTAGTATTGTATAATTCGGCCATGCAAGAAAAAGACAAGCTCAAAAACGCTCTCAAGAAGTATAAGAAAAGCAGTTACTATGTTCGCAGCTGGATTGAGTATGAGAAAGAATTTAGATGCTTGGTTGAAAAAATCACTGATTATGTTAAGGAAAACAAAGTCACTATTGATGCAGTTGTACCAATATTGAGAGGAGGAAATATCCCTGCTACCTTTCTTGCCTTTATCCTTGATGTTCTGGTTATTTTGCCTGTGCAGTACAAATATTTTTTCGTTAAAGATAAGTGTGAGCTTAGGCGATTAATGACTATTAGCAAAGATCTAATATTTAGAAAGGATCCAACATTCCTCCTTATAGAGGGTAATCACTGCTATGGTAATCAAGCAAGACATGCGGCCTCAGACATAAAAGAAGCATTTCCTAAATGCAAAATTATCTATGGTGCCTCGAACATGGACTACAACTATCAGCATGTAGTTAAAGATGCAGATGTCTGCTTCTACGGAAGACTTACGAATGATTGCAAGGAGCTTTCAGTGGAGGAATGTAAAAAGTTGGGGCTTGAATACAAGAGAGAGCCTCTGTTCCCTTGGGAAAACGTAGCTGAGGAGTGGGAAATAATTGAGCTTAAGCAATATCCTTATAAGAATCTCAAAAAAATAATGAAAAAATCAGTTCTAGTTCAGGAGTTTGATTTGAGCTAAAGGAAGTTGAAATAAAAAAATGATTACAAAGAAAAACGTAGAAAAACTAGTCAGCTTTATAAATCAGAGAATTAAGAAAAAATTAGGTAATAGACTTGAGTCTGTCTACCTGGTGGGTAGTTATACGAAAGGAAAACTCTCGCTTTCACGGCCAGATATAAATTGGTTGTTAGTTCATAAAGAACCCGTTCAGGATGATAGTAGGTGGAAACTAGGAGAAATATTAACTGAGGCAATTGATAAATTTATAAATGACTTTGTTGTTCGTTCGGAACTACGACCCTTTAAATTTTCTTATCCTCTTAAGAGAGGGGAAGACGTTTTTGTAAATATATCGATTGTTTCTAGTGCCAGCTCATCAGATGAATTTAAAAGAAGGAACAGCTTTATCCCGGAATATGTATTTGAAGGCTTTAAATCAAGCAGAAAGCTTGTTTTTGGAAAAGATGTTTTGAAAGATATTGTTTTTCAAGTTTCAAAAAAAGCTATTCACGCTGATGCTATGGGGAAGATAATCTCTCATAAGGTACAACTGGATAGAATTCCTTTGGGCTATCACTTAAATCGAGATGTAGATTTAATTTTTAACGAATCCTTGTCGCACGGAAAGAACCTTTTATATTTTGGAGTGGAACTGTTGATGTCCGATGAGGAGCTGAAAGAAAAGAAGTTCCTTAAAGTTTTTCATGATAGAGAAAAACTATTAGAGCTCTACAAAACTCGATTTCCCGAAGCTGCAGAATTAGCTCAGAAAATACTGGTAGCAAAAGAGCATTTTGAAGATTGGAAGTACGATCCTAAAAAGGCAAAAGAAGTTTATTTAACCGCTTCTAGTTTTTCGACCCTTCTTTTTAGAAAAATTTAACTGCTTAAAACACCCGTCAGATTTCTTTGTTGTGATATAATTCCTTCGATATGGAGAAAATTTCTAAAAGTGAAACATCTATCCCAAAAGAGGTCATGAAAAATGCAGAAATACTTTGGGATTACCATACTTTATATGAACCAGTTGAGAAATCTGATTTTATCGTTATAACCGGACATGACATAAGGCTTATTGAAGTAGGGGTAGATCTTTATAAGAAAGGGCTAGCACCTATTATTGTCTGTTCAGGTGGACATCATTATGGTGAGGTGCTGGGACTAGGAAAAGATCATAAACTTGCAAATCTGACTGAGGCAGAAGTATTTAAGAATAGGGCAATTGAAAGTGGTGTGGATGAAAAATCTTTAATTATGCAGGATAAATCGAAGAATGCTGGCGAGGTAGTAACTAACGTCAGGGATATATTTAGGGAAAGAGGAGATAAGGTAAATAAATCAATCTGGGTCTATATTCCTGATAAACAAAGAAGAGGTAAGGCTACATTAGAAAAGCAATGGCCTGAAATGAGGACGATTGTAACATCATTGAAAGTGAGTATGATGGACTACTGTAATGAGGAGAGAACGTTGGAGAAACTGGTAAAAGATATGGTTGGAAATATGAAAAGAATCATTGAATACCCCAAACAGGGCTTCCAAACAGAACAAGAAATACCACCTGAAGTTCAAGATGCCTATGATAAACTGGTAAAGGCGGGGTATTAGTTATCTGTGAAAAAGTATTGGAGGTAAAAGATCTTTCTGATGGTAGAATAGGTAGTGCGAAGTCACGCTTACGGGGCAAAATACCTACCCAAGGATCTAGTTAAAATGTGTTAGAATTTAAATATTATGATTAGTAAAATCTATAAAAGAAAAGTGATAGAAAGGTTAAGGGGTGGGGTTCAAGACTATACTGTTTTTGAAGACCAGAAAGGTAATTGGTATATAGCAAGTTGCTCATTATTGGCTGAGCTTTCCAAGAGGTATAACAATGAGCTTAAGGCAGAAGTGATCGATGACGACCTGATTAATAATGGTCCAGGAAGAATGGTATCTGATTTTTCTCAGGCTGTAAGATTAATAGATTTAGTAAGAGAAAACTCAGACTTTTTTGTAAAATTTAATAATGGAAAGAAAATACAAGCATCTTCAACTGAAATAAAAACACTTTTGTTAACGGCCTGAACCTTTACTCCTCTTCAATCTATTTTCCCGGGTTTAAAAGTAATGAAAGAATCTCTTGTCGGTTTCAAAGTAAGATTCTGGAAACGTAAGGAAAAGACCAGGAATAAAAGATTATATGGTATCATATGCTTAGTAATGTACACTAGTAAATATTACTATATCTCGATGAAAGGAGGTAAGTAGAGTGGAATCAGTAGTTGATACAACAGCAACAATAATCACTGACTTTTGGTCAAATATTGTGTCTTATGCACCACAGCTTTTGGCTGGGCTTTTGCTTTTGGTAGTTGGTTTAATACTTGGAAATGTATTAAGAAAGGCTATCGTTGGACTTAATACATTTGTTGTGAAGTCTAATTTTGCAAAAAAAATAAAGTTAGAAAAATCAGTACCGACAACTCTTTGGATAGAGATAGTATCAGAAATGCTTAGGTGGACTGTCATAATTCTTTTCTTAGTTGCAGCAGTAGACGCGTGGGGTTTAAGTCAGGTTGGTGAGTTGTTAAGCCAGCTTCTTCTTTACCTTCCAAACGTATTCATATCTGTAGTAATTGCATTTATAGGTATGGTAGTCGCATCTTTGGTTGAAGACTTAGTTAAGCAAAGCGCAGAGGACCTTGGTGCTACTGCAATAGGGGTGTTGTCAACCCTTTCCAGGTATGCCGTTATAGTATTTACAATTCTTTTGATACTAAACCAGCTTGGGGTTGCAGATGATCTGGTGAGAATATTATTCTCAGGAATAATTGCAATGTTAGCTCTGGCAGGAGGTCTAGCCTTTGGACTTGGGGGAAAGGATACTGCAAGGAAAATCTTGGAAGAGTTTTATTCGAAGCTGAAGAAATAATAGGCTATTCTTGAATATTTATGATATGCCTCTAAATAGGGGTATGCTGAGACCTCATATGACAGGTAGTTACTTTTGGATATAATATATATTGTATGCCAAATAAAAAACTACCCATCATTTTAATTATTTCCAACATTGCCTTATTTGTAGCACTTGGAATTGTTACCTACCTTTTTTATGAAGAAGTAAATAAAGGAGAGCAGACTGAAAATAGCTCTGGCCAGGAAGCAGGAGACCCAGTTGATTTATGGAAAGAAGAATATCTTGTTAGGGCCAACGATTTAAGGAGTATAATAGGGATTGTATAAATTTTTATTAAAAAGTAATTATGGATCAGGGACAAATCTCCTCAATATTACCTACGGTATGCTTTGGTATTATCTTTTTTATTCTTATCGTCGGTTTTGTTGTTTTAATCGTGTATTTAATAAAAAAGACCAAAGATAGTGAGTGGGAGGGAAAGATAAAGGATAAACTACACAAACAGAGAGAGGATTTCGATAGTAATATAACTCATGATTACTATACCTTGGTAGTTGATACTGACGAAGGGAAAGAAAGAAAAATCGGGGTTTCTAAGAAGATGTTTCATAACTGTAAAGTAGGAGATACATTGAAGAAAGAAAAAGGAGATCTTCGACTAAAGAAGGTATAGAGAATTAGCCTCTTATCTGCTTTACTCTATTGAATTTTCCTCTCCCCAGAATACTGATGACTCAGCAAGGTGGGGAGAGGGAGTTTTACTTTGAAAAGTTATACTTGGTGGCTAGGCCAAGATAGGTAATTGAAATGAAGGTAACCAGTGTTACCACTCCCAAAGCTGTTAGACACATAAGTTTCTGTATTTTTCCAACAACTATGATGGTTATTGGAAGGATTAGCAGTATCCAAAAGACTTTTGTGCCTTTTTCTTCGGAAAGATACCTGAAGAATTTCATGATCCATTTTGGTGTTTTCATTTTTTCTCCTTTTATTTTTCTGTGATAGAACTCTATAGGATATTATAACAATCTGTCTTTTCTGTAAATACCGTGTATTGTGGCGCGAGGGCCCCCGCGAAGCCACCATACAGCGGGACAAGCAGGCCTTACCTCTCTCTAACTCCTGTCTGAATCCAGACCTGGTTTGTGGAAATTCCATTTTGGTTGTTAAATCTGTATTTGAGAAAGTCTTCATGAAAATTTCATGAACTTGAAACTAGGTATGAGGTGCTATAGGTCCCAGATTTTATCTGATAGTAAGGTATGTTTGTTTTTGTATCAATGAAATTTCTGACCAGGTTTGATAGTATTTTTTATAGATGGGTCTGTATAGGATATAATTCCAGTATGCATCTATTTCATGGACAGATATTGGCTCAAATTCAAATGGTTTCTAAGAAAAGCCATGTTCCGTCAAAACTACCTGATGGTTATGGAGGAAATGATGATTTTCATTATGGCTTAACCGCTTCACAAAGAAAGGATATTGTTCAGAATGTATTAGAGGGCAATAAGAAAATGAGACCGGAAGATATTAAGAAGGGTATAAACTCTTTATACAAAACTGATTCAAGTGATGAAAAATATTGTGCAGGCATCATTCTTCAAAAGAGAAAAGACGTAAGGGAAATTGTTGAGCCGGGGGATGTAGATAAATGGCTAAGTAATCTGAAAGGATGGGCGGAGGTAGACTCTTTATGTCAATCTGTGTTTACAAAGGATGACTATGTGAAGAATTGGAAGAAATGGAAGGAATTCATAATCAAACTTTCTAAGGATAAAACTATTAATAAGAGAAGAGCATCTCTTGTCCTGCTGGTAAAGCCAGTGAGAGATAGTGCTGATGAGGTATTTTCAAGACAGGCGTTTGAAAATATTGACAGACTGAAATATGAGAGGGATAAACTTATTACCAAAGCGATTTCCTGGCTATTGAGGACCTTGATAAAACACCATAGGGATGAAGTTGAGAGTTACTTGGTAAGAAATCAAAAATCCCTTCCTGCTATTGCTGTAAGAGAAACTCGAGCTAAACTTCTGACAGGAAGAAAGTAAATAGATATAATGTTGATATGCGACTTGTTAAAAAAGCCTTAAATATTTTACTTATTTCAGTATTATGTTTACTTCTTGGATTTCCTATCATTTACTTTTTCAACGTATATGACAGATAAGCTGGTAAAATATGGGTGTGGTGGATGTGTTGTATAAAGCTGAAAAAGAAGGAAAGATAAAATGTCTTGCCTGTAAAAGAGAATGTATTATTAAAGAAGGAGATACTGGAGTTTGTGGAGTAAGGAAGAATGAAAATGGAAAGCTTAAACTTCTTGTTTACGAAAACCTAAATGCTGTAAGTGTAGATCCGATTGAGAAAAAACCCTTGTTTCACTTTCTTCCTGGATCAAATATATTTTCGCTAGGTACTGTTGGGTGCAATTTTTTCTGTGATTTTTGTCAAAACTGGCAATCTTCTCAGCTTTTGAGGATATCAAGGAGTAAAAATCCAGAAGAGATTTTGTCGGAAAATTCAGAATACTCAAGCTATAAGCTAGCTCCAAAGGAGACGGTTGATTTTTGTGTTAAAAATGATATTCCATCTGTGGCGTTTACATACAATGAGCCCACGATTTTTGCTGAGTATAGTCATGATGTTATGAAAAAAGCTATGGTTGGTGGTCAAAGAAAGTTACTGGGGGTCTATATAACAAATGGATATTTTACAAAACCCCTGCTCGATTATATGGATGGCCATATTGATGCAATGAATATTGATTTGAAAGCATTTAGTGAAGGGTTTTATACAAAACATTGCAATGCAAAGTTTAAGGAAGTGTTAGACGGTATAGAAATGGCATTTAAGAGGGGAATATGGATTGAGCTTACCACTATGTTGATACCAGGCGAAAATGATAATGAAAAAGAGATAGAGAGTGTTGCAAAGTTTATATCTGAACTATCAAACAATATCCCTTGGCATGTCACCTCCTTTTCTCCAGCATATAAGATGGTTGATAAACCTTCCACACCAATTGACAGTATAAAAAAGGCAGTAGATATTGGGAAAGATGCTGGATTAAAGTATGTATATGGGGGAAATATTTCAGATGTTGATATGCAATCTACATACTGTCCCAAATGCAACAAGTTACTAATTGAAAGAAGTTGGGCGTCGGTTAATGTTTTAGGGTTGAAGGATGATGAGTGTAAATATTGTGGGGAGAAAATACCAGGTATTTGGAATGCAGAGTCTTATTTAAGTGAAAAAAATAAGGATGAAAAAGATTAAAAAAGCTTGTGCTGCCGGATCATTTTATCCCGCAGACAAAGAGAAGTTAGATAAAATGGTTGGTGCTCTGTTGAAGAGTACTCCTGTGCTATTTGATAAAGAGGGTATAGAGAAGATTAGTGCTGCCATCGTTCCGCATGCAGGACTGGTTTATTCGGGTGGTGTTGCCGCAAGTGTCTATAAAGTAATTAAAAATGACTGGGGTGATAAATTGAAAAGAATAATTTTAATTGGAGTATCACATCAAATAGGTTTTGAGGGAGTGGCTGTCAATATGGACGATGAATGGGAAATTCCATTTGGGAATGTTGAAATTGCCAGTAGTGTTTGTAAAGTACTTGTTAAAAAAGATGGTTTTGTAGACTTTTCTGATGCGTTTTTGTATGAGCATTCTTTGGAGGTACAGCTTCCCTTTTTGATGAAGTTGTTTAAAGGGATCAAATTAGTTCCCCTGTGCTGTGGGGCAGGTGTGGACACTGATTCTGTTTCAAAAGAAATAAACAAACTGCTAGATGACAAAACGGTTGTACTTATTAGCTCTGATCTTTCACACTATCATCCATATGAAACTGCAAAAAGTCTTGATGAAAAAACCATTGATTCAATATTAAACTTTGACTATGAAGGCCTTAGTGAAAACGAAAAAGAGGCATGTGGTAAAGAGGGGATACTTATTGGAATGAAACTTGCCGAGATGAATGATTGGCAATCTGGTTTAGTGGACTATAAAAACTCAGGTGATGTTACCGGTGATAAAAGTGCAGTGGTAGGTTATGCTGGAATGATTTTTCAAGAAAAATAGTTGGAAATTACTAAATTGACAAGAGAAGAAAAGAAACTACTTCTGAATTACACAAGAAGGGCAATAGAGGGAGTTTTTGAAGGTATCACTCAGATCGAGGTAGATGAGAATGCTTTGTCTGAAAAAACGAAGGAAAAAGGTGCAACTTTTGTTACATTGACTATTGATGGAAAACTACGGGGCTGTATAGGTAAGTTAGTGGCGGTAAATCCAATGTATAAAGATATAGTTGAGAATGCAGTGAGTGCAGCATTTGGAGATTACAGGTTTAGCCATCTATCTAAAGATGAGTTAAAAAAGGTTAATATTGAAATTTCTATTCTGAGTAAGGCCGAGGAATTGAAATACAAGGATGGTAAAGATTTGTTAAAGAAGCTTGAGGATGAAAAGCCAGGTGTGATTATTGAAAAAGGTCAAAATACTGCAACATTTTTACCTCAAGTTTGGGAAGACCTGACGGTACCGGAAGATTTCTTAAGTAACCTATGCGTGAAAGCTGGGTTAAGTTCTGAAGAATGGAAAAATGGTGACCTTAAGGTAAGGCGGTATAAAGTAGAGAAGTTTAAGGAGGATGATATATGAAAAAGCATATCGCAGTAGTTGCGCCTATTGGTGCAGGAAAGACGACTTTAACAGAATTTTTTAAGGATAAAGGGTTCAGGTATTACAAATTAACGATCCCAATTTATGATGAATGTGATAGGCTGGGTCTTGATAGAGAAGATAGAGCTATACTTCAGGATGTTGGTGATGACTTGAGGAAAAAACTAGGATTAGATGCACTTGCACAAATAGCAATTAAAAAGATCAGAAATGATCCATCCGACAGATTCATAATAGATAGCATTCGGAATCACAACGAGTTGAAACTTTTAATGAGTGAGCTGGATGACGACCTACTTGTTATGACCGTTACTGCTCCAATTGAGGTAAGGTATAAAAGGATTGTTCAGAGAAAAGGACAGTATAAAGAAGATAAAAAAAGTTTTGAGGAGTTTAAGATCGATGATAAGAGGGATCTTGGAATAGGAAATGCCGAAAATGAACAGAATGTGCAAAAGTGTATTGATATGGCACAAGTGAGTATAGATAACAGTAGAACAAAGGAGGAATTTAATAAGAAGATCAACAGACTTTATAACGATTATTTTATTGTTTAACGTATGGACGTATCCCCTAAGAAAAGTCAGCTTAAAAAGATATTATTGCCCTTTGTTTTAATTTTTCTACTTTGTATTGTTCCATGTATCGTCACTGTGGTCATAGTGAAACTATCTTTAGGTCAGGATATTCCAGGTCTTGGTGTTGATACTGAAGAGACCTCTGTTGAAGAAGATACAGAAGAGTCTACTGAATCAGGTGAAGAAGAGGCGGTTGTTGATGAGAGTGATAGTTCAAGTGTACAGAAATATGCAGTTGTGATTGGAGGCGCTTCTGGTGATGATACTCATTATGGATGGTTCAGGGATTCTTCGAGACAGGCATATGATCTGCTCATTGATGAGGGATACCTGCCAGAAAATATATATTATCTGTTTGAAAGTTCTCAGGAAGAGTACGTTGATTATGAAGCTACAATAAGTAATTTTGAGTTGGTTGTGCAGGGGTTATCACAGAAAACAGAGGATAATGATTTTGTTGTATTTATCTTCATTGGACATGGTACAAGCGATGGAGTGAGCTCATATTTTGAGTTTAATGATTTCCTACTTAAAGATAGTGATATTGCAGAATACCTTTCAGGAATTACAAGGGATACATTAGTTGTCGTTATGAGCCAATGCAATAGTGGTGGATTTGTGAATGATCTAAGTGCAGATGATACTGTAATTGTTACATCTACTCGTCTCGATGAATCAAATAGAGCGGCTTTTGTAGAGCCCTTTTTGACCGCTCTTTCGGGTGAGGGAGATTCTAATGATGATAGTAAGGTTTCAATTTTAGAGGCGTTTAGTTATGCAAGTGAGAATGTGCAGCAACAATACACAAATAATAATTGGGGGAATTTAGTGGAGCATTCTCAGCTAGATGATAATGGTGATGGATATGGATCAGAATATCCTATTTCTGGCGGTGATGGAGATCTTGCTAAGGTAACGTTTCTGTGATAGCTGAGGCTGGGCCTGTCCCAAATCAGAGGTGTCCCCACCTTTTCATGAAAAATTTATTAAATTGCAGGTTTATACTTGGTTTGAATGGTTTAGATGTTGACACTTTAACATTGGGGTTTGGGTTTTATGTTGTGAATGGGGACAGGTCCAATTTGGGACAGGCCCAGTTGTCAACTAGAAAGATAGCGGGACAAGGAGGTCTTGCTATTTCATATCAGTATTGGTAACAATGGATAGGGCAAATATTATTACCCAATACCTGGAAAGGAGGTAAACATAGTGCCAGAACTACAAGTAAGAAAAAAGGATGGAAAAGTTGAGTCTTTCATGAGAGAGAAGATTCTTAATAGTGTTGTGAAATCTGGTGGAACCCCAGAACAGGCTGAAAAGATAACGGCAGAGATTGAAAAGTGGGCTCCAACCGTAGCAGCAGAAGGCATTGTTAATACCTCCGATATCAAAGTGAAGCTACTTGAAATGCTTCGTGCGGAGAATCCAGCAGCTGCAGATACGTTTGAGTCATATAAAAAGGAAGAATCAGCTCCTGCAGTACCAGTGGTACCTCCGGTAACAGAGGAACCGAAGACTACAGAAGAACCAAAGGCTACAGAAGAGCCACCAGCACCACCTGCATAATCGGGAGGTTGAAAGATTTAATCTTTTCTGGTGTAATCCCCAATAGGGTTTTATTTTTGCGCACCTAATTAATGATACTTGATAAGATATATCACTATTCTCCCGAATTTGTTAAGGTACTATCATCGAAAAGTACTTTTGTCTTTAAATCCCATGCTTTAAGACGCTTGTATTCACTTTATGTATCTCCCGGTGACTTAGTATTTGATATTGGTGCTAATGTTGGTGATTACTCTGATCTTTTTGTAAAGATGGGCGCAAGAGTTATTAGCGTGGAACCTCAACTAAACTGTGTTAATAAGTTAAAAGAGAGATTTAAGAACAATAAAGATATTGTGATTGTCCCAAAAGGAGTTGGGGCTAAAGAGAGGAAATTACCTTTCTATGTGTCTACAAGATCTCATGCAACATCTACTTTTTCTAAAGAATGGAAGGAAAAGTCAAGGTTTAATGGTCGTGTTTGGGATAAAAAGGTTGAAATAATGGTCACTACCCTTGATAGCTTAATTAAAAAATACGGAAGGCCCTCGTTTGTGAAGGTTGACGTTGAAGGATACGAGGAAGAGGTATTGAAAGGTCTTTCGAAGCCTGTTCCTGCTTTATCAATTGAGTTTGCAATGGAGTATTTTGATAGTGCTGAAAAATGTATAAAAAGGCTTATGACTATGGGAAATCCACAATTCAACTACATACCTTTTATTGGAACGAGATGTTCCTTAAAAAGATGGGTAACAGGTGGTCAATTGATTACACATCTAAAAGGAAAAAATAAAATGTATGGTGGTGATATTTATGTAAGGTTTGTACATTAATCGTTTCGTTCGGTATCTTTTTACTAGACTCCTAGTATCATCAATTTGGATAGAGGGCTTATTGAGGTCTGTTGCTTTTGTAACGGTCAAATTATATTCTCCTTGACAGTACTGGAGCTGGAAACTAGATTATATTTGGACCACCTATATGTGTGGTCTTTTGTTACATGTAAATTAAGATATCTGTTGGTGGCAAGGAGAAAAACTGACTCTGAAGTTGGTATTGAAAAAATTCGGAAGAGGGATGGCAGGATAGTTCCTTTCGAGCAGGACAAAATCACTAAGGCGATACATGCTGCAATGACAGCAGTTAGTGAAGGTGATAAGAAAGAGGCTCAAAAGATCTCTGATGCAGTAGTTGTGGAATTAAATAGAAAATATGATGGTAACAAGTTTAAGACAGACTCCGATATCCCTACAGTAGAAAATGTGCAGGATATTGTTGAAAGACAGTTAATCCTTCACAAGTTTGCAGACACCTCCAAGGCATACATTTTGTACAGAGATCTTCACTCTCGAATGCGAAATATCAACAACATATTTGATATTGGAGCAATGATTCAGACTTATCTTGACAGGAAAGACTGGAGGGTGAATGCAGATTCATCAATAGACTACTCCCTTCAAGGAATGTACAAGCACATGATAAATGTAATGACTGAGAAGTACTGGATGAATGAGGTTTTGACACAAGAGATGAGTGACCTTCATGAGAATAAAGATTTGTATATACATAAGATGTCTGCTCTGTCTTCCTATTGCGTTGGGTGGGATCTGTACGATCTTTTAAAAGTAGGATTTCAGGGTGTACCTGGATTTGTGACATGTGGCCCTCCAAAACACTTTAGTGCGGCTCTTGGCCAGCTGGTAAACTTCATGTTTACATTGACTCAGGAAGCTCCTGATGGTGCAGTAGCGATATCAAGCTTGGATACCTATCTTGCACCTTTTATCTACTACGACAAGCTATCCTATGAAGATGTTCTTCAACAAATACAGGAGTTCATGTTCAATATGAACATTCCTACAAAGCTTGGTGCTCAGATGATGTTTTCAAATATCACACTTGATCTTGAATGCCCGAAGTATCTTGGAAAGGAACCTGCACTTGTGGGGGGAAAACTAATGAAAAAGAATTATGGTGAGTTTCAGAAGGAGATGGATGCTTTTAATAAGGCACTTTTTGAGGTATATGTGGGAGGTGATGCAAATGGAAGAGCATTTACCTGGCCAATACCTACCTACAATATCACAAAAGATTTTGACTGGGACAACAAAAATATAAAGGGACTGTGGGAGATGACAGCAAAGTATGGTACTCCATATTTTGCAAATTTTGTAAATAGTGACATGGATCCGGAGGATGCAAGAAGCATGTGTTGCAGACTTAGGATTGATAAAAGGGAACTTCAAAAGAGGGGTGGTGGATTATTTGGTGCAAATCCACTTACTGGCTCGATAGACTATGTGACTATTAACCTTCCTAGAATTGGATACCATAATAAGGGTAACAAGAAGTCATTTTATAAAAGGCTTGAATACCTCATGGATGTGGGTAGGAAGGTATTAAATGAGAGAAGAAAACTAGTAGAGGAAATGACTGAGAGAGGACTTTATCCATATTCAAGATTTTATCTGAGGAGTGTAAAGGAAAAAACTGGTAAATATTGGTCAAATCATTTTAATACTATTGGACTTCTTGGAATGAATGAGGCCTGCTTGAATTATATGGGAAAGGATCTCACCACGAAGGAAGGTCAAAGATTTGCAAATGAAATTTTGGACTTCATGAATAAGGAGATTCTTAAGTACCAAAAAGATGATGATGTTCTTTATAATCTTGAAGCATCCCCAGCAGAGGGAGCTTCCTATTCTGTAGCAAAAAAGGACAAAGAGCTTTATCCAGATATAATTGTGGCAAATGAAAAACAGTGGAAGTCAAGTGCTGATCCCTTCTATACCAATTCTTCTCAACTTCCAGTGGATTATAGAGGAGATGTATTTGAGGCTCTTGATCTTCAGGATGACTTACAGAGCAAATATACCGGTGGAACAGTATTTCATGCTTTTATGGGAGAAAAAATGGGTAGTGGGGAATCGGCTAAAAGCCTTGTGAAGAAAATTGTCACAAATTATAAACTTCCCTATCTTACAATTACACCCACCTTTAGCATTTGCGAATCTCATGGATACATTCAGGGTGAACATTTTGAATGTCCAAAGTGTGGAAAGGATTGCATGGTATATAGCAGAGTTGTTGGGAAGATAACTCCGGTTCAGAGGTGGAATTTAGGTAAAAAGGCAGAGTTTGCTGTTCGTGAGGAATTTAATCCCAAAGATTACGCAAAATAATCATGGTCGCATATAGTAAGAAGAAAAGTTCATATATTGATGTTTTTAATGTAGTAGAGGAGTATCTTTATCAGAAAGATTGGAGGGTTAAGGAAAATGCAAACCAAGGATATTCCTGGCATGGTCTTATTGACTACATATCTTCAAAGATTCAGTCAAACTACTTTTTAAATAAGATATACCCAAAGAAGATAAGTAATGCTCATATTGATGGGGATATTCACATACATGACCTACAGTACATAGCAACTTACTGTAATGGTTGGGAGGTAGGAGACATTCTTAATACCGGATACAAGGGAGTTCCAGGAGGGGTGGAGTTTGGACCTGCAAAACATCTCGATTCTGCTTTAAATCAAATCAAAAACTTTCTTTATACGGTAAGATACGAGGCGGCTGGAGCTCAGGCAGTCTCAAGCCTAGATACATACCTTTCCCCATTTATTAGAAGAGATAAACTTTCGTATAGAGATGTAAAACAGTGTGTTCAGGAGTTTGTGTATAACTTAAATGTACCTTTAGATAAAGGGTTTCAGGCTCCATTTACAAATATAAGTATGGACGTAGTTCCTTCAAAGAAGATGGCAAAAGAGCATGTCATAATTGGGGGTGAACCTCAAAGAGAGAAATATGACGAGTTTGAGAAAGAAAGATATATATTCAATAAAGCTTATGCTGAGGTAATGATGGAAGGTGATGTCTCAGGAAGAGTGTTTACCTGGCCAATACCCACCTACAATATTACAAAAGATTTTCCATGGGATGAGCCCAAGCTTGATCTTATCTGGGAAATGACCGCTAAGTTTGGAATTCCATATTTTGCCAACTTTATAAATTCTGATATGAAACCTGAAGATACTAGAAGTATGTGCTGTAGGCTCAGAATTGATAACAGACAATTAAGGAGAAGAGGAGGCGGCCTTTTTGGATCAGATCCACTTACTGGAAGTATTGGTGTTGTGACGATCAATCTTGCTCGAATAGGGTATCTCACTCGTACAAAAAAGAGATTTTTCTTGAAACTAAGAAAAATGATGGACATTGCAAAGGACAGCTTAATGATTAAGAGGGAACTGATTGAGGATCTTATGGAAAGAGGGCTTTATCCTTATTCGAAGTTTTACCTTAGAAATATAAAGAAGAGGTTTGGAAAGTACTGGAAAAATCACTTTAATACAATCGGAATTATTGCTATGAATGAGGCCTGTATAAACCATATGGGAAAAGGAATTGAAACAAAAGAGGGAAGGGAGTTTGCAATAGAAGTCTTGGACTATATGAGAAAAGTGTTGAAAGAATATCAGAAGGAAACGGGAGAGATGTTTAATCTTGAGGCAACTCCTGCTGAGGGAGCTTCTTATAGATTTGCAAAAGCTGATAAAAAGCAATTTCCTGAAATTATTGTAGCAAACGAATCTGCGTATGAGAAAGGGGCTGCCCCGTTTTATACAAATTCTACACATTTACCAGTAGATGCAACTGGTGATCTTTTTGCCGCCTTGGATCATCAGGATGAGCTTCAGGTAAAGTATACTGGAGGTACGGTACTTCACGTGTTCTTGGGTGAAAAACTTCCAAACAAGGAAAGTGCAAGAAACCTTGTTAGAAAGATTTCAGAAAATTACAAACTTCCATATTTTTCTATCACTCCAACTTTTAGCATTTGTCCTAAGCATGGATATTTAGAAGGGGAGCATGAGTATTGTCCAAAGTGTGATGAGGAAATAGGATATTCTTCAAAGAAATAAATTTAGCAGATTTTAAATGAAAACTCGTAAACAAAAAAGAACTAAGTGTGAAGTATATTCGAGGGTGATCGGTTATATAAGACCAGTGAGTAACTGGAATAAAGGGAAAAGGGCCGAGTGGAATCAAAGAGTGACATTCGCTAAACTTAGTAAGTGATGGAGTTTTCCGGTATCCAAAAAACAACTCTTATTGATTATCCAGGTAAAGTTGCAACTACTCTCTTTACTTATGGATGCAACTTTAGGTGTCCGTTTTGTCACAACCCAGAACTTGTGGTTAAGCCAAATGAGTTTACTATAACAGAGGATGAGGTTCTGGAATTTTTAAAGTCACGGACCGGTAAGGTCGATGGTGTTGTAATAACGGGGGGTGAGCCTTTACTTCATGACGAATTGAAAGACTTTATTATTAAGGTGAAAGACTTAGGACTACTGGTTAAGGTTGATACAAACGGGTACTCCCCAGAAAAGATTGAGGAGTTATGTGAATTAGTTGATTACTGGGCTGTGGATATTAAAAACTCACCTGAAAAGTACTCTGAGACATCTGGTTGCGAGGTCGATATCTCTAAAATAAAAAAGAGCATTAAGATAATTATGAAATTAGGGAAAGATTATGAGTTTCGGACAACAGTTGTACCTGGGCTACATGATAAGAGGTCGATACTGGGAGTAGGAAAATTGGTGAAAGGTGCTAAAAGACTTGTCGTTCAGAATTTTCGTGGAGGAAAAACAATAGACCCATCGTATAAAAATAAAAAAGGGTTTGGGTATAAAGAACTTGAAGGTTTTAAAGGCGTATTAAAAAAGCTTATTGAAGAAGTGGAAATTATTGAAAATTGATTCCTCTATTCGGACAGGATATATTAATGGGTATGAAGGAATTTCTAGGTATTGATAAAAATGAGTGGGAGTACATTAGATATATTGTATTTCAAAACTTCGTTGTTTCTACTTTTATACTTCTATTTATGTGGGAGGGATGGGACTGGAGAATACATGAGTACATTACCCTTGGGTCTATGATAGAGATACTTCTGCTTTTAGTTTCCATTCCAGTTTACCTGTCTTTTGCAATGAAACTCTTTAAAACAATGAAGAGTAACAAGATAAAGATCACATCCTTTTTATTTTGCACCCTGATGTCTGTGCTATTGATAAGTGGTATAGGGATGAGGTTTACAGCTAATCAGATAAGAATGTCAGTAGATACTCCTATTGTGGAGTTTTTTGATGAGTACTTAAGCCACTATATGATTTGGACGGGGATAATAGGACTGAATGCATTTTTTGCGTTTTTTCAAGATAATGTGCTACTTAAAAAGAGACTTGGTAACTCAGAAATGATTGTTGTCATTGTTTCCGGCTTACTTCAGGGAATGATAGTAACCTTAGGTGTACTTGAGTCTAGGGTAGGTCTGTATACCTTAATAGTTGGATCTCTATTCCTTAATAGCATTACATGTAGATCATCAGGAGAAAGGGTTTAGAAAGTATCCATTGTTCATCTTTTACAATGTTTGCCTGATGACTGTGATTTTGCATTTATTGGGATGGGTGATATGTTATGGGGGTTTTATAGAGCCTAGCGCCATAAGTTTTGGTAGATTTTAGGATGTCTTTATTAGTAGATAAACAGATAAAAAGGCTTATCCAGAAAAAGGAAATTATCATCGATCCGTATAATGAGTCTAATGTTTGTGCTGGAAGCTACAGATTAGGACTTGGGAAAATATTGCTTATTCCTAAAGATGGCCAAAGAGTAGACATGGGTAAAGAAATAAACCCTGAGTACGAAAGGATGGAAATTTCCAAGAAAGGCTTTGTTTTAAAACCGGGGATGTTTGTACTTGGTCAAACCTTGGAAAAGGTGACAATCCCTAAGTATATCGGTGGTCTGTTTGATACAAGAAGTACCCTGGCAAGACTAGGCGTGTCTGTACAGAATACTGCGATGTACATTGAGCCAGGACATTCCGACAGCATAATCACACTGGAGATATTTAATAGTAATAAGTTTGACATAGTCCTCAGGGCCGGGGAGAGAGTGGCAAAGTTGATATTCATTTCGTCAAAAAATGCCGCCGAAAAGGGATATTCTGAGTATGGAAGGTATGCATTGCAAAAGGAAACTACTGGTGCAAAGGCGTAATCGTATTATTCGGACAGTTCTTGACTTTTCATAAAAATTGTGGATAACTGAAAACGGATCCTTACAGGTTCTTTCTTCTTGGTTCTGTAGCTCGTCCTGAGCTGCAGGATGGGTAAGGGATGTCCTTGCCCCCGCTGGGTTTGCATACATTCCCTTCCGGTTTGAAGTTCAAAGTTTGGCGTGAGCCTTGCTTGTCTGTAGGATGAACCCTCCGTGGGTTCCTTACCTTTGGTGGCCCGTACTTCTTTTTCGGGTCGCGGATCAGATGCGTCTGATCCCAGGCATGGATGTATGTTTTCCTGCCTGCATTGGTACGAGAGTCGCATTCTAGGTGTGTCTTATCCACGGTAGGATCTTTGCAAGTCCCGTGTTTGGAGTTTGGTCCGGTGTAAGCCGGGTTGGATGAGTGGTTCGGTTACTGCTCCTTGGCTGTCCTCAGTCTAGTCTGGACTTCAGTGGCCTGCTGTAAGGTAGGTT
The DNA here is from genome assembly GCA_964481345.1 of uncultured Candidatus Saccharibacteria bacterium. Classification (GTDB taxonomy): domain Bacteria; phylum Patescibacteriota; class Dojkabacteria; order SC72; family JAFGCJ01; genus CAYZTC01. The sequence goes on along the minus strand of CAYZTC010000001.1, from coordinate 133,546 downwards.
GCATTTGCTAGAAGGGGCGCGGTTTCGCGCCCCTTTCTTATTGCTAATTTCTGCCAGAGGCAGACCTGCCTATGGCATGGTTCCAATTGTCTTTAATCCATTTCTTTGCTTTTTTATGGGTATCTGCGAAACCGCGCCCAGATAGTTCCCTTTTTATTATTCCTCCTTGATGTGGGGTGCGATATTGCTGCTTTAGGGGAGACGAGAACCCGTGTACGTAGTGGCATATCTCGTGTGCGATTGTATTATCAATTACATAATCCGGAATTGTTTCATCTTGAAACTTTTTTGTGATTGTTATGACAGTAATTCTTTTGTCGTCCTGTGAGTTGTAAAATTCTTGTAGTTTTTTACTTTTCATTAGTCCCTTTATTCTTGTGTTTTTTCTTGCCCACTTAATCGATCCAAGTTGCCGATTAGAGTTTCTTCCGAATTTTATTAGTACAAGGTTTTTTCTCGGAACATCTGCAAAGTAGTTTTCCCAGATGTAGTAAAGTCTTTCAATAAGCCATTTATTGGTCCTTTTGTTTTGCATATTTCTATTATAATTCTTGACAGAAATAACTACCAACGATATACTATTATTTAGCAGTCTAATATGTCGACTGCCAATAAATTGTTAAAGTATACTTTCATGAGAAGACTTTCTGTTTGGGGCCCTTGGGGACTTATGCCTAATGATTGGGATGAATTTGATTGGGATTCTGATATTCAGATGGATGTTTACGAGGAGGGAGATAACGTTATGGTAAAGGTTAAAGCTCCAGGATTTAAGAAGGACGAGATTGATGTTTCAGTCGAATCTGGAAATATTACCGTTGTTGGTAAGGCTCAGGAGGAGATTGAGGAAAAGGATAAAAAGAGAAAATATTACAAGAAAGAGATTTCGAAGAGATCATTTACCAGGTCTTGTGCACTTCCTGTGGAGGTTATCCCATCTAAGTCAAATGCAACGTTTGAAGATGGTGTCTTGACAATTTCTCTTCCAAAGAGTGAGGGTTCAGAGCCCAAAAAGATTGATATTGACGTAAAGTAGTATCAAGATAGTGCCTTTTAAAAACCATGACCGCATAGCAAAGGAGTAAAATACTATGTTGTTCATGGTTTTTTGTTTTAAGATGTATAATCCTTATCACAATATGTTATTTATCGATGTAGAAACAAAACATCTTTACTATGAAGGGATTGAAAGTTGCAAGACAGGAGGTTTAGAGATTTCTTTTGCGGGAGGATATGATAGTGATAAGGATAAGTACTATAGTTTTTGGGAAAAAGATATTCCAAGGCTTGAGAAAATATTGAAAGATGCGGATAGGGTTGTTGGATATAATATTTGGTTTTTTGATTATGCTGTTTTAAGCCCATATTTAGATGTTGATTTATGGAAGCTTCCAACGTTGGATCTTATGGTTGCTATGAAGCTGGCAATTGGGTTCAGACCTAAACTTGATGATCTTGCAAGGGCTAATTTAGGTAAGTCTAAAATTGCAACGGGTGTTGATGCTGTTGATTTTTGGAAAAAGGGAGAGTTAAAAAAGCTTGAGGAGTACTGCCTTGAAGATGTAAGGTTGACGTATGAGATATGGAAGCTTGGTGAGGAGAAAGGTAAGCTTAGCTATTATGATAAATCTGGTTTTGTGAAAGAGACAGAGGTCGACTGGTCAAGAGGTTATGTGCAAAGGCCCCAATCTGCACAAACATCCATGTTTAAGTGAAACAAAAGGATAATTTATCGTTTAATGATATATGCCTTTGGACATAAATAGATATAGTGAGTGTGCTGAGTCTTTTGCGAAGGGATCATATCCAGAGTTTTTTGAAAGTATTGGAAAAGTGTTGGATGTTGAGATAGATTGTGTTGAAACGGATGGGTTTGAAAACACAATCTGTAAGCTTGAAGAGCATTGTTCTCAAAACAAGTCAATCGTTTGTTTTGATACTGATGGAATTCTTGTGGGTGATCCATTTTTTTGGGTTGCGCTAGTAAGAAATGTTTTTAACAAAGAGAAATATAGAGAAAGTCTTGCAGGGAGATTAGATTTGGCCAAAAGGGTTGTAGAACGTAGTGGAGGCTTAATAAATCTCATAACAAACAGAGTTAATCCAGAGGTGAGTATGTACAACAGGGTCGTTTCTTGGGCTTTTGGGAATATGGATGTTTTTGAAGTGATGAAAGAGAAAGGATTTATTAAGGGTAAGAATTTATTTACAGGTGTAAACAGACAAGCACCAATTCCTGAATTAGAAGAGATAGGTCGTTTTATTGAGGATGTTAAAGACGGTACTGTAAGTGTTTTACGTAAATTCAATGAGAGTAAGGGTTCTTGGGTTAGGATGAGTGAGATATTGGGGATGTATCTTGGAAATAAGCACTTAAAAAGTTTTATTGATAAATTAGTAGTAAGGCAGATTAGGATGTTCGATTCTTTCGTGTTTGTTTTTGATTCCAATCGACTTACAACCTTTATGCATGATGTGTCTATGTCAGAGGTTACCTTTATTTATTACTTGGTGTGCAGAGTTAATGGGTTGAGTTATAGGGATAAACCTTGGAAGGGGAAAAGTATTAAAATTATTATTGATACAATGGGTAGGGAACATTTTGATAAGGAGTGGTTTGGCATATGTGGTAAGATGGAAGAGAAATAAAATTATACTTCTTGAGTAATGAGTGATTCAAAAAACTCGAGAAAGCTAAAAGTTGTACCAGAATTATGTTCAAATTGTGGTACATGTTATTCTATATACCCAGATGTTTTTGAACCTACAGGAGATGGAAAGGTAGGGGTAAAAGGTGATGCAAATTTGCAGGATAAAAATATGGATGATATCGTGAACATATGCCCTTCTGGTGCAATTAAATATGAATAATTTATGTTAGTTTATGCGTGCTTTTCGGTGTCTATTGCATTATGTTTCACGAGCGTGATATCATGAGTTGAGGTTTACTGCCCCAACCTCAGGGTTTCGGGACTACTCTTCTTCTATTCCTTCTTCTATGTCTTCAATATCTTTATCAAGTGTTCCTAGTTGAAAATTTTCTGGGATGAAACCTCTTTCATAGTCTTTAATATCCCTTTCGAGTTCGTTGTAAATGTCGAGTTCCTCAAGTCCATACTCTTCAAGAATTTGAAGAATTTGTTCAAGCTGGTTTTGGGCACTTCCAAAATCCCCACTTGCTTGGAGTATTGTTGCAAGGTCAAATCTTGCTTGTATATATAGGGAATCAAGCTCTATTGCTTTTTCGATTTCTTCTACTGCACCATCTCTGTTTGCAAGATATAGCAACACTCCCTTTTTGTGATGAAGTTCTGGATCATTTGGGTCTAGTACAAGTCCGCTGTTGGTTGCACCTAGTAACTCTGTGGCATATTCTCCTCCTGTAAGTTGAACAAGTGTTTCGTAGATATATACGGCGGCTTTAAAGTTGCGGACGTTTATGGGGTTCAAGTTTACAGCTGATTTCAGACTATCAATTGAAAGATTTTTTAGTTGGTTTTGTTCTGAACTAAAGGCTTCAAACTCACCTTCTTGGTTATCTATATCTACAGACTTTTTAAGGAAATTAATGACCACAATTGATCTATCAGAATAATAATCATCTCTGAGTTTGAAAAATCGAATTGCGTCTGAAAAATAATTATTAGATTGCATATAGTTGACGATCATCTCCGCATCATTTTCTGCACCGATTGTTATAGCGTTTTGTCCAACCAAATAGTAAGACTCCCCAATATATAGTTTGGATAGAATAAATATTGTTCCAATTGTAGTTAGTATGGCAAGTATTTGAGATATTCTTGGAAGCACATTTTGTTTGTTTACGGTAAGAGATTCTTTAGAAAGCGCAAGTGAAAGTGCTGTTCTTTCTGCTTCCCTCGGGAAATGTAGTACGTATAGGGTTGATATTAAGCCAATACAAAGCCATATCATAATCCAGATGATAGATGTATAGAACGTCATAAATCCTGCCAGTAAAAGTATGGCTAGCTCAATACACAGTGTTTCTAAAATAAATGAGTATTCACTTTCACGTTTTGTTGTAAATATTTTTTTAATAAGAAGGTAAAAAAGGTAGATAAATGCTCCCCATGCGGCAATTCCAAGGATTCCGTAATTTGATGCAATTTCTATCACTTGAGTTGAGGAGCGCGCAAATCTAATTCCTGCATTTTCAGAATTTGAATAGGAGGCCGGTTTATTTTTTGTGAAGGTGTATGCATACGTGTCAGGCCCTCCTCCAAATATGATATCTTTAGCGGAATTGGAGTACTGGCTGGTCAGTGTTTTCCAGCTCGTACTTAGTGAGAGTTTAGGTTGAGTGGAGTAGAAGGATTGTGTTGTAACAATCTTATTTTCAATTGCCGGAATGTTGTGTAGCAGAAATAGTAAGGATAATAGTATGGTCAGTGGAGGTAGTATTTTTTTGTCGAGTTTAAATTTCTTACCATAAGTTTTTATCATTATCCAAATAATTAAGGCTGAGGAGGGTATAGTAGTGTGTGCTGGCCAGGTCCATACTTTGCCGCTTGATAGTATGATGGCATATAGGATGGTAAAAAGTATTAGTCTTAGAACAATCTTATGTTTGATATTTTTGTTGTAGTTAAACAACAGGTACATCTCAATTGGAATTAGGGATACAAGGAAAAATGGAAGTACAACCTCGTATCCAAGGGTGGTAAATGTTCTGTAAGTTGTAAATCTAAGAATCTCTAAATATTTAAAGATAAAAATCCCCCAGTACTGAAGTACTGTAATAATCGCAACAGTTGTTCCGCTTGCAACTAAAAACCAAAATGCACGGTGGATTGATTTTTGGCCAATGAGGGTGTTTCTTACAAGGAACGCAAAGGCGATAAGAATAACGAGAAGTAAAAAGGAGTTCGAAAGTGTACCAGAAAAGCCTATTAGGCTGGTGATGTGATGTTGTGATAGTAGTAGTCCAATAAGGGCTGTGGCAAACAGTATGGCTGTTGGTTTGTCTAGTTTTGATTTCCATAGTGAAATTTCTTCATCTGGATCAAGGCTTATTGTCCAGAATGTAAGACCTATTAAGGTTAAAGCGATAAATAGTACGCTTTTATTAAATTCAAAGTAGTCAGATGTGAATGGAAGAAACAGGATAGGTGTTATAAACAAGATTGCATAGATACAGTACTGGGAGATTTTTCTTAATATTATTTGCGTTTTTTTCTTCACTTAGTGCTATCAATAGTTATTTTTTAAGCTTTAACAAGTCTACTATGTGAGGTTGTTGAAGTCTAGGACAGGCCCCCTCCATTTCTTCATTAAAATTTCATTAACTTTTGGGGCGTTTTTTGATTATTTGGGTTGAATTTTGGTAGTTTGGCTACATGCAGGGGGAGGTAGATCTGAACAGTCCTGAATATCCAGCTCTTTTACAAAAAATTGAAGATCCTCCGAAGAAACTGTTCTATAAGGGGGATTATGATAATGAGATATTCGAGAGATGTGTAGCAGTTGTGGGAAGTAGAAAGATGACAAGATATGGAAGGGATGTGACTGAGGAGATAGTTGAAGTGTTGGTATCTGCCGGTATAACTGTTGTTTCTGGTTTCATGTATGGTGTTGATGCTGCCTCTCATGTGGCAGCGCTGAGAAATCACGGGAGGACAATTGCGGTTATGCCTTGCGGTATTGACGTGATACATCCGGCGTATCAGGGGGATTTGTATGAAGAAATTTTGGAGAAGGGAGGATTAGTTGTCTCTGAGTATGAGTCAACTACACCCCCTGCAGTTTGGACTTATCCAAGAAGAAATCGAATAATTGCGGGTTTGAGCGATATCACAATTATTGTTGAGGCTGGAAAAGAAAGTGGGTCATTGATTACTGCTGGGCTAGCAAAAGAATATGGGAGGAAGGTATTTGCTGTGCCGGGGTCAATATTTAGCGATGTTTCATTTGGAACGAACAAATTAATAAATAACTATGCTTCCATTCTTTTTTCATTGGATGATATTGTGAGCTATTTTTCGGACTCAAAATATATACAAAAGAAGAAAGTAATCACAACAAGAAAACTTTCCGGGAAAGAGAAGAATATTTTAGATGAGATAAAAGATGCCCCGATATCTATGGATGATTTGTCTAGGAGAATTAAGATGGATGTTGCTACGTTGAGTATGACTGTGAGTATCCTTCAGTTGGATGGATTGATCTATGAGGAAGGCGGGAAACTATATGCTGATTAAGGTATGTTCTGCAGCAAATGTTGGAATTGAGATGATAAAAGTGGATGTTGAGGTTGATGTTAGTGGGAGGGGACTTCCTAACTTTGCACTCGTTGGTCTGCCAGGTAAGGAAGTTGAAGAATCGAAGTTAAGGGTAAGAACGGCAATATCAAACTCTGGTGTAAAATTCCCTTCGAGAAAGATTACTGTTAATCTTGCACCAGCCGATATTCCAAAGACAGGGTCTTTCTATGATTTACCGATAGCACTTGGGATTATCTCAACGATATTTGAGTTTTCAATTCCAGAGAAGTCAATATTTTATGGAGAGTTATCATTAGATGGGTCTCTCCGTCATACAAAAGGCGTATTTGTTTTGGCGTTACTATCAAGGGAAATAGGAGTAAAGGACATTTATGTACCAGAGCAATCTGCAAATGAGGCAATGGGGATTGATGGGGTAAAAATATATCCAGTGAAAACATTATCAAAATTAATTCTACATATATCTGGCAGAAAGAAAATTGAGTTCTTAAAAAAGGCGAGAGGTAGTGAAGAGGAACTTGGTATAGAGCCTGATTTTGATTTTATGGATATTATTGGACAGGAATTTGCAAAAAGGTCTGTGGAGATTGCAGCAGCAGGTGGGCACAATCTTCTTCTTGTAGGTCCTCCAGGTTCTGGAAAAACGATGTTGGCAAAGGCAATCCCTGGGATTCTACCGGTGCTAAATGGCAGTGAGTCATTAGAAGTAACAAGAATTTATTCATCGACAGGAAATATTCCTCCGGGTGGTACCTTGGTGAAGATGAGACCGTTTAGGAGTCCTCATCATTCTACATCTTCGGTGGGCCTAATCGGTGGTGGATCTATACCACATCCCGGAGAAGTAAGTCTAGCTCATAGGGGAGTTCTTTACCTTGATGAGTTCTCAGAGTTTCCAAGAAATGTACTTGAGGCATTAAGACAACCTATCGAGGATGGTATAGTAACGATATCAAGAAGTAGAGGTCAGTTTACATTCCCTGCAAAGTTTATGTTGGTGGCGTCTTCAAATCCATGTCCTTGTGGATTTCTAAACCATCCTCAAAAAGAATGCCGGTGTACTCCGAGGCAGATAATAAATTATAGAAAGAAGCTTTCAGGTCCCATACTTGACAGATTTGATATGGATATTTTTGTAAATCCAGTTGAGACTAAAAAACTTTCCTTGAGCCAGTCAAGCAATAGTGAATCTACCCAAAAAATAAAAGAAAGGGTGGAAAAAGCAAGAGAAATTCAAGCTAAAAGGTTTGACGGAGTGTCTCTTCAAACAAATTCTGATATGAAAAATGCAGACATAAAGAAATATTGTAAATTAGATCACGACACTGAGATGTTACTTAAGGGGTTTATTGGTAGATTTCATTTGTCTGCAAGGGCATACTTCAGGATGGTTAAATTATCAAGAACGATTGCAGATTTAGAAGGATCCTTGAAAATTGAAAAAGAACATATGGCACAATCCTTAATGTATAAGGCAAAGGTGGATGAAAACATCTAAAAAGGACATTGGGAAAATTGGTGAGGATATAGCATGTAGATACCTTAAAGATCATGGGTATAAAATTGTTAAAAGGAATCTTGTATTGAAGTCAGGAGAGTTGGACGTGGTTTGTTATCTTGATGAAATACTTGTTTTGGTGGAGGTAAGGACCAAAAGACCGGGGTTGTTTTATTTTCCTGAGGAGACTGTTGGGTTTAGAAAATTATCCAAGCTTCTTACTCTGGCTGAGGAATACTGTGAGGGTACTGAGTATTCAGGTATTTGTAGGATAGACGTAATTGGGATTAGGTTGTCAAAGGATTGTAGGGATGTAGATTTGAGGCATTATGAGGGGATCACCTAGCCAGGGTGGGGTCTTTTTGTTTTTGGAGTTTTTTGTGCTTATACATAAGGTCTTCCGCTTTTTGTATGGCCTTTGTTAGTTGAAGATCTTTAGTTTTTATGGATGATCCGATTGCGATTGATATTTCTATTTTGCCTTCTTTAACTATTTTTTTGTTAATATTCTTTAAATTAGTACTTATTCTATTTAACACAACGTCTAGCCCTTTGCCTGGATTATTCCCACCAAGTGCAAGAATTAACAGGAATTCATCTCCTCCTATTCTGAAGGCAAAGTCACTTTTTCTTTTGGTGCTATTTGTGAGAAGTTTTCCGGTATCAGCCAAATACTTATCTCCGACAGTATGCCCAAATTTATCATTGATATATTTGAGTTTGTTTGCATCGATGTATACTATCCCAATAGGGTTTTTACTATTCTGAATTTTTACCTTAAATTTTTCAAAATAGGTTCTATTCCATAATCCTGTAAGTGGGTCGGTATATGCCTTCAGAAGTGCAGTCTTAAGGCGTTTGTTTTGATCTTTTAATTCTTCAAGTTGTTTTCGTAAATCATTTCCCATTTGTAATGTTTTATTCTATCAAATTTATTGACATATGACTGCTTGGGTATTATTATTAGCAGACGAATAAGATGACTGCTAGAAAATAAATGAGTAATCTCACAGAAAGACAAAAACAGATCTTACTTGCAGTGATAAGAGATTTTATGAAGAGAGCAAATGCGGTTGGGTCAATGAGTGTTGTGACAAGACACAACCTTGGTGTAAGTTCGGCAACAGTAAGAAATGATATGGCTGTGCTTTCTGAGATGGGATACTTGGATAAGGACCACTCATCAAGCGGTCGTACTCCTACGGACCTTGCTTTTAGATATTTTATAAAAGAGATGCTTGAAGAAAGAGCTCTACCAAATATTGAGGAAGTTCATGCGAGACTTTCAATATTCCAAAAGAGGTTTGACGAGGAGGAGTTTGTTAATGAGGTGATGGACTTTTTATCAGACAATACAGGTTACGCAGCAGTAAGTCAGATGGATGATGATATAAGATTTACTGGAGTATCAAAACTTACAAAATATAAGGAGTTGAGAAAAATTAATGTGATAGAAGATATACTGGTGATGATTGAAGACAAGAAGACAATTTCAGCAATGTTTAATAAATCTCAGACGGCGGACGTTTGTGTTTTGATCGGCCAGGAGTGTGGGAGGGAGAGCATGGGAAATTGTTCTATGGTGTTTTCTAAATTTGGATACATCGGAGATAAAGATGGGTATATAGGTGTTCTTGGTCCTAAAAGGATGAGGTATTCATCTGTAATTCCCACAGTCAGATTTGTAAGGGATGTTATGGAGGATTCTGTGAAAGGTTGGTAATATTACTTCTCATTCAATTATTATGGCTAAAGAAAGAAAAATTAAACAATCCTCGGATCAAGAAAAAAAGATCAAGGAATTGGAAAACCAGCTTAAAAAAGTTTTATCTGATTACCAAAATTTAAAAAGAGATATGGGGAAAAGATTGGATTTTGAGGAAGTGATGATAAGAAAGTCTGTAATGAAAGATTTGATTAATCTTGCAGATGATATCGATCTTGCAATTGATAAGGTTACTGATGAAAAGGGATGGAGAGAGGGTGTAAGAGGTATTTTGGAAAAGTTTTATACTGTCATACAGAGCCTAGGCGGAGAGGTAGTGAGTGTGAAAAAGGGAGATAAGTTTGACCCAAACATGCATGAAGCTATCGGGACTGTGAATGAGGGTAAAGATGGGACAGTAGTAAAAGTTGTTCAAAATGGTTACATGCTTGGTGAAGTTGTAGTGAGGCCTGCGAGGGTCATTGTTTCAAAAATAGAAAAGAAAAAATAACTTATTAATATAAACTGAAATGTCAAAAATACTAGGAATAGATCTGGGTACGACAAACTCAGTAATGTCTTTTATGCAAGCTGGAAATCCAACAGTAATCCCGAACTCTCAGGGTGGAAGGCTTACACCATCTGTTGTAGCAATTTCGGATAAAGGGGAGGAAATCGTTGGTATGCCAGCCAAAAATCAGGCAGTGACTAATCCTGAAAACACGATTTATTCTGTAAAAAGATTAGTTGGAAGAAGGTGGGATGATCCTGCTGTGGGTATAGATAAAAAACATTTGCCCTTTGAGATGAGGGAGGGAAAGAATAATGGAGTGGAGATTAAGTTTGGAGACAAATGGGTGACCCCTCAAGAAATTTCTGCAAAAGTTCTTGCAAAGATGAAGACTGATGCTGAAGAGTATCTTGGTGAAAAAGTTAGGGATGCTGTAATTACTGTCCCGGCGTATTTTGATGACTCACAAAGGCAAGCTACAAAGGACGCAGGCAAAATTGCTGGATTCAACGTTAAACGGACTATTAATGAGCCAACTGCGGCAGCACTTGCATATGGTATGGATAAAAAGAAGGACGAAAAGATTGCTGTGTTTGACCTGGGTGGTGGGACTTTCGATATTTCTATCCTCGAAATTGGGGATGGAGTTTTTGAGGTACTTTCTACAAATGGAGATACCCATCTTGGGGGAGATAACTTTGACCAGAAACTCATAGATTATCTTGCGGATGAATTTAAAAATAATGAAGGAATAGACCTTAGAGAAGATAAGACAGCATTGCAAAGACTTAAAGATGCTTCAGAAAAAGCAAAGATAGAGCTTTCTTCATCTGAAAAAACAATAATTAATATTCCATTTATTACAGCAGATGAAAAAGGTGCAAAGCATTTTAATAAAGAACTGACAAGAGCAGAATTCGAAAAACTGGTTTCTGATTTAGTTGAAAAAACGGTGGAACCATGTAAAAAGGCTCTCTCTGATTCTAAGTTGAAAAAGGAAGACATTGATGAGGTGCTTTTAGTCGGAGGTATGACAAGGATGCCAGCTGTTCAGAAGAAAGCAGTGGAGCTGTTTGGTAAAGAGTCAAATAAATCTGTAAATCCCGATGAGGTTGTAAGTGTTGGTGCTGCGATTCAGGCGGGTATACTTGGTGGAGAAGTTAAGGATATAACACTTTTGGATGTGACGCCCTTGTCTCTTGGACTTGAGACTTTAGGTGGAGTAATGACGAGGCTTATCGATAGAAACACTACGATTCCCGTTGAGAAGAAACAAATTTTTTCTACCGCAGCCGATAACCAGCCAGCAGTTGAGGTGCATGTACTTCAAGGGGAAAGGGATATGGCGGCAGATAACAAAACCCTTGGGAAGTTCATACTGGATGGAATTCCACCTGCTCCAAGGGGAATCCCTCAGATAGAGGTTATGTTTAAGATAGATGCGAATGGAATACTAAATGTAACTGCTTTGGATAAAGCAACTAGTAAGAAAAAAGATATAACTATTACTGCTTCTACAAATCTTTCGGAAGATGAGGTTGATAGGATGGTTGAAGAGGCAACAAAACATGCGGCAGAGGATAAGAAGAAGAAAGAGAGGGCTGAAGTAAGAAATGAGGCAGATACCCTTTGCTTCAGTGCAGAAAAATTAATTGACGAAAACAAGGATAAAGTTGATAAATCAAAAGCAGAGGATATTAAGAAAAAAGTTGAAGACTTGAAGAAAGAGATACAGAAAGAAGATTTTGATAAGGAAATAGTAAAAGATAAGACAAAGGACTTATCAAAGAGTCTTCAGGAGGTAGGTAAAGGACTATATGAGTCAGCTGCAAAGGAAGTGGAAAAAGAAGAAAAGAAGGGCAAAAAGAAGGACAAGAAGGACAAAAAAGATAAAAAGGAAAAGAAGGATGATAAGAAAGAAGATCCTGCCAAAGGCGGAGTTCAAGAGGGTGAGGTTGTGAAATAGCCATCTTTGCTACGCTGCGCCGAGCCAAGGCTGCCTTCGCTACGTTACAAGGAACTATGGTCATCTAGTCCTGCGTTGTGGGTTGAATAGATCGTTCGGCGGCAATCAAGTTTCTGAGTACCTCGAGACTTACTACAATTGTATTTCTGTTAATGAATGATTTAGGGTTAAAGTAGGCTCAAATATGAATCGTAGCCTTAATCGTTTCGAAAAGGGTTTATTTGTTTTGTTGTGCTTTCTTCTTGCTCCTCTGGTTGGCCAGTGGTGGAAGATTCTTTTATTTCCTTACCCTTTTCAAGTTGCTTTAGATCTTCCAGTTTTTGATCTTTGGGGAGATCATTTGGATTTATTTGTATTGGTTGATTCTTCATCTGGAGTAATTTTTATAGGTAGGTCCCCTTTTGGGGGAGATACTTTTGACTGAAGAGATACAGCTTCGAACACGGATGATAGTTCTGCAATATTTTCGGGATCATATTTCATTATTCCAGCCTTAATTTTTTCAATATCCCTTGGATCTGATGTGATTAGATAGTTTTCTCCTACACTTGCAATAACCTTTATTGCTACATGGTTTGGTCCGGCAAAAAATAGGCCTTCTCCAATATCGCAAGAAAGAAGGAACTGCTTTTCTCCATCAGATAGGTTGAACACATTTTGTATGAGGTCTATTGCCAGGGTACTTTGTTTAAGGAGTATCTGGATAGACGAGTTAGTTACAATAGCCCTTCCATAATCGCTTCTTAAAAAGTCTTCGACATCCTGCGTTACTGTGGTTAATCCGAGGTAATATTTTCTTGCCCTCTTGGCGATAGAATATAGAAACTTTGCAGAATCTTCATTTGACATCATTAGCCATGCCTCATCTACTATTAAAAGTCTTCTTTTAAGATCTTTTCGAATCTTTGTCCATATGTAGTCAAGCATCATATACATTGCCATTGGTCTGAGTTCTTCCTGGAGATCTCTTAGGCTGAATACTGTGAACGGATTGCTAATGGTGACATTACTTGGCTCATTAAATACTCCTGCTGCACTTCCAATAATGTATTTCTCTAACCTTTTTGCTAGTTCATGTGCCTCTTTTTCTGCCATACCTTGAAGTATCTTGTATAGGTCTTCAAGTAGTGGCGGCTTAGCATTTCTTTGAGTGTCCGGATCAGTAGTTATCCCCTTTTCTCTGTAGGTAAGGATAAGTGCTTTATCCATTATCGAACTTTCGATATTTGTAAGCCCCCCAAATATCACCTTAAAAAACCCGTGGAGTGCAAGAATTTTCATTCTAAGTTCATCGTCCTCAGGGTCACCAAGCCCTGAGAGTTCAAATGGGTTTATTTTACTACCCTCATCTTGTGAGAATGTGATATAGGCACCATCTACAGCCTGACACATTCTTTCAAATTCTTTTTCTGGGTCAACAATTATTATTTCGGTGCCTAGCATGAGACTTCTAAGTGCTTCAAGTTTTACAAGGTAACTTTTTCCTGCACCAGATTTTGCAAAAATTACAGAGTTTGCATTTTCCATTTCAAATCTGTCGAAGATGACAAGACTCTTGTTGTGCATGTTCATTCCAAAAAGTACACCATGATCCATCGTTAGTTCTGAAGTTACAAAAGGGAATGTTGTTGCCAGAGAGGTAGTATCCATATTCCTTGTTATGTACAGTCTGTCTGTTCCTGCAGGCATACAGCTTAAAAATGCCTGTTCCATTTGGAGGGTAGCCGGTATAGCAGTCACATTAATTGCTGCCATGGTGGAGGTAGCATTTTTTGTGATCTTATCGAGTGTCTTTAAATCACCCGCAGTGATCGTTATGTACATTGCGAAGTGGAAGAATTTTTCTGTACCTGCAGCAATGTCTTCTTGTAGTTTTTGAGCATCTCCAAGTGTTATTTTTACACTAGGATCAACGACCTTTCCCTTTTGCGCATCTCCGTAAATTGTTGCTTCCATTTCACTGATCTTCCTTTTCAGTTTGTGCAGGACATCTTTTGTATCAACCGGATAGTAAAAGGTACTAATTGTTAATGAGTGTTCAAAGTTTATGAGTGGTGAAAGCCAGTTTGGTCCAACGAATCTTGGATATCCTGATGCAAATAGTGATCTATAATACTTGTCTCCTACTTTTACATGGTTGAAATCTACGACAATTTTGGGTGGTGCAACAAGATCAGAGATTGTTATTGATTGATCTTTTTTACTCTTTTTGGCCGGTTTTTCAATATCACTTTTCTTTTTCCTCTTAAACCCAGCAGTAATTGCCTTAAATATGTTTCTTTCCTCCTTCTTCTTTATTTCTATGGTAGGGGATGGTTCAATTGGAGCAACATAGTTTTGGTCTGTCTTCATATTTTGGTTAAGTAAGTCCTGTGGAGTGAGGTGCTCCCTTAGTTGTCCAAATACTTCTTCCCTTTTTGGTAGGGATGTACTTGGTTTGTTTTGGTTATTATTTTCGTTCATTTTGTTCTCCTTCTTCAATGAAATCTATCTTGCTTTCTACCATGTTATAAATTTCATAGAAAAGTTCTGTAAGTTCTTTTGATGTTAGCTGGTGTGCCTGAAGTCCTATTCTATGAATCTGTTTAATAATATGATCTCTTTTAGGAAACAGATATGATTTTGCCTGTCCAATTTGTTTTTCTGCATTTGTGAACTGTTTCTTATCTTCTTGCTTCAGCTGGGATAACGGATTCGGTGGCTTGATTGGACCAAATGTTCTATATGGTACTACTATATAGAAGCTCTTATCTAACACCTCATTTTTTATTATTAAGTTTTGGACAAACCTTGTGTATATGCCAATTTGCTTCTTTAGGCCTGCAGATAGTTGCTTTTTCTCAAACGATCTTAAGTAGTCGATATAATTGCTGATGTTTACGGTTTTTGTTCTAATCAAAATCTGGAAGGAGTGGTTTAGAGAGTTCAAAAGTTGACCAAAAAGCATTATCTTTGCATCCTGCTCTGGCTCTGATAGTAGATCAAAGTTGACAGCGGTAGTCTGCATTACAAGTGCAAATGTCCCATCCTTAAGAATTACAAGGTCGTCCATTATTACCTCAATGTCTAGGTGTTCTTGTGTTGATGGTAATTTTGACGTATCAATAGATGGCATTATTGGGCAGTAATTTCTAAAATTGGATAGTTTTTCCCTGAAAGATCCATGCTTAATTCTGGAAAGCCCATTCCTTCTTTTGATAATGTTACCTTATATTTGCCGTTATCCAAAGGGTTGTTATTAATAATCTGTCCAAAGTCATTTGATACTGCAGCTCTTATTGGACTTCCCTCAGGATTTTTAATTACACATACAACCCCCTCAACTATTTTTCCTTCTTTATCTTTAACTATCATGTTCAATGTGTTTGGATGCTTCTGCAAGTTTGGTATTTCTTCAGGTGATGCATATTTTTGAAAGGTTGAGTCGTTTAGCTCGATGACTTTTTTACTTGTTTTGACAGGCTGAACTGGCTGAGCGGTTGGAATTACAGTGGGTTGTTTTAAGGTAGGTTTAGGCTTTGTACCCTGTTTTGAAATTTGTGGTTCTATTAAGTTAACAGAGCCCTTAGTGATCATTTTCCTTTTATATACCATTGGTCTTGCTTTTATTTGTTGCACTGGTTGTGGTGCTGGAGTTTGGACAGGCTTTGGTCGTCTTGGGACAGATTGAAGTCCTCTTTCCACTTGTGAAATGGTGTTATCTATTCTTGAAAGGCTTGCTTGTACCTGTTTTTCTGCCTGCTCATCTGTAACTTTTTCTTGTGCTGATACAATTTTTTTGGTGGAGTGAGAGGCCTTGGGTTTTACCGGTGGAACGAGTCTGCCTTTCAGTGAGACAATCTCTTTATCTTCTTTTGTAATAGGCTCAAATCCAGGTTTTTTCCATATTCTGAGGGTAGGTTTTCTTATTGCGAGTATGAAATTGAGGATCCATTGGTCGATTGTTCTATCTTGTAGGGGTAGTAATCCGAATATTGCACCTCCAACTCCAAACGTAATAATAGCGGGCCAAGCGAGTATTGGAGGAAGCACGCCGGTGTTTTTTAGTATATAAAAAAACCAGGCTAAGGCTATTCCTGAAGCTACAAATATAAATTCTCTTAATGTCATGAAGTTACCAAAGAGTTTAAACTCCATTGACATTATTTCTTGTGGGACAGCGTGACTCTTCATAAAGTAATAATATTGGTAGTATAATCGATTCAATCAATAAGTTTAACAAATTTGATATAGATTGGAAAATAGCCTTAATAAATTACTAATCCTTGAAGATATATACAAGTGTCCTGTGAAATTATCCACTCTTTATGGTTTATATGGAAGGGATGTTGTAGGGCGGTATCTTAAGTATAATAAAGAATATATTGTAAGTGGGGGTTTGGTGGGTAGAAAAGAGGTACTTTTAAATAAAACTAAACTGAGGGTGAGTGCTAGGAAGATAAAATATGCTAGAAAATTGGCTAGGCTATTTAAATTTATTCCCTGGGTGAGATTCGCCGCTGTTTCTGGAGCCGTTTCGTTCGGTAATGCCGAAGAGGAATCAGATATAGATATTTTTATTGTGACCGCCAAAAATAGATTGTGGCTGACTAGAGGAATAGAGGCAGTACTGTTTTATTTCCTGGGAGTGAGAAGGGTACTTTGGAAGAAGCAAACAAAGGACAAGTTATGTATCAACTTTTATACTTCTGAGGAAAATTTGAGTCTGGACATAAAACGAAATTATAGATTTTTGACAGCTCTCGAAACTGTAATGTTAAAGTCAGTTTACAAAAAAGAATATTATGGTGTGCTGCTTTCAGAAAACAGATGGGTCAAAGAATACTTTCCGGAGTTAAAAATTCCTAAGTATGAGCAAATAAAGTTTATAAGAATATCCATTATTTCGCAGTTTATTGATATACTGGATTATCTTGCAATGAGGCTTCAGATTGTATTTATGAAAATAATGAAACATTCAATGAAGAACTCTAGTATTTCTAGGAACAGAGTAACCTTTTTTGATGAAAATAAAGTGTGGGAAAAGAGGAGAGATATGCTTGAGGAGAAGTTATAGCTTTATGATTTGAGAATGCTTTCCGGTATGTCTTTCAAGTTCTTTTTGATTGGTGGTTGTAATTATTGTTTGCTGGCCTGGCTGAATCTTTTCATTAAAAAGTCTTTTTATATTCTTTTCATCAAGCTCTGATGAGATGTCATCCAAAAGAATAACAGGGGTCTCATTGTATTGTTCAGTGAGCAGCTGATTCATTTTAAATGCAATATCTGAAATAGCCATTCTTTTTTCACCTCTTGATCCATATTTGTTTAAGTTCTTTCCTTTGTAGGTGAGGATCCAGTCGTCTCTGTGCGGTCCTACAAGGGTTATTCCGAGTGCGACCTCTTTAGTAAATTTTTTATTAAGCATTTCTTTATATGTTCTTTTGACGTACTTTGTGTCAGCGAGTGCTTCAATTTCTGTTATTTCCAAACTTGGCTTGTACTTAATAATATTGGGATATAGTTTAAGATTGACCTGGTTTATTTTTTCTACAAACTCTATTCTTTTCAGTGTGATTGCTGTGCCAAAGTTAATAATTTTGTCTGTCCAGAATTTCAAGTTATTTCTGTCTGATTGGGTGATTACATTTTTTTTCGAAAGCATCTTGAGTAAACTGTTTCTTTGTCTTATTGACTTTTCGAATTTTTGGATTTGGTCTTCGTATTCAATATCCGTTTTTGAGATGTATGAGTCTAAGAAGAGCCTTCTTTGTCTTGGCTCGAACATAAGTACATCTATTAAATCAGGGCTGAAAATTACAGTACTAAGGTTTTGAATAAACTTTGACTTAGTGGTTGGTTTGTTATTTATTTTATACTGTTTAACTGTAGAACCGTTGTTGCTTTTGATTATAAGAGCAATGTTTTTAATAGCGCTGTTTATTTTCACATCTGCTTCAATCCTTCCATCTTTTGGTTTACCTTTTGGAAGGTATCTAACTATTGCCGAATTGTCTGAGGTCCAAGGGGATTGACCAGTTGAAAGCATATGAACAGCTTCAATTATAGTGCTTTTCCCTTTTGCATTGGGGCCAACAATAACAGAAATATCGTTATCAAATTTGAGTTCTTTCTTTTCAAACCGTCTGAAGTTGTATATTTTTAGTTTTTGTATTCTCATGATTGTACAACGGCAAGGAATGCCTTCTGTGGGATATTTACTCCACCGATTTCTCTTAGTTTCTTTTTGCCTTTCTTTTGTTTCTCTAGGAGCTTTCTTTTTCTTGTTACGTCTCCACCATATAGTTTAGCAGTTACATCTTTTCTTCGGGCACTTATATCTTTTCTTGCAATTATTTTTCCACCGATTGCTGATTGAAGAGCAATCTTGAACTGATGTCTGGGTATGGAATTTTTAAGGGTTTCTAGGACTTTTCTTGATTTTTGCTCTGCTGAGTTTCTGTGTGACAAAAAGCTTAATGCTGGTACTTCATCTTTGTTAACAAGTATAGAGACCTTTACGATGTCTGAGGGTCTGTACTCGATTGGGTAATAATCTATGGATGCATAACCGTGTGATAGTGATTTTACTCTATCGAAAAAGTTTGTGATTAGTGACATCATGGGCATTTCGTATTTGAGTACAACGTATCTTATTGAAAAGTCTCTGTCTGCTTTTATGTATTCCGTGTTTATGTATATAGCTCTGTTGTTTTGACTAAGTTCCATCATCTCTCCAATGTACTCTTCCGGCGTAAATAGTTCTATTTCTATCCAGGGCTCTTGAGTTTCTTTTATTTTACTTGGGTCAGGAAAGTCTCCTGAGGTCTGAATTAACAGTTGGTTTCCGTCAGTTAACTTGGCCTTGTATTCTACCGATGGTGCAGTAATTATTATTGGTACTTCGTATTCTCGGTCAAGTCTTTCTTGGATAATTTCCATATGTAGCATTCCTAGAAATCCACATTTATATCCAGATCCAAGGATGTTTGATTTTTGTGGAGATACCGTAAGAGACGCATCATTCATACTGAGTTTATTTATGGCTTCAGAAAAGTCTGGAAAGTCATCTGGCTCAGTAGGAAACAGGGTGGCAAATACCATGGGCTTTGGACTTTGATATCCAGATAATGGGTTTGTTTTTGGATCATCTGAGATGGTATCTCCAACTGTAAAAAGTTTTATATCTTTTAATCCAGTGGCAATATATCCTACCTCTCCAGTTTTTAGTTTTTTTGATGGAGAAAAATCTGGTGTGAAATATCCAATTTCTTTTGAAGTAAATTGTCCTTTATTTTTTAAAAGGTATAGTGGTGTTTGATTATCGTATTTTAGTTTTCCATCTACGATTCTAACTGCAGCAATGACACCTTTGTGTTCGTTATAGAACGAGTCAAAGATTAATGCTCTAAGAGGTAAGCTTTTCTTTCCCGATGGTGGTGGAATTTTATCGATTATTTCTCGAAGGATTTTTTCAGTTCCTTCTCCAGTTTTACCTGAGGCAAGCAGGACTTCATCTTTGAGAAATCCTGTGATATCACAGAACTCTTTTATTCTTTCTTCAATATCTATTCCTTCCACATCAATTTTGTTTAGGACTGGGATAATCTCTAGGTTTAGGTTGAGAGCATTTCTTAGGTTTGATATTGTTTGTGCTTGTACTCCTTGGGTTGCATCTACAAGGAGGATCGCTCCTTCACAGGCCGTAAGTGATCTGGATACTTCGTATGAAAAATCTACGTGTCCCGGGGTATCGATAAGGTTTAATGTGTATCCTTTGTATTGCATTCTTACCGCTTGGAGTTTGATTGTAATGCCTTTTTCTTGTTCAAGTTCGAGTCTATCAAGTACTCTTGATGATTTTTTATCTTTTGGGTCTTTTAGCCCGGTAATCTCTAGAAATCTGTCTGACAGGGTAGATTTGCCATGGTCTATGTGTGCAATTATTGAAAAATTTCTGATCTTGTTCATTGCGAACTTCTTTATAAGCGAAATTTTGTTTGTTGTAAAGGGTAAATTATTGATATAATCCCAACCGGATAACTGCCATCAGTTAAATTAACCATACCGCTGGTGAAAAAGTTATCTAGAAAATCACAATTTTTCTTTCCTCTGACCGAGAGTAGCACAAGGCGACTATTTAGGGAGATTATGTTACCAGCGATTGGGGGATTTCCTGTAACTTTTATAGTTAAGAATAATTTTGGAGGTGGTAGGGCACTTCCAAAATTTTTTATTGAGGAGTTTGGGTATTTGGTTGAAAGGTGGAATATGGATGTTAGTATAGGAGATTGTCAGTTTGTGTTTGTTGACTCGGATGATCTTGAGGGTGGGAATAAGTATGAGTATATGAGGCTGGTTTATAGTGAACTTGGTGATAAGAGGTTTAGCAAGAGGTATAGCAGATTATTGAAGGATATTAGAAAGAGATTAGCGGAGCTGACACAAAGGAAAAAGGTTGTGCTGTTTTTCAGGGCAATAAACTATCTAGATTTTGCAGATAAATACTTTTGGGGCAATATTCGTTCTTTTGTATCTGGCGTTGATAATCTAGGTATTGTTTTTATTGCCTATACGGGGGGATTTAATTTAGATGACAAAAGGTTTTCTAGAATTTCAGAGTTACTTAACCAAAGAGTTGTAGAATTTAATGAGGTAGCTGATGCCGATGTTAAATACTCAATTAAGAGATGGTCAAATGTTTTAGGAAAAAGGTTTGATGAAAAAGAGATAAAGGCAATTAGGAGAATTTCAAGAGGAAGGCCAATGCTTATTAAAGCGTGTTGTATGGCCTTGGCTGGTATGAAGAATGGTGATGATCCGTATTTGTATTTGAAGGAGCATGCTGGAATACGGAAATTACTGATGACTAACTCAATTTCTTTTGTTGGAAACAGGGTAAAGGTAGGAAATATGTCTGTTACTTATATATTTTCAGAACAGGAATTAGATGTACTAAAGCTTTTATATCAATCAAAGGGAGACATTATTTCAAAAGATGACATAGCAACTACACTCTGGAAAACTAGGATACTTGAAAAATATTCTGAATCTGCAATCTCTCAACTTATCAGAAGAATTAGGGACAAACTTGAACTACTCGAAATCCCACGCGATACCATCCTCACTGCCCACGGTAAAGGATATATATTTAGTGAAAAATAAATGAACGAGGAAACTAAAGAGTTATTTAGAATTTCAATATCTAATGCCTCAGATGAAACGTTGTTAAAGGAGATACCTTCGTCTATTTCAGTGTTCAATTTAATGGATAATATGGAATACACTTCTTTAGTTAGCTACCTGAAAATTATTGTGGAAGAATTAGAGTCGAGAGAGGGCAGTTATGAAAAAGTGTTGGGCTCCTTTGAGGATCCTTATACTTACTGGAGAGATATTTTAACGCCTAGGTGGATTAACGCAATTCAAAGTAATGGAGTAATGGTTTTTGAAGTTCTAAAGGACGCTAGCTTGTTGAACTTTGTTGTGAATAACCTTTCTCAAGTTCTTAATTGTGAAAGAAATGTATTTGGTGTTATGGAGTCACTAATAGACAAGAAAAACTGTTGAAAATGCCTGCTTAATAAATCTACTCGGTATAAACATCTAGATTGATGTAGGAGATGAAGTTTATGTCAACTGGGCTTTCAATGATGAGTGATACTTCAAGTTTTTCATTTGGATCTAAGTATATTGTTGCAGGATAAAGGGTGCCATCTTCTTTTAGTAATACATAATTCATACCCCCTGCCTTAAGTGAAACTTTCGAGCCTGGATCTGTAATCTCTAGCTTTGATGTAACTTTAATACTTCTTTTTTCATCTGTATGATTTTCTGCTGTGAAAATTAGGTTCTCATATTTTCCGGCGGTATGTGTGAGATGCTTTATTTCGAACTGATAGCTTCTATCATTAGGTTGATCAAGAGAAATGACAGAAATGCCATCATTTTCTTCTGAACTTTCGGTGATGGTAACAATATCAGTTTCTGCGATACCTAGTACTGAATCATCCTTAGGTTTGCTGAATTGAATGGGAGTAAGATTGAATACTGTAATTGCTGGAATAATAAACAGAGCAAATATCGCAAACACAAGAAAAGGATCTGCAAATTTTTCAAACCATGATGATGATTTTGGGCGTTTTGTCATACTCCTAGTTTACCATTTTCTGGAATTATTGTGTCAATTTCCCTTTCAAAGTCCATTATGGCCAGCCATGTCACGATAATTGTTAATACAAGGGCGAAAGTTGCTATCCAGGGATCAGATATTCCCTGAGTTGTCTGGGTAATTATTATTAGAGTTGTAACCCATAGGAAACCGATCCAAACGGCAAGTTTTGGAAAGAGGGTTTCGCTGTCAGTCATCCACATAATAAAATTGATGTCCATTAGCTTTACAAGAACTCTTGGGTTTTGGTGTGAAGTGTGAAGAAAATATCCCTGGAATATTACTATGGCCGTACCAAGTAACATTGCAATTAACATTATAAGATTTGAGTATGAGTTGCTTACTAATACAGAAGAGGAGTCTGGGTAGCTTATTCTTACAGAAAACAAAGTTCCGATGTTTGTTTCAAGCTCCCAACCTAAATCAAATATCTTATTAACCAGCGACAGTCCTGCTAGTTTACTGACAATCAAGAGGGCAGCTGGAAACACTGCTGCCTTAAGAATTTTTCGGAGCAGTTTTGACATCCTTATTAATGTTACTAATTTTCTTTGCGAGACTGGATTTCATCCTGGCAGCTTTATTGGGATGAACGATATTTTTCTTTGCTGCCTTATCGATTGCTTTATATGTAGACTTAAGCTGCTGTTTTGCAAGCTTTTCTTCACCAAGACTGACTAACTTCAGAGTCTTTTTTACAAGACTATTTATCTTGCTTCTTGCCTTCTCGTTTCGACTGGTTCTCTTTTTTGTTTGTCTTGCGGCTTTTTTTGATGATGGTAAATTTGCCATTTCAACGGAAGTATAGCATGGGAATTATTGCTCTAGCAAGATTTTAGGATATTTGAGAGGTAGCAGAATGGCTATCGGATACTTGTCAACTTTTGATTATTAAAGACTTGTTGTGATAGACTGGAAATGTGAAAAAGGTGTATGTAGCTATAGTGCTTTTCATTTTGGCATTTGCCGTCCCTGTGACGGTGTATTCTTTAGTTACAGGTGAATTTGATTTAAGAGATCGTGCATCAGAGGAAGATGACGGAAATGCTTCTACTCCCCAGATTGTTTCGGTACCAGTCACCATAGCAACTGTAAACGAAGAATATAACTATATAGTTAAAGCGATAGATAACGATTTAGCTGATGTATCTGAATTGGATTTTATCGTAGATCAAAAGCCAATATGGCTTGAGTGGGATGAGGAGAGAAATATGTTTTCTGGGACCCCAACATCGAGTTCCGTTGGTGCACACTCTGTTACCATAAAAGTCAGTGATGGAAAATGGCTAGGTTCTCAGAAGTTTAACATTGAAGTTGAAGCTGCAATTGTTGATGAAGGGACGGAAGAAGCACTTGAAGAACAGGAAGAGACATCTCAGTTGGAAGATTATGGATTTGAAACAACACCGGAAAGTAGTACTACAATTAGTCAGCCTATTGTACTGGGTGAGACAGACACAGAGCTTCCTGATACTGCAGGCATGGGATTGTTCGTTGGGATATCGTTTGGATTTGCAATATTAGTGTTGGGACTGTATTTCTGGCTTGACTCAAAATATCAGCTGACAGACAGATTTTCGAGGAAGATTGAATTTGCACTTGGAAGACAGACAAGTTTTGAATTTGACAATGGGCTTACAGTAAAACGTAGGAAATCAAAAATATGAAAAAATATATTCCCTGGATAATTATTGGAGTTATTGTTATTGCTGGATCAATAGTGTCATATCTTGTTTTCTTTTCAAATGGTGGTTCTGACTCTCAGGATGACTTAAGCGAGCTTGATGCAATTCGTCCAGTGAATATGAAAATTGAAAATGTAACATCAACTTCTTTTACAGTAGAGTGGAGGACTGAAAGTGAAGCAACTGGTTTTGTTAAATACGGGAATACTAGTAATTCTCTCAGCTTAATTGCTCAAGATGTCAACGGTACTGAACCAAGGACAAGCCATCAAACTATGGTAAGTGGACTTACTGCTGGAAAGAAGTATTATTTTTACGTAATGTCTGAAAATGTTGCTTTTGGTAGGGATGGTCGTGCACTTGAGGTCCTTACTACTTCCGAGCTTTAGATTTTGTACTTTTCTTTATTTCTTTTAAGGCCTTTCTTTCGATTTTCTTTTCTCTAAATTTTTGAGGTTGAGTTATGGTTAAGCTCATTTCCGATACCACATCTATTAGCTTTGCAAATCTTCTTGTTCCAAATCCTGTGTAATATGCAAGTGAAGCAAGAAGTAAGAAGGATGTGCCTATCAGTATCGGCTGAATACTTCTATCAAAAAGTGCGGTCTCGGGTTGTTCACAACTTTGCGCAAGGACAATCCCACTCTCTGACTGTATGGGGTCAGCATTGGCCGGTGTTACTGTGACTGTATTTGTATATGTACCTTCATCTACATCATTGTCTACATCTGATGTGAACGCTATTGTCAAAGTTCCACCTCCACCTGTGACAGCCCACCCATTTCCGTCATTATCCCAAGTAATAAGCTGGCTTTCTCCAGATGTTTCTACTGTAATTCCTTCATCTGTTGCATTTTCGATTTGGTTTACACTACTGCTTCCTTCTGAATAACTGAATCCTTGTGGTAGTGTATTTGAGACTGCCCTTACTGTTTGTGAGGCGTCTCCACTGTTTGTTACTGTAACAGTGATATCTGCAGTAGGTGATGCCTCAGCGATACTGACACATGATGGGCATGTTTGGGTAATGCTGATATCTGTAGTTAAGTCTCCATCTTCTTCCTCCTCATCACCTTCGTCAGCCTCCCCGGTATCAAGTACAGTACAGTCATCCTGACAGTTTGCTATGTAATCATCTTCTCCCTCTTCAATTCCTGGGTCGCACTCCTCGTCTTCATCGAATACTCCATCTCCACACATTTCAGAAAGTGGGGTTAGAGTGACAACTCCAGAACAGCTCTCTTCAGATCTATCTTCAATATCTGTCCCGTCGTCTAGCTCGATAGTGACAGATGCCGGACACTCAACTTCTCCAGTACTGCCTGAAGGGTAGGTAAACTCTTTTGTAATTGAGTCTGTCGTGCTGGTAAATTCCTCGTCATCATCTACATTCTCACTGCAGTCAACATCAAGGCTCCATGTATATGTTGCCTCATGTCCTTCAGGTAGATTCGCTAGCGCTGTAATTGTGACGTTTGCATATTCAGTGGTTCTTGTTTGTACAATGTCAACATTATTGCAGTAGTATCCTGCTGTTGCTGCATCTCCCATGACAAATTGTAATGTACCGGTTGACTCGTCTGTCCAAACTTCATTACTATCCATAGCCCTGAATGAGACCTTGTACAAACCGCTTTCACCGTAATTTAAGACTTCGTTCCAGGTAGATAAAAACGTGACTCTGTACCCTGTTACCGTTTGTCCGTTTTCAATGTAAGTATATATTGTCGTATTATCTTCTGTAAGAGAGGCAAGCAATGGTTCAGGAGAATCGTCAACATCAGGATAGGTTACTTGCATTTCTGCTTGGGTGTATTCAAGTGGTTCATCTAGTGTATAGAGAGAAAAGTCGACGGTGAATGTTACTGTCTGATTATCTTCACTAAGTATGGCGGGTGGCTGTATGGGATCGCTTGACATTGCAATAACACCGGGCCCAAGTGTTCCGGATGTTGTGGTTGATTTTAAAGTGTCAACTTCATCAAGTTCTGTTATATCCGAACACTGTTCTACATCAACTCCACCTATTTCATATGATTCGGGAAATACACAGGTATCACCTTGAAGATGGCCTGATGCCTCAGCAAATACATAAGTTTCGTCGTCCTCTGATACCCACTTACATCTACAGGGTACTGTAGCCGCGTCTTCCACTGAAGGTGCGAAGTTTAGTGTTTGGTTGATGTAGTAGTAAATAGCACCACCGGCCGCAATAAGTACGACAATGATGAATATTATAAATGCGATTAAGTTTTTAGGACGTTTTGGTTCCTCGGGCATGCTTTTATATTACACTTATTAGAATGTTTAAGGCAAGTTCAATCTCGATTTGTCCTGTCTTTGTAGAGTAATCTATGCTTACTAGTTTTTCATAGATCTTCTTTATCCTTTCAATTTCAATATTTCTTGACTTATTTTTTACCTTACTGATGACAAAAGGATGAGTACCTATGTGTTTTGCAATTTCTGATGATGACATTTCTCTTTTGAGCAGTAATTTTGTAAGTAGGATTATTCGCATATTTCGAGATAACATAGACAATATATAGTAAGGGTCGTTTCCTTGCTGTATTAGATTATTCAGTAGTTCACCGGCCTTTTCTCTTTTACCGTCATTTATAGAATCAATAAGATCCCATATACTGTGCTCGAGTGTATCGGGTGCCACCTTTTCAATATCTTCTACAGTAATCTTTTCTTTATTAAGTAATCTCAGTTTTTCAACCTCATGAAAAAATCTTTCTGGTTCGTAATTAACCCTTTGGGAGAGCATATCAATGGCATCCCTGTCAATTTGGAATTTTTCTTTTTTAATCTCATCATTTGCCCATTTTGTAAATGATCTTGGCTTTAAATTTGGGCTTTCCCACGTATTTTTTCCAAAGGATTTGAGAAGTTTAGAGTTTGACCTAATCTTTTTGTCTTCCCATATCACCATGTCGATCCCTCTTCTTTTAGGGGTATTTTGGACCATTTCGATAATCCAGTCTTTTATCTTGACCTTTTCTTTGTTATCAGTAGGTCTTTTGAGAAAAATAATTTTGTGGGTGCTGAAAAATGATGGTGTCTCTACCTCATTTATTATTTTTTCAAACTTTTGGCTTGAGCCATCTAGCGTAATTTCATCAATGGCCTTTGATTGTTTTTCTCTTTTTTCTCGTACTTTTTCTAACAGGGATTTTGCTTCTTTGAAGCTTAAGTAGCTATTTTTTCCATGAAAAAGATAAAACATATTTATTCTTCTGATGTAGGTTCGGCAGTTTGTTCTATTCCCAGAATTATCATTATATCTTCACTGTATATAGCAGATATTTCTTGGTCTTGATCTGAGGAATAGGTCGTTTCGAAATAGCTCTCTAGTTCTGAAATGGTGTGATACTTTGTTTCCTCGATAAAGCTTAGTATTAACACTCCTTCATAATCTTGGCTTGCCATATCTCCTCCAAAAGTAATGTCTGTGAATGGGTATTTCTCAAGCATCTCTTCGACCTCTGAGTAGGTAGCCTCATATCCCAATCCTCCGTTATATACATAAATTTTTGCCTCTTCGTCATACATTCCAGGATATGAAATAGAGGAGTTAATGAATTTATGTATGTCATCCCATACGTCTATTCCAAGCTCTGGATAAAGTATGTATGCCGTGGAAGGGTCCTCTGTAACTATGCTCCAGTTTCCAATACTTGGATCAAGTACTACACTGTAGACATCTTCGGTATCCATCTCCTTCCCAATATCTATTGCCGCACGGATGTCTTCTGTTGTTGTTTCTGAAAATTTTAAATTTTCACCGACTTGTTCGGTAATGTCCATTATCTTGGATGGGTTAGAGTATGTTTCAATTGATGCTATTTTTTCTACAATTGATATTATGAGCTTTTGCTGTCTTCTTGCTCTTGCAAAGTCTGAGCCTTCTGGTCCTTGAGCGTGCCTTGAGCGGGCATATTGCATTGCTGCTTCACCATCCATTATTTGTGAACCAGCCTCAAAGCTTACAATTGTGTATCCATGTTCATCATTTGGAAACATGTAGTCAGTAAATGCATTTTCTACATCAACCTCCACACCGCCAAGTATGTCGACAACCTCGATAAGTCCAGAAATATCGAGCATTGCGGAATAATGGATATCAAGGTTTGTGACAGTGGATGCTACGTCAGTCAGACATTCAAGGCCCGATTCTTCCTCTTGATTTTCGCATGAGTTGTAGACTGCATTTATTTTTGAGTGGTATGTCTCATTGTACGGGTGTGCAACCCACATATCTCTTGGGATAGAGATGAGCAAAGCTTCTTTTGTGTTGTGGTTGTAGCTTGCAACTATTACAGTGTCGGTATTTCTTAGTCCTGGACTGGATGGTCGTGTATCTATTCCTACAAATAGTGTATTTGTACGTCCCTCATCGTCTTTTTTTAGCTCAGCCTTTTCTTTTGCAATAAGGTTTCTTATCGTATCGAATGGATTTAGATTTATTCCGGTATCTGAGATGATTCCAAGTATCCTGAGAATGTAGTATCCTGTGCCACAAAGCATTAGCAAGATGATTATTGCGATTATTACCTTTTTTAATTTTTTTCTTTTATTTGGATTTTTTGCTTTGGGCGATCTTTTGCCTGTCTCCGCAAAATCTATATTTACTGTCTTCATGGGCTTAGGTATTGTTGAATATTTTGATTATGCTCGTCAATAGTCTTTCCGTAGTGTAAATCGCCTTCCTCATCACTTACATAAAACCAATAGTCATTTGATTGCGGGTTAAGTACTGCATCAATACTTTCTTCTCCTGGGTTGCAGATGGGTGTCGGTGTGAGACCTTGATATATTCTAGTGTTGTAGGGGGTATCGATTTTTAAATCCTCAGAAGATATGTCATACTCCCAATCTTGGAAGTGGTATAGGAGGGTGGCATCTACCTCAAGTGCCCATCCATCATTTAGTCTTCTTTCCAAAATGTCAGCTGCAAGAGGTCTATCATCAGAATTTTTTGTTTCTCTTTCGATTATGGACGCAAGTATTAGGACTTCATAAAGGCTGTATCCGGAACTCTCGATTTCCTTGTAGTACTCATCATATATTTTTATCTTGAAATTGCTTATCAGTGTTTCAAGTACCGATTGTGCTGTTGAATCAGGTGAAAACCTGTATGTATCCGGAAACAAATAGCCTTCGCAATTTTTTCCAGCTGGAATTGTTAAGCCTGCATTTTGTACAGGATCAGTAGTCTCAGTTAAAGTAATAAACTCATTTCTTATAAAAGATGGGTTTTCTACATCTGAAAATCCATCAGCAAGCAGATCTGCAATTTCAATTTTGGTAAGTCCTTCAGGTATTATTACCCATACGTCTTGCTCATATGCTATCTGCAGGATTTCTGAAAGTTCTTCCATTGTGACATTTCCTGGAATCTGAAAACTACCTGCTTGGAGATTTGCCGCAAGGTTATTCTGCCTCACATATATTTCGAAATATATAGAACTTGTTATAAGTTCTGCATCTAATAGGTTTGCAGCGATATCTTTAGTGGATTGACCTTCTTCTATTGAAAAGTTAATAAGTTCAGAACTATCTGATACAGGTCTAGTTATTGAGTTTTTATAGTCGAGATAGAAGAAAAGAGAGAGAGTCAAAAGTATGAAGGATACTGATGCCAGGCCAATTGGGAACTTATTTTTTTTGATCATCAAGGAATTCCTGTAATATTACTGCTGCAGCAACATTATCCCTGTGGGTTTTAGTCCTGCGCTTTTTATCGCCCGGCTCCAAAAATGCTACCATATTTTGGGCTTGCTTTGTAGAGAAGGTTTCATCCCAGAAATTCGGTTTTATTCCGGTTACTGTTTCAATTTTCTGTGAGAATGACTTATATCTGTTCTGAACTTGCTCATTTGCGGATAGGGGAATGCCGATGACTATCTGTTTAACCTGTTTATCAGTGCAGATTTTAGAAATGGTTTCTAATACCTTTTCGTCAGACTTTCTTTGGATAACAGATAATGGTTCAGCGATTATT
The DNA here is from genome assembly GCA_964481345.1 of uncultured Candidatus Saccharibacteria bacterium. Taxonomy (GTDB): domain Bacteria; phylum Patescibacteriota; class Dojkabacteria; order SC72; family JAFGCJ01; genus CAYZTC01. Next base: position 103,779 of record CAYZTC010000001.1, on the reverse strand, counting down.
CCCTTTTTATCAGAAATAGCTATCCCAACTCTCTTTTCTCCAAAATCTATACCTAGTGTTTTCATGGTAGGAATAATTGTAACAGAAAGGGTTGAGAACTGTTGGAAACTATGAGTGAGACTCTATCGCAAGCTCCAGGGCTCCAGAGTGTGCGGTTTGGTTAGTTTTCAGTTGCATATATGACCCATCATTAGAAGTAATATGTTCACATGTTGCTGTGAATGGGGACTCTAGCCATATTGACAGGTTTGGGATGAGGTTGATATGCCTCAAGTACCCTGCATACTCTGGAGGCATCCGACGAAGGAGGATCCGATAGAGTCTCTCCTCACAGAGCGGGATAAACTGATTGAATTCAATGGGGCCTGTCCCCGTTATCCACAATTTGCTCGATTTCCGACTATATTAAAATGTATCTCTGGAGGAGTCCCCGCCGATGGCGGGGCGACGATAGAGTCTATCCATTTGAATTACTATGATGAGATAAACTACCTAATTCTAGCCCTCATAATCAAGTGGATAGATTCTGGCATGGAGGAATAAATAAACTAGCTGACTTAATTCAGTTTTTCTCTTTAATAAGGGTGTGTAAATATCAGTGGCCAGAAATATCGGTAATGTATGGTGGGTGAAGTAAGGTCTGAAAATTTAAGATGTAGCCATTTAGCCCTTATGGCTACATCTTTTGGGAGTTACTCAATTGTGCAATCATCCAATTTTATTTTTTGGATATTCTCTGCAAGATTGTTGAGTAATAGACTGTATCCGAGATTTATAGCTTTATCCCTTTCAGGGTTGTCTGCTGGAATATTCGTCTGGATAACCATTAATGGAGGATTGTATTCTTTGAGAATCTCACAGGTGAAATCATTACCGACTTCCGAATTACTAGTCAAATCCCAAATTTCGTTTAGAATTTGAAGAGGTTCTCTTATGAATATTTTATCACCAATCCGTTTGATGTCCAAGTCATTCATGTTTCTATCTCCTTCCGGGCTAGTTGGGCTAACTGTTAAACAACGGTTGTATTATATAGTGAAATCTTTGGGAAATAAACCCTATAGAGTCATTCCAGTACCACCCCGATTCGTTTAGCTCTAGCTATGTACCCTGCATACTCTGGAGCATCGCGATAGAGTCTTACACCTTCGTTTTGAGATCCTACCCCCTCGTTTTGTGAGGTCCATGGTGTACTGTTGAGGAAGTTGATGGTAAAACCATATGTAGTAAGTCACGAGAAATTTAGTAACTTGAAAAGTCGTTGTACGAATATAACTTACTCCAATACCGCTTTAATTCTCTTAACACCAGCGCAATACACAAAGTCGCATATTCTGGACCCCGCAGCTCTGTGAGCGCGGGGGATAGAATCTTACACATAAGGCTTAAGATCTCCTATCCCTGCTAATGGTGGGTTCGGGGTGTACGGTTGAGGGGGTTGTATGAGTCCGATCTATTCATTTGTGGTAAGTCACGACGAAGCATAGTAATCTACTGATAATTGAACGAATATTTCAAATCGGCGAAATCGAGCGAAGCGAGATGAAGACGTTTACTCCAACACTGCCTTAATCCTTTTTACTCCAGTCCCAACGTTTTCCTGTTTAACGATTTTGAATTTGCCTAGGTCAGAGGTGTTTTTCACATGTGGGCCGCCGCAGATTTCGGCTGAAAATGGTTTATCTTTTGGTCCGATGAAGTACACTTTTACAGTATCACCATATCTATCTTCAAACGCGGCATTTGGAACAAGTTTTGTTGCTTCTTCTTTTGGCATCTCCTTGAATGTTACATCTAGTCCCTTTTTAATCTGTTCGTTTACATTTTTTTCAACTTCCTTTACTTGCTCTGGGGTAAGCTTTTTATCGCTTGGATAGTCAAATCGTAGTCTTTCTGGAGTTATATTGCTTCCTTTTTGATATACATGATCGCCGAGTACTTTTCTTAATGCGGCAAGGAGTAGGTGAGTGGTAGTGTGATATTTTGTAGACATATCTGATGTGTCTGCAAGGCCTCCCTTAAATAGCCCTTCGGAAGATGTTCTTGAGAGTTCCTGCTTCTTATTTTTTTCCTTCTCATACTGTTTGTTAAAATCCTTTTTGTCATATGGAATTCCCTTTTGAGTCATTAACTCCTCGAAATCCTCACGAGGAAGTCCGTATGTTTCATATAAGTAAAAGGCTGTGGCACCCGTAGGTCCTGTTGGTCCGGATATTTTAGAAGGTATTTCTGTGTCGGTTTTGCTAGGGCCAGATGGTCCTGATTGTAAGGTGGCTCTTATTTCAGCTTGTTTTATACCAGTGGACCTGGAGTCCTTTATCTGGTTAAACTTCTTTTCCTCTTCTTCAATTATATTCAGAATAAACTCTCTCTGTTTGGATAGCTGTGGATAGAGTTGCTTAAACTGTTTAATGCAAACCTCTGCAACTTCTCTCGTGAACTGTTTTTCTATTCCGATGAGTTTCCCATGTCTGATTGCTCTTCTGATCAATCTTCTGAGGACATACTCTCTCTCGTTTCTTCCTGGTACCACACCATCCATAATGATCCATGTGGCGGAGTTGATATGGTCTACGATGATTCTTTTGGACCTGATATTCGGGTCTTTTGATAGTTCATTTACTTTATCTAGTATCGGTTTAATTATATCTACTTCGTAATAGCTATCTTTGTTTTGAAGCATTCCTGCGATTCTTATAAGTCCTCCACCAAAATCAACATTGTGTCTACCGAGGTCTTTGTAGCTATCCCCCTCTTTAAGATATTCCATGAAAACGTTGTTTCCAATCTCTACGTATTTTCCGCAGTTACAGTTGACGTTGCATTTGTCTCCACATGGATCTTTTCCTGTGTCATAGAAAATTTCTGAATCCGGTCCACAAGGCCCGCCGCCAGATAATTCCCACCAGTTTTCTTTTTTTCCAAATGGCTGAATTCTTTCTCTATCTCCAAATTTTGCATCGATACCTTTGTGTTTATAGATGTCAGTCCATACTCTTATAGACTCTTCGTCTTTGGGAGCCTGGTTATCTCCTCCGAATACAGAAGCATATATTTTGTTGATATCCATTCCTAATATCTCAGTGTAAAACTCAACGGTAAAGTTAATAGCTTCTTCCTTAAAGTAGTCGTTTAGGGACCAATTTCCAAGCATTTCAAAGGCAGTACAATGCCATTCATCACCAATTTCATCAATATCAACAGTCCTGAGACTTCTTTGAATGTTGGTTAGCCTTGTTCCGGCTGGATGTTTTTCTCCCATAAGAAATGGGACAAGCGGTGTCATTCCTGAGTTTATGAAAAGAATGCTCGGGTCATTTTCAGGGATAAGTGAGGCATTTGGGATCTCTTGATGTCCTTTGCTTATAATGAAATCTAAGTATGCCTTACGAATATTTGTATAAGAAAAATTCTTCATGCTATATAGATTATAGCTTGTTGAGTGCGACTGGGTAAACCACTGCAGAGCCATCGCGTAGCGGGACAAGCCGTTGAATAACGTCATGGTAAAACTACTGGATAGACTCCACGGCAGTCTACCTTTGGTAAGACTGCCTCTGAGATACAATAAAGAAGAGTAGTTTTTGATATACTTAGGGCTTGTCCCTGACCTTTACTTCTTCTGATGGTTCTATCTCTTGAGTATTGTTAGTCTTGGTAGTTTCGGTTGTACTTGGTGGTTGAGGTGCTGGTGCTGTAGGAATTTCTGATGGAGGTTGTTGTTCAGGCTTCTGTAGAGGTTGTACCTTTTTTTCTTCCGGTGATACATCGAATCCAGAGTAGTAATCCGGCTGTGGGCTTTCGTCTGGTATTAGTTGGTCTATTGATGGTGGGGTTGCCGGTGGTTCTGGTGGAATTTCTGCCTCAGTTGGAGTAGCGAAATACCCACTTGGCTTTGTCTTAATCTCTTCCTTTTGTGTTCTTTGCCATAAAGAGTACATGATCCACGGGATGATTATTGCCATGGCGAGAAGAGCAGTTCCAATTAACAGTACCGTTGCCATCTTTGTGGAGATCACGTATCCAAGTATTTCTATACCTTCCTCGGTAGGTATTGGGATGTCATCCTCTTGTGAAGTAATACTAAATGTCCAGGATTTTTCTACAGTTTTTCCAGACTCATCATCGAATCTTATTGTGACTCTGTGTGTACCTTTATGAAGTGGTTGGGTCGGTATGTAAGTTACAGATCCTGTCTCTTTCCCCCCTCCTCTAATCTGTGAATCCTCAGTAATATCACTGTCATTCAGTGCAATTTCCACTGATCCTTCTATTATCGTACTATTTTCAGCTGAGATGAGACTTGCGGATATAAGTGGCTTCGTATCGGAGATTTCAGTTTTTTCTAAAGGTTTTACATTTAAAATCTGGGGATATAAATCAAGGTCAGGCTCTTCAGGAGCTTCATCTGGAGTACCATAGTTTCCTACATCTACAACCCATATTTGAGTAGAGTAGTGGTTATGATAGCCATCGTTTAGAGAGAGTACCAATGTATATGCACCTCTTTGACTTGGTGTACCAGTAAATAGACCTTCAAAATATCCTGGTTCGTTTTCAGTTACAGTGAAGTTTACCCATCCGGTATCATTGATTACAAAATAATCTATTGCATCACTGTTTGGATCTGATGCTTCTGCCTGATATCTATATGACTCACCAACATCAATACTCACATCTGGAGTAGAATCTGTATATGGATCGGTCTGAAATTCAGGAGATCCATTATCTCCCGGAATTACTATTGTAAGCTCAATATTTCTATCCTGAGAGCATTCTACCTCAATACCATCTGTATCAGTTACATAAGCATTAACATCATATGATCCAAGGTTGTTCATGTTGAATAGTAAGGCTGGACTGCTTTCTTTATTTATCACTATCGATGAATCTCCATCAAATTGCCATGCTTTGGTTTCTGTCTGCCCATTTTGTGCGATAACTTCAACTCTGGCTGATTCTATTCCCCCATCTATATCCTGCCCCTCAAGTATTAACCCCTGGTTATAGTTTTGAGGGATGTAATTGAGGCTGTACTGTACCGGCGAAATCGAACAACTTGGTTGAATATTTTTAGTTTTTTCAGAGAGACTTAGTGTGTATCTTTGAATTGCACAGTCGAACTCATCTCTATCGTTTATTTTGGGAGCAACTGCTGTTAGTGTAATATCCCAGGAATCTCTTCCACCTGTTTCTTTGGGGTCATCCCAAATGACGGTTCTTGAATCTCTTCCGATAGTAAGTCCGTACGGTGGATTGTGAAGTTCTAGGTTGCATAGTGTTCCGCATTTTTCTGGGTCACAACCTAGATACATGGTTGAGTTTTTTGCGTTGTATCCCTTCAGCTGAATAGTCTTTTCATATCTAACCCCACTGTATGCTTTGATGACGCTGTCAGCGTTGAAATCAGTTGCAAAATCTATTGCAGTTTCTTCCTCCGCTGCTTGGTTTCTAATATCTTGAATCTTCTGGGTTCCGAGTACTGTTGCGGGTATTGCGATTGCAATAAGCAAGGTAGATATTACTATTGCCTTTTTTTTACTTGTAGGGCGGTTTCTCATCTAAACAAAACTATATACTATATTTCAAGATAACATCAAATTTATTGGTTACTATAGATCTCTGTTAATTTTGTATTTATTGTTTGAACTGCTGTATCTAGCGCTTGATCTTCTCTAACATTTCTTTCGACTACATCTGTAATTGCATCATCAAGTGCATCTTTCGCAGTTATTTCATCACCCATTTTCCAGCTTGTCATGTATGGCGCCATCAGTATAAAGGTATCTACGTATTGAGTATTAGAAAGTTCGGATGCAAGGTCAGTTCTTGAGTATGGCTCTCCAAAAGTTCGCTCTTGTGATGCAAGTGAAAACATCTTCTTCTGCTGCTCTGCCTCACTCATAAATTTTACAAATTGCCATGATTCCAGTTGGTGTTCAGATTGTACAGATACTGCCTCTCCCCAATATGTTGAAAAGTTTATATTTTCAGTATTACCCACGAGCTGTGGGAAAGGTGCGGTGTCAAAATTTATGGATGGATTCATATTGATAATATCAAATACTCTCCAACTAGGACCGAACATCATTGCAAGATCTCCGGCGGCAAATAATTCAAGATCGTTTCTTTGCTCACACGTCCATACATTAGATTCAGTTACATAACCTGTATAGTATTCAAGTACGCTTGCTGCTCTTGATGTATTAAATGTAGCTTGAGTATCATCACTAGATGTCATGCTGACATTGCTTTGAAGCATTAGCGCTGAAAGTAATTCTGCTGAGTGGTTTATATTACCTGCACATCCAATAGCTGCGCCAGACTGAGTGATGAATCCATTTGAGGTTGTTTTTGTTAAGTCAGTTGCATACTCTTTAAATGTATCCCAATCTTCTGGTGGTTCAGTGATTCCTTCTTCTTCAAGGAGGTCTTTGTTATAAAAGAGGGCAAGTCCATCAATCGTAAGGGGTACTGCATATATTTGGCCATCTGTACCCATAAAATCATCCAGTGCAGTAGGATAAAATATATCTGAATATTCAGTTTGCGTCATGATTTCTGGTGGAAGAGGGGATAGTAGATGTTCAAATTTGTATGTCCAGGTATTGTGAATTCTTATCACGTCAGGTGTAATTTCTGGATCACTTAACCTTCCATATATATTATCTTCATACTGTGTAATCCTGTCTTGGATGTATGTGACTGAAACATTTGGGTACTCTTCTTCAAAGTCATCTATTAAAGATTGGATAGTGTTACTGCTTTCCCAAAGTCCGATATATGTTAGCTCTACCTGTTCACCCGACTGGTTATTTGAGCTGGATCTTCTAGTAATAAGTATTCCAACGATAGCTATGATAATCAATACTGTTGCAATACCTATGATTATCAGCTTTCTATTTTTATCCACCTATTCTTTCTCCAATAACAATTAATCTTTTACTTCCAACCCCTAGCGGCCAACAGGTCATTAGGGTTATGGTTTCCTTTCCTTGTACCCCAGATAGGATATCAAAGTCGTTAGGATCAATTATAGTCTTTTTTATCACGTTATATCTATATGTAAATCCATCCTTCGTAATTTCGACCGTATCTGAAAGTTCTGTGTTTTCTAGTTTTGAAAAAATTGTTTCAGGATCGCTTTGATGTCTTGAGAAAAATGACTCTATAGCACTATGTCCATAGATAAAGCTGTTCCCTCCATCTCCAGGAAGTGGAGTTCCTTTGAAGTGAGCAAGTCCATTTATTAGTGCATCATTGTAGACACGAGTTTGGAAGCTATCCACATTTGGAGTTACGTTTACTTCCTCTACTCCAATACTCGAGATTGAAAGATTCATAGGTTTGTCATAATTAGAATCGATAGTTACATCCCTTGAGGTATTTCTAGTTCCAAGGACATTTCCTGTTGTATCTCCTCCGATATGTTGAACCACATTTTGAAAATAGCTTAGTCCTGGGTCGTAGTAGGGGAGTTCTGATTCATCAGGTTCTAACTCCTGGGTTGGAGCGGGGTCTTTAAGTGCAAGGATCTGAGATTCAAGAATTTTTCCATTTACGTATGAATGGATCAATGGACCTATTTGAGAGACAAGTATTGCTATTCCAGAAAATGCAAGTACTCCAGACAAGACTAGTTTTGCTCTTTTAGCTCTTTTTCTTTTTTGAAAGTCTGAGTTTTCTACTTTATCTTTATCTGTGATTTCTATCATCACTTCATTCTAACATGTTTTGGGCTGGCTTAAAGCCTAAAAGGTTACTTAAATATTTTTTTGATGTATAATCCTTTGTTAGCAGTCATTACTTTTGATTGCCAATAACTTGAAAGTATTTATAGATTGGCTGATAAGAGAGATTATTACGATATTCTAGGTGTGTCAAAAGATGCATCTGCCCAGAAAATCAAAAAATCATATAGAAAGCTTGCAAAGGAGTATCATCCTGATCACAACGATTCCCCAGATGCGGAAGATAGGTTTAAAGAGGTAAGAGAGGCATATGAAGTCTTATCTGACGATGAGAAAAGAAAGGCATATGATCAGTTTGGACATGCAGGAACAGAGGGATTTGTTGGTGGTGGAGGATTCAATGGGTTTGGTAGGTCACCGTTTGACATGGGAGATCTTAGTGACATTTTAAACAATTTCTTTGGTGGTGGTTTGGGAGGATTTGATTTTGGGTTTGAGGGAAGGACAAGGAGTAAAGTTGTAAGGGGTAGTGATATTAAGGAGGGTATTAAGCTGAATTTTGAGAATGCTATTTGGGGTAAAGAGGTGGAGTTAAATATAAAGAGGGATGTGGTTTGTAAAGAGTGTGATGGTACTGGTGCAAAGGATGGTAAACATAAAGAATGTCCTCAATGTAATGGAAGGGGCAGGATTAGGCAGATGAGAAATACTCTTTTGGGTGGAATATCCGTTATCTCTGACTGTCCAAGGTGTGAGGGTAGGGGTCGTGTACCTGAAAAAGAATGTGATAAATGTTCTGGAAATGGAATTATCCAAAAGTCTGAAAATGTGAAAGTGAAAGTACCAGAGGGGAGCTATGATGGCATGATTTTGAGATTTAGAAATGGTGGAAATGCAGGAAGGAATGGTGGGGGATACGGGGATTTATATGTCGAATTGCAGGTTGAGCCACATGATTATTATGAAAGAAAGGGAGATGATATTTATGTAGATGTTCATGTTCCTGTAAAGTTGGCAGTGCTGGGAGGAAAAGAGAAAGTAAAGACAATTCACGGGGAAGTTGACATGAAGATTCCAAAAGGCACTCAGTCTCATTCGATTTTTAGGTTGTCAGGTAAAGGAGCCCCAAAACTTGGGAGTAAAGGTTATGGCGATCAGTATGTAAGGGTGGTTGTAGATATTCCAAAAAGGGTAGGGAGAAAAGATAAGAGAATCTGGGAGAAGCTTGGGAGTTAATGATATAATTCTCTCATGTCAAAAGTTTATTTTGTAAAAGATATTTCTAAACTATCAAGCCATTCAGAAAAGCTATTGAAGGATGTTTTTCCAGATGGTTCAAAGGTCATAATAAAGATTCATTTTGGTGAGCCAGGAAATAAAAGTGCATTTGTTCCTGAGGATATAAAGCCAGTGGTTGATGTGTTAAAGAAGAAGGATATTGAAGTTGTACTGCTGGATACTCCTGTGGCATATAATTCCCCAAGGAGTACGGTTGAAGGGTATGAAAAGGTGGCAAAAGATAGGGGATATGAGGAGCTTGGAGACGTGGTGATATCTGGCAGGTATAAAGATGTTAAAACTAAAGACTTTGTTGCACCTGTTTCTAGGGATCTAATAAACTCTGGTAATGTTCTAGTGATCTCACATGTGAAAGGTCATTCCTGTGCAGGGTTTGGTGGTGCTATTAAAAATCTTGGAATGGGTGGATTATCACCTGAGGGAAAGTCGAAAGTTCATAATTTATGTAAACCCAAATTTGTAAAAGAATGTGAAGGATGTGGCATGTGTGCTGATTTGTGTCCCGCTAAAGCTATTGAGATGGTAGATGGAAAGGCAAAGATAAATCTCGAGAAATGTTGGGGGTGCTCCATATGTCAAATAAATTGTCCACATAATTGTCTTGCTCCAGAAAAGGCATATTTTGATGATCTACTTGCCCAGGGGGCATGTGCTGTTATAAACAGTTTCAAGGGCTCTGTTTACTATATAAATTTCTTGTTAAGAATTTCCAAAGACTGTGATTGTGAGTCAGAGGCGGGTGGAAATATCGCAAAAGATGTTGGAATATTATTTTCAGACAATCCGGTAGCAATTGATAAGGCAAGTGTTGATTTGATAAATAAAAATGAGGGCAGGGATGTGTTTCAAGAGACCCACCACAAAGACCCAATGCTTCAAATAGACTATGCCTCTAAATACTGCAAGTTTGGAAAAGAGTATGAAGTTGTTGAGTTATAGGCATATTTTTGACTTTTCTTTCAGTTATCCCTATTATATAAAGATTACTTAAAGGTAATGCTATGAAAAAGCTTTTAAAATACGATAAAAGAATATATTTAATGTGGATCTCCTCCTTTATAATTGGGATGGAATTTATTGGGATTTTTATGATTCCATTTTTTGTGGATTGGGGAGGTCTGAACCAGTTTCAGATACAATCTCTTCAAAGTTGGTTCATGTTTGCCGTCTTTTTTCTTGAAGTACCGACTGGACTCATTGGGGATGTAAAGGGAAGAAAGTTCTCGGTTGTTCTCGGTTATCTTTTTCTAACAATTGGACCGATTGTATATGGGAGTTTTCCAAATATCCACATATTTATTCTCGCGGAGATTATTTTTGCTCTGGGGAAAGCTTTTGAGTCTGGTGCAAAAGAGGCTTTGATGTATGATATTTGTGCTGAATCAAATAACGAGGAAGACTTTGGAAAGGTGATGGTAATGGATGGAAATTTTCATCTAGCAGGGATGCTGATGACCGGTCTTATTGCAAATGTGATGATAAACAGGTTTGATGTAAATCAACTTGTACAACTCAGTTCCATCGCGTTTTTTGTTGGGTTAACAGTGATTTGGGTTTTTGTAAAAGAGCCGCAACAATTTAAGGAAGAGTCTCTTCGTCCTAATTACAAAGAGGTATTTAAGAATTCATTTAGGAACCTAAAGAATAATGCTGCACTTAGAAGAATGGCACTTTTTGTGTCCATATTGTTCTGGGCTTCATATTTTGTTATCTGGTTTTATCAAGTGGTAATGAAGAGGGTTGGAACAGGGATTGAACAATTTGGTACATTCAAAATAATACTTGTAATTAGCGAGATAATACTTGCATATTTATTTATATCCTCTTTAGAAAAATCAAGGAATAAAAAGGTTATTGCTATGGGAAGTGCAATTGTAATAGCTCTTGGATACATATTTGTATTGGTATTTAACAACTATCTGGGGCCCTTACTATTTGTTATCTTCTCGGGGGGTGTAGGCTTAAGTATTAGAAATATTTTTGCAAAATATGTAAATGTCCATATCGGAAGCAAGGAACGAGCAACCACACTATCTGCAATTTCTATGATTAGGACACTATTTTTAGTAATAGTTAACCCGTTAATTGGGGCGTTGGCAGACTACAATTTCAGTGTGGTGATTGCTTTTATTGCTGTTGTGTTAATTCTTTCTCTGTTATTCTTTATTCCAAAAGAAGAAGATTTTTCTGTGAAAAAATAGTTTGATGGCTTTCAAGTAAAACCGTTTTTATGCTATAATCCGCCTGGAACTTGTGGTTTAGAAGGGGTGAGTTTATGCTCACCTTTTTATTTAAATAACCCTTTTTAATTTTTTATTTTGTGATGAAATGGCAGTTATAACTGAATTTGCCGCTGCAGTAAATCAAATTTGTTCTGAAAGAGGGATTGATTCTGAGGAAGTTTTTCTTGCTCTCGAGGAGGCTGTACTTACTGCATATAAAAAAGAGCATGGTGAAGCAGAAAATTTAAAGTGTGAAATAGAAAGAGATACTGGGACAGTACACATTGTTGCCGCTAAGGAGGTTGTAAAAAAAGTTAAGGACGAAAAAAGTCAGATATCCTTAAAGGAGGCAAAAAGAATAGAAAAAAACATTAAAGTCGGTGATCATGTTGAAATTGATCTTCCTGTAGAAAATCTTGGTAGAATTGCTGCTCAGACAGCAAAACAGGTCATTTTGCAAAAGATGAGAGAGGCCGAGAAATCCGCTGTCATTGAGGAATTTTCACAAAAGATAGGTACAGTTGTAACAGGTATGGTCCAAAGAATGATGGGCCCAATTGCAGTTGTGGAAATTGGTAAGGCAACCGCACAAATGCCACCTGACGAACAAATACCAAACGAATTCTACAAAATTGGAGAAAGATATAAGTTTCTTGTTAAGGAGATTGAGGAGGGTGAAACCCTAATTGTTTCGAGAAGAGACCCTGAATTTCTTATAGAGCTATTTAAACTTGAAGTACCTGAGATAGAGTCTGGGATTGTTGAAATAATGGAAATAGCAAGGGAAGCAGGTTCAAGAAGTAAACTTGCCGTTAAATCGAATCAAGAAGGCATAGACCCAATTGGATCATGTGTGGGTCAAAGAGGGGTAAGAATTGCAAACGTGATGTCTGAGGTTGGTGAGGAAAAAATAGACATAATCGAATGGGCAGAAGAAGAATCTGATTTTATATCAAAGGCACTTGGTCCTGCACAGGTTAGTTCAGTGAAGCTTGAAGATGGTGTTGCAACAGTAGAGGTATCTGATGATCAACTGTCCTTAGCTATTGGTAAAGAGGGTCAGAATGTAAGACTGGCTGCAAAGTTGACGAGTAAAAAGATTGATATTGTTTCCCCAGGCCTTAAAGAGATTCAGGATGGGCAGGCGGTAATATCTTCAAGAGTACTGACTGCACTAGAGAAGGCAGAGATTAAACTTGATGATGTATTGAAAATGGAGGAGAAAGAAATACTCGACATAAAAGGTATTGGGAAGAGAGCTCTTGAGGAAATTAAGAAGTTTCAAAAGGTTATGAAAACGGAAAAAAAGAAAGAGGAAGTACTTGAAGATAAAGCGAATGAAACTGAAAACAAGCGCAAAAATGGTTCTCCTGCATCAGACGCTACTGAAAATGATGAAACCGTTGCAAAGGAAAAGAAAGAGAAAAAATCTGCCAAAGGCGGAGAAGTTAATGAAGAAAAGGAGGAGCCGGTTAAAGATGGAGATTCGGCTCCGTCTACGACTACGCCGAAGTAATTTGTCTTTGCCATAAAGTAGAGTAAACTCACTTTATGACTACGCTGAGATTAGTGGTATTAAATTAGTATTATTAAGTCATTGAAAAAGGTTAGAACCGATACCAAAGGACTAAGAACTTGCGTGGGATGTAGAAAAAGAGTAGAAAAGAAAGAAGTTGTGACTTTTAGAAATAAGGATGGAGTGTTGGTTTTGGATGAAAAGGGAGATATGCCTGGAAGGGGAATGAACCTGTGCAAAAATGTTGAGTGCTATGATTTGGCAGTGAAAAAGGGATTGTTTAAGAAGATTGGGAGTGTGAAAGATGTTCCTGAAAAACTGAGAGAACAGTTTATCGGCTTAATAGGCAGCTAGTATGAGTTAGAGGGGACCATGAAGTATTCGGCTGCCTCTATCCCTCGCAGAGCGAGGTCCAGAGTTCGCCGAAATGATTAATAAATAGAAATGAAAAAAGATAAAAATCCAAAAGTAAATAGACCACCGGTTGTTACCTTTTTAGGACATGTCGATCATGGGAAAACGACTATACTTGATAAGATAAGGAAAACATCTGTGCAAGAGAGTGAGGTTGGTGGTATTACTCAAGGCATTTCCATTTACTCAGTTAATTACAATGATAAAGATATTACCTTTGTTGATACACCAGGACATGAGGCTTTTGATTTAATGAGGATGAGGGGTGGTGAGGTTGCAGATATTGCCCTTTTAGTTGTGGCTGCTGCTGATGGGGTGAAGCCTCAGACAAAAGAATCGATTGAGATTATTAAAAAAAGCAAAACGAATTGTATCGTTGTACTAAATAAAATTGATATCAAGGGAGTAAAACTTGAAAAAATAAAAAGGCAACTTTCGGTGGAGGGGATATCAGTTGAATCAATGGGAGGGGATGTACCTTGCCTAGAAGTGTCTGGAAAAACAGGAAAAGGGATAGATGATCTACTAAATATGATAAATCTTGTCGTTGAGGTAAACGGACTTGATGAAAAACCTTGTCCAGAAGGTACTAGTGGATATGGGGTAGTATTAGAATCAACAAAGGATGAAAGCATGGGAATGGTTACGACGGTAATTGTTCTTTCGGGGGCATTTAAAAAGGGATGTTATGTAAGCTATGAGATTGGGAAATCAGATAAAATAAAAGGGTTTCTTGATTCCAATGGTAACCCTCAGGGTGAGATTAAAGCAGGGTACGGAGGGAAACTGCTTGGCTTATCAGAGATTTTGAATGCTGGTGATAAAATATATTGTATAGAAAACACTAAGGGTGACTACTCAAAGCTATTTCAACCGGTACCAGAAAAACCAATAGTCGAAAAAGAAGAACCAAAATCGGAAGAGGATTTACTATCTGCGCTACTTGGTGACTCAGAGGAAAAAAGTGAGGACCAGTCATTAAATGTCTTAGTAAAGTCATGTTCTCAGGGATCTCTTGAGGCGGTATTAAAATCGATTGATAAGATGAATAAAAAAGAACAGTTAATAAATGTTATTAAATCGGGAGTTGGTGATATTACAGTTAGTGATATTGAGTATGCAAAAGACTCCAAGGCCATAATTGCAGGTTTTTCAGTAGGTGTAGATAGGGCATCTAGAGATTTGGCGGAAAAAGAAAAGGTAATAATTCGAACATATAAGGTGATTTATGAATTACTAAAGGAACTTGAGGAGGCAGGTATATCTCTTCAGTCCCCAGAAGAGGAGGAAGAAATTGTTGGTACTGGAACGGTGAAACAGGTGTTTGTACTTTCAGATGGTAAAAAAGTTATTGGTACAAGAGTAGATAGTGGGGAAATCAAAAATGGCATGAGATTTAGAGTAATCAGGGGAGAGGACGTCATTACTGACTCAAAAATTATTTCTATGAGGTGTGGCAAAGATAAGATAGACAAAGCAGCAAAAGGTATAGAGTGTGGCATTATAATAAGTAAAAAGGGTGATTTTGAGGAAGGAGATAAGGTTGAATGCTACAGGATTGTAAAAGTTTAAACTCCATTATATAATAATCACGGTTTCAATATTAGGTTTATGTTGTTATGGCAGTGTCCAAGGAGACATACAAAAAAGCACATAGTTTAATCAAAAGGTCCGATAGGATTCTGTTATGTGTCAATAACGGATCGACATTTGATAATCATCTTGCTAGTGCGGCGTTATATCTTTATTTAAAAGACTCAGGTAAGAAGGTTTATCTGTGTGTAAACAAGTATCTTAAAACGAGACCTAAAAAGATATATAAGGATTTTGTGGTTAGCTATGATACTGAGCTAAAACCTACTAGGTATGTGATTAGTTTAGATCATTCTAACGGTGCAGTAGATAGTGTTAGATATGATGACAAGAACGGGAAATTCAATTTATACATTACGCCATCTGGGATTGGTGAGGAATTTGATTTCAAAAATGTTTCTTATTCAGGGGGTGGCAGTTATGACCTTTTGATAATTATTGGTGCAAGGAAGCTTGAGCACTTAGGCGATATATATTTAAAAAATAAGAAACTGTTTGATGGGGGTAATATTATTTGTATAAATAATATTGTATCGAAGGGGTTTGGAAAAATTAACTTGACTAGTACTGAAGTTCCGGTTTGTGAGATAGTGTATAACTTAGTTTGTGGTGAATTTTCCTCAAAATCCGTAAATGAAATTATTTCTCTTCTTTTGATGGGGATTTTGGATGAGCTTCAGATTTTTAATAAGTCAGATTTTAAGATCACTACTGTTGAAGTAATGACCTCCCTTATTAAAATGGGGGCGGATATTAAGGATGCATTTAGAGAGATATATTTCAAAAAAGACTTAAGATTCATAAAAGTGCTACAGAAAGTTTTGGAAAATGTGAAATTAGATAAGGAAAATGGTATTGCATGGTCAAAGGTTGATTATCAGGATTTTTCAAAAATAGGAATTAAAAGACATGATTTTGTGCTTGATGGAAATATTCCCTTTAATATTTCTGATGATTTTGATGTAGCTTTTGTCCTTTATGAGGTAAGTAATGGGGAGGTGTGGATTGAGCTTGAGTCAAATGTGGATAAGGTAAGTGCAATGGATGTGTTGTTTCAATTTAAACCATCAGGGAATGACTATAGGGCCTTGGCGATTTCAAGAAATCTTGAAGTAGGACAAATAGAAAATATTGTTATGACGAGATTAAAGGGCTTATCCGTAAGTTTATTGAATGCAAATGAAAGGCCTGATAGTAAAGATATGTTGACAAACAAGCACGAGTCAGTGCATAATAGTCCGGTTTTGCAGGATCAAGGACTTGTTACTCCTCCTCCTTTAAGTCCCACACAATAGCGTTTTAGTATTGCGTGGTTAATATTTGTGTGTTACATTGGAATAGTAAAATGGCACTAAGTAAAGAAGAAAAACAGAAAATAATTGAAAAGTATTCTGCCCATAAAAAGGATACTGGATCTCCAGAGGTTCAGATTGCGATATTGACTGATCAGATAGAAAAATTAAGTCAGCATCTTAAGAAGCATAAGAAAGATAGTCATTCAAGAAGGGGATTACTTAAGATGGTTGGAAAAAGAAGAAGACTTTTGGAGTATTTAAAGCAAAAGGATTCAAAACGTCACGAGAAGCTTATTAAAGAGCTGAAAATTCGAAAGTAGCAAAATTTTCGTTTTCCCTGTAGAATCCGATCAGTTTTATGACTATTCTTTTGTCAGGCCTAAATTTAATAATTACATTTTGATATGACTAAGGTTGAAGAAATAATTGAAAAGTTTAATTTTGGTGATGTAGAGTGCTCTCTTGCAACAAACAAGATTGCTAGAAGATCGAATGCTGCAGTGGAAGGAAGAATGGGCGGTACTGTTGTTTTAGCAACTGTTGATGTAGGTGGTAAACCTGAAAGTATCGACTATTTTCCCCTACATGTTGAATATATTGAAAAATTATATGCAGGTGGTGTAATTTCATCTTCGAGATTCAGGAAAAGAGAGGGTCATCCGTCTGCAGATGCTACCCTTGCAGCAAGAATGCTGGATAGATCTATTAGATGTAGGTTTCCAAGTGATTACAGAAATAACATCTCTATTGTATTAACGGTACTGAGCTATGATCCGCAGTATGATCCTTTGATAATTGGATTTAGTGCTGTATCTGCAGCACTAATGATCTCGGATGTTCCTTTTGAGGGACCTGTAGCTGGTGTGAGAGTTGGGTATAGTGATGATAAGGTTCAGATCATAACAAAGGACTTAAGCCTTGAAGAAAACGGTAATGTTACAGATTTAAACTTTGTCTTGGGTACAGATGGTGATGTGATTACTATGATAGATGCAGATGCACATATTCTTCCAGAGGAAACCCTAATTGAGTCTATGAAATATGGTGTTGAAGAGTCAAAGGAGTTTATTAAGGCTCAGGAGAAATTCATTAAAAACTATGAAGATAAGTTTGGAAGTATTGTGAAGCCAGAGTATGAATCATATACTACTCCAAAGCCACTAATTGATGAGATTAAAAAAGATCATAAGAAGGAGATTGCAGAGATTCTTGCTATACCTGACATGAGTGAAAAGGTCGGTGTGAGAAATGAACTTAAGGAAAAATTGTTTGTTGAATATGAGGGTAAGTATTCAAAAAGTCAGATAAGTGAAGCATTTGATTATGTTGCAAAAAAGGTCGTAAGGGAATGGCTAATAGATGATGAGAAAAGAACAGATGGAAGAAAGGTAGATGAGGTTAGGCCCCTTTATATGGAACTTGGATATCTTCCAAAGACTCATGGTTCTGCCTTGTTTCAAAGGGGAGATACTCAGGCTCTTACAGTTACGACCTTGGGTTCTGGACGACTTGCACAGCTTTCGGATGATATGAGAGGCGAAAATACAAAAACATATATGCATCACTACTCTGCACCTGATTATACCGTGGGGGAGGCAGGAAGATATAACTACTATCCTGGAAGAAGAGAGGTTGGACATGGGGACCTTGCTGAAAAATCTTTAATACCAGTACTTCCAGATGAAAACGAATTTCCATATACCATTCGAGTTGTAAGTGAAATAATGTCCCAGGCGGGTTCTAGTTCAATGGCAGCTGTATGTGGATCAACTCTGTCTCTTATGGATGCAGGTGTTCCATTGAAGGCAGCTGTTGCAGGGATAGCTATGGGAGTTGTAATAAACGATGATATGAGCAAGCATGTAATTCTGACAGATATAGCTGAGTGGGAGGACTTCTTTGGAGATATGGACTTTAAAGTTGCGGGTACAAGAGAGGGAGTTACTGCCATTCAGATGGACAATAAAGCAAAAGGACTTCCAGTTAATGTATTTGAGGAGGGACTTGAAAAGGCTAAAAAAGCGAGGTTGTTTCTTCTCGATGAGATGGGGAAAGTGATTAAAGAGCCGAGGAAGGAGCTTTCTAAGAATGCTCCAAAGATTGAGGTGTTAGAAATTCCAATAGGTAAGATTGGAGACTTAATAGGTCCAGGTGGAAAAGTAATTAAAAAGATAATTGAAGATACCGATACAGAAATAGATATAAAGGACGATGGAAGAGTAATAGTTTCGTCAGTGGATGATGAAAAGATAAGCATGGCCCTAGAAAGAGTGAAAAGTGTTACTGAGGAAGCAGAAGTCGGAAAGGTTTATAAAGGAACCGTTGCAAAGATCGCAGAGTATGGTGCATTTGTAGATGTAAGCCCTGCTATTTCGGGTCTTGTACATGTATCGGAACTTGCAAATGAATTTGTGAAAGATCCTCGTCAATATGTGAAAGAGGGACAGGAAGTAAAGGTAAAGATTATTGGAATAGATGAACAGGGCCGTGTTAAAATGTCTATTAAGCAAGCTCATCCTACGCCAAAGGCTTCGGATGATAAATAGTCCTCACGAAGAGGGAGTTCAAAATAATAAAGAAGGATGGATCAACAACTGCCAAAATCACAGCATATGGGAGAGGTTATAGAGGAAATAGAAAGCCTTTCTAAAAAGGTTTCTTCAAGTTCTATCCCTGAGGAGCTAAAGAGTAAGTCTGAGATGATGATAGGTCGTCTTAGAAGGATGGCAAAGTATGGTAGCTACTCTGCTGATTTTGAAATAATTAGTAAGTACATCGATTGGATTACAAAGGTTCCATGGGGTAAAAAGACTCAAGATCAGATCGACATTGAAAAAGCAAAGCAGGTAATGGATAAAAATCATCATGGTATGAACTCAGTGAAAAGTCTTGTGTTGGACTATCTTTCAGTGATGAAAATGCATATTGAGGGGGGGCAAGGAGTTCAGCAAGGCCCGGTGGATATGGGACCAAATACTGTCGTTGATGACAATTCTGAAATAGAGGGGTCTTCCTCTCACGCACCGATTATTTGTTTTGTTGGTTTGCAGGGAGTAGGAAAAACGACAATGGCAAAGTCTATTGCTCAGACGCTTGGGAGGAAATTCATACGAGTGTCAGTAGGAGCATTGGGAAATGTGAGTCAGTTAAGGGGACAGTCTAGAGCAATGCCAGATGCAGAACCTGGGCAGATAATTAAAGCCTTAGTTAGAACTCAATCAATGAATCCGGTTATTCTTTTGGATGAGATAGATAAGATAAGTGCAAAAGAAGGAATTCTTGCAGATGCAATGGCAGTGCTGTTGGAGGTACTTGATCCAGAACAAAATTCAACTTTTGTGGACCATTATATTGATTATCCAGTGGATCTGTCAGATGTAATGTTTGTGTGCACAGCAAATAATCTTGGTACCCTCTCTGCGGCCTTGTTGGATCGTTTGGAGGTTATAAGGTTTACAAGTTATTCAGACGAAGAGAAGATTGTAATCGCAAAAGATTATCTGCTTCCTAAGGTTCTTACTGTAACTGGTTTAAGTCCTGCTCAAATTGAGATTCAGGATAATGTTTGGACCCAGATTGTAAGGCCGTTGGGATTCGATGCTGGAATTAGGCAACTTGAAAGGAATATTACTTCTCTTTGTAGGAGTGTTGCAAGAGAGATCGTAGGAGGAAAGACAACTAAGGTAGTAATAACAATGGAAAACGTAAAGGATTACCTTCCTGAAGGTACTGGGACGTTAAGCTAGTAATTAGTAGTTCGTAGTTGGTAATTAGGGATAGAAATAGTATTGGCAAAATTTCTAACTACGAATTACGAAATACTCATTATTTACATTAGAATATGGTCATGAATATTGATGAATTGCATGCACTTTGTAAAGATTGTCAAAAGTGTAGGCTTCGTGCTGGTGCAACTCAGGTTGTTCCTGGGGAAGGTTCTGATAAAGCAGAGATAATGTTTATTGGTGAGGGTCCGGGAAAAGTGGAGGATAGGCTTGGTCGTCCATTTGTGGGACCTGCCGGTAAATTTTTGGATGAGCTGTTAAAGAGTATCGAATTAAAAAGAGAGGATGTATTTATTGCCAACATGATAAAATGCAGACCGCCTGAGAATAGGGATCCTAGGGAAGATGAGATGGCAACCTGTCGTGACTGGCTTGATAAACAGATTGAAATTATTGACCCAAAAGTGTTTGTCCCGCTAGGTAGATATGCTTTAGCTAAGTTTTTACCTAGCGCTGTAATTTCCAAAGAACATGGAAAACTTTATGGAAGGAATGGAAAGGTATATTTTATTATGTACCATCCTGCGGTTGTGCTATACAAGGGCTCGATGAGGGAAGTACTATTGGAGGACTTCAAAAATCTTAGAAGATTTTTAGACGGTGAGATTGAGCCTATGTCACTTGAGGATGTCGTTTCGAATATTATTAAAGAGAAAGGTCAGCTGAAGAAAGATGAAAAAACCGATGATCAGGTAGGGATGTTCGGCGACGCTGGCGCTTTGCCGAAATGATAAGTAATATTGTTTAATTAGAATTATTAATAAACATGAAGAATAAGAATGTTAAGAAGTTATCGTTTATGCCACTTGGTGGCCGTGAAGTACGTTGACTTCACAGTGTATGGTTAATATTAGTTATTTGGATTAATGAAGAATAAGAATATAAAGAAGTTATCCTTCATGCCGTTAGGTGGTGTAGATCATATAAATAGAAATTGCTATGTAGTTGAGTATGGACCTGATATTTTGGTAGTTGATTTGGGAATTAGTTTTCCAGATGATGCAGGATATGGGATTGATTACTTTATCCCAGATGTTGACTATTTAAGAAAGAGAAAAAATCAAATTGCAGGGATTGTACTGACTCATGCACACTTAGATCATATTGGGGCTATCCCTTATGTAATAGAAGAACTAGGCTTCCCTACAATTTATGGTAGGCAGTTTACAATAATGTTTTTGAAGGAAAAGCTCAGAGAGTACGATCTACATAAAAAGGTGGATTTAAAGGTTATAGAGCCGAAGCAAGACGTTAAAATCAAGTCAATGACCGTAAGGTGGATACCGGTTACACACGCTATTCCACAATCTTGTTCGGTTTTAGTAAAAACTCCGGGTGGAAATGTGATGTACACTGGCGACTATAAGTTTGATGATCAGCCAGTTAATGAGCCAGTAACGGATTATGCTGAACTAAAAAGGATAGGCAATGAAGGAGTTGATCTTTTGTGTATGGATAGCACCAATGTGTTTGAGGAAGGAAAGGCACTATCTGAGACAGAAATTTCAAAAAATTTGGAGAAGATAATCAAGCGTTCAAGAGGAAGGGTAATTGTTGCTACTTTTTCTTCACTGGGTACTCGCCTTTACTCCTTGATAAAGATAGCCCAAAAGCTTGGGAAGAAGATAGTGGTGAGCGGTAGAAGTATGAAGTCGATGCTTTCAATACTTCGCAAAATAAACTATATAGATGTTCCAGATAGCCTTTTTATTGATGAAAGAACGATAAATAAACATCAAGATAACAAGCTGTTGGTACTTGCTACTGGAACACAAGGTGAAGAACATTCAGCACTTGACCGAATTTCAAGAAAAGAGCATAGGACTATTAAAGTGAAAAAGGGCGATACGATTATTTTGTCTTCCTCAGTCATACCGGGTAATGATGTTGCTGTTCAGCATCTCATAGATGACTTATTAAGGCTTGGAGCAAGATTATTTCATAAAGCCTTCATGGATGTGCATACGAGTGGTCATGGATATCAGGAGGATATGAAGAAGATGTATGAATTGGTCCGACCCAAAAATGTAGTTCCGGTGCATGGCTACCCTTCTTTCAGGGAGGAAATGAATTATTTACTTGGAAAGTGGGGAATGGATAAATCTAGAATAATAATGGCATCTACTGGACAGCAGTTTACTTATTCTTCGAAGTCTAAAAAATGGTACAAGGAAAATGAGTATAAGACAAAAGAGATATATGTTGATGGAGGGAAGGTTGGAGAGTTGAATCAGGAAATGATTAAAGAAAGGGCAAGGCTTGCTCAGTATGGTGCACTCTTTGTATCAATAAAGGTTGGAAATACCAATCATTTGGTAGGAAAGCCTAGGGTAGTGTGTATGGGTTTTGATAATAGAAGATTGAGGGATAAGGTTGAAAGTTACCTCTCTGAAAAATATGAATCATATAGAGGTAAGGCGCATAGATTATCTGGGCCAGAGATACCTAAGCTTCAGGGTAAGCTCACTAAACTTGTTTCGAACATTGTAAGAAGAGAGATTGGAAAGGAACCTGTAGTCGTTGTTAGTATAGTATAATCCATGAACCACATGGGGTTCATGGTTAGAATACCCTGTTTATATAAGGAATTAGACAATATGAAAGGTTGTGAAATAAGATCTTACTATAATATGCCCATGCACTGCGTTGAGTGCACGGTTGAGTAATTCTAAATTACTAAGTCATTAGGCAAGCAATATGAATAGTAGTGAAATTAAGAACTATTATGATATGGACCATGAAGTACGTGGACTTCATGGTTTGGTAATTCTGTTAAAAGATATCATTGTAAGTAATTATGAAGAATTCAGATATTAAGTCCTACTACAATACGGAGAAGAGGTCATTTTTCTGGTACCGGATTATGCCGGGGCTTATTACCTTGATAATAGCAACTTCTCCTATTTGGATGTCACTTCTCGGGATCTATAATTGGCTTATTGTATATCTTGCATTTGTTGCTACATATATCACTTATCAGTCTGTTTTGGTTGTAGGATCAAATGTTATTGGATATAAGAGGATGCAGAGGGATATTGAAAGAGATTGGAACGGTGATTTGAAGAAGCTGAACTTTAAGAAGTTGCCGCAGAAAAAACTTATTCCCACAAGACTTACGGGCATCTATCATGTAGTTTTTGTACCCATATATACAGAGTCCTATGAAGATCTAAAAAAGACGTTTAGATCTATAGAAAGCCAAGATTATCCATATATGAAAAAGGTAATTTTGGCACTAGCAGTGGAGGAAAGAGCAGGAATTGAGCAAAAGAAGATCATTCAACGTTTGAAAAAGGAGTTTGGAGGAAAGTTTCTAGGTATTTGGGATAATTATCATCCTGAAGGAATAAGTGGTGAAATTGTGGGAGATGCCTGTGCAAATCTCAGGTGGGCGGGCGTTAAGGTCTCTAAGCGTTTAAAAAAGGAAAAGATCAATTCCCAAAATGTAATATTTTCAAAATTTGATGCTGACACAAGAATTCACAAGAAGTTTTTGTCTGCACTTACTTACAAGTACCTAACGACCCCCAAAAGGATGAATAGATTCTTTTCTCCAGCCATATTGATATATTCAAATAATTATTGGAAAGTCCCTGCAGTTACGAGGATGTTTAGCGCAGGGTTGACTCTTGGAATTGTTGCAGAATGGGTTTCGATGAAAAAAACAAAGCAGTCCTTTTCATGTTACTGTGCAAATTTTAAACTACTTGAGGATATTAACTTCTGGGATGCAAGTACTGGTGCAGAAGATACTTACTTTTACTGGAACTCACTGCTTCATCTGGATGGCGATTTTGAAGGAGAGGAATTTTACCTTCCGATTACAATGGATGCAGTAGAAGGCAAAGATAGGATTGGCTCTATTAAGGCACTTTATAAACAGCAGCTTAGATGGGGATGGGGTGTACTGATTATGTGTATTGCAGTGCAAGGTATGAATGAGAATAAAAAGATTAGCATTATAAGGAAACTAGATAGATTTATGGTGTTGTTTCGGGTGTATAACTTTATGTTGACAATGAGTGTTCTCCTATCGTTCTCTATGCCTCTTTTGGTACTTTTAAATAGGGAGTTTGAGTATTCTAGTACTGCATATCTTCTCCCAAAGACTGTAAGCTTCATGATACTTGCAAGTACATTATTGCAAGCTCCTCAAAAGCTTTACATTTACAAGTACTATGGAGCTCCCCCTAAAAGAAGTACCTCCATATTTAAGGCTTGGTGGTGGATGCTGGAAAGTCTAGTAACTATAGTGAACGTTTGGACTTACTACTTGATTCCAAAAGTTCAAGCACAATATGAGCTTACTGTAGGAAAGGAGAGGAAGAAGTTTTTTGCATCAGTAGAGGGGAAAACAAGCAAGTAATCGTTCGACGGTTCCTCAGTTTAAGTATGTCTCTCGTGACCTACACCTCTTTCTTGTTGTTTAACTGAGTAAATCTCGTTGTAATCTTGCCGAAATCTGGACTCTGAGGTGGGGATAGACCCATGCTGGGTCTGTCACCTAACATTGTGATATACTTTTACTTATGCGACTGCCTTTTTTTCAAAAGAAAAAATCAAAACCCCGGTTTGATGATACAAGATATCTGGCATTGGATATTGGTACTGAGATATTGAAGGTTATTCTGTTTCGATGTAGTGAACTGGGGGTTCATATATTGGATTCAGTAAGAGTTCCTCAGCCAAGACTTGCTATGAAGGCGGGTGTTATTCAGTCTTTGGACCGGGTATTGTTAAACTGCAAATCAGGAATACAGGAGGTTGTGAAAAACCTTGATGAAAAGGAGATGCCTAAAAAGGTTGTGATGGGGATTGCGGGTGAGTTGGTGCATGGGGTTTCGATAGTTGTAAATTATTCTAGAAAAGATAGAGCAGGAAATGAGGTGACATTAAGTGAGCAAGATAGTATCTATTCGAAAGTGAAAGAAAAGGTATTACAGGAAGGTCGACAGCAGATGTCACAGAAATATGGAATCAGTGCGGATGATATTGAGATTCTTCATGTCACGATTACCGGACTGGAAATTGGGGGAATGCCGGTGGATAGTCTAGTGGGATTTACTGGGGATAAAGTAAGGCTCCATTTTTATGCATCTTTTGCTCCAAGGACTTATATAGATTCGTTAAAAAAGATAACGTCGAATCTGAGTTTGGAGGAGTTGGGAGTAGTATCTTTACCTTTTGTAATGGCAAGGGTTATGGAGGGTTCATCTCAAAAGAATTTTAGTGGAATATTTGTAGATATTGGAGGAGGTACCACTGATGTTGTATTGGTGGAAAGAGGTAGTGTTTCAGATACTCAGATTTATGCCTTTGGAGGAAGGATTTTTTCCAAGAGGATTGCACAGGAAATGAATATCGACTATAGGCATGCAGAGGAAAGAAAAATAAAGTACTCAAATGGTGAACTTGCTACAGATGTTGCAACAAAGATAAGGAGCCTTATAGGTAAGGACTTGGAGGTATGGACAAGAGGGCTTAGGGTGGCACTTTCGAATATGGAAGATATTGAACAGTATCCACCTTTTATATATCTTTGTGGAGGTGGTGCACTTCTTCCTGACCTAAAAAGAGCGATTATTGAATATCCATGGACAAAGGAGTTAAAATTTATGAGATTTCCAAAGGTGTATGTAATGACTCCTGAAAAGCTGGATATGGTTATAGATAAGAGGTTTTGCCTTAAGGATTCGATTGACATTACACCTGCTGGTCTGGCAAGGTTTGCGTGGGATAAATTAAAATACCCAGATAGACACTTTTCCCGTCTTCGCTAAAGCTAAGACGAGGTGAAGTCTGCCTGGGTTAAGATTGTTTAATAATGGGTAAAAAGGAAAAAACAAAGGAAAAAACCCCGGCTTCGTCCCGCTCTGCGGGAGCTATGCCGAGGTTAACAAAATCAAAGTCCAAACGGATGGATTCTCCTGCGTCTCCTTCGAAAGCTACGGAGAATGGGGGTAAAAAGGTAGGTCGTATAAACGTCAATTTTGAGGATGAGGTTATATTTGTACTGGACAAGATTGATGAAAGCAAGTTGGATAATGTATTGATTACAATTCCTTCAGGAAGTGATCTACTTGTAAGTACTGTCTCATTGGAATTGCTAGCTGAGGCGGCCGATAGAAAAGGTAAGAATATTGTAGTGGTAACAGATGATGAAGTGGGAAGAAGCGTTGTGAGAAGGGCGGGAATAACTGTGGGGTCGACTGTCAGTAGTGTAGATGACGATGTCTGGAAAGAAGCAGAAAAGGCAGGAGATGTGAGAAAAGATGAGATTGAAAAAAGAAGGAATGAAGCTAAGGAACATGATGAGAACGAGCTTGTACCAGTGTATTCTGATATGGGTGATATCAGTGATGTTCCAGTTGAGACAGCCGACATAAAGACGGCTCCTACGATGGGAAGTCCGGTGAGTGGGGGTGTAGAAGATGGGGCTATGGCAAGTCAGATTTCAGGTGTAAAAAAGGTTAAGGTTGGAGGTTTGGAGATGACTGTTGACAGTAGTCCGATGGATAAGGAGCAATCGCCTGAGGAGATGAGTGATCAAATTAGACCAGAGATAAAAAAGTCCAAAATTAAGAAAGGAGATAAGGGAGGATATATTGGAAAGGATTTTTCAAACTTTGAGCTGCTGGGTCTTGATAAACAGGAAAAAGAAAAGATGAAGAGTGATGTTAAGTTACCTAAAAAGGAAACTCCTAAAGCCAATAAGCCAATAGTATCACCGTTAGTTCCAAGAAGGAAAAAAAGGATAGATTTTTCGGCTATAAAGGCTTTGTTTAC
This sequence comes from uncultured Candidatus Saccharibacteria bacterium, assembly GCA_964481345.1. GTDB lineage: Bacteria > Patescibacteriota > Dojkabacteria > SC72 > JAFGCJ01 > CAYZTC01. The sequence goes on along the minus strand of CAYZTC010000001.1, from coordinate 77,178 downwards.
TGGCCCCAAAAAGAAAAAGTTGTTCATAATATTAGGGATTGTCTTGTTCTTACTACTTACTGGTGGGGTAATGGGGGCATCCAGGTATTTACCTGAGGTAACTGTGACGCTTGAGGTTGATAGCATATCAGTAGAGTACGAAGGTGAGATAATCGGAGATATTGGGGAGGATGGAATCGATGAGGATGATCTTATTATTCCAGCCAAGGTCGAAGAGGTAGAGAAAAATGGGTCTGATACTGCAAATACTACCGGTACTGAAGAAAGAGGAGAGAAAGCTACAGGTGCAGTGCTTGTATTTAATAAGACTAGTGAGGAGGAGATCGTGTTAAATGCAGGTACTGTTATTACAAATGGAGGACTGAATTTTGTAATGCAGAAATCAGTGGTGCTTGATCCGGTTTCACTTACAAATCCTGCAACAATGGGTGAGGCAGATATTGTGGCTCAAAAGATAGGTGATGGGTATAACGCTGTTTCTGGTACTCAGTTTTCAGTTGGGGACTATAATCTTGCTGATGTGTATGCTACAAATACTGAGGCATTTGTTGGAGGCTCTGCTGAAGAGTACAAAATAGTTAATCAGTCTGATATTGATGGTCTAGTTGAGAATATTCATGAAACTCTAAATACAGAAGCTGAGGCTGAGTTGGAGGGTAAAACAGATAATTCAAGGTGGGTGCTGGTGACTGAGTCTATAGAGCATGATCTTGTAGGTGATGCAAAGGCTAGTGCTCCAGCTGGTGCAGAGGCAAACACAATAGATGTAAGTATAGAGACGATAAGTAAGGCAATTTACTATGATATTAATAAGCTGGATGAATTAGTTGAGGCGTTACTTCTGGAGGATTTTGAAGGGCAGGTTGAAGATATTGAGCTTTCTGAGAATGTAGAGAAAAATATTTCAATAAAGTCATATGATCTTATAGAAGGTACTGTAACACTAGAAGTGAGTGTAGATGGCTTTGTGATGCCACAGCTGAATGATGACCAGATTAAATCTTCATTAGCAGGCAAGTCTTGGTCTGATGGAATAAGGTATCTTGAGGATATGGACTATGTATCTGAGGACTATGATTTAGACTTCAGCCCAGAATGGGTGCCAGAGATATTATGGAGAATGCCAAACAGTGAGGACAGGATTACAGTGAAAGTCAGTAATATTACCCCTGAGGATGAGGAAGAGTCAGAGGAGGGGGAAGATAGTTCAGAAAGTTCTGAGTAATAAATAAGTTGATAGCTACTCTAAATGAATGAACCAAAACAACCTATTGAAGTAAAGGAATTAGGAGAGTGGATACCCAATGTTGTAAGTGACAAGGTTCAAGCAAAGAGAAAGAAGAGGGAAGATACTGTATTAGACCTCATGAGTGGAATTAATATGGGTGTTCCTCCTAGAGAGAAGGAGAACGCTGAAGGTTGGGATACACTTCCTAATGATCCATATACTTTCAAGGTTAAAAATCTCAAAATCATTAGAGCTGGTAAAGAGGATATTGATATAGAAGATGTGAATGTTCTCATTTGTCACGGGTGGTATCCCGATGGGAAGTGGAAATTTCGTAATGGAAATGAGGTTGTTACTAGTGTAAACGAATTTAATAAAAAGCATCCCGACAAGAGGATCGAATTGATAACTTCCTGTAATGAGAGAGATTATTCAAAAGATGACCTCCGGATAGTAATCTCTGAGTTTCAGGATGTTGCTCATATTGTAGGATCTGTTGTTAAAACTGCTTATACTTATGATTATGATACCGCTGACATCAGAATGACAGTTACAGTTCCAGAGGATGGAACAGACTTTGGAATAGAAGAATTAGGGGTCAGTAAAAAAATAAAAGTGATAAAATAGCGTAATACTGTTCATAGTAAATAAATTGTCATTTGCTTTTCAATGGCTAATCGTTTTCTTAGAGATAACTGGATGCTTGGGTTTTTAGGGTTCCTTGGGATTCAAGGAATTATTGGGTTGACTGAGGGTAGTTGGGTTAAAGCGATAAGCCTTGTGTGGTTTGTATGGTTTATATATTTTGTGCCTGTTAAGGATTGAATTGTCATATAAAAAATGATGCTCAAGTGGGTATTTTTCTCAATAGGGGTTGCGAACAATCTTTACCTAATTGTGTTGTTCTTTATCAGAGATAAGATAGACTTGGATCTTCTTGGAAAGATAGGTAGATACTACTTTCTGTTCATTGTTCCTACTTTGTATTGCATTTTTCTTGCTGTTAAAGAGAAAGCTTCGACAAGGTACATCATCTTTCTTTCAATTTTTCTAGCGTTTATGCTTTTGGAGTGGCTTTTCGACTATGTGCTAAAAGTCGATTTTCGCAGTTTCAATGATTGGAGAACATTTGTTCCATATATACTTCTATATTATGCGATGAATTATGGGTTTGTGGTAATGACTTGGAAATATATTGATTTGAGGTTAGGGATTGGAATGCTTGTTTTATGGATAGTACAAACGGTGTTGAATATTTTATCCCATCCTTAGAGAATATTGTTACCTCCATGATATAATTGGGCCGTTTATTGGAGAGGTGCCCCGCACCGCGTAGGGTGCGGGACGAGCTAATTACTAATATATTCAGCTCATCACCTATTTGCTGTTTATAATTGCATAGTTAATTGTTTGGAGAGGTGCCTGAGTGGTCTAAAGGAAACGCCTGGAAAGCGTTCGTTCGCCTTATGGTGAACCGCAGGTTCGAATCCTGTCCTCTCCGGTCTCCTACCCCTGTCAGGGTTCGGAAGACCTTCGTTTGTAAATTAATAGTGAGAGAGGTTGGGATGAGAACCTTTCGTGCGAAGCACGAAATAGGTTCGTTCAAGTGACACAGAGAACGAAGTGATCTGATGTCACGCCGCACGCAGCGAAGCGAGTACATCCCGCCCTCTCCGAATTATCGAAAGATGAGCCAGGTGAATAGAATTATTTTTTATTGAGATAATACTTTGATTATGGAAAAATTAATGAAGCTAAATATGAAAACTGCCATCTTTTTGTATATTCTTGTTGATATAATCTGTGTTGGTGCAGGTATGGGTGTTCCTATCTTTTGTATACTGCTTGGATTTCCTCTAGGTTGGTATATTACCAGGAAAATAAGTAGGTCCAGTGACTCTCTGAAAAGCTATAAAATATTAAAATTATCAATTTTGGCATCGGTATTTACTTTCCTCCAAATGGTTATTGTATGGGGAAGAACAGTTGCGATGATTTTCGATCCCACGTCAGATTTTGAAAACTTTGGTCATCCGTTTATTTTGTATGATCCCAAGATAAGTTTTATTGGCTGGTTAGTTCTTATGATATTTGTATCCCCGTTTTTGCAGCTTTTGACAACAATCTTCTCATCTTTTTTAACTTTGACTGTTAATGAAGGTAAAAAAAACTCACAATGAATTTATAGATTAATTTCTATGTCCAACTATCAAGGAATAATCATAGAAGAGAGCCTTGCAAGGAAGGATATTCTGAAAAAATTGAAAATAGTTAAAACAGTTGTTGAGAAAGTCACCGAGTCTCACGATACTCCTTATTTAAAACAATGGACCATGCATACTGTAGAAATTCCAGAGATAGAAATTGAAAGTGTGACCAATGAGGTTAGTAAATCCTTGGATACTGTTCATGATGATTGGTATGCGGATTTTAAAAACGAACATTACCATTACATTGTTTTCTTGAATAAAGTGTTCAAAGTAGATCGATCTAATCATTCTGAGTATGATAAAGTTGTAGAGTATGGGTTAAGTTTAGGGATACCTAAACATCAGTTGGATTTTTCTCCAGAGATAAAGGGTTAATTCTTAAATAAGACGAGTAATAAATATTCGTTCGGTTGGTATTTCCAGTTTATATGGTCTCTCGTGACTTTCCCCGAATAGAGTAGTTAAGTAATTATTGTTAATAAGATAAGAACTACTGTAAAATCGGGGGTGAAAAGATGAATAAAGAAGAGGCAAAGAAACAAATCCAAGCACTTGTAGATAAATATCAGCGAGTAAAAGATTCTGGAAAAATAAAATCCTATAATGAGGCGCAAACGCGTAATGAATTCATCGAGCCACTTTTTGAGTTTTTGGGGTGGGATATGCGAAATCTCACTACTGATAACGAGATTACCACTGAGGAAAATGTTTCTGGAGGCAGGGTCGATTTAGCTTTTAGTCTGAACAGTATCTCCGTAATGTTTTTGGAGGCTAAAGCTATGAAGGTTGATTTGGATGAGCTGAAATGGGCAGAACAAGCAATTAATTACAGCTGGAATAAAGGTGTTACTTGGGCAGTGTTAACTGATTTTGAAAGCATAAAAGTCTTCAATGCTGAAATTCCTCTTAAGAATATTTCACAAAGTCTTTTTATTGAGATTAAGTGTGAGGACTTTATAAGTCGATTTGATCAGCTTTGGCTTTTGTCTAAGGAAAGTTTCGAACTGAAGTTTTTGGAAAAAGAAGCTGAAAAATGGGGTAAGCTCACCCAAAGGAAACAAGTTGGAAAAAAGCTTTTTGAGGACTTAATGTCTTGGAGAGTTTTACTAACAAGAGATTTTAAAAAGCAAAATACTTTGACAGAAGAAGAAGTCGATGAAGGAGTTCAAAGAATTCTTGATAGGCTGATTTTCATTCGTACCTCTGAGGATAGAAAGATTGAGCAAAATATTTTACTTGGAATTTTAAGGGGAGGTAAAACTAACTTATATAAACAATTAGTAAAGACCTTTCGCTATTTTGATGATGGGTTCAACTCGAAGCTTTTTGAAATTCATTATTGTGAGAGGTGGAAAGCAAGCGATAAGGTAATTGCTGAGGTGATAAAAGGTTTGTATGAGACCAAGGATGGATATCGCTATGACTTTTCTATTATTTCTGCTGATGTTTTGGGTGGAATGTATGAGCAGTATTTGGGTTATGTTCAGGGCCGTAAGAGTAAGGAAAAACAGAAATCAAAAAGAAAATCTCAGGGTATTTATTACACTCCCAAATATATTGTTGATTATATAGTTAAGGAGACTTTAGGAGAGGTACTGAAAAAGGCAAAGCCAAAGGATATTTCTAAAATAAAAATACTTGATCCTGCTTGTGGATCTGGGTCCTTTCTTATTGCAGCGTACGATAAAATTTTGGAGGCTTTGGCAAAGAAAAAATCTCAGCCATCACTTTTTGAAAAGTTTGATATTCTGAAAGAGAATATTTTTGGTGTTGATCTCGACGCTCAAGCAGTAGAAATAGCTCAACTTAACCTCTTGCTCAAAGTGCTCTCTCAAAAAGCTAAGCTCCCAATTCTTCAGAATAATATAAGAGTAGGGAATTCTCTTGTGTCAGGTAGTGAAGAAAAATTAGAAAAGTATTTTGGTGAAAAATGGAGAGATCAAGAACCGTTTGATTTTAAAGAGGAGTTTGAAGAAGTCTTCAAACAAGGTGGGTTTGGTGTGATTATTGGTAATCCGCCGTATGTTTTTGCCAGAGGAAAAAGTTTTGATGATTCTATAAAAAAATACTTTTACGATGATTACAAGCTGGCAAACTATCAGCTTAACACATACCTGCTTTTCATTGAGCGAGCCTTTAATCTCCTACAACAAGGTGGATATTTCGGCTTTATCGTTCCTAATACATGGCTGACGATTGATACCTTTGCTCCTCTTAGAAAGTTTTTACTTGAAGAAGTCGGGAGTCTTCAAATTATCAATATTTATAACAAAGTTTTTGGTGATGCCAATGTTGACACCTGTCTTTTGATTTTCAAAAAAGGCAGGAGAAGCAAAGTAACACTCGGTGAATTTAGAGATGGCAAGCTGAAAATTGTCGGAAAGTTTGTGCCGGATACTTTTAAAAGTACCAACTATATAATTAACATTTCATTGGCAAAGAATAAAGAAAAGATGATGATTTTGAAAAAGGTAAACGAGAAATCAAAACAACTTAAAAAGGTTACAACTATTAAGTCAGGTTTTGTTGCTTACGAAACAGGAAAAGGTAGCCCACTACAAACCAATGAAATGAAGAATAATCGTATTTACCACTCGGATAAAAATGAAGGTGAACATTGGTACAAATATTTAGATGGTAAAGATGTTAAGCGTTATCAAATTGATTGGTCAGGTTCATGGGTAAAGTATGGTATATGTCTTGCTGCACCTAGAACGCGAGATTTATACGTTAATCCAAGAATTCTAGTTCGACAGATACCTTCTCTTCCACCGTATTCAATAAATGCAGTTTTTATAAATGAAGATATGCTAATGAACGATCGAAATAGTATGATAGTTTTGGACTTTAAGGTTAATAGTCATTTTGTTCTTGCTGTTCTTAATTCCAGGATTACTACTTTTTGGTTTGTGAATACTTTTGATAAATTTCAACGTAAAACTTTCCCGCAATTCAAAGTGAAAGAGCTTGCCACTTTTCCAATACCTGAAGCAAGCGAAAAAGAACAAGCCGAAATAGTGAAACTAGCCCAGCTTATGCTTGACCTGCAACAGGATTTGCAAGAAACAACGGGAAATACCGACAAATATGCTCGCTTGAAAGCAGAAATTAAAAAACTTGATAATGAGATTGATCAAGAGGTTTATATATTGTATGGGTTGACGAAAGAAGAGATTAAGATAGTGGAGGGAGAAAATGTCGATAGAAGATAAAGGTAACAAAGAGACTTGTACGGATGTTATTAATATATCCGGAAGTTTTATTGAAGTAAGAGAAGAGAAGATTGAGAGTCTTCCGAAGGGAACGTATTTATTTATTGAGTCAGCTGGTAAAAAAAATTATATACCGATTGATGATTTTAAAAATTTGGATCCAAGAATAGGTAAACAAAGATCAGCAATTTTATCTACTGATCCAGATGTTATATCTGATACTGAATCTGTCGATATACCTGAGAAAATGTTAGATTTTGTTGGCTTAATGAGATATTTGGTAAAGAAAATTAATATTGATACCAGCCGTCACAAAAGTGGAGTAATCATATCTTCAGATAGCGCATTATTTTTAGAGCTTCCCTGGGAACAAGTTTTCAACAATGAGGGATATGTTATTCGTCAAATACCTTGTGGACAGAGTAAAACTCTAGAGCTTTCAGAGAACAATATCCTTCTGCTAATATCAAATGCTTGTAGGAGTGATGATGAAAATAGTATGAAAGATATAAGTAAAGGACTACGAACTGAGATAACTGCAATATATGATTTTATTAAATCTCTCGTGGATGATGAGAGTAAGGATAAAGATAAAAAATTTTGGATTGATAATGTTCTTTTGTCTAGGCATACAACAATGAATGCAATGAAAAAATTTCACTGGGATGAGTACAAATATTTACATTTTACAATGCATGGAGGTCCAAATGGAGAATTATATCTTGAATCTCCAGAGAGACAATATTACAAATATTACGTGGAGATTAACATATCAGATTTACTTACAGAACTCCGTAAGGGAAACTATCACCTAGTTTACCTATCAACTTGTCATTCAGGAGGAAAATTAGGCAAAATTGATGAATACTCTGAGTATAAGGGGTCTCTTGCTTTCCAACTTGCTCAAGAAAATCTCTCTGCATACGTGGTTGGGTATCAAGGTGGAATAAAAACTAAACATGCTAATTCTTTCTCTAGTGTTTTCTACAAAAAACTCTTCGATAATAGTAGTATTGAAGATGCTTATTTACAATCCTTAATAAAGTATAGAAGTGAAAATGAAGAGAGTGTTCCTATTCCAATTTTGTATAAATGTAAATTCACATAAATTATGGACTATATTAGGTTACATAAAAATATAGAGAAATTACTTTCTAAGACTTCTAAAGAGGCAGTACTAGAGGATGTCTTGAAATTTGTTTCGAAAGATCGGGATTACTTTTTTGCTAGAGCTGATGGGAGATGGCTTAGATGGCTTTGGAAGAATGGATTCTTAGATGTGCTAAAGAAAAAAGCGGAAGATGCACCAAGATATGGATATCAATCGCCTGAGATAAATTATCTTCTGAAGGTTTCAGAGAAAAACCCTTCAGAAGTTGTTGATATTATGCTTGAGATTCCGATATCTAGGAAAACATTTAATCCGGAAGTAATCGATCGATTTCTTCGAATTTGCAGTGAACTATCCGCAAAGCAATTGGCTCGGATCGTGGGAAAAATTCACAGGGAAAATTGGGTGAAATTGATGGGGTCATTTAAACAATACGGTTTTGAATATGAGAAGATGTTTCGAACTCTCGTAGATGTGAAAGATTATATGAATATCTTGAAACTTGTAGAAACCGTCTTATCCGTACGTACAAAAAAAGAAATGAAAACAGTGAATAACCGACCTAGCAGTGAAAATCCATTTTATTTTGGAGATTTATCGTCAACAAAAGTTATCGAACATCTTTTTCTGATGAGTGAGAAATATACAGAAAAGGCTTTGAAGTTAGTTACAAAAGTAATGGCTAAAATCGTTAATTTAGGTGAAAAGTCTAATACTGAGAAAGTGTTCGAGATAAATGATTTATTTCCTATGTACGTTGTAGACTTTTTCACTTTAGAACTTGATGAAAGTGAATATCCATCATATGAAAAGGGTATGAGAGATCTTGCGGCAATCATAAAAATATTTTTAAATAGATTGATTAGTAAAAAGTGTGAAGAAATTGATCTTATAAGGGAGGTTTATGAAAAATATATAGAGCCACTACCTGATAGCAGATCAATGTGGCGTTTGAGATTGTTTGTATTATGTTTGTGTCCTAAGGTATTTAAAAACGAACTTAAAGAAGAGTTTTTCAGGTTATTCGAAGCAGAACATTATTATGAAATTATCTCTGGCGCAGAGTATGAAAAAGCTTTAAGAAAAGGGTTTTCTGTATTATCAAATGATGATAAGGGTGAGTATGTAAAGATGGTTGTAGAGTATTTTAAGAATCGTGATAAGGATAAAGAAGATCGAGATCAGTCAGTGATATATGGTTCAAGGGTTCTCTCAATGATTATAGGTTATCTTACCAATGGGGAGGAGAAGAAAATAGAGAAAGCAGGATTCATATTAGATCCTAGTTATAAGCCTAAACCTAGTATTGGTCCTCTCCGAAGTGGAACTGTAATATCACGAGGTCCAATTCCTCAAGAAGTCTTTAATAAACTTGAAATAAAAGAGATCGTTCAAAATCTGAAGACAGAGTGGGTTCCTGAAAAATTGAAAAAGCAGAACACTAATAATTCAAGTTTCGATCGCATAAATGCAAGGGGGATTGGTAAATACATACAGTCGGATATTCCTAATCGATTACAAGACTACATAAATAGTTCATTACTATTCTTTGATAGGAATGTGATTGATCCGCATTATACTTATTCGTTTTTACGGGGTTTGCAAGAAACTATAAGTAAAGATAAGGAGAAATTAAATAGTATTAATTGGGATGGTTTGATAGATTTACTTACTGTGATAAAAGAGTCAGGGGAGAAAAAATCTTTTGTATCACTGAAACGGGATTATAAGGACTTTGATACTTGGCTAGCAGGATGGAATAGCGTGCATTGTGCAATGGCGGATATAATTAAAAAATTACTTGAGGAAAGTAATGGAAAGGTTGTTATTGATTTCCCGAAGTATCGTGACCAAATATTTGATATGATCAGCTATCTTCTTCGCTATCCAGATCCAACCGTAGATTATGAAAAATTAGAAACAGCGTCTATGACAGAGATCTCTGGGGTTAATAAAGATAAACTGGTCAGCGATCCATTTTCTATTGCCATTAACTCTGTTCGAGGAAAAGCATTTGAAGCATTTGTGTACTTCGTATTTCAGGATGGCAAAAAATTTGATAAGAAAGTGGAAGTGAAGATTTCTAGAGATGTAAAAAAGTTATACGAATATGTTTTAACAGAAGAGAAAACTCGAGCCATATATTTTATGTTTGGACATTATCTTCCTTCTTTTTACTTTCGAGATAAAAAGTGGATTCTAGATTTGACAGTTAAAATTTTTCCTCTGAGTGAAAAGAAAAAGCATCTTTATATTGCTTCCTGGGAAGGGTATCTATCAAATGATCTATTCGAAGAAATATTCTTTGATAAAGAATTACAGAAATTATACAAAAAAGGATTAAGCTTGAATAATAATATGGATCCAAATAGAAAATATTTTAAAGATTTGAAGGAAGGTATTGCAATACACCTAGCTCTGGCGTTTGTTCATTATAAGGAGTTTGGGTTCGATGATACATTATTTAAAGCCTTTTGGAGAGACAATGATTATGATAGACAAGCTAGCTTTCTGAATTTTTTAGGAAGGTACATTTTAGGAGATAATAATAAAGTTAAAGAGCTATTGAAGAAAAAATGGTGCAAGGATAGGTTATGTAATTTATGGGATAGGGTTCTTGAAAATAGGAAAAATCCGAGATTGTTCGAAGAGTTTGGACATTGGATGAATACAAAAGTAGAGGTTTTTGAGATACATTGGCTTTCAGATCATGTAAGAAGAACCCTTGAGAAAACAAAAGGTGTAATTGAGTATGAATATGGTCTTATTGATTCAATTGTTCAATTTGCAAAAGATTCACCTAAAGATACGCTCGAGATTTCAAAACTATATTTACTGGAAGGTTTTGTACGATTGAAAAAGAACAGTACTTTTTCATTGGATGAAGAATGGGTTAGTGCATTCAGTGTTTTGTATGCTAATCAGGAAACTAAATCTGGAACATATTTACTAATAAACGATCTTATTCGAGAAGGTGGAAGCATGTTTTGGAAATTAAAAGATGCAATAAAAGAGACAAAGTAAATTTAATTATTATTTTACCCTCTATACAAAAATGAAAACCACCTACAAACTCTCTCCCTCAGACTTTGCTTATCTTTATGAAGAGTGCAAGCTTTGTTTTTGTCTTAAGGTTAAGGCTGAGGTTATTCAGCCGAGTATGCCGATGCCTGGAGTGTTTTCTGCTATCAACAGCAGGGTGCAAGGGGGTCTTTTGGGAAAGGATTTGAAAGATCTGAATAAAGACTTTCCTGACGGAAAGATTATTAACCAAGAAGGATACATCGATTCGATAGTTGTACCTGGCACTTCCGTATTTATAAAAGGTAAATATGATCTGCTCGTGAAAAACTCTGATGGTACATATACTGTGGTAGACCTCAAAATCAGCCAGCCAGAAGAAAGTAAAGTAGAAAAATTTAAATCTCAGCTTTGGGCGTATAAATATGCTATAGAAAATCCCAAGTCCGGCTCACCGTTGAAGATCTCAAAACTAGCTTTACTCATTTTCTATCCGGATGAAGTGAAATTTGATAGTGATTCAGTGGAAATTGACTTTCCACCAAAATGGCTGGAAGTGCCCATAGATGATAAAGGGTTTTTGAAGTTTATGAAGGAAGTCGATGAGCTCTTGAAAGGTCCTCTTCCAAAGGAGAATCCGGATTGCAAATGGTGTCAGTATAAGCACGTAAGGGAGGCGGTGGAAAAGTAAAGTAATTCCTTTAAAATGTAATCATGTTTAACTCAACGTTTAAGATAATATACGCAATCGGCTACTTGATTATGGGGATTGTAAGAAGGGTAGGGATGAGAGGGTACAGAAAAGAGCCTGTTGAAAAAGGGAGCAGAAACATTGTTGATACACTATTTCTTTGTTTTGCTGGCGTAGGAATGATTCTACCTGCCGTATATGTCTTTTCTGACAGTTTTGATTTTGCAGATTATTATCTTCCCGATTACATTGGCTACTTAGGAATTCCAGTATTTCTTTTTGCAATCTGGCTGCTTTGGAGATCTCATTACGATCTTGGTAGAAACTGGACTGAATACCTGGCAATCCGTAAGGGTCACAAACTTATCACGACTGGGGTCTTTAAATACATCCGCCATCCAATGTATGCTGCTCATCTATATTGGGGAGTTGCTCAATTCATGATGCTTCATAATTGGATAGTTGGACCATCGATTTTTGTTGTGTTTTGGGCAGTTTATCTTTTCAGGGTAGAAGCAGAAGAGCGGATGATGATTGAAGAGTTTGGAAAAGAGTATGAAGAGTATATGAAGAGAACCGGAAGGTTGCGTCCAAAGATTAAGGTATAATGAATTGATTAACTTCTTAAGTCATACAAATGGTTGAATTTATTGGTTACGCTGCTGGTTTTCTCATAATGATTAGTTTTGTTCCTCAGGTTATTCTTTCCTATAAAACCAAAAGCGTGAAAGATGTCTCGCTGGAGATGATAGCAGCCACTGCTTTAGGGTCGGTACTTTGGACTGCATATGGATTTATGATTGGAAGCTTGCCGGTAGGGATTATGAACGCGATTTTTCTTGCAGTAGTCTTTGTTCAATTGTATTTGAAACTTAAGTATGACTAATTTTAAATCTGTTAGTAATGGCAAAAACATGGGAGGAGAAGTTGCAGGATACGGATGGGTATCCGAAGATTTTGAAACTTGAGGAGAAGTTTCCATGTTATAAGGCAGCAGTGTTTCTTGGGGCAAAGGAAGGTGACGATGTTGTGATTACGAAGAAATCGGAAGTGCTGGAAGTCATGAGGAATATCCCAGAAGGTAAACTGATTACTATTCATGAGATATGTAAGATTCTTGCTGAAAACCATAATGTCCAGGCATGCTGTTCACTTACTACTGGAATATTTATAATGATAGTAGCAAACGCCGAGGAGGAGTTGAAAAAGGACTTCAGAGGGTACGGCGTACCATATTGGAGAACACTGAAAGCTGATGGTGAATTGAATCCTAAATATCCAGGAGGACTTGAAGCTCACAAGAAACTTTTGGAAAAAGATGGTTTCAAAGTTATACCTAAGGGTAGGAGTAAGAAGAGGATGGTGGTGGAGGACTTTGAAAAGTATTTGGTAAAAGCTTAAAATAGGCTTTATGAATAAGAATAGTGTAAAAAAAGAGGAAAAAACTCCGGTTTTTATAATGATTGTAGGGTTTTCTCAATCTGGCAAATCTACATTGTGCAATAAAATCGTAAAAGATTTTGGAAAGGTATTTACTAGGATAGATGCTAACAAAATTCATGATTTTTTAAACGAAACCTATCCGATTTACCAGGATGACAATACTGTTACTGGGGAGGGATTTGAGATAAGGCAGAGTACAACCTCTTCAGTAAGGGAGGCAATGATTGGTGTTTTGTTATCAAACGGATATTCAGTACTGCTCGATAGTTGCAACCTTTCTGAGGAAAAGAGAAAGTCAAGACTATCGAAAGCAAAAGAGGCAAACTCAAGTACTATAACAATGATTATTTATAACAAGATTACTGAAAAAGAACTTTATAAAAATTTAAGGGAAGTGGATAAAAGAAATGTTGAAAATAATGAAAAACCCGCCTGGGTTGATTTATACGAAAAAGTGCAAAAACCTTCTTTTGTCAAACCCAAACCATCTGAGGCTGATTATTATGTAGAATACAGTGGAGACAATTATGAAGAAGTTAAAAGAAGGCTAGATGAGGTTTTAGAGAGAAAGGGTAATTAGTTGTGGGAATGTGGGGTTCTATCGCCTCCGCCAGAGGCGGAGGGCTCCAGAATATGCAGTCTGTTATTTAGCAATTATTTTACTTGTTAAGATGTCATGAAGTATTCAATTGTTCGTATAGAGTAAAAGCATGTCTATAAGGGAAAAGGTAGCAAGTCTAATATCGAAATTTGAGAGGGGTTTTGAGCCTCTAAATGTCATCGAGGTAAGCAGGAAAAATATTCTTCACAACTACGACCTGATCAAGAAACTTAATCCCGATATGAATGTATGGCCTGTTCTTAAATCGAATGCATATGGTCATGGGATAAGTCAGATTGCTGAGATTTTAAAGGCCAGGAAGTTTAAATATGCTGTTGTGGACGGATATTTTGAGGCACTGCAAATTTGGGAGGTGTCTAAGCAACCAGTACTTCTGATTGGAGTTATGGATCCTAAGAACCTTAGGAATCTGCATTTTAAGAATCTTGCACTTGCAGTATATGATATTGGCACAATTAAAGAGCTTGGAAGAATTGGTAAGAGAGTGAGGATTCATCTCAAGATTGATACTGGTATGAGGAGGCAAGGTATTGAATTAGATCAGATAGAACAAATTGTTAAAGGGATTAAAAAGTACAGAAATATTGAACTTGAGGGAGTGATGTCTCACTTCTCAAATGCTGACTGTCCAAGTAATTCATATACCAAGCGTCAAAAGAAACTATTTGTGGAGGCAGTTGAACAGGTTAAAAAACTTTGTGGACCAGTAAAGTATGTTCATATTGGTGCATCAGCTGGATCGCTAAAAGTACATGATATTCAGACTAATGCGTTGAGGGTTGGGAAAGCGATTTATGGGTATAACCCTTATGTACCAAACGATCCTCTGTTTAAAAGCTACCTTGGTTTAAAACCTAGCCTTAGGATGAAGTCACGAATTATCAATGTAAAAGAAATTCCGAAGAACGAAAAAATAGGCTATGGGTGTACCTATACTACGAAAAGAAAAACTAAGCTTGGAGTACTTCCGCTAGGGTATTATGAGGGAGTAGATAGAAGGCTGAGCAACAAAGGTTTTGTAAAGTTTAAGAATAAATACTTGCCAATTATTGGGAGAGTCTCGATGAATCTGACAACACTTGATTTGACAGGAACAAAGGCTACTCGGTGGAGCAAGGTGGAGGTGATTTCTTCAAATAGTGAGGATAAGAATTCTATAGATAATATTGCTAAGACGTGTGGGACAATTCCGTATGTGATACTGGTTAAACTGGATGTGGCTACGAGGAGGGTGGTGGTGGAGTAGTAGGCAGGTTTATCCCGCTGTGCGGGGCCTCGGTCTATAAACCGTAATAATCTTCGATAATCATATGTTCATCCATGACTAAAGTAGGGGTTATCGCATCTTTTGGGGTGACCCATTTATACTCGGTGTTTTCGTCATCTTTTATTTTTATATCTGGAACCTTATCCATCTTACTTGTGTATACGTGATAGCTGAATTTGTACCAGGGGTGTTCTACATAATAGGTTCTGAAGGATGTAAGCATTTTATGTGTGAAACTTAGCCCTGCTTCCTCCTTACTCTCCCTGATGATAGCATCAATGTCCTTTTCTTCTTGTTCAACTTTTCCTGCAACAACACCCCATTTATTGCCCTCATATTTATTTGGGGCCCTCTTGAGAAGCAAAATCTTACCGTTACACTCTACAATACAACTAACAACTGTATATTTTGGGTTCCAATCTTTTGGAGGTTTTCTGTATATCATTTTTTCTTGCAGATAATAGTTTTGTTTAGTTTACCTGATTTGTTTTTTTGTACCCACGAGTGGATGGTTTCCAAGCCAGCTTTGCTGATAATCTCCTCGATCTCCTTGTCATCATGGTAGTGGCAGTAGCGGTAGATACCCTCTTGTCTATCCCAACCGAGCAGGTAGTCATTTTTTTCGACATCTTTTGGATCGATACCCACATTTTTCCAGTTGAGTATCTTTTTGCTGAGCTTTTCATTCTCCATAAACTGCCAGAATGTTATAACAATTAATCCTTTTGGAGAAAGAAGTTTGGATATATCTTTAATTAACTTAATTCTGTTTTTCTTTTCAGGAATGTGATGGATGAAGGTTATTAAAATGATAAGATCGAACTTTGTTTCATTTGGAAGTTTGAGATAATCAAATACATCTATGTGAATAAAACCTGAATTTGGAGCAGTGTATCGTTTTCTTGCTATCTCAATAAGAGGAAGGCTATTATCTATCCCGATGTATTTTGCTTCTGGAAATACCTTATGAAGTGCTGGATAGAACTTCCCGTTACCACAAGCAATGTCCAGGATGAATTTTGGGGTGAAGTTTTTTTCCTCCAAGTGACCTATGAAGTCATCAACACCGCCAAATATGACTCTTCTTTTGCAGTCAAAACTTTCAGCGGCTTCTTCGTAGAACCTCGTATTTATCTTGTTTAACTTTTGAACTATATCATCCTTCATTTCTGATGATACAATTATACCTGCTTATGAAAGACAATTTTAAACCTAGAAAATACAGTAAAAAGCTTCAGAAGATTTTTACTGAGATAAAGGGGACAAAAAAGTGGAGATCAAACTCCCTTCATACCATTTTGAAGAGCAACTTGAAAGAAAAAGGAGTGTTTTTTAGCAAAGATGAGCTCGTTGCTGGATACAAGTATTTTATGGACAACGGACTGTTGGTAAAAAGTGATTTACTGGAGAGACGAATAAGGAGAAAACCGGTAAGGACGCTTTCTGGGGTGGCTGTTGTCACAGTGCTTACAAAGCCATATGAGTGCCCTGGAAAGTGCATCTATTGTCCAAGTGAAGATAATCTTCCCAAAAGCTATGTATCGAAGGAGCCTGGTGCGCAAAGGGCACTGGAAAATAAGTTTGATCCATACCTTCAGGTTTACAACCGTTTGTTAGCTTTGAAAAACATTGGTCACTCTACTGACAAAGTTGAGCTGATTATTCTGGGCGGCACATGGGATTTTTATCCTGAGGATTATAAAGTATGGTTTGTGACTGAGTGCTTCAGAGCGTTAAACAGGGCCTGTCCCCGGCCAGCCAAAGGCTGGTTCGCCGCTGGCGAACGGGGACAGGCCCCATCCTGGGAAAGCCTGTTTCGACTGCAGAAACATAATGAAACAGCTAAATGTCGATGTGTTGGACTGTGCGTTGAAACTCGGCCTGACTATATTACTGAAGAAGAAATTATTAAATACCGAAAACTTGGTGTTACAAAAGTTCAAATAGGTGTACAGTCACTAGATGATGAAATACTGAAGTTAAATGATAGAGGACATGATGTTGAGAGAACCAAGAAAGCATTTAAACTGCTTAGACAGACAGGCTTTAAGATACATGCGCACTGGATGGCAAACCTCCACGGGTCGACTGTTAAAAAAGACATAAAAGACTACAAAAGGCTGTGGGGAAGGGATTTTAGACCTGATGAACTAAAGATTTACCCAACATCTATAATGCGAGGAACAAAACTGTTCAATTTATATAAAAGTGGGAAATATAAACCATATGTAGGTGATGAATTGAAGGAGCTTCTGGAAGATTTGATGAAACTAACACCCCGATACTGCAGGCTTACCAGAGTAATTCGGGATATTCCAGGAGAATACATTGTGGAAGGTAATAAAGTCACTAACTTAAGGCAGTATGTTGAGGATGAACTGATTAAACAAGGTACCCCTTGTAAGTGCATTAGATGTAGGGAGATTAAAGCAAAAAAAGTAAAGTGGTCTAATCTAAAAGTTGAAAAAATTGAGTATGAAACATCTGTTGGAAAAGAAATGTTTCTATCCTATGTTACAAAAGATGACAAACTAGCTGGCTTCCTTAGACTTAGTTTGCCCAAAGAAAAATGTTTCATCGATGAACTAGGAATAAATGCTTTGATTCGGGAGGTCCATGTGTATGGTGAGGTTGCGGATGTCGGTAAGAAAGAGAAGGGAAAAGCACAGCATATTGGAATTGGATCAAAACTGGTTAAACTTGCTGAAGAAATATCCAAAGAAGATTGTTATAACGGCATTTCTGTTATATCAGCAGTGGGGACTAGGAAGTACTATGAGAGGCTTGGGTATGAGATGGGTGAGTTGTATATGAAGAAAGGATTGTGAGTTTGTCAGGATGGGAATTGTGGTATGAGGCTCTATTCCTATCACTTCGTTCCAGGACAAGCGGATGCATCCCTTGAACGCATATCCTGGAGTCCCGCGAAGCGAGACGATAGGATCCAATCGTTCGAGTTGTCATGACGTAATTCAATGGATAGATTCTGGCTATTTGATTAATAATGCTGGTTGGTCTAGTTTAGTTCGTTTCCATACTGAGGGTATGCAAACCTTAGGGGCCAGAAATGCTGGTTTATTATGGTTTGTGGATAAGGGGGACAGGCCCCCTATGGGTTTATTGACTGAAAAAAACTAATGTGCGATACTCTTGCCGAAGATAAATTGACTGCCAAAGTCTGTCTATGAGTGAAATTCCTTCTTGGTTTTGGATGGTGATAATTGCTGGTCTGTCAGGCATGTTTGGCATGATTCTTTTCTATACTGCAATGCTTTTAAGGGAAGGTGGCCTTACTATGAGGGAGGTTAGATTTGTTGTAAAAGAATCTAAGGAAATTATTACATCAGCGAAAGAGGCGTTTAAAAAGATCAATGATATGCTTGGTATTGTTCAAAAAACAGTGGATACTGTATCAGGGTATGTGATTAGACCATTTGAGCTTATCTCTTCCTTTGTTAATAAAATAAAAAGAAAAATCCCAGGTTTCGAAGGTCAAGACCAGGACACTTCAAATTCTTCAGCAAAAGAGGAGCCTGAGTATTATCCAGAAGATGAGTCTCCTGTCGATGATCCTGGAGAGTTAGAATAGCTAATTTATTACTGAAATATAATGAGAGACGAGGAAAAATCAGGTGTTACTAGTTTTCTTACTGGAGCATTTATTGGAGGTATAGTTGGTGCTGCACTGGCAATGCTTTTTACTCCAATGACTGGAGAAGAGACTAGGGATCTTCTTAAAAAGAAGTCGAAGGACTTTGGTAAAAAAGTGGATAAAGTGAAGGAAAATATTGAGCCAAAGGTAAACCAAGTAAAAAGGGATGTAAAAGAGAAAATAAGGGAAATGGTTGAGTAGTCCACATGACTTTATTTCTTTGTTGTGATCGTCAGTTTGATGCTTTATACTGGTTTTAATGTATGTATCTCCTCGTAAAAAAAAGACATATACGATAATTGCAGCAATAATACTGTTTGCTATTCCCATAAGTGTTTTAGGTTTTAATTATTATAGTGATTGGCGCGCTAGAGCTGTTTCTAGCCCTACTCCTGAAGAGATAAGAATAAGTGATCTTACTGAAACTTCAGTTGTCATTTCGTGGGTCACCCCAGATCTGTCAGCTGAAGGATGGATAAAATATGGGACGTCCTCTCAACTTGGAGATGGTGCACAAATAGCACAGGATACTAGAGATGTTAGTTCGGGAAGTACCTCAAAAAGAAATACTCATTATGTTACGATGTCCAGTCTTGATCCTTCTACAAAACATTACTTTGTAATAGGCTCTGGGACTCAGGAATATAAGGATGAAGATGGCGGTGCATTTGATTTTACAACTGCATCGTCAGGAAGTTTTTCGGTGCCACCTTCACCAGATCCAGTTTATGGTAGTGTGACTAATGGTGAGAATAAAAGTGCAATTGTGTATGTTACTTTGGGAGCAGAGGGAAGTAGGTCATTTCCAGTTTCTACTCTTACAAATGACTCTGGTAATTTTGAGGTCGATCTATCTCACATTCGAACTTCTACCCTGAGTGGTAACTACTCTTATACGGATAGTACAAAGATGAACATATTTGCACAGGGGGCAGATAAGGGTGGTGCAATTGTGGAAACTACTGTTGGAATAGGTACTACGATTGAAATGACAATGGATGAAAATGTCTCAACCACTCAGATATTTTCTGACTCTTCAATGCTTGATGTGGGAGATGAAGCCGACACCTCTACAGAAGATACCTCTGATACTGACACATCAGATTCTGACGAGATTATTTTAACACCTATGGGTACACCTGAATTGTCTGAATCAGGATCTGCAATAGAAGATGTGGGGATTGCAAACGTTACTGAAAACTCCTTTTCTGTGATTTGGGAAAGCGATGAAAAAGAGACAGGTTATGTTACCTATGGTACATCCTCGTCCCTTGGAGATGAAGCAGTAGATGACAGAGATTCCCTCACTTCTCAATCTCAATACTATATGCATCATGTGACGTTGGAAGACCTTGAGCCAGAAACTACATACCATTTCAAAATAAGCTCTGGGGGAGTTTTGTATGATGATAATGGATCAGCCTATTCTCAAACTACACCAGCTACTCAGTCTTCTCCTCCTACATCTCAAACAATAGTTGGAGTTGTGACTGGTACAGCATTGGCAGATGCAGTTGTGCTTGGTAAGGTATCCTCTGGATCATCAGATTCCTCTATAGTTTCAGTAGCAACAGATTCTGATGGTGACTGGCTTTTTGATTTAGGGTCAGTAAGAACAGCTGATTATGATTCATATTTTGATTATGAACAAAGTGACACATTAGTTCTGACAGGTCTTGCTGCTGGAGATAGTGATGTAAAGTCATATACTATTAGTGATACTGATGGAGAAGTACTTGGACTTGAGCTAAATATAAATAAAGAAGGGGAATCTACAATAGCTGAGCTTCCTGAGACAGCTATTAATGGTATTGCAGCAGTGGCTTTGACTGTATCTTTAGTGTTGATAATTTATGGAGTTGTCATACTTGGAAATTACTATAATGAAGAAAGAAGGTATAGATGGGAAAAGGATTTTATTAGAAATCTTGAAGAATAAATACATTTCAATTTACTACTTGTTTTTTGTATACTTAACAACATGAAGAAATTATTGTTTTTTGTATTACTAATCTTATTTTCAGTATTTTTCCTCACATCTCCTGTTTTTGCCCAGGAGATAGTAACAAGGGATGATCTTAATTTCGATGAGGGGCTTTCTGATCAAAGTCAAAATACTTATGGTTATATAGATTCAATTTGTATTGTAAGGATAGAAAGTGGGGAGTCAATCAGCTTTAGTGATGGAGATGAATGGATGAAGGGATTGTACTATTATATGATTACACATTTAAACTTTTTGGATGTGCCATTTCACTATGTAGTTTCCTGGCAAGGTGATGTTTATGAAGGCAGGGGAGGTGAGTATGAAGTAAACCCACTTGCAACGTTTGATGTTGAAAAAGACTACAGCAATCCTCTTTTAATAGCATATTTTGATAATGAAAGAGGACTTACAAACCAAGGGGATGACACTTTGACAGATATTGTCAGTAAAGCCGCGACAACCTTTTCAATCGAGATGCAAGATATCTTTATTGGTGATCTATCATTTAGTATTTCTCAGGAGAGTCAGCCATCTGTAATAAATATTACTACTGCTGCTGATGGATACCTTGTAAACTGGGTAAGCAATTTTAAGAAGGAATATAAGACTGGTGATGGCCTAGGTCTCGATTTGTCTGGTGAAATTATCGAAGTTACTTATGAAGGCAGTGCGAAATCATGGGAAACTTTTAGTGTGGTAGTGACTGCAGAAAATACAGGTGATTTTCCATGGTATAACAGTGGAAGTAGAGCTACATATCTTGCAACTTCTGATCCTCGAGGGCATGCAAGTGTTATTTATTTTCCAGATGAATGGTCAAGCTTTTCAAGAATTGTTACACCTACTGAGGAGATTGTGATGCCAGGGGAGGTAGCTACATTTGAGTTTTCCGGTAGAGCACCAATACTTCCAGACACATACACTGAGCAATATGAGCTAATAAGACTACCTGCAAGCTGGATTGTTGATACAGCCTTAAGTATAAGCATAAGTGTATCTGAGGGTGGCTATCAGCTTGTTGAAATTAGAGAGACAGGTACAGGTGTTTTGACTGTAAGAGAGTGTGGACATCCAAGTTGTGATCAGATTAGTGCTGTGGATGTTGGATATGCGACTATACTTAAAGAAGAAAAGGTTGGATGGTGCAATATTGTGTACGATGGGGTAAATGAGGGATGGGTATTTTGTGAATATGTAAAAAAGCTATAATCATTTCATGATTGAATCTTTAAACCAGCAGCAAAAGGAAGCTGTGTTACATGATAGTGGGCCTCTTTTAATTTTTGCTGGTGCAGGCTCCGGTAAAACAAGGGTGATTACCTATAGAATCGCAAGGTTGATTTTGGATAAGGTGGTTGAACCAGAAAATATTCTTGCAGTGACATTTACCAGAAAGGCTGCAGGGGAAATGAAGTCAAGGGTAAGACAGCTTATGAAGGAAAACTTAAAGGGCAAGTGGACTGGGAGGCTGCCATTTATTGGAACTTTCCATTCTTTTGGTGCGCAACTATTAAGAAAAGAGGGAAGAATAATAGGTTTGCCCTATGGTTTTTCAATATATGATCCTGACGATGTTCTTCATTTGATTAAGCAGATCATGGATGATAAAAACATTGACAGGAAGCAGTTCAATCCTACTGTGATAGCAAGTCTTATAAGCTCAGCAAAAAATGAGAGGATTTCTCCTAAAGAATATCCGAGTTTTGTAAGGGGGCAATTGGAAGAGGTCGTTTCAGATGTATATTCTGAGTATGAGAAAAGGTTAAGATCTCAGAATGCGGCTGACTTTGATGATCTACAGATTCTTCCTTTACAGATACTTGAGGAAAATCCAGATATTAGAAAAAAGTATCACACTCAGTATAAATATGTTTTGGTTGATGAGTATCAGGATACAAATTTGATTCAGTATCAGCTGATAAAAAATATTGTAAACAAACATAAGAATATATGTGTTGTTGGGGATGATGATCAGGGAATTTATTCATGGAGAGGTGCAACCATAAAAAATATATTAAGTTTTGAAAAAGATTTTCCAGGTGCGAAAGTTATTAAGCTTGAAAAGAACTACCGCTCCTCAAGGAATATCCTTCATGCGGCACATTCAGTAATTATTCAAAATACAGAAAGAGCTGATAAGGACCTGTGGACAGATGCGAGGGAGGGTGAAAAGGTTGTACTGTATCAGGCTAAAAGTGGAAAAGATGAGGTGGAGTTTGTTATTGATAGAATTAAAGAAATACGAAATGAAGGGAATAAACTAAATGATATTGTTATCCTTTATCGGACAAATGCACAGTCGCGAATTATTGAGGAAATTTTGATTAGAAATACCATTCCATATAGATTGGTGGGAGGAGTGAGATTCTACGAAAGAAGAGAGATCAAAGACTTACTTGCATATCTTAGATTTCTTGCAAATCCTCAAGACATGACGTCGCTAGTTAGGATATTGAATGTACCATCGAGAAAGATTGGGGAAAAGTCTCTTGAAGAACTGAAAAGGTTTGCAAAAGAGTTTTGTGGTGGCAAGTACAAACTTGGGGTAGCTCTTTTACTTCTTTGGGCGGGGAAAAATAATGTAAAGAATATTGAAAAGTTTATTCCAAGTGAAAAGATTGCAAAAGGGTTTAAGGATGAATTGGAAAAGGGAAAAAATCTAAATATTTATTCAAAATATGAAAAGGTTATCAACTTATTTGGCAATCTTTATGATATTTCAAAATCAATAAATGCAAGGTTGCTAATAGACGAAATATTGGATATGACTAAATATGAAAAGTGGATAGATGACGGTACAGAACAAGCAGAGTCCAGAAAAGAAAATATATATGAGCTAAAGGTTGTAGCTGATAAATATTCCAAGCTTGGTCCTAAGGATTCGCTTTTGGAATTTCTTTCTGATGTAGCACTTGTTGAGCAGGATAGTAAGTATGATGATGACCAGATAGATGATGAAATGGTTACACTAATGACTCTTCATTCTGCAAAAGGTCTAGAGTATAACGATGTATTTGTTGTTGGGATGGAGGAAGGTCTGTTTCCACATGTGCGTTCATTCACCAGTCCATCTGAGCTGGAGGAAGAAAGAAGACTTTGTTATGTGGGAATAACTAGGGCAAAAAAGAGACTATTTCTTTCCTATGCTGAAAACAGGAGTACATATGGAGGTTTTGGAGAGAGGATTCCGTCCAGATTTATATCTGAGATACCACCTGATCTAGTAGATTTTTATTCTTGGGATAACTCTTCAGTCTAGAAGGTAGATATCGACATATCTTGCACTCCATTCACCCTGATGTTCCTTAAGGTCATCAAATCCTAAGTCAATTTTGTATCCTTTAATTGCTCCTCCTGTATCCTCAGCAGCACCAAAGCCGTATCCAGGTACATACATTTTAGTGTGAAGTGGAATTACTGTTGGGTCGACAGCAATAATGCCCTTGTCTAGTGTCATGCCTGTTGCAGTTCTAGTTGAACATCCGGGACAGGAGCTATCATATGAGGTTGCATATACGTTCATAGTTATCCAGTATGAGAATGTATCACCATTTATTGTAATTTCTTTAAATACCTTCTTTGTACCAATCGCAACTATCTCTTCCTGCGGCTCTACAACTATCTCCTCTGATACTAGTATTTTTCCTTTGTATACATTGTTTATATAGAGGTATTCAAACGTTAGTTTTCTTTGACCGGTTATTCCAGGTTGGACTATGCTTTCCTTTCCCCATTCAGTAGTATCATCTTCTTGCTCAATAGTGTCGTATGCTATGTACTCATATTCGACATGTTTTACCCTTTCGATTTCATCTATTCTGACTGATGTAAAAAGCCCTAGAATGTAGTCCTTATCCGGTGTAATGAGTGAGTTTTCTATTATTTCAACCCCTAGGTCTTCTATGGCTTCTTCCACTGTTCTGGAGTATGTTACACCTCTATATATTGTGCCCATATGGTATATCTCTACAGTTTTAGGTTTAAAAATCGATAGTATTCTTGGTTTTGTTGGAAGGACTTCTATTACATTATCTTCAGTACTTACTCCTAATACTTCTGTCTCAAGTTCTGGATCCTCAGCTAAAGTGTAATCAGTAAGTTTACCCGCAAATAATGAGGTTATTATGAATGCGGAAAGGAAAGTAACAAACCTTCTTACAATCATTCCTTTTGACTCAGACGACATCCTCTAAGCAGATTTAATTAAAGTCCAATTATGGACTAGTCAAGTATAGATAGTGTAGGTTCTGAAATCAACCTGGGTGATTTTGGACATTTGACATTGAGATGTTTATCTTTAATTATATAAGTTAGCTCCATTTAATCTGCATTCAGATGAATAAAAAGAAACTGATAAAGTATCTCCTTATTGCAATTGGTGTATTGATTCCTTTGGGAGTAATTTATTATTTTTTTATTTATGTTCCATCCCAGGAAAATATTGCAAGAGCTGGTGAGTTGGTTGGGGAGGCAAAGGAATATGTTGAGGATCAGTACTATTTTCTTGCAGTAGAAAAGTATCAGGAGGCTGAGGAAATTGATGGAGGTAACTACGAAATATATTCTGGGCTTGCAGAAGTTTATCTATTAAAGAATAGAGAAGATAGTGCTGTAGAGATACTTCAAGTTGGAGTTAATAAATCAAGACAGTCAAGTGAAATGTATGGGATGTTAGGGGAGATATATTTGAATGATGGTAATTATAGTAGGGCAATATACTTTCTAGAAAGTGCAGTAAAAAAAGATAAAGATAATGATCTTGCAAGTTTTCAGCTAGCACAGGCCTATGTTGGGGCTGGAGATTTTGAAAAGTCCAGTAGGAAATTAGATATTTCTGATGATGATTATAATCTGTATGTGAGAGCAAAACTTTTAGATGCAATGCTACTTGGTGATGATGTTGAGGAAGCAGAAGATATAATTGATGACTTGGATTTAAGTGATGTAGGTGATGATGTTGCAGATGAGGTAGACTTTTTTAAAGATGTACTTGGGGATATCGACAATCTTGATGATGAGTATAAGACAGATGTATATGTCTCAGTAATGGTATCCAGAGCCGCACTTTTTTCAGAGTATCCTGATTTAGTAATAGGGATTTTATCTGATTACTTGTCTGAGTATGAATTATATTGGGAGCTTAATCTATATCTTGGGCATGCGTACTTGATGAAGGGAGATTATGAAAATGCTGTGGAATATCTGCAAAATGCATATGTTTTAGATAGTGATGATCCTATCGGAGTGTTACTTCTAGCAAGAGCTCATATGGGACGTGACGATGAAAGTGAAATGATCAAATATTATGAAAAGGCCATAAACCTCTCAGATGATGAGACTAATATTAGGCACGAGTATTTTGATGTTCTTTTATCTAAGGAGCAATATGCAAGAGCAGAAGAGCAGGAGATTATTCTTTTATTAAGTGATGATATCGATAGTGATTACTTGCAGCTAGTATGGTGTAGCTCATTGCTTGACCGAGAGTTGTACTCTCAACTTCAAAACAAGATTGAACAAATAGATGTTGACTGGCTGGATGACGATTTAAAGCCTGAGTATTACTATCTAAATGCAGGAGTGAGTTATGGTAATGGAGAATGGGATAAGGCTGAAGAATTTGTTCAGCATGCAGTCGAATTAGATGAAAAAGAAGCGAAATATCACCTTCTTTATGGTAGAATCCTTTATCAGACAGGTATGGATAGTGAGGCATTAGTAGAACTTGAAAGAACTGTGGAGTTAGACCTTGAGGGTAAGGTTTCTGCAGAAGCAACAAAGACGTTGGACAGGATATAAAAGTTTGTATATAATCCTCGAGTTTCATTTTACTTAGTCTATAGCTATGGCAAAAGGGGAAAACGTAAAATTTGATCTGGATAAAATCCGAAATATTGGAATTATTGCACATATCGATGCAGGAAAAACCACTACGACTGAATCTGTCCTGTATTTTACTGGGAAAATTCATAAGCTTGGAAAGATAGATGATGGGAATACCCAGATGGATTGGATGGAACTTGAACAAGAAAGAGGTATTACAATTCAGTCTGCAGCAACAACTTGTTTTTGGACAGTAGATAATGTTAAGCATAGAATAAATATTATCGATACTCCTGGTCATGTAGATTTCACGGCTGAGGTTGAAAGGTCTTTAAGAGTACTTGATGGTGCAGTTGTGATTTTTGATGGGAAAATGGGGGTAGAGCCTCAATCAGAGACAGTATGGAGACAGGCTGATAAATATAATGTACCAAGGATTTGCTTTATAAATAAACTGAACCTTGTGGGTGGCGACTTCCAGATGTCCTTGGACTCAATTAGGGAAAGACTAAGTAAAAATGCATATGTTGTCCATCTTCCAATGGGTTTTGAAAAGGGAATTAATGGAATAATAAATATTGTTACAAAGAAAGCCTATAAATATGATCCTAATTCAGAGGTTGAGACTCTTGAGGAAATTGAGATTCCAGATGAATATAAAGAAAAGGTTGACAAGCTAAGAACAGAAATTATCGAAGGGATTGCTGAGTACGATGATGCTTTTATGGAAAGGTATCTCGATGGTGAAGATCTTAGTAATGAAGAAATCTGGAAAGTTTTAAGAAAGGCTGTTTTAAGTGGTCAGTTTTTTCCGGTCTCTGGTGGTGATTCAAGAAAGGGTAATGTTGTTCCTAAACTTTTGGATTTAGTAGTAAGACTGCTTCCAGCTCCAAATGATATCATTGAAATAGAAGGAATGGAGATCAATAATCCTGAAAAAAAGGTAAAGATAAAATGTTCAGATGACCAGCCTTTTACTGGACTCGTGTTTAAAATTGCTAGTGACCCACATATTGGAAGTCTTGCCTATGTAAGAGTTTATTCTGGGCAATTAGATGCTGGAACCTATGTTTTAAACGCTGGAAGAGGGACAAAAGAAAGAGTTGGACGATTGGTGCTTATGCATGCAAATGACAGAGAAGAGGTTGGAGGCGTTCGAACTGGTGATATAGCAGCAGTTGTTGGACTGAAGAATTCTACGACTGGTGATACCCTTTGTGATCCAAAGCATCCAGTTCTTCTTGAAAAGATTGATTTCCCTGATCCAGTTGTTAATGTTGCGGTTGAGCCAAAATCTTCAGCTGACCAGGAAAAGATGGGTATTGCATTAAAAAGACTTACAGGAGAGGATCCTACTTTTAAGGTTTCTGTAAATAATGAAACTGGACAGACAATTATTTCTGGAATGGGTGAGCTTCATCTGGAAATTATTGTTGATAGGATGAAACGAGAATTTAATGTTGAGGCTGGTGTTGGAAAGCCACAGGTAGCATATAAAGAGACAGTACAAAAAACTGTTGAGCAAGAAGGAAAGTATATTCACCAGTCTGGTGGTAGGGGCCAGTATGGTCATTGTTGGATTAGGATTGAGCCAAACAAGACTGGAGAGGGTTTTGAGTTTGTAGATGAAGTTAGGGGTGGTTCTATTCCAAAGGAATATATTGTTGCAGTAAGAAAAGGAGTAGAGGAGGCTTTGTTATCAGGAGTTATTGCTGGATATCCAGTAGTAGATGTAAAGGTTGCCGTCTACGATGGGTCATTTCATGAAGTTGACTCATCAGAAGCCGCATTTAAGATAGCAGGTGCTCAAGCATTTAGGGCTGGAGCAAAAAAGGCGAGCCCAGTAATACTCGAACCAATAATGGATGTTGAGGTAGTGTTACCAGAAGAGCATATGGGTGATGTTACTGGACATTTAAGCAGCAAAAGAGGAAGAATTGAAGGTACAGAGGTTCGAGGGAATTTACAGGTTATTAAGGCAAAAGTTCCTCTCGCACAACTTTTTGGTTTTACCAATCAGTTAAGGTCTATGACCTCTGGAAGAGGGGTGCCAAATATCGAATTTTCTCATTATGATAAAGTTCCTCGTAATATTATGAAGGAAATGGCGGCTAAGTCAGAGGAGTAAAATCGATATCTGATAACTTTGGCCTAAGGGCTTTCTTGAAAGGCAAAGTTATTTTTGGTATTATACGCAACGTTGCAAATAAATAACAAAATATTGATTTACAGTAAATATAAATCAAAATAATAATTTATAAATCTTAATAAAATGGCAGAGACAAAATTCGAGAGATCAAAGCCTCACTTAAATATTGGTACTATTGGTCATGTTGATCATGGTAAAACCACGTTAGTAAGGGGGATTTTGAAGCTTTACTCAAGTGATGAAGCAAAAAAGTGGATAGAAAAGCTTGATAAGTCACCAGAATCAAGGTCAAAGAGTCTTACTATTGCTGTAGCTCATGTTGAGTATTCTACAGACAATAGGCACTATGCTCATGTTGATTGTCCAGGACATAGGGACTATGTAAAAAACATGATTACAGGTGCCGCACAGATGGATGGTGCAATTCTTGTGGTCAGCTCAGCTGATGGACCAATGCCCCAGACTAAGGAGCATGTTCTTCTTGCAAAACAGGTTGGTGTGCCAAACATTGTTGTATTCATAAACAAATTTGGTGATGCTGATGATGAGATCATTGATCTTATAAAAACTGAGATAAAAGAAATCTTGAAGAAGTATGAGTTTGATGAGAATTGTCCAATTATCGTTGGTGATGCAAAGGCCGCAGAGGATGGAAAGCCTGAAGGAGTAGAGGCCGTAAAAGAGCTTATGAAAGCTGTAGATGAGTATATTAAAATGCCCAAAAGAGAGGTGGACAAAGACCTTTTGATGCCAATTGAGGATGTATTCTCAATTGAGGGGAGAGGTACAGTAACAACAGGAAGAATTGAAAGAGGGAAGATAAAAGTTGGGGATGCTGTAGATATACTTGGATTGAATAAAGATACAAAATCAACAATAACTGGAGTTGAGATGTTCAATAAAACTCTTGATGAAGGTATGGCTGGTGATAATGTTGGCCTATTACTTAGAGGTCTTAAGAGAGAGGATGTTGAAAGGGGGCAGATTGTTGCGAAGCCAGGTACTGTAAAGACTCATACGGAGTTTAAGGCGCAGGTTTATGTACTAAAGAAAGAAGAAGGTGGAAGACATACACCATTTATCGATGGATATAAACCTCAGTTCTTTGTAAGGATGGCAGATGTCACTGGTGAAGTGAAACTTCCTGAAGGAACAGAAATGGTAATGCCAGGTGATGATGTTGAGATCAACTGCAAACTTATTGTTCCAGTGGTAGTTGAAAAGGGAATGAGATTTGCACTTAGAGAGGGTGGAATGACTGTAGGAGCAGGTGTTGTGACCGATATAGTCAAGTAAATAATGGGGGAGAGAGATCTCCCCTTTTAGTTTATGTAATTTTTGGCTCTTTATTGAAATGGTAGGGAAAACACCAACAATTAGGGTAAAGCTTAAGGGATATGATTCTAGGGTTGTCGATCGCTCTGCAAAGAGTATTATAGAGACGGCTGTACGAACTGGAGCAAAAGTGTCTGGTCCTATCCCGTTACCTACCAGGATTCAACGTTATGCAGTAAATAGATCTCCTCATGTATACAAAAGGTCGATGGAGCATTTTGAAATAAGAACGCATAAACGTTTGATAGATATTCTTGAGCCTACGGCTCAAACAATTGATGCTTTACAACATTTGCAGGTCCCTGCAGGTGTTGGAATCGAGATTATGTAATTTATCTTGTAGTTTCATTGTGGTAAAGCCCCCGCCATAGGTGGGTTAACTACTATGCTACTTAAATGAAAAAAATAATTGGAATAAAAAAAGGAATGACTCAAATATATGTTGAAGACAGGGTGGTACCTGTTACCGTTATTGAAGTGCCTAAGAATAAGATCTTTAAAAAAGATGAAGGGAAAAAAGGGATACTTATAAGAATGGGGATAGGTAAAAAGAAAAAAATGAATAAACCAGAGAAAGGAATGTATAAAAAAGTAGGATATGCACCAAAGCGGTTTTGGGATGTATATACAGAGGGTGATTTAGATATTGGTGGTGAGTTTGGAGTTGATATGTTGAGTGAAGGAGATCTTTTAAAAATTACTGGTACAACAAAGTCGAAAGGTTTTGCTGGTGTAGTAAAGAGGCACGGATTCAAGGGTGGACCTAGAACCCATGGTCAATCAGATAGACTAAGGGCTCCAGGTTCAATAGGAGCAGGTACAGATCCCGGTAGAGTTTTACCTGGTAAAAAAATGCCAGGAAGAATGGGAGGGGTGACATCAACGGTAATTAAAAGGAAGGTTTTGGAGGTTGGTGAGGATTACATATTGGTGAAAGGATCTCTTCCAGGAAATAATGAAGGAATATTAAAAATTGAAGTTACTAAAAAAACATGAAAGTTAACGCATATACTAAAAGTGGAAATAAATCAGAAAAGAAAGTTGATCTTATAGACTCTATATGGAAAGTGCCGATGAAAAAAGATGTTGTGGCGCAGGTGATACATGTGTACCTTAATAATCAAAGGAAGCATTCAGCTAAAACAAAGACAAGGGGTGAGGTAAGAGGCGGTGGGAAGAAACCTTGGAGACAGAAGGGTACAGGTAGGGCAAGGCATGGATCGATTAGATCACCAATCTGGGTTGGGGGTGGAGTAGCGTTTGGTCCGACAGGAAAGAAACGAATACTGAAGGTACCTCAAAAGATGAGAGACTTGGCATTAAAGTGTCTTCTTTCTGATAAAGCAGAAAAAGAAAATATTTTAGTGATAAGTGAGATAGAGGGAAGTAAGAATGTAAAAACAAAGGATATGGTAAAGCTCTTTGAAAAGCTTGGAATATTAGATAACAAGATACTCGTTGTTTATGAAAATGAATTGAAAGATAGAGAAAGCATAAGGAGGGGTTTAAGAAATCTTAAAAAGGTCCAAGCTACAGATGTTAATAATGTGAATTCATATGAGTTGATAAAGGCTCAAAAGCTTTTAATTAGTGAAAAAGCAGTATCTGACTTTGCAAAAAGGATGAAATGAAAAGAAAAAGCTTAATAATACAACCAAATATTTCAGAAAAAAGTTATGAAGGTAGCGAAAGAGGAATATATACTTTTCGTGTGGCAAGAGAATCTACAAAATCGGGTATAAAAAGTGAGATTGAAAGAAGATTTAAAGTGAAAGTTGAAAAAGTAAGGATATTAAACCGGAGGGGGAAAAAGATTACTGATTGGAGAAGGAGGGCAACAAGTTACAGGAAAGACTATAAGCACGCTATGGTAACACTAAAGCCAGGCGATACTATTGATATATTTAAGGCATAAAAAATGGCGTTAAAGAAAAGAAAACCTACAACTAGTACATTAAGACATACCCATCTTGAGGATAGGAGTAACCTTTATTCTGAAAAACCAGTTAAGTCGTTGACTGTTGGTAAGAAAAGCTCTGGTGGAAGAAACACAAAGGGAAGGATTACTGTAAGGCATAGGGGTGGTGGGGTGAAGAGACTTCTTAGGAATGTTGATCATAGAAAAGATAAACATGGTGTGGAGGGAGTTGTTGAAAGATTAGAGTATGATCCAAATATCTCTGCTAATCTTGCTCTTATAAAATATGCTGATGGTGAAAGAAGGTATGTTCTTGCACCAAGAAGAATAAAAGTTGGGGATAAGGTTATATCAGGAGAGGATGTAGAACCTGAGGTTGGGAATACACTGATGATGAAAAATATTCCTACAGGCACGCCAGTATATGATGTTGAGCTTACACCTGGAAAGGGTGGTCAACTTGGCAGATCTGCTGGTACTGCCATTGTTGTCCAAGGACTGGATGCTACAGGAAAGTACATGCAACTAAAAATGCCTTCGGGGGAAATAAGATTGGTTTTAAATACCTGCTATGCAACAGTGGGACAGGTAGGAAATGAGGAGCATATGAATGTAAAGCTAGGTAAAGCCGGAAGGAAAAGGCGTAAGGGAATAAGACCTACGGTAAGAGGTATGGCAATGCACCCGGGACAGCATCCACACGGTGGTGGGGAAGGTAAGGGAGTGGTAAGAAGTGGATTAAGTGGTCCAAAAGATATTTGGGGGCATAGAGTTGGTACTAGAACTAGAAAAAACAAGAAAACAGGAAAATATATTATTAAGAGAAGGAAGACAAGGAGAAGACCATTCTCTAAGATTTAATTATTAATAAAAAGTCATGGCAAGATCGCTTAAAAAAGGACCATATGTAGATGAAAGGTTGTTAGAAAAGATTAATAAATCGAAAGAAACAGGAGATGCTTCCCCAATTAAAACCTGGGCAAGGGCCTCAATGATTTCTCCTGAGATGGTTGGTTTTACAATTGCTGTACATAATGGGAAAGAGCATATATCAGTATTAGTTACAGAATCTATGGTTGGTCATAGACTTGGAGAATTTTCTCCCACAAGGAAGTTTAAGGGTCATGCAAAGAAAGGAAAGATTTCTAAGGTGTATGGTGGTGCAGGAAGATATGAAGAATAACCCGCCTTCGCTCCGTAAGACGGAGCTACGTCGAGGGGAGTAGAAGAATATTTTAAATAGGTGTTAGATGGCTAAAAAGAAAGAACAAGCAAAAAAGAATACGGAAGAAAAAAAACAGGATGAAAAAGCTCCAGTTGTTGTTGAAAAAAGAAAAGTGAGTGCAAAGATGACTGATGCGAGCTCTTCTCCTCAAAAAATGAGGTTAGTTGTGAATTTGATTAGGGGAAAGAATGTAAATGATGCTTTAGAGATACTTACTTTTACTAGAAAAAAGGCTGCTGATCAGCTGATTAAACTTTTGAAATCTGCTGTTGCAAATGCAGAAAGTCTATATGGTTTAAATCCTGATGGTTTATTTATTTCTAGAGTTGAGGTAGGCGATGGGGTAAAATTACCTCGATATAGAATTGCTTCAAGAGGAAGGGTGAACAAGATCTTGAAGAGAAGATCGATAATTAATATTGAACTAATGGAGAAGTAATATGGCACAAAAAATGAGTGCAATAGCTATGCGACTTGGAAGTGGGAAAACATGGAGCTCTCTATGGTATGCAGAGCGTGAAAAATATACACAACAGCTTCATCAGGATATTTCTATAAGGAAGTATCTAACCCAAAAATTAAGTATGGCAGGACTTGCAAGAGTTGAGATCCATAGGTCTATGAATAATGTCACTGTAAATGTATATGTTGCAAGGCCTGGTGTTGCAATTGGAAGAGGTGGGAAAGGAATAGACGAGATTAAAAATGAACTTACAAAAAAGTATAAAATTCCTATAGATATTAAAATAAATGAGGTTAGGAAGTCAGAATTATCAGCAAGGGTAATTGCAAGAACAATTGCCGATGGTATTGAAAGAAGAATGTCACCTAAAAAACTGATGGAAACAGAGAAGGAAAAGGCGATTCAAGCGGGTGCAAAAGGTGTAAAGATTGTGATATCCGGAAGAATTCGTGGAAATGATATTGCAAGAAGTATTAAAGCTCATGAAGGGCCAGTACCTTTACAGACTATAAGAGCAGATATCGATTTTGCAAAAGAGGTGGCTTCAACTGCAAATGCAGGATTGCTTGGTGTAAAGGTTTGGATTTATAAATGTGATGAGTTGGAGGAATCAGAAAAATCAAGTAAATAAAGAAGAAAATGTTAGAACCCAAAAACGCAAAATATAGAAAACAATTTAGAGGAAAAATGAAAGGGATATCCTTTGGGGCTAGCACTGTGGATTTTGGAGAGTATGGTCTGCAGTCAAAGGAGTGTGGTTGGGTTTCGGCAAGTCAGATTGAGGCTGCAAGAAGGGCTATTACTGGAAGTATTAAAAGGAAAGGGAAAATATGGGTGAGGGTGTTTCCTGATAAGCCTGTTACGAAGAAACCAGCTGAGGTAAAAATGGGATCTGGAAAAGGTGATATTGATAGACATGTGGCAGTTGTAAGACCAGGTAGGGTAATTTTTGAGCTGGGTGGTGTTGATGAAGAGACTGCCAAGGCTGCATTTAGGTTGGCTGGTCATAAGTTGTCTGTTGCAACTAGATTTTTAAAGAGGATTGACTAATGGATACGAAACTGACTCGGAAAAAAATAACAAAAGAACTATTTAAGATGAGGGATGATTTGAGAACAAGATATGCGGATGAGTGTCTTGAGATGAGAGTTGGAAAGTTAAAAGATATGAGAAAGCCTAAGAAAACAAGAAGAGAACTTGCACGACTAGAGACAATTATTAATGAAAAACAAAAAGATAAGTTAATTAAGAAAGCAAAAGATGGCAAAGGCAAGACGTAGGGGAAAAGTAATAAAAAATAAGATGGATAAAACGGTTGTGGTTGAAGTAGAAAGAAAGACTGCTCATCCGAAGTATAAAAAGATACTTACAAGAAAGAAAAAGTACTATGTTCATACTGAGGAAAAGTTGGATATTGGTGATGAGGTAACCATTGAATTAGTAAGACCTATTTCTAAAACAAAGAGATGGAGGGTTATCGATAATATATCTAAGAAGGGTAGAAAAAAATGATCCTTCGACTTCACTCAAGACAAGGGTCCTTCGATTTGCTCAGAGTGAGCAGATTAGACAAGTAAATTGATAATAATATAGTCTAGAAACAAAATGGTAAGAATTGGAACAAGAGTAAAAGTAACTGACAATACTGGTGGAATGCTTGCAAGAGTCATTGGTGTGCCAGGGAGCTCAAGGGAAAGAGTTGCGAGGGTTGGGGATATTTTAAGGGTAAGTATTATGAAGGCAAACCCTTATGGACTTGTAAAAGAGCATGGTAAAGAAATAGCTGTAGTAGTAAGGACAAAGAAAGAGTGTAGGAGAAAAGACGGATCATATATTAGATTTGATGATAATTCTGTTGTTATTTTACAGGGGACTGAAAGTAAACTTCCGAAGGGGACAAGGATATTTGGTCCGATAGCGAGAGAGTTGAAAGAGAAGGGTTTTGATAAGATTGTATCTTTAGCACCGGAGGTATTATGAGAATCCAAAGAGGGGATACAGTAAAAATAAGGAAAGGAAAAGATGTTGGAAAGCAGGGTAAGGTGCTTAAGGTTCTTCCTGTAGAAGGTAAGGTCATTGTGGAGGGAATAAATATTTATAAAAGACATATAAAGGGAGATAACAAGGATAAAGAATCTGCAATAGTGGATGTTGTAAAACCAGTTTCAATATCTAATGTTATGGTTGTGTGCAATTCGTGTGGTAAGCCATCAAGGATAGGTTTTGTTATTGAAAAAGGAAAAAAGATAAGGATATGTAAAAAATGTATGAAACCTTTAGATGCTGAGGCGAAGCAGGAAAGTTCTAAAAAGACTGTTAAATCAAGGGAAAAGAAGACAAAGAGGACCAAGGGAAGTACAAGGAAGAAAATAAATTCTAAAGCGAAGAATAGCGGGTCTAAGTGATAGACCCTATGTATAGATCCTATCACTTCGCTCCAGGACAAGAATGAAAGAGATACCAAGACTGAAAAAAGAATACATAGAAAAGTACAGAGATGAGCTTAAAAAAGAGCTTAAATTGGATAATGTTATGGAAGTTCCTCGGTTTGAGAAAATAGTAGTAAACGTTGGTTTGGGGGAGGCTGTTGAAAATAAAGATGCAATTGAGGATATGTCTAGACAGATTGAATTAATTACTGGCCAAAAGCCTGTTGTGACTCTTGCAAGAAAGGCAGTATCAGGCTTTAAGATAAGAAAGGGAGAGGAAATAGGACTTGTAGTTACATTGAGGGGAAATAGAATGTGGCATTTTATTGACAGATTAATAAATATTACACTACCTAGGACAAAGGACTTTAGAGGACTTCCTTTGAATTCTTTTGATGGGAGTGGAAATTACACAATTGGAATAAAGGAGCAAACTGCTTTTCCAGAAATAGACCCAAGTGAAGTAGAGAAACTTAGGGGTTTAGAAGTAACGATTGTTACCTCAACTGAAGATGATAAATATGCAAAAGCTTTATTAGATAAATTTGGTTTTCCATTACAAAAGGATGGCAAAAAAATCTAAAGTAGAACAGTATAAGAAACTTAAGAAATATTCAAAGTATAGAACAAGAAAGTACTCTAGATGTATGAGATGTGGACGTGCTAGGGGTTATATGAGAAAATTTGGCCTGTGCAGAATATGTTTTAGACAGCTTGCCCATAAGGGTGAGATTCCCGGAATAGTTAAATCAAGTTGGTAAAAATATGGATTCAGTATCTAATGCTTTATCAAAAATAAAAAATGCATGCATGGTAGGGAAGAAACAAGTCGAGCTTAAAAGTAGCAATCTTGTTAGAGAGATAGTTGCAATATTGAAAAAGGAATCATTTATTAGTGACTACTCAGAAAAGGATGGAAAAATATCAGTAAGCTTGAGTTATATGGGAAGGGAGCCGAAGATGACTCATTTAAAGAGGATTTCAAAACCTGGGCAAAGAAGATATATAAGAAGTGGTGAGATAAAACCTGTATTAAATGGTAGAGGTATTGGAATTATAAGTACGTCTGGTGGGATTGTGACTTCTGAGGATGCAAAAGCAAAAGGTCTTGGAGGAGAATATATTTGTCAAATTTGGTAAAAATGTCAAGAATAGGTATTAAACCAATCAAAATTGAAGAAGGGATATCAGTGGAAACGGAAGGTCATACTGTAAAAGTAAAGGGTCCGGAAGGGGAATTGAAAAAGATCTTTCCAAAAGGAATTAAGATTACAGTGGAGGATAATGAGGTCGTTGTGGAGAGGGAAAAAGATACCAAACAGGCAAAATCCAACCATGGTACCACAAGATCAATAATTGCAAATATGGTGGAAGGGGTTAAGAAAGGTTTTAAAAAAGAGCTTGAGCTCGTAGGAATGGGTTATAGGGCAGAAGTAAGGGGAAGGGAGTTAGTTATGTATCTTGGCTGGAACCACCCTGTAAAGATTACTTCTCCAGAGGGTGTTAATTTTGAAGTTAGAGACCAGGTTTACGTAGATGTAAGTGGTGCCGACAAACAAAAGGTTGGTCTTTGGGCTGCAAATATAAGAAAGATAAAGAAACCTGAGCCCTATAAAGGAAAAGGAATTAAGTATGTCGATGAAGTAATAAGAAGGAAAACAAGTAAATCTGTAAAGGAGGAAGAAAATGCATAAGACACGAAAACAGATGAGACAAAAAAGAAAATTACATATTCGAAAGAGAGTAAGCGGAACAAAAGAGGTGCTAAGAGTAAATGTATTTAAGAGTAATAAGCATATGTATGTACAAGCAGTGGATGATGAAGATGGAAAGGCACTTTGTGCTCTTTCGAGTATGAAATTGAAATCAGTGAAAGATGAAAAACCTGTGCAAACAGCAATGAGGCTAGGAGAGAAATTTGGGGATTTGCTAAAGAAAAAGAAAACAGAAAATGTTGTTTTTGATAGATCTGGCTACAAGTATCATGGAAGTGTAAAAGCAGTAGCAGATGGTATCAGAAAATCAGGAATTAAGTTTTAAATCGATTGTTGTGAGAGAGAGAATATATAGAGGCGAAAAACAAAGGGAGGAATATGATAGGAAGGTAGTATCTGTGAGAAGGGTTGCAAAGGTAAGGTCAGGATCGAAAAGGTTGAGGTTCAGTGCGTTAGTAGTTGCAGGAAATAGGAAGGGGAGGGTTGGAGTCGGACTTGGAAGAGGTCAAGACACTAAAAGTGCTATTGATAAGGGGTTTAAATATGCTAAATCTCATTCAGTAAATGTTGAACTTGTCGGGGATACTATTCCGCACGCAGTATACAAAAAATTCAGGGCAGCAAAACTTATACTTAAACCAACTGGTCCTGGAACAGGTATTATTGCCAGTGCGCCAGTTCGAGCAGTACTTGAACTTTCAGGGGTGAGGAATGTGCTGTCGAAAAAGCTTGGTTCATCAAGTGAAGTTACTAATGCATACTGTACATATGAGGCACTGCTATCTCTACGAAAAAGTAGGGTATTGGAAAAAAGAACTGAAAAGCTTAAGAAAACTAGTAAAAAGAAATTAAATAATTCAAAGAAAGATGGAGCTAAACGCATTACCAAAAAGAAAAAAACAAAGAAATAAATCCAAAAGGGTAGGAAGAGGATATGGATCTGGGAAGGGTGGCCATACAGTAGGAAGGGGACAAAAGGGACAAAGATCGAGATCAGGAGGGAAAACAAAAGTTGGCTTTGAGGGTGGAAATGTGCCTTTATATAGAAGACTTCCCAAGTTTAGGGGTTTCAGAAATCCTGATAGAGTGGAGTACCAAGTTATCAACTTTGCTGATCTTGAGAAGAACTTTAAGTCGGGAGAAGAAGTCTCTAAGAAGAATTTGATGGAAAAGGGAATGATAAGAAAAAAGACAAAAAATGTGAAAGTCCTTGGTAAAGGAAAACTTACTAAAAAGCTAAAGTTCAAGGATGTGAAAATGTCAAAGTCGGCAAGTGAGATAGTAAAGAAATTAAATAAGAAGTAATCACATGGCAAGTCTGGCTGATATCAGAAATACTTTAGGTCAGATAATAAAAAATAAGGAGATTAGAGATAAGCTCCTTTTTTCAATTTTTATTCTCATAGTATTTAGGTTTATGGCGGCCGTACCAGTTCCAGGATTGCCAGAGGATGCTTTAAAACAGTTTTTTGGTGATAGTGGGTTTGGAGATGTATTGTCTCTTGTATCTGGAGGTGTGCTTGAAAAAGCCACAATAGTGGCTATTGGTCTTGGTCCGTATATTAACGCATCTATTATTTTCCAATTATTGGGTTCTGTAATTCCTAAGATCGAGGAATTACAAAAAGAGGGAGAGCAGGGAAGAAGAGTAATAAATATGTATACAAGATTATTGTCAGTGCCTCTTGCTATTTTGCAATCTTTTGTGATTTATTCAGTGTTGAAGCAGTATGGAATTATGGAGGAGCTTTCAGGTATTAATTTGGTAAATATGATTGCTACCTTGACAGCTGGGTCAGTGATTATGATGTGGATGGGGGAATTGATATCTGACATGGGATTAGGAAACGGATCGTCTTTTTTAATAATGGCGGGTATTTTGGCAGGAATTCCTGGAAGTCTTCAGGCAAATTCTACTGATCTTAGTAGGAATGGATCGTGGATAATTTGGATATTGTCTCTTCTTATTGTTTTAACAGTAGTTATTATTAATGTGGCTGAAAGGAGAGTAAAGATTCAGTATGCAAGAAGGGTAAGGATGACTGGTGCTGGAGCTGAAAGTCATATACCACTGAAGCTAAATCAGGCCGGTGTAATGCCCGTAATTTTTGCCTTGTCTATGTTATCTTTTCCGCAGTTGATTGCGAGGTTTTTGACTGGGGATATGATTCCTGAAGTTGTAAAAAATGTTTCTGATTGGATTGTTACTCAGTTAAATGATCAGACGGTATACAACATACTTTTGGCGGTTGTAATAGTCTTTTTTTCGATATTTTATACTTTTGTTGTATTTAATCCTTCAAACGTTGCAGAAAATCTTCAAAAACAGGGTGCATTTATTCCTGGCATTCGTCCTGGAAAACAGACTGAGCAGTATCTGTCTAGATCTGCCCTTAGATTAAGTATTCTTGGGTCAATATTTCTTGCAGTAATTGCAATACTGCCTGGTATTGCTCAAAACATGGGATATATTTCAAGTGCAATAGTAAGTGGAACTGGACTTTTAATTGTTGTGGGGGTAGTGTTGGACATTAAAAGGCAAATTGAGTCACTAATAGTAACTAGAAGTTATGAAAGTTATCTGTAAAAAAATCCCTAAGACTCTATTGTTTTTAGGTCTTGCTGGTTCTGGCAAGGACACTCAGGCGGATATTTTATGTAATCTTTGTGATGGTGCAAAAATTTCAACAGGGTTACTTGCAAGAGCAGAAATAAAAAAAGGAACTGAGCTGGGAAAAATTGCAAATCAGTATGTCCCAAAGGGCTTGCTGATACCTGATGATATAATCAATAAAATATTAAGATCAGGCTTAAAAGATTTTGGTAGTAAAAAACGTTGGGTGTTCACTGGTGTTGTGAGGACTATTAACCAAATTCCAATGTTTGATGAAACATTGGAATTTTTTGGAAGGACTTTGGACAAAGTAATCTGTCTAGAGCTGTCTGATGAATCAATAATAAACAGGCTCTCAAAGAGAAGATTCTGCCCTAAATGTGGGACTACATACCATCCTGATTTTAAGAAAAGTAAAAAAGAAGGGTTTTGTGACATTGATGGTGAAAAACTTATTCAGAGGGAGGATGATAAACCAGAATTAATAAGGGCAAGAATAAGAGAAGAGCGGGATGTTATCGGTGACGTTCTTAAAGAATTTGAAAATAGGGGGTTACTCCTTAGAGTTGATGGTGAGCCATTGGTAGAAGAAGTTCATGAAGAATTGATGGAAAGGTTGGTAAATGAAGGTTAAAGAAAGAGTTAAAAGAATGAGGGAGGGTGGTAGGATAATCGCTGGGATAATGAAGGAAATCATATCACATGTAGAGCCAGGAGTTACAACTCTTCAACTTGATAGACTTGCAGAAAGTTTATGTGAGGTAGATGGAGTAAAACCAGCATTTAAGGGATATGAAGATTTTCCCAATACCCTTTGTGTAGGAACAAATGATATAGTTGTCCACGGCATTCCAGATAATATTCCATTGGAAGAAGGAGAAATTTTAAGTATTGATATGGGGATAATATATAAAAAGGTTTATCTGGATATGGCAAGAACAGTTGG
Organism: uncultured Candidatus Saccharibacteria bacterium; assembly: GCA_964481345.1. Classification (GTDB taxonomy): domain Bacteria; phylum Patescibacteriota; class Dojkabacteria; order SC72; family JAFGCJ01; genus CAYZTC01. The sequence continues at coordinate 36,117 of CAYZTC010000001.1, read as the reverse complement.
AATAGGGTCTATCGATACTAAAACCCAGAGTTTTATTAATACTTGCAGGCTCTGCCTAGATAATGCTTCATCTGTAGCTATTCCTGGAAAAAGAGTTGGTGATATTGGGCATGAGATACAATCTACTGCAGAGGGAAAAGGATATTCTGTAGTAAGAGAAATGGTAGGTCATGGGGTAGGTGAAAGACTTCATGAAGAACCTATGATACCGGGGCTTGGGGAACAAAATACTGGAGAACTGTTATATGAAGGTCAAACTTTAGCCATAGAGGCAATAATTAATGAGGGTGGGCCTGAGATAAACATTTCGAAGAAAGATTATTGGACAAGTAGGACTAGAGATGGTAGTTTATCAGCGCTTTTTGAAAATACTGTAGTTGTGGCTCAACAACCGGAAATTCTGACGTCTTTATAATTGCAATATCCATCTCTCTTTGCTATAATGCGCCGTGCTGATAGGGTATTTTGATATTTTGATATATGGATCAGATTAGCCAGGATCAAAAGAACAAAAAATTTGAGGTGGAGGGTGTGGTTGAAGAATGCCTACCTAATGCCAAGTTCAAGGTATGTCTTGATATTGGGGGCAAATCCCATAATGTAGTGGGGCACCTTTCCGGGAAGATGAGGAAGAACTATATAAGGATTATGAAAGGGGATAAGGTACGAGTGGAAATTAGCCCTTATGATCTTGCAAAAGGTCGTATTATTTATAGATATAAGTAACTGTCGAAATGAAAGTAAAAGCATCTGTGAAAAAAAGATGTGAGCATTGTTACGTAGTCAGAAGGAAGGGGCGTGTATATGTGTATTGTAAAAAAAATCCTAAGCATAAACAAAGGCAGGGTAAATAAGTTATGTATTGTTTAGTTTATAGTGGCAAGGTTTGTAGGAGTTGAAATACCGGATGAGAAAAAGATAAAGGTTTCATTAACCTATATTTATGGTATTGGTGATTCGAAATCATTAGAGATATTGAAACAGGCAAATATTAACTCTGAAAAAAGGTTGAAGGACATCACATCTGCAGAGTCTTCAAGATTAAGAGAAATTTTGGAGAAGATGAAGCTTGAGGGTGAGTTAAGGCAGATAAAGTTTAGGAATATTAAAAGACTTCAGGATATCAGATGTTATAGAGGGCTTAGGCACAAACTTGGATTACCAGTAAGAGGTCAAAGGACAAGACATAATGCTCGTACTAGAAAAGGAAAAAATCTTCCTGTCGGTGGGCTTAAGAGAATACTTGAAAAGACGTAATATTTATCTTTAACAGATGGCTAAGACTACAGAAAAGACAAAACCAAAGAAGGAAGAAAAGGTAAAAAAGTCTGCAAAAAAGTCTGTTAAAAAATCTGAAAAAAAGCCTACGAAAACATCCACGAAAAAGCCTGTAAAAAAGTCTAAAGCCAGAAAAAAAGTCCCACAGTGTAACGTATATATCAATGCAAGTTTCAATAACACAATGATAACAATCACTGATCCTGATGGAAATGTTTTATCTTCAAGTAGCGCGGGAGTTGTTGGATTTAGAGGTACGAAAAAAAGTACAGCTTTTGCAGCAACAAAAGCTGCTCAGGATGCTGCAGGAAAGGCACAAAAGTATGGAATAATAGAAGCAAAAGTATTTATCAAAGGCCCTGGTTCTGGAAGGAATGCGGCAGTAAAAGGGTTGGATTCTGCGGGATTAAGAATTTCTTCACTTGCAGATGTTACGACACTTCCCTTTAATGGTTGTAGGCCAAGGAAGAGACCTAGAAATTAGATTTTATTAATAATTTATGTCAAGAATTACAGATAGTAAATGCAAATTATGTAGAAGAGAGCAGACGAAACTCTATCTGAAGGGAGAGAGATGCTTTACAGAGAAATGTGCTTTAACCAGAAAGCAAAGTCTTCCTGGTAAAACCTCATTTTTTCATACAAGGCTTTCAAACTATGGACAACAGCTAAGGGAAAAACAGAAGGTTAAAAGGGTGTATGGTTTAAATGAGGCTCAAATGAAAAAGTTGTATAAGGAGGCAACTTCCTTTAGAGGGGATAAGGGATTAAGATTACTTCAGCTTCTAGAAATGAGACTTGATAATGTTGTATACCTTTTGGGAACTGCGTCTTCTAGACCTCATGCAAGACAGATGGTAAATCATGGGAAAGTGGTAGTTGATGGTAAAAAGGTTGATATTCCCTCATATCGAGTTTCAGTAGGTGAAAAAATTGAGTTGAAGGATCCAAGTAAGAAGGCATCTTCACCTTCTTACATTAAAACGCCAAACTGGCTGAAAAAGTCAGCAAAGGGGGGAGAGGTTCTAAGTACCCCTGATAGGAATATGATTGATGAAGAAATTAGAGAAAATCTAATTATAGAGTTCTACTCTAAGTAATAATTTTTTATGACAGAATCATGATTGATTTTTCAGATTTAAATGTTGAGGTCGTAGAAAACGATGGGAAGAAAGGTGTATTTAAGATTGGTCCACTTCCAAAAGGATATGGTAACACCTTAGCAAATGCCTTAAGAAGGGTACTTCTTTCCTCGATGGAGGGAGCTGGGGTTACAAGTATAAAAATTTCTGGAGTTGACCATGAGTACAGTACGATTGAAGGAGTAAAAGAAACTGTAGTTGAGATGCTTTTAAATATAAAAGAGGTTAAGTTTAAGTGTGAAAGTGATGAACCTCAAGTTGTAAAACTATCTGTAAAAGGGCCATCAGACGTTAAGGCTGGTGATCTTGATCTTACAGAGTCTGTTTCCATAAGTGATCCAAAACAAAAGATTGCAACTGTTACGGGAAAGGGTTCAAAGCTTGATATGGAAATGACTGTTGAAAAAGGTGTCGGGTATGAGTTTGGAGATGAGGGTGTGAGGGCTGAGGTAGGTAGACTTCCACTTGATACGAAGTTTAGTCCAATTGAAAGAGTTATGTACAATGTTGAGGAGACAAGAAAAGGTGGGAAGATGGACCTCGATATGATTACAATTTCCGTGTTTTCCGATGGCTCAATCGATCCAAAAGATGCAATTATTAAATCATCCAATATCCTTATGGATCTTTCAGAAAGAGTTATGGTTATTGCGGGTGGTGGTTTAGTTGAAAGGGATAAAGAAGATAAGGCTCAGAAGAAAGACAGCAAAAAGGTTGATGATTTTTCTTCTATGCTGGTTGAGGATACAGTGCTTTCTACTAGGACTAAATCTGCTCTTGTAAATGCTGGAGTAAAGAAGGTAGTGGATTTACTAGAAAAGACAGAAGCTGAACTTATGAGTATGAGGGGTTTTGGTCAAAAGGCCTTGGATGAAGTCCTAGATATGCTGGGCAAAAATAAGTTGGAGTTGAAAAAATAATTCTTCAAATGAAAAAGGGAGTAAGAAAACAAAAACTAAATGTAAAAGTCTCCCATAGTAGGAGTATGAAGAGGAACTTATTTGAGTCGTTGATGGATCACGGTAAAGTAGAGACTACACTATCTAAAGCGAAGGTTTTAAAAAGCTATGCAGATGGTCAAATTAGTTATGCTTTTAGTCTTGATAATACAAAGGTAGATAATTCTTTAGTAAAAAGAGTTAGTTCAGTAAGAATTGCAGAAAAGGTAGTTGGGTTTGTTGGTTTTCTTAAAAAGCAAGATAAAAAAAATGTGTCTGGGTTTACAACTTTAGTGAGAACCAGGTATAGAAAAGGTGATAATTCACTTATGGTTGAGGTTAGACTACTTGGTTATGTGGACTATGTAAAAGCAGTGAAGTCAGTAAAAAAACTAAAGAAGTCTAAGAAACCTGCAAAAGCTGTCAAAAAACCAAAGGAATCTGTAGAAGAGCAGCCTAAAAAAGAAGAAAAAAAGGAAGTTAAGAAGCAACCAGTGAAAAAGATAAAACCTCAAAAAAGGAAAGAACCTGAAATAAAGAAAGTGGAGGAGGAGAAGAGAAAGAGTCTATTCACAAAGCTTAGTGAAAGATTCTTGGGAAGAGGTACAAAAGGGCCCGAAATTGAAAGAAAGGGTCGAGCAAGATCTAGATCAGGAATATAAAATAGTCGACTTATTTATGGATACTACTTGGAATAAAAGGGAAGAAATAGAAAGAAAATGGTATCTAGTCGATGTTGATGGAATAATACTTGGTAGGGCATCAACTGAAATTGCTACCTTGCTAATAGGTAAAGGAAAAGTAGATTTTGTACCAAATATGGATTGTGGAGATCACGTGATTGTTATTAATTCGGATAAAATAGAAGTTACCGGAAAAAAACTTGAGGATAAAATGTACTATAGACATACTGGTTATCCTAAGGGTTTTAGACAGGAAAAGCTTAAGGATTTGCTTAAAAGAGATTCTAGAAAGGTCATTGAAACAGCTGTAAAAAACATGCTACCTAAAAACAAGCTTAGAAATAGTATGATTGTTAGGCTTATGGTATATAAGGGAAGCGATCATCTACATAAGGCTCAAAAGCCAGTAGAGATTAAGTTAAAGAAATAAAAATTCGTGGCAACAAATAGCAAGAAAAAATATTGGGAGGGTGTAGGAAGAAGAAAGACTTCCACTGCAAGAGTGAGAGTATTTAAGGGAAAAGCTTCATCTACAGTAAATGGAAAGCCAGTAGAAGACATATATAAATTAGAGGTAGATCGGGATGAAATTTATAGGCCTTTGATTGTTACAGGAAATAAAACAAAGCTGCATTTTTCTGCTTTGACAAAAGGAGGTGGAGTGAAAGGACAAAGAGGTGCATTAGTACTTGGTCTTGCAAGGGCTATTGTAGGATGGGATGAATCTACCGCAAAAGAGCTGAGAAAAGAGAAGCTACTTACAAGGGATTCTAGAGAGAAAGAGAGAAAGAAATACTTCTTCAGGAAAGCAAGAAAGAGACCACAATTCTCTAAAAGATAACGTTTTTTTACTCTTAATTATCACTGTTTTTCATGGTATAATCCCATCTGGACTAAGTATTACTGATGACCGCCGTTTGGTGAGTGAGGGGCTTGCTCTGAGCTTGCCGAAGGGAGGAAAGTCCGGACTCCTTGTGGCTCCGACGATTCGGAGTAAGTGCCTGTGAAAGCAGGAAGGGAGTGATCTTTTGGATAAAAGGGCAACAGAAAGCAAACCCCCGTCTTCGCTCTCAGCTTCGCTGAGGCTGCGACGAGGCGAGCCCCAAAATATTTATTTATTGTGTGGGGATTCACCTCGCCGTAGTTCGAGTCGGAGACGAGAACGAAGGCGGGAAGGGTGAAAAGGTGGTGTAAGAGACCACCGGCTCTGAGAGTAATCGAAGAGTGCGTGGTAACCCCCGCTTGGAGCAAGGCCTAGTGCCGCACCCTATGTCGCACTCATCTTGAAAATTTGAGTTCGGCTGTGGGTCCATTCGCCTCTGGCGAATTGGAAGATAAATGGTCATCTAGACAGAATTCGGCTTATGTACTGCTTAGTCCAGCTTTTCCTGAAAACCGAGGTTGACAGTATTTTCTATGAATTTTGTGGTGTTTGTTATAAAAATTTTAAATAAAGGCTGTTATGATGGGACAAATTGAGGTTTAACCTGAAGGTTTCCCCTTTGTAGCATCAAATGTTTAAGTTTTTCAGTTTGTAGTTTTATGAAAATCGAGCTTTGTGCTGTTTGAACAGTGTTTTCGTGAGATTAGACCTCAGTGTCAATTTTAATCTTTTTTTAATGATTACTACTAGGTTCTGTATCCCACAATGAAGTCCTTACCTGATATTCTATTTTTTCCTTCCATTTGGACTGACAGGAGCTTTAGTTTTGTTTTTTGGTCTTTTGTCGAGATTGCTGGTTCATTGTTGATATTGAGTATCTCTCCAGGTTTTGATTTTGTATCGTCCTCAACAAGTTCAGCCTCAAATATCTTCAACCTTTTTTTATTAAGAGCAGTCCATGCTACTGGCCAAGGAATGAGTGCTCTTATTTTTCTTACAACCTGTTCCGGATCTTCAATTTCCCAGCTTATTTCAGCAGTTTCTTTAGATATATCATTTTTATAACAGTATGTGGCTTTGCTATGATTTTGTTCTTTTGGTTGGATCTCTCCTTTTATCCATTTAGGGAGTATTTCGAAGAGTAAGTCATGGCCTGCTGGAATTAGTTTTTTCTTAAGAGTTGCTGTTGTTTCCTTGGGTGCAATTTCTATCTCTTTTTGTCCAATGATTGGACCTATATCCATTTTTTCCTCCATTATCTGAATTGAAACACCAGTTTTTTTAAATCCTTCCAGTATGGCAGATTGTACAGGACATGCTCCTCTGAGCCTTGGTAAAAGGGAATAATGAATATTTAAACATTTATATCTGGGGTATTCAAGAATAACCTTAGGGATAAATTCTCCAAATCCGATGCATATTACTAGTTCTGGCTGAGTTTTTTCAATTATCTCTTTGTAATTTTCTTCTTTACCGTCTGGTTCGAATATTTCTGTTCTGAGGTTGAGTGCAGTTGATTTAATGTCAGTAGGGGTAAGTACTTTCTTTCTTCCAACTGGTCTATCCGGTTGAGTTATGACTCCTGTAATGTTGTATTCTTTTTTACCATGCAGTGATTTGAGAATTTCTTTTCCCTCAAAAGATGAACCTATGAAAACTGTATTAACTGGTTTCATTACTTTATAATTTCTATGTTAATGCTGGAATTTTACATTATTGTTGAAGTTTATGAAAACGAGTTTGTTTGATTATGAGTTGCCAAAAGAGATTATTGCACAAAATCCACCAGAAAAAAGAGGTGATACAAAGTTGTTAGTGTTAAACAGAAAAACTAGGAGTATTCAGCATAAGCATTACAGTGATATTCCTGACTATATTAAAAAAGATGATGTGGTAGTACTGAATAAAACAAAAGTATTATGGGCAAGAATCTTTCCAACTGTAAAAAGGACGGGAAGAAGGGTAGAAGTATTATTTTTAAAAAATGCTGAAAAGGGCCTATGGCATTGTCTTGTCGGAAGGGCTAGGAATGTAAAGATAGGTGACAGGCTGTTATTGAATGAGTATGAATTGGAAATTGTTGAAAGGAAAGAGAGTGATCCTGGATTCATGATACAAGCAAGGAATGCAAAAGAAATAATGAGCAAGTATGGTCATGTCCCGCTTCCTCCGTATATCAAAAGAAAGGATGTTGATTCAGATAAAATTAGGTATAACACCGTGTTTGCTGAGGATGATAATTCTGTCGCCGCTCCAACTGCAAGCCTTAATCTTATTGAAAAGAGTTTAAAGGGGATAAAGGATAGAGGTGCGAAGGTTTGTTATGTGGATCTTGAGGTTGGATGGGGGACTTTTGCTCCAATAAATACCGAAAAAGTAGAAGACTTTCAAATTCATCCAGAAGAAATATCTATTGGAAAGTCAGCTGTTGATTGTGTGAATAAATGTAAAGGTAGAGTATGGGCATTTGGTACAACTGTAGTAAGAGCACTTGAAAGTGTTGCAATTGACAGTGACAAAATAAAGCGATATGAAGGGGAAACCAGTTTATTTATTTATCCTGGATACAAGTTTAAGGTTGTGGATGTACTAGTCACTAATTTTCATGCACCTAGGACTAGTCTTTTGACTTTAGTATCAGCATTTGCTGGAAGGGGCCTTATTATGAGGGCATATGAAGAGGCTAAAAAAGAAAAATGTAGGTTTTTAAGCTATGGAGACAGTATGCTGATTACTTAACAGGCATATTGTTCTAGTGTAAACTTTAAGGAGATGAAAAAGCTTATTTTCTCAAAGCTAAAGGTGAGTTTTAAATCTGAAAAAATGATGGCTCTTCTGATTCTTGTGGGTGGAGTTGCATTTGTTATAATGTTTTCATTTTTGAGGGATTTTATTGAGACAGGAGCATTAAGTGATAATTCAAGCGTAAGTGAGGAAAAAAGGATTTTGGAAGATCAGGATGTTCCACGTTTATCAACACTAAATATATTGGAAGAGGAGGAAAATGCGTGTTATGAGTGTGGATCGGGAAGTGTACTTGGCACTTCGAGGGAAGATTGTGACGGAGTGAAAGTTCCAGCAATTGATAATGTGTGTGATTCTGCCTCTTTTACTTTATCTGCATCAGTACAAGGCATCACTGAGAGTTTATGGGTAAGTAAAGATTGTATACTAAGTGTTCACGAGATAACCTACCCTGTGTATTGGAATGGGCATAATAAATTTGTGGGCGGAAGCACAGATAATAGATATGACATTCATACCGGAGAATGGCCATATGTTGCAGGTAAAGATTCAGGAGGGGCTGTGGTAAATGCAAAGGATGGTACCCCGACGGTAGCGGGTAATAACTATGGGGCAATATATGAGGCACCAGGTAGTAGCGTATTTGAGACGAATGATGGGTCACCTCGGGCTGGTATAGATTATTCACTAGATTTTGTAGAAAAGACAACGCATAAGGGAGAAACTCAGACATGGTATAGCCCTCAGTGCTTGCAATCAGCACCGGGGAGCACTCTCATTGGTGATAAGGGATGTGCAAGTCCAACCTATTCTGCTAAAACGCTGTATCCCAGGATAATATCTGGGAATGAGCCAGTACCTATGTCCGTAGCTGAAACTGTGGAATACCTATATCCTGATGATACTGCATCTTGCGACGACTATTCTGATTTAAGAGTGGTGATAGGTACTACTGAAAGATCCTGTATCGATGACCATGGGTTTCTAGGATGGGGAGGGGTGTGGAGTATTTTTGTAAAAGCGACTGAATATTGTATAAAAATGGGGATTTGTACTGGAAGTACTGATGCTAGAGTTCTTCTTAATATGGAGGAACATACAAGTAACGCAGGAAGGATAAAAATAGATGCAAGGACAATTCCTGGAGGTGGGAGTGTTAGAAAATATGTTGCTACTCCATGTCAGGTTAAGGTCGAGTGTTCTGGTAAAATTGCAAAGGCTGCTTGTGTATGGCCTGATTATATGTTTGCAGTATGGCAAAGTAGTGAGCTTGGATCTTCGATATGTGATCCAGAGGTAAATTATGCTACAGTCATTGCTGAGGAGGGAGAGCCACCAATCAGGTTTAACTTCTGTGAATATGATGGGCCGTTTGGCTACTTTTCATATATGCAGTATGTGACAAAGAGATGTGATTGTGTGATTAATGGAAGTTGTACTGAAATTAGTAGTGATGAATATAAATCTTGCCAGTTGATAATTGATGGGCAAGCTAACTAAGATCTTAATTTATTTACTATATAGATGAACAAAATAATGAAAATATTCAGATGGTTTAAGAAAAATACTAAGTATCTTCCATCGATTATTGCTCTCATACTGACTCAAGTATTTGTACTGAGTTCTTTTTCAGTTGTTCTTGCACAGGATGATGAGACGACAGAACCATTCTTAAATGCAGCAGAGGTCTTCCAAGAGGGTCAAAATGCTACAGTGTATGTTACTGGTGATACCATGAGTAGTGCTACTACTGGTACAGCCACAAGGAATAGTTTCTTTATAGATATGGCAGTTCTTCAATTTGGGACTGACTCATTTGATGGTGGGGGTGTTTCGGCGGGGGTAAACCGTTCTGATTTGTCTTCTTCAACTAGAGCAGGTTTGATAAATACTACTGATGAGCAGGTAACTGCACTATTGTACAATCCGCCTGGGGTTGATATTCCCTCACATCTTGCAAGGCAGTGGATTCCTGGTGCTGACGGGGCATCTGTTTCAGTGCTTGCAGCTGATACCGGATATTCTCATCTTCAAGACTTGGGAGTAGAGCAAGTATGGTTAATGTTTAGAAATATTGCATATGTTGGGTTTGTCTTAATACTTGTTGCTACAGGATTTATGATAATGTTCAGGACAAAAATTGGGGGTCAGGTGGCTGTTACTGTAATGAATTCACTTCCCTCGATATTGGTAGGACTAGTGCTTGTCACTTTCAGTTTTGCAATAGTAGGGTTTGCAATAGATATTAGCCGACTTGTTACTCGTGTAATAGATAATCAGTTGGATGGTGCACTACCTGGATTTGATTCTGTACCAATTGGTGGTCCACTCCAGATGGCACGGGATGCATTCGGTAGTGCAACAGGTGCTACTTGGGCTACTCCGCAAACAGGATTTTTAAGTGGTGCAATTAAGGTTTTGGTTGATATTGTAACTGGTTCTTTGAAAATAATTCTTACTGTAATATTGGGATTTGTGGCACTTTATGCGGCCTTCAAGCTATTTTTCACTTTAGTGATGTCATACATAAAAATTGTAATGGATCTAGTACTTGGACCAATATATCTGTTGATTGGGTCGCTTCCGGGGGGTAAGACTAATGTAACAAACTGGATAAAAAGACTTCTTGTAAATTCACTTGTATTTCCGTTTGTGTTCTTGATAATCAATCTTTTCAGATACATTGGAAGTCCGAATATTACGAATCCACTGGGTGGAAATTTTTCAGGATTTATGGGAGGGGGATCAAGTACTGGAAGCCCAGTTATTCAGTTGAAGGGTGCCATTATACTTGCAGGCTACTTTGTTGCAGCAAGTGCACCTACACTAGTAGAGGATATATTTCAACTTAAGCAGTCTCCTGGATCAGCAAAGGCTTCTCAAGATATTCAAAAGTCTGCAAGTAAGATTCCATTAGTAGGTGGTTTGTTTGGTAGCTAAACTGGTGTAGTTTTGTATAAATGCCAAAAGATAAAGATGAAGTATACAGTTCGCTTTTTGATTTTATCTTTTCTACGAAAAAAGCAAAAGGTGGAAATCCGCTTGAGGGAGTAGATATTTCTGGACTGTCAGGAGTAGGAAAAGGATTGGCAGAAATTGCAGGTCGCCCTGTAGTATATCCGGCAGAAAAGCTTATTGATGACTTCAATTTTCAAATAGACCTTGCATCCCGAGTAAAAGTAGAGCCTGTTCCAGGATTTAAGATGCAGGTTGGACCTGCCTCTCTTGCTCAATTTGTAGCAAATCCAAGGGGAGTAATAAATGCTGCCTGGAAAAAGTATCAAGATTATCAAAAACTTGCCAAATGGACAGGTAATTTGAGATATCTTGAATCAGCTTATTCTTCCCTATACGCTAAACATGCTGGTTTTAGTACTGGGTTTGCCTTTGATCTTGGTAGCACGATGCATGATGCTACTGGCTATGGTCCGTACAGTCCCCTTCGTTTTGGGGCAGACCATCCTGGTGGTGGAAGGGTGACGCGTGGACGGTCGAGGGATCTATCGTCGCATTGGGATGCAGTAACTGGTGATCAGACAGGACTTGGTGCTGAGCCAAGGGCTGGAAGTGTAGGTGCTCTGTCTAGAGGTTGGAACTCAGAGATAGATGCAGCAATAAAGCAGTACGAAAGGGAGAATGGAATTCTACTGACTAGTGCAGAAAAGAGGAGTTTGAGGAGCCAGTTTATCACTGGAGTTAGAGATACTGGTAGTTTAACTGATAAAAATCGGAGAAGACAGGCCTTAGGAAATCATTTAGCCAGTATCCAGCCAAGAGCTGGAATAAATATCTCTGGTGATAACCTAGTTAGATCTGTGGATGGGATATGGGGTGACTCTAGTATTTATGATGATCTTGGGTATTATACTAAGATAGAAAAAACAGTCAGATATGTAGCTGGCCAGAGAGTTGTGGAAGAAAAGGATTCTGATACAACAGCCCGAATTCGATATGCATCTACTCAAAGCGTGATAAGAAAGCTGGATGAGGAAATTGGGTACATGAGATCTAGCGGCAATTTTACCCAGAGACAGATTAATAAGGCTTTAGCCTTTAGAAGCCAGTTTGTTCAGAGAGTGCTGGGTGGAAGAGGAGGCTTTTTAGGGTCTATAGGGGGAAGGATAGGTCAGGGGATGTACCTTAGGTCGTGGATAAAGGATGAGCTGAAGGGAAAGTTTCTTGGAAGCTTAATGATGGGAACCCTATTTGATTATAAGAATGATCTCTGGCTAAGTGGTGCACTAGACCATTTTGCTACTAAATATGAAAGTAGAATCGTTCCAGGTGATCGTGAGTTTGGACTTAGCTGGCTTGAGGGGAAGAACAATATACTGGGCAAGGTAGCAAATGCATATTACTACTGGCATCCAGTAAATATCGCAAAAGGTATCTTTTGGGATGGGAGATTCTGGAAAAAACTTAGTGATATGGGAAGGATGCCCCCTCATATTGCAGAAAGATTGGCAAAAATTATGCCAGGTCAGTTTCTTTTTCACGTCAAAAAGAAACTTGAGGACTTTGCAAATAATAAACTTGGAAGAGGTATCGCTAATGCTTTGAAGAGGCCTTTTGCAAAGTTTGCGCAGAGATATCTCTCAGATTTTTCCCAGATGACTGTAGGGCAATTGCTTAAGATGCCCTTTAAGCAACTTCTTACTAGTGTTATTCAGAAGGTACTTGTTCAAGCACTTGGTAGCATTATTCCTGGAATAGGGAATATAGCAGCTTTTGTTGCTGATTGGGCAATAAAAATGGGATGGAAACTTGGAGAATTTTTCTTGAAGCCATTAATTGAGTTTATAGCCTTGATAGTTCTCGGATTATTTAGTATTGGTTTAATTTTAGGATCGGCAGGGTTAAGTTTTTTTGGAAAGCAGACTCTAGCCCAGCCATATCTAAGTGAGCCGGTTGATTTTACAAGTGGTCATCTTGTGTATGGCCCGGTGGATTTTGATTTTCCTGACTATAGCGATGGAAAAATCAATTGTAATCAAACACTTCCAGATCAAAATATTCCTGGAATAATAAGTAAAGAGGTTTTCGGGGATCTTGCGGATAGATGGACAGGCGGTGTTAACTATGCAGATGAATGCTATAACGATGTGATATGTAGGGCTCTGTCCAAAGGTGTCGATCCTGCATTTGCACTATTAATCTGGCTACATGAGTCCGGAGCCAGCAACTACGACTCCAGCAGTCTTCCTGTGCAAGATTTTGGGATTAACGATGGTGTTACACCAGCTGAGGACTTCAATTCTCAAGTAAATACCTTTATGGCACTCAGCCACAACTATAGCTGTCCAGGACTTGATTACTGGACATCATGGGCTACAAGATATCTGACTGGTACTTGCGATGCTACTCGGGATGTAAACGGCATTACTGGACCTGAGTATCTTAATGGAAAAGGTGATAACCCCGGAATAAAAGAGATATATCAATGGATTAAGCCAGGTGCCTCACTACCTTCAAAAATAAAGGATCCAAGTAGAGCGACAGGTCAGCTGTGTGTTGGTACGGGTGGGTCGGTATATCCAAACTATACTGGAGGAAGTATGTCATATGGTGGAAGTGTACTTTCTGGTACAGCATTTGATATTTTGAATCAAGTAGCAGCAGAGTTTGGTGTGAATGCAAGACTAGAGTTTTTATATCCTGGATCTGGATTGTACGGAAGGTTAACTGAAGCGGGAGCATGGTGTTGGAGTGGAGCAGGGGTAATATCGTGCTTACCAGATGAAATATTGAGTGCAAGTAGTGCAATGCTGACTGGTTTATTTAGACATGAGATTGCACATCAGGTACAGCATAGTAATGGAAGTATTTCAAATTGGCCTTATCTTCGTCATAGGGAGTGGGGTGCGGAGCATTTATCAGGGAACGGTGGTCATTATATGTTTTCTACTTCGTCAGGGTATTGTATGAGGGGACTTCAGGTATCCCAGTCGTTACTTGATTCAGGGAAGTGTACTAAGTCCGAGCTGGATGAAATAGCTAAAGGTAAGGCACTTTCTGGTACTGCATGTGCAAGTCAGGTACGTTCATTTATTACTGGAGCAACAATAGGAAATAAGTGTAATTAGGAAATACACATGAAGAAAATAATAATCTTTATAAAAGAATATTGGTATGTGGTTGGTGCATTCTTCCTTGCCTCTATTGTTTTTATTTACTGGTTTCAACGAGGGACTTTTTTGAAGGCTACTCCTGTGGAGATTCCGTTAACGGCATATGATTCAGAGATAGATATAACTCTTTTGGCTGATGGGAATCTTGATGGTACAGCTCCTGTGTTTCAGGTAGATACATATGACAAATCGGACTTTGAGTCTCTTCTTCAGTTGTTAGGTCTTAGTACTGATAGTGATGAGTATGAGGATTCATATAAATATGGGGATGAGTCTAGATACTGTTATTTTTATCCATCTACAGGACTTGCATTTTTTACCTTTGAAACTCCACTAGATGTTGGAATACAGCTTGATAGTGAAATTTCAGATGATAATATTGATGATGCAGTAAAACAGCTTCATGATAAGGGTTTTTCTGATCTTCCTGAATTTAGAGTACTTTCAAGTGTGATTGATGGAAGTGCAATAATTGACATTGACTATGAAGTAGATGGTTATAACTCATATATTTCAAGCTACCATTTAAATGGTTCTGCACTTCAGATAGAACTTACTAATTTCGGGAAGGTAAACAGTATGTCTGCACTCATGTTATCAGGTGTGGAATTATATGAAAGAGTACCCATAATGGACGACGAAGAGTTATCTCAAAATTTTACCATTGAATCATTTCCCAAAAGCATAAGTTTTGAAGTAACAGATAGCGGTTTTTCTGATTTACATCCAGCCATACAAGAGGAAGCTTATCTTTCTGAGGTAAGAATCAGTGAGCTTTTAAGTTCTTGGGTATATTTTGATCAAGATAATGGATATGCTCTGCCTATGTATCTTGGATATGGAAGTGGTGTTGCAGAGATTGATTCTTTAGATCAGATATTTGGTGCTGATGTGTTGATGATAGTATCTCCTATAGATCCAAACTACGTCATTGTTTCAGAAGAAAAAGAAGAACCTGAAGAAACCGAAGAACTTGAGGATGATCTTCAACGTCAAGAAGGTGACTTGTTTATTGGTGGACCGATATGATTTCAAAATTTCTAGGATTTAAACTACCAGTATTTATGCCAGATGCTACTTTGGGGGCAGTAAAAACGTTGAATTCCCAGCAGGTAGAAGAGACAGGTACGAGGATGCTTGTTGTTAATACTTTTCATTTGCTTACTAAAATTGGGCTTGATGGGATGAAGAAACTAGGTGGAATTAGGAGTTTCATGAATTGGAGTGGAAAAGTGATCTCAGATTCTGGGGGATTTCAGGTTTTTTCTTTAATACATGAAAAAAAGAAAATGGGTAAGGTTACTAATGATGGTGCAGTATTTAAGTCACCAGTTGATGGAAGTGAGCACAAACTTACTCCTGAAATATCTGTGGATATGCAAGTGGCAATAGGTTCAGATGTGATGATAATGCTGGATGATTGTAGATCTGAGGGTGTTGACGTTAAAAATGCAGAAAAGTCGGTTGACAACACTACTTATTGGGCGGAGAGAGGAAAAAATCATTTGATAAAAAAATATCCCAAATATTCAGGTAAGGTAAAAGTGTTTGCAGTTGTACAAGGAGGGAGTCATAAATCTTTAAGGGAAAGAAGTGCAGATCAACTTAAAAGTATTGGATTTGATGGATACTGCTTTGGGGGATGGCCGATTGATAGAGATAGAAGATTAGTTTCAGACATTTTGAGGTATACTGTAAATCTTCTTCCGGATGATAAACCAAAGTATGCAATGGGAGTAGGTACTCCTGATGATATAAAAAAATGTTACAAAATGGGATACAACATGTTTGATTGTGTACTTCCTACAAGAAATGCAAGACATGGGTTTTTATATACAAGGAAAGGAATTATTAGAATAAAAAATACTAGATATAAATATGATTTGAAGCCAATCGATAGTAAATGTGGCTGTCTTGCTTGCCAAAAGTACTCAAGAGGATATCTTCATCATCTTTTTAGATCTGGAGAGATTGCATGTCAAAGTCTTGCTACCATCCATAATCTTACCTACTATTCAGATTTAATGAAGAGCCTTCAGGATGAGTAATCTGTGTAAGTTATTGACCGGAGGTATTCATAGTGATATCATTCGCATGTTAGGAATAAGTGAGGATAGTGTTTTAATGTAAGTGTTTTTGTAAGGTAGACATAGAGTAGAGAAAAAAAAGACGATTATTGAAAGTATATTGAAATTTGGAACAAAAAAATGACTAATATACCTCGAAAGTAGCCTTATATGAAGCCCTAGTGGCTATTTGTGAGTGTTTAGTATTCCCCACTATTTCCTTGCGCTTAATTTAATTATTTATTGAGATGACAGCATTAATTGTCGTGTTAGGTATCATCTCAGTCGCAGGTATAGGTACTACGGCTTATTTAATAACTAAGAAGCCTAGAAGTGTTATTAAAAAGAGTGTAATTAGAAAGCCGAAAATGACTGAGGGTGAAGCAGTAAAGATTGCTAGTGGAAAAGCAAAACAAATTCTGGAAAAAACAGAAAACAAATCAAACCAAATTGTCCAAAGTGCAAAAGGCGAAGCAAGAAGGATCAGAAATGAAGCTCACGAAATTGATAAAAAGATTTCTGGTAGAGAGTCAAGGTTGATTGAGAAAGAAGCAAACGTACAAACTCAACTAGACAAGATTGATAAATATAGAACTAGGCTTGAAAAGGAAAGGAATCTGATACTTGTGGACAGAAAAGATCTAGCAAAAAAACTAGAAGAGATCTCAAAACTTTCTAGGTCTGAAGCAGAAGAGCTTCTAAAAAAACAGGTGGGAGAGGATCTAAATGAATACACTGCTCAAAAGATTAGGGAGGCAGAAAAGAAAGTTCAAAGTGAATCAGAAGATAAGGCAAAGGAGATCCTAGTTAACGCTATGCAAAGTGTAGCGACTGATTATGTAGGTGAAACTACAGTTTCTACGATAAAGATTAATGATGAAAAAATCAAGGGAAGGATTATTGGAAAAGAAGGAAGGAATATTAGAGCATTTGAAAAAGCTACGGGGGTAGATGTGATAGTTGATGAATCACCAGAAGCAATTGCAATTTCCTCTTTTGATCCGTTAAGAAGACATATTGCAGTGATCACGATGAATACGTTGATAAAAGATGGAAGGATTCATCCTGGAAGGATCGAGGAGCTTGTTGAAAAAGCAAAATCTGAAGTCTCTAAGGAGATTAGAAAAACTGGGCAACTTCTTGCAGACGAAGCTGACTGGCAGTCTATAGATGATGGGCTACTTAAACTTCTTGGAAAAATGAAATACAGGTCTAGTTACGGGCAGACCTTGGTAGAGCATACTATTGAGGTAATTAGACTTGGCGAGGCAATTGCAAAAGAGGTTGATGCAAATGTTTCCTTAGTAAAAAGGGCATGCTTACTTCACGATGTTGGGAAAGTTGTCTCTCATAAAGTTGAGGGTCAGCATCATCACATAAGTGCTGAAATTGCGAGAAAGTACAAACTTCCAGAGGAGCTTGTGAATGCAATTGAGGCACATCATCTGGATGTGGAGGCAGAAACTATTGAGGCTGTTGTTGTTTACCTTGCAGATGCAATTTCTGGTGCAAGACCTGGGGCAAGGAAAGATAGCTATGAGAACTATGTAAAAAGGGTTAAGAGTATAGAAGATGTTGCCAAAAAAATATCTGGTAATAAAGCCTCTGAAATTTATGCAATACATGCAGGTAGAGAGGTGAGAGTAATAGTTAAGCCTGATATCGTCGATGATGATGAGATTGTTGTGCTTGCAAAAAAGATTTCTGATGAAATTCAAAAGACTCAGACATTTCCAGGCACTGTACAGGTTACTATCGTTAGGGAGAGCAGAGCGATGAGTACTGCAAAATAATTTGTGAAATTAAAGTAATGATTAAGGTATTGTATACAGGTGATGTATGTGGCTCACCTGGAAGGGATTCTCTTTCTAAGGTAATTCCCAGTATTCGGAAAAAGGAGAAGATTGATCTTGTTGTGTGCGATATTGAAAACCTAGCACATGGGAAAGGAGCAACAGAAAAAACTGTGAAGGAAATTATGTCTTATGGAGTCGATTTTATGACCGCTGGGAATCATATTTGGAGAAGGCTTGATTTTGAAGTACTTCTTAGTGGAGAGTATCCAGTAATAAGACCTATCAACTATCCCGTTGACATACCTGGAAAGGGATATGAGATTGTGGACCTGGGAAAGAAAGGAAAGGTGCTTTTTTCTATTGTTCTTGGAAGGGCTTTTTTTCATAATGAAAATGTAACTGGTGATATGATACGCCCTCTTGAAAATATGATTAAGGAGACAGAAAAGGAGAATCTTGCTGCAAGTATTATCGAGGTTCATGCAGAGGCCACATCTGAAAAGATATCACTTGGACTTATGTTTGATGGGAAGGTGAGTGCAGTAGTTGGTACTCACACCCATGTGCCTACTGCAGACGAAAGAGTGCTTCCAAATGGCAGTGGATATATTACAGATATTGGTATGGTTGGACCTTTGGATTCAGCACTTTGGGTTAAACCTGAAATAATTTTCCAGCAGCTGAAATACCCTTATGCTCCTGCGTACGATATCGACGAGTCCGGAAAATGCCGCTTTGACGCTGTAATTTTAGAGATAGATTCAGGAAAAAGCTGCTCAAAAATTCGAAGAATAAACAAAGTGCTTTAGTATTGACATTTTTCGCGTTTTTAGATACATTTTATGCGACGTGAAGCAAAAAAGCTCATGTTAAATCACAAAGAAAGGAGGAGACATCAAATGTTAAAGAGAGACGTAATAGAGGAAGTAGCAGCAAGGACAGGCTTGACCAAGAAGGCAGCTGGAGATGCTGTAGAATCATTCCTCGGTGTTGTAACTGACGCTCTCAAGAAAGGCGATAGTGTCCTTCTTACTGGATTTGGAAAATTCATGGTTAGAGAGAGAGCATCAAGAGCTGGAATTAATCCTCAAACAATGGAGAAAATTCAGCTTCCCGCAACAAGAGTTCCTGCATTTAAGGCAGGAAAGGGCTTAAAAGTGGCTGTTAAATAATAGCCTGTAAGCTCTGTGGATAAGGGTGGAGTCCGAGCGTAGCGAGGACTCCACTTTTTTTGACCCAATTTATCCTGTAAAATGATTTAGTTATGAAACTGTCTTTCGTGGATTGGATTATTCCTACAAAGAAAAATGATTATCAGCCTCGTCTACTAAGAAAGGGTGCCTTCTTTGTTTATACTGTTTTGATACTTCTTGTTAATATGTTTTCTGGTGCATTCGGTACTCCTGTGTCTGCTGGAGCGGTCTCTGGCTCTGAGCTTATCACTCTCTGTAATCAAGAAAGGCAGGCTACTGGATTAAATGCTCTAAGTCAGGACTCTAGGTTAGTATCTGCTGCTCATGCTAAGGCGCAAAATATGTTTGATGAGCAGTACTGGGATCATTATGGTCCGAACGGAGAAACCCCCTGGCAGTTTATTCTTGCTGCTGGCTACAGTTATGTATATGCAGGAGAGAATTTAGCTAAAGGCTTCACTACTTCGGAGGGAGTGCATAGTGCATGGATGGCGAGTGAGTCTCACAGAGAGAATATTATGAGTCCTAATTATAAAAATATCGGTATTGCTGCTGTTCCTGGTACTCTTCTTGGTGAAAATGTCATTCTTGTAGTTCAAATGTTTGGAGCGACCTCAGTACTTCCAGAAACATCTGAGACTAATGGTGATACTGATACCCAAGGTGACTCTCAAGATCAACCAAGTACCACTCCAGAGCCTGTTCCAGAGCCAATAGATGATAGTTTAGACATAACTTATCCTGAGGATGGTGACTTTATTAACGAAAATGATTTTGATCTTGAAGGAACTTCTGGAGTAAGTGAACAGGACATAGAGATATTTAATGATGAAGAGCTTTTGGGTGATGCGGTGTGTGAGGAGGGGATATGGGATTATAGGCCTGAAGAAAAATGGGATGAGGGTGAATATGATGTTCATGCTGAGGGAAGTATAGCTGGAGTTTCAGATAGTGTCGGGTTTACTGTGGATACAGTACCTCCAGAGTTTGATAAGGAGAGTTTAGAAATAACATATGAGGTAGGAATACTGGTTGTAAGAGTAGAACTTATGGAAGAGCCAGCTGGTGTTAGTCTGACTATCGGAGATAAAAGGGTAGATCTTGAGAAATCAGAGGAGGGGTATTACGAAGGATCACTTCTTGTGACTTCTGGTGATACATTGGGGGAGTGTGAGATTGTGGCTTCTGATACAAGTGGAAACTATTCTAGTTTGGGTATTGCAAATGAGGTGAGGGCGTTAGTAAGTTCGTCAGAAGACTCGGGGCTTAGTTTAGGATCTTTATCATCAATTTTTAACAAAGTGATAATAGTTGGCCTAGCAATACTTTTTGGACTGGATATTTATTATTTGTATAAACTAAAGAAACTTGAGAGTCATGGTAAAACATTGTTCAAGACAAGTCTTTGGGTTATTATCTTGGGAGTGACATTATTAATTGGAGCAACCGGTACCATCTCATAATATGGCGGGTAAAAAGAAATCTACAAGGAAAAAAGTTCGGCTTTCAAATATTTATAGAAGGAGCTTGTTTTATTCTGTTTGTCTCTTTGCTGTATTTGAATTTATGCTTATTTTAGTTCAGGTTAAGTCTTACATAAATTTCTGGCTATTATTTGTAATAGGGTTCTTTGTTGTTATCTTTGAGCTTCTATATTCAAGAGTGAATGAGTATATGACTCCCTTTTCAGTGAAGGTGAAGCATTGGAGAAAAAGAATATGGAATGAGTCATTTTTGTATCATCTGGTTTTACCTAGTCTTTTTTATATTTCAGGTGCGTTGTTCATCTTTTACAACAGAGTAAGGGTACTTGATCAGGTTGCTGTTTTGATTGTCACAATAGGATTTCTTATACTTTTTTACAATATTTCATGCACTTATAGAAAAATTTACAGCATATCAAGAAGCACAAAGTACATCTTTGATTTCATGAACATAATTGTTTTTTACTTTTATACTGATATATTTGTAAACTCAATTTTTTATCATGGCTGGCCAAGATGGATGATATATATTGGAACTAGTGCAATATCGTTTATTCTTGTAGCTATGATGGTAGTTATGTTTGACCAGTTGAAAGTAAAAATACTTTTATACTCTTTGTTTACGGCACTTCTTGTTGGAATTGGATCTTTCGTAGTTATGCAGATACCATTATTAAATATTGCAACTTTATCATTACTTATTACGGTAGGTTATTATTTAGCAGATGTGTTTTGGCATCACAAGTTGGAGGGAACATATGATAGTGACACTATGTCTCAATATATAATTTTTGCCATTATGGTAATAATTTTGATCTTGTATATTTAATGAGGTATGTAGTTATTAAGATTGGGGGTTCACTTATTTCACCCAAGGGTAAAATTGCAGATGAGGATTTTTTAGAAAAGCTAGCTCATTCAGTGAAAGATATTTTTGCAGACTCTAAAAACTCTGATTTGAAGCTTGTAATAGTGACGGGTGGTGGAAACCTTTCTAGGCGTTACAGGGATATTGCAATTTCGATAGGTAACAAAGAGGAAATAGATCAGCACAGAATTGGTATTGTAGCAACGTGGATGAACGCTGAGCTTGTTAGAATATTGTTGGATGTTGATTCGTTGGTATTCAGAAGAACTCTGGGAATTGGGGTATTTGCAAATAGTCTTGAAGTGGGAATTGAGGGTATCACATCCGATTTTAACGACTGGAAGAATGGTGATAAATCTATCTTAGTTAGCGGTGGGTTTGTGAATGGTGCTAGTACAGATTTGAATGCGTTCGTGCTCGCTTCGAAGTTGGAAATAGATAGAGTGTTTAAGCTTTCCAATATTGATTATGTATATACAGAAGATCCGAATAAAAACCCGGATGCGACTCCAATTGATGATATAACTACGTCACTTCCGTATGACCTAACCTGGGATAAATATCTTGGAATGTTCGAAGGAGATGGTCATAAGCCAGGACAGAATGTACCAGTTGATATTTTGGGTGCTAGGCTTGCTAAGGATAACAGAGTCTCTCTATGTCTTATGGATGGTAGAGATCCTTCCATTATTAAAAAGATTGTTGCAGGGGAAAAGGTTGAATGTACAACTATTCATTAAGTTGAGGTATTTGGTATATGAAACAAAGGTCCAGGGGAATTCTAGTATTTCGTGACAAATTTCTTGTTGTTAGAATAGGAAAAGGAAAAAGGGAATACTATACCTTTCCAGGTGGTCATGGAAAAAAGGGGGAGTCATTGGAAGATGCGTGTATAAGAGAATTTTTCGAGGAGACAGGATTGAGGGTAAGGATTGTTAATATGATTCAGAAAACTAAGGAAAAAGATCATCATACTTATTATTTTTCCTGTGAATTAGATAAGGATCAAGAAGTTCAGCTGGATGAAGATGGTTACCCGGTTGTTCAAGTGGTGGTGGAGGAACAAAAAAGGAAGAGTAAGTATGACTCTATGTGGCTTTCAATTACAGATTTGGGTAGTGTAAACATTTATCCTAAGGAAATAATTGGGAAGCTTGAGAGTCTTATTCGCTGATCGCTTGGACAATCAGTCTTTTTTCTGTAGTTCCTCTTGGCCAGCAGGTTTGTAGTGTAAGGGAGTTGTTCCCGTTAAATGCTGATTTTCCAGTATAAACTGAAGTGTCAAGTGGATCGACAATTGTACTAGTTTTTACAGTATAGTCATATCTTGTTTGGTTAAGGATTAATGTAATGGTGTCTCCTTCTTTTAGCTCATCTATTCTTGTAAACCATCCACCTTCAGGAGTATCTCCGTTTTCCGATATTTTACTGTGTGCAAACAAGTATGTATTACCATTTTGAATATATGGTAGAGCTGTGTACATTCCATGTGCCACAGAGTTTTCTATCACGTTCATGTACTCGTCTCTATTTGTGGGATCAACATTTGGAGTAATATCTTTTTTCAAGTTGATTTTGGGGATTTCAACAAAAAAGGAGCGGATTACTGGTATTTCAGCCGTATTTGAATAAATCTTAGCAGAAATTCCTGTTTCTGTAATACTTTCTATAACCTCTTCGGATCCTTCAGTTTCAAAGGTGTACGAGTCAATATCCCTAGGAGTTAACGCAAAAACAATTGCAATTATTATGAATAGCCCGAGTTGTAGATATTTTTTTCTTGCTATTTTACCGTTAAAAACAGCTTACTTGGGCAGTTATTTTGGGGCAGTTTTTATTAAGACACCTCTATAATATCATACTTTTGTTGTCCTAAAGGTGTTTCCAGTATCACTTGATCTCCTTTTTTCTTATTTTTTAATGCCTCTCCAAGAGGTGATTCAATAGAAATTCTTTTTTTAGCTGGGTTCGATTCAGTTGCACCCACTATTGTATAGGTTAGTTCCTCACCATTTTTTGAGAGTTTTACAGTAGAACCTGGCTGTACTTTACTTGAAGATGAATTAGATGACTTAGTGTCAATTATTACTGAATTGTCAACTATTTCTTCCAGTTCATCTATCCTTTTGTCGTTTGAGGCGATATCTTCCTGTACTTTGTAGTAGTTACTGTTTTCACTGATATCTCCATCTCCCAATTCTATGTCCAACTGGTCCTGCAGTCTCTTCTTAGTGACCTCTTTTCTTTTCTTTAATTCTTTTTTGAGTTCCTCAAAACCTTCTTTGGTGATCTTGTAGGTTTTCTTTTTTCCCATATTTCTGGGTCACAAAATAAAATTTGTTAATATTGTTTTACATCTCTAAAATTTTTAGCGGAATATACTAACAGCTTGATATAAAGCTATTAATGATACTATTTTGGAGATTTTATGTCAATTGAGGCATAATATTATCATGAAGAGCAAAATAGGTACATTTTTGATGATTTTGGCTAGTTTTGCGGGTTTATACATACTTAATTCTTACTTATATAACAAGCTTTCTTGGCATAATGTGGGTTCTCAAGCTGAAATTGATATTGTAGAGGATTCTGTTCAAAATAGCTCAGTAGGGCTTGTCTACCAATCAAAGTACGATTATGCCATAGATTATTTGACTAGTTTTCTAGGAAATGTTGAACGGTCAAATTATGTTGTTGTGGTAGATATTTCTGAGCAAAAGGAGTATGTTTTTGATAAATTGGGCTCATTAATCTCCTCTTATAGAGTTTCAACTGGTCAGGGAGGGACAGATAGGGAGATGACGAAAAGCTTGTGGAGGGTTGCAAGCAAGATTGGATATGAGGTAGCGCCGCTGTATGGGTCTAGAATGATGATGTTGGATAGATATGTGAGTGGAGTGTGGATTGAGACAAATGTAGCCCTTCATGGCACAAATGAGCCTGATAGGATAGGCACACCGTTCAGTTTGGGTTGTGTATATCATAATAATGCTGATATAATAGCGCTGTTTGATATTTTAGAGATCGGTACTTACGTGGTGGCGATTGAGTGAGGAAATACGGGTGGGTATCGTAAAGTGGAAATCGTTGTAGATTTTGTTCTTTGTTAGCGTATTTAAGTGTAAGATTTATGGGCGGTCCAGCTAACTTATAGTGTGGATCACGCTATAAGTTAGCTGAGCCGCTATCGTCTAACGGTTAGGACGTTGGGTTCTCAACTCAATAATCAGAGTTCGATTCTCTGTAGCGGCACCAGTAATTAGTTTTGTCTTGAAAAACATGGGCATATATATGATTTTAATCTCTGTTGTTTCTTCAAGTATTTACTGTCTTTTTACTAAAAAGTTCCATTTAAAAAAAGATAATGATCCAATCTCATACGTAATATCTCTTCTTTTTACGGTTTCCATTATGAGTTTTTTGCTATATACACTTTTTTACTTTAATAAGGATGATCTCGCGACAGTTTTAAGGACCGAGATTTTGGTCTTAGTGATTTTAGAGTTTATTTTTGTAGCTATCAACGCGGTAATCTTTCAGACGCTCCTTAAAAAAGCACCATTGTCTGAAATTACTGTTTTGATGTCTTCATCAGGTTTTATAACTTTATTGTTATCGCGGATCTTGGGAATTAGTGGGTTAGAAATCAACGGAATCATTGGTGGAGTGCTGGTTTTGATAGGTGTTGCCATTGTGAGTCTTGGAAATGAGAAATGGAAATTTAAAGGAGTTTTCTTCTATATTTTGTTTGCAACGGTATCCTCTGCAATTGCAATGATTCTAGATAATAAGATAATTTTTGAGTATGAGATATCACCGTTGTTTTGGGTTGTCCTTTCTTATCTCTTTCCTGCAATTATTATTTCTATAGTGTTTTGTAGAAGTGTAGCTAAAATCCCGAGGATGTTAAGTGACGGGAGTAACCGTCATTTATTATTTATTGCTGTAATATCATCATTTATTTCATATTATTTTATTTACTCTTCATATAACTTTGGTGTTAATGCCTCTCAGGCAAACTTTATTTTATCAACGCAAAATGTATTGATTGTTGTTTTATCAATATTATTTCTTAACGAAAAGAAAAACATACTGAAAGTTGTTAGTGCATCTATTCTTTCTTCTGTAGGCATCTGGCTTTTGGCGTGAGTATATTTTGGGAAAAAGTGAATAATTCATACTTATGATTAATAGTACAAAAAAGAAGTTATTGGTTGCCACTGAACTAGTATTAACATCTTTTGTGATTGCTTTTATATTATTCTATTTTGGTGGGGTAGTTTTATTTTTGGCTGGCATCTTGATATGTGTAATCTTAATTAGAACTGGAATAATTTCACAAAGGCAGATGGGTTTGCGGACAGATAATCTCTTGAAAACCTTACCAATATATTTACTTCTTTATGTGATAACCGTTGTGGGTGCTTATATTGTTAAAATAAGTGGAGTTTCTTTTGACAAAGAGATAGTAGAGTTTCGGATGATGTGGCTTGTATTTCTGTCATCTGTGGCCCAAGAGCTCTATTATCGAGGATATCTTCCGATTCGAATAAAAGTCTTTACACAAAGTAAATTTAAGGTTGCTTTAATTATAAGTATATTGTTTGGTATGGTTCATGTATTACTTATGCCAATAATTGGTTATAACTATAACTTGCTTATCTTCTCATTTCTCCTTAGTCTAGGGTGGACAAGTGTCTATTTGAAACATCCGAATCTGTATTTGATGATTCTTCTTCATTTTATTAATAATTCTTCTCTCTATTCAATAGTCTTGTCTTAGAAATAGTATCCTATAATATTTAAGTTTCTCACTTTTTGTGCTACAATTACCATAACTGTGCTCGCGGAGCCAGAAAAAAAAAGCTCTTTAAAGGAGGAAGAAATGAGTAAATTTGACAACATGTATAAAGAGTTAGGGAAGTTCTTTGGAACTGCTCAAAAAAGAGCAGTAAAGTGGGGGAAGAAGATGATTATAGCAATTGGGATTAAATTTGAAAGTGGGGAAATCATTTTGATCTCCAGAGTCCTTAACGAGGAAGGATCCGATCGTAGAATGGATTGGATCCCTGAAGCGATTCCAAATGAGGTATTTGGTAGCTTGTTTTTCCCTGGAAGGTATGTGGGTAATTTGCGATTCTTGGGAAGACCCGCAGTTAGAGATCACGCTGTAGGAAAATTTAGAATTTCTGTAGGTATTTCTAGCAAGGATAATAAATCTGACCGTGATCTTGCGGCCCAAATCTGTAGTAATATTTGGGTTAATAGTTAACCAAGAAGGATTCGCAATAGGCCAGACCTTATGATTTTTTATGTAAGGTGTGGCCTTTTTTGTTGCTGTAACAGTGTTTTTACCATCTATATTTTTCACCATTATACCTGTATAATCCCTCAACTGATATGAAAGTTGATATCATAACGATTTTTCCTGCTCAAGTAAGTTCTTTTACATCAGAAGGTATTTTTAGGATAGCTAAGGATTCCGGGGTAGATATAAAAGTGTATGATCTTAGGGCATGGACAACAGATAAACATAAGACGGTAGATGATAGACCTTTTGGAGGTGGGGCTGGAATGGTGATGAAAGTTGAGCCAATATACAAAGCTCTAAATGACCTGAGGAAAGATAACTCATTAGTTTTGCTTACATCTCCTAAAGGAAAGAGGTTTAATTCTAAATATGCAAAATCTCTATCCAAAAAAGATCATTTAATAATCATCTGTGGTCACTATGAGGGTGTTGATGAGAGAGTAAGAAAAAATCTCGTAGATCAAGAGATCTCAATTGGGGATTATGTTCTCTCGGGAGGTGAGCTTCCTGCTTTAGTGATCGTGGACGCAATGTTGAGGCATGTATCAGGAATTCTAGGAAATCCCGAGTCACTTAAAGAGGAAAGTTTTGAAAGAGATATGAAGTCAGAATATCCTCAATACACCCGACCAGAGGAGTTTCATGGTTGGAAGGTACCTGATGTGCTATTATCTGGAGATCATAAAAAGATAGAAAACTGGAGAAAGAAAAACGCTGTTAAATAAACCCTTTTAGTAATATGTAATTAGTTTTATATACTGTCGTTACCTTATATTGTTGACAATTTAGATGAAGACTTCCAAGAAGAAAAAAAAGAAAATAACTCAACGAACCTATAAGTTTTTGGTGGATAAAATTCGAGAAATGAAGACCATTGGTAGGAAGTTGTTAGCTGATAAGTTAGATCATTATAGAAATGATGAAAACTTTGAGGAAAACTCTGCAATTAGTGAGGTTTTGGAGGAAAAGGCAAGCCTTGAAAGAGATATATCCAAACTTGAGGGAACTTTGGAGAAGTCGGAGATTGTAAAAGGAAAGGGTAAACGTAAGATTGTAGATGTTGGATGTAAGATTGTGCTAGAAAGTAGGGGAAAGAAAATGAAGATGGCCGTGGTATCAAGTATAAGTGCAGATCCTGCTAAGAAAAATATTTCTATTGAATCACCAATAGGAAAAGCAGTGATGGGAAAAAAGGTTGGGGATGTGGTTCAAGTGGAGACCCCTACTGGAAAAAGCAAGTACAAAATATTGAAGATCCGCTAGATTTCCTTATTCTTTAAACAACTTGCCTCTTTCCTCTTCAAGCTTTTTACTGATAATGTCATCAAGTTTTTCAATCTTAACTCTTTCTTGTTCCATAGTATCTCTATCCCTTATGGTGACAGTGTTGTTTTCGAGAGTTTCGTAGTCTACTGTAATGCAATATGGCGTACCTATTTCATCTTGATATCTATATCTTTTACCGATGTTGCCTCTTGTATCTATTACTGTAGAAAATTTTCTGGATAGGTCTTTAAATATTTCCTTTGATATTTCGACCAGCTTTTCTTTGTTTGATACTAAAGGAAATATGGCAGCCTGGTATGCTGCAACTAATGGATTTAGTTTAAGAATGACTCTTTCTGTGTTATTTTCTAGGTTCTCCTCCTCATACCCATCGAATAGTGCAAATAAAAATGTTCTATCCAGTCCGCCAGACGTTTCAACAATATATGGTATGTATTTTTCACCGGTGTTTTGATCTGTGTATGTAAAATCTTTCTTTGCAAATTTACCATGTTGAGTTAAGTCGTAATCTCCTCTCCAATGTATTCCTTCATTTTCTTCCCATCCCCATGGTGCTTTATATTCTATGTCATAAGCAATTTCAGCATAAAATGCCAGCTCTTTATCTGGATGTTTTCTGAGTCTTAAATTATCGTGATTTCTGTATATTATTTTGAAAAATCTCATCCTTTCTTCTTTCCAGTACTCATACCATTTTTTTGCATCTTTTGGATTTACAAAGTACTGAAGGTCCCATTGTTCAAATTCTCTTACTCTTACAAATAATCTTCCTGGAGTGACCTCGTTTCTGAAGGCCTTTCCAATTTGGGCAATACCGAAAGGGATTTTCATTCTCGTAGAGTCAAGAACATTTTGATAGTCTAGATAAATATTTTGGCAGGCTTCTCCCCTAAGATATGTCTTTGTTTTTTCTCCCTCGATAACTCCGATCTCTGTACTAAGAAGGAGATTGAATTTTCTTGCATCTGTAACTTCACCTTCACACTCTGGACATTTTCCTTTATCTAGCTTGTCCATTCGAAATCTCTTATGACATTTTTTACACTCAACCATTTCATCGGCAAAATGCTTTACATGTCCTGAGGCTTCCCATACTTTTGGATGTGTAATAATGGTACCATCGATACCTATGACATCAGCTCTTGAAGTAACCATGAAGTCCCACCACAACTTTTTTAAGTTGTTTTTCATTTCTACTCCTACAGGGCCATAGTCATAGAATCCGGCCAGACCTCCATATATTTCAGAGTTTGGAAAAAGTATTCCCCTTCTTTTACTTAGCGCTGTTATCTTTTCCAGCAGGTTGTTCTTTTGGGGTTTCTTCATTTTTCTTCTTCTTCGGTAAGATGATTGCTAAAACTATTATTAACACGCTAATAATACCAATCCACAGCGCCATAATCAATCCTTTTGGAGCAACAATATCAAGAAGTGAGCTAATCATATTCGTGAGGGCTTCTTGAGCCGCAAGCTGTTCTACCGGAATAGAGGATGATAACCGTGAGTATGTCATAAGTATGGCTGGGGCTCTCCATATGACTACTCCAATAATACTTGTGATTATGTTGAATATACCAAGTGAAATCATAGCTGCCTTTGTACCAGGGCTTATCAAAAAGAAAAGGAGCATTAAGAAAATCTCCAGTCCAATAAATACATAT
This sequence comes from uncultured Candidatus Saccharibacteria bacterium, assembly GCA_964481345.1. Lineage (GTDB taxonomy): Bacteria > Patescibacteriota > Dojkabacteria > SC72 > JAFGCJ01 > CAYZTC01. The sequence goes on along the minus strand of CAYZTC010000001.1, from coordinate 6,654 downwards.
ATATATGCTTTCATTAGTATTAGAATAGCATTATAGTCACTGGCATCTTCCTCTGTTATTTCGATGACTGGATTTTGAATATCTTGAGTTTCCATAAGTTCTTCTGAATCCAGCATGCTTTCTATCTTCATATCGTCTGTAACTTCAAAACCAGTAGGAACATCTACAGTGTCTGGTATGTCAATATCGTTTGCAATTGCAAAATATGGGGGTAGACAGTCCTCTGTCATTGTTTCTGATTCTTCAGGGGTGACCCATTCGCTGCAGACTACCATGTTTTCTAATTCGCTCATTGTCATTTGTGAAAATATGTCCATATACATATCCATAAGGAAACCGATATCTATCTCGTATGTGAGTGCTTCCTCATTTTCGAGTGCAGTATATACCGTTGATATAATCTCTCTTCTTAAAGCAATGATTTCACCGGCTGTCTCTTCATTAAATATCTCGGCGAAATCGATCTCTGGAATTCCTTCTGTACCCTGCTCAAGCTGTGCTGACGTATCAAAGTTCATAATTATGAGGTCAGCAATTTGTTCCTCAAACCTTATCTGGTCAAGGGACTGGTTTAGGGAGTTTGCATCCTTGAATACAATACTGATTGGAAGTATGATGAATGATATTAATAGGATTATCCAATATAATATAAATATAAAAGCAGCGATAAAGCCACGGATGATATTGAAGCAGGATTTCATGATTGAGGCAGTTTAAAAACTTATGATACAATTCTATTATACATAACTAATTTTCATAAGTTTAGTGTGTTGGTTATATGGCTATGTTAGAGACAATTAGGAAGGAGCGATTAGGTAAAGTTGAAAAATTTAGAAAGAAAGGAATTGATCCGTTTGCAACGAAATCTGATAGAAACACCTTTGCAGAAGATATAGTTAAAAACTATTCAAAGCTTAAGGGAAAGAAAGTTACTGTGGCAGGCAGAATAATGTCATATAGGGACTTTGGGAAGATTGCTTTTGCGAAATTGAAAGATGGTACTGGGGATATTCAGCTATATCTTAAAAAGGATGTTTTAAAGGACTGGGACAATCTTAAACTGTATGATGTGGGTGATATTGTAGATGCTACTGGTAATGTCATGAAAACTAAGACAGGGGAGATTTCAGTAGAAGTTACAAAGTTAAGAATTCTGACAAAAGCAGTAAGGCCGCTTCCTGAAAAGTGGGAAGGGCTCAAGGATGTTGAGGAAAGATATAGGAAGAGGTATTTAGATATTCTTTTAAACGAAGAAACAAAAAAGAGACTTTTAGCAAGATCAGATATTATTCGTGCAATAAGAGAATTTTTGTGGGATAAGGGTTTTGTTGAGGTTGACACTCCTATTTTACAGCCCATCTATGGTGGTACAAATGCAAAACCTTTTATTACTCAGGTGGATTCGCTTAATATGACGGCATATCTTGCGATTGCTAACGAGCTATATCTAAAGAGGGTAATTGTTGCTGGTATTGAAAATGTATTCACCATTGGAAGGTTGTTTAGAAATGAAGGTGTAGATAAATCACATAATCCAGAGTTTTCTATGTTAGAAACAATGAGTGCATATCATGACTATGAATACAATATGGATCTTACAGAGGAGATGTACAAATACATTTGTAAAAAGGTTTTTGGAAAATATACATTCAAGATTGTTGGTCAAGATGTAGATTTTAGTAAAAAGTGGGAAAGAGTAAAGGTTGTGGACTATGTGAAAAAAGAAAAAGGTTTGGATTTTGACAAGATGAGTTTAACTGATGCTAATAAACATCTGAAGAAAGAAGGTATTGAAAAGCAGGAGAGTGTAGGGGAGGCATTGATTGAATACTTCGAAAAGGTTCTTGGTCCAACCCTTATTCAGCCAACCATTGTTTATGGACATCCGGTAGAAATTTCTCCTCTATGTAAAAAGATACCAGGTGATGAGAAATATGTAGAGAGGTTTGAAGTCTATATTGCAGGGATTGAGACTGGAGATAACTGGACAGAGCTGAATGATCCAATCGAGCTGTATGAAAGGTTTAAGGCTGATCAGGAGAGAAAAGATGCCCATCCAAATGATATGGACTTTGTGGAAGCTATGGAGTATGGAATGCCTCCCACTACTGGTCTTGGGCCTGGGATTGAAAGGATTGCAATGATGCTTACTGAAACTGAGAATATTGATGATGTGATTTGGTTTCCACTTATGAAACCGAAAGAATAATGAGGAGTGCAAAGGACATTCTAAAAGAACAGCGGGAACTTTTCGGAGGTAAACCTAAGTATGTCACAAAAGAGTTTCAGGATTACGGCTATCGTCTTGCAATTAGGTTAAATGACCTTTCACATAAGGCACTGTATATTAAACTTGCAAAAGAAGAGCCAAGGTCACTTCTTGAGGATGCCCTATCATTTGCTGTTGACTATCCTAAAGCAAAAAACAAAGCGAAGATATTTATGTGGAAATTAAAACAGTTGAAAGATGGGAGGGGGAGTTCTAAGAAGGATTCTGAGAAATAACAGCAAGTACCGTTTTCACCGCTTCTTTTGCTGATTTTGCTTCGACAGTTGATGAGGCTGCTCTTACATGTCCACCTCCACCTAATGCTCTAGCGTATGGTTCTACATTCTGGGTATTTCTAAACGCTCTAAAGCTTACCTTCCACATATCTTTTTCTGAAATAGGATAGGTCACGAATCCCCAATCAACATCTTTTGTGTTGATTACTAGCTGAGAAAGAAAATGGTCCTTTCCTCCAGAGGTCAATTCTTCTACTGTTAACCCGTTTTTTTTAACAAAGTCTCTTGTAAAATAAGAGTAGCAATAATTCTCCTTGCATTTCATATTATTTAGTGCCTCTCCCAGAGCCTTTAACGAGCTGAGACTTAACCTTAGGGTATTTTTTTCAACAATTTGTGGGTTTACTTCTGCAGTATCGAAAATTTCTGCGACCACCTTGAATGTTTCAGAGTTTACATTTTCGTACAGGAATCTTCTGTTATCTGCAGTGATTCCAAAATATATCAAAGATGCTATATTTTTATCTACTGAAAATTTTCCTTTAAATATTTTCTTGAACGTTATATATAACTGTTCGCTATTAGATGATCTCTTTTCGTTAACTAAAACGTCTTGTCTTAAATCAGAGTTAATTTCATGATGATCAATTATTGCGATTTTGGTTTCTCCTTTTCTTTTAGGAAGACATCTTTCTATACTACCTGAGTCACATACTATTACTAAATCATATTTTTCGAGGTCTATGGTTTGATTGGGTAAATTCTTTATAGCATTTATTCCAGGAAAGATTTCTTCAGTGTTGATGGGCCATTTGAAATAGGATTCCTGAATTATTGGGTCAACAGATTTTTCTGGATACACCTGATTGATGATGTCTTTCGTAATAAGTATACTGCAAACTGCATCCGGATCTATTCTGATGTGGGCTGTTACAAGAATTTTGTCCGAATCTTCTATCAATCTTTTCAGTTTTTTCTCTTCTTTTGAGGGGGTTAATTTCATAATTCTATTAGGAGGTAGTATACTTTATCCAATAAATAATTTGAAGTAATAAATATATGAATCGAAATGAAGCACTAGAATTGGTTCGGAAATATACAAAGAATGAGAACCTTGTAAAACATATGCTTGCAGTGGAAGCTGCTATGAACTTGTATTATAAGAAATTCGAGAGCTCTTCGCCTGATCTCCTTCGTTCGACAACCGTATCGAACTTAGGATCTCAAGCTGACGAGTTCACTTCGTCGAAGCAGAGCGGAGACGAGTGGGCCATATGTGGTTTGTTGCATGACTTCGATTATGAAAAGATGGGACCGGATCATCCTTCAGAATGGGGTTACGAGATACTTAGGCAAAAAGGAGTAGACGATGACCTAATACAAGCAATTAAAGGCCATGCAGATAGAGATAATCCTGATTCCAGACCGACAAAAATGGCAAAGACACTTTTTGCTGTAGATGAGCTGACTGGATTTGTTGTGGCTTGCGCTCTTGTCAATCCAGAAAAACTTTCCGGGTTAAAAGTGGATTCGATTAAGAAAAAGTTCAAGAAAAAAGATTTCGCTAAGGCTGTTAGTAGAGAAGATATGTTTCAGGGTGCAAGGGAACTGGGAGTGGATATGGATGAGCATATTCAGATTGTGCTTGATGCAATGATTGGAATCAAAGATGAGCTTGGTTTGTAAGGTTTTTTCTTTTGTGTCAAAATAATTAAAGTATATAAATTGTAAGGCATCCTCACATGTTGGATATAAAAAGGATTATTGAGGATAAAAAGAATGTAGAAAAAGCTCTTTTAAAGAGGATGTCTTCTTCAGAGTTAAAGTTGGACGAAATAATAAAATCATATAGTGATTACAAAGATAAACTAAAAGAGTTTGAGGATAAAAGGGGAGAACAGAAAGACTACAACGATAAAATAGTGACAGCTGATAAGGGTGGTGATGAATTTAAGAAGTTAATTACTGAAACCAAGAAACTTGCAGGGGATGTTAAAAAACTTGAGGAAGAAGTTAGAGTTTCAAAAGAAAAATGGGTTGGTATGGTGGAGGTTCTGCCAAATATACCAGATGATGATGTACCTTCTGGTGAAAAAGAGTCAAACAAGGAGATAAAAATATATGGTAAGAAACCATCCTTTGATTTTGAACATAAAGATCACTTGAAAATTGCTACAAACTTAGGTCTGATTGACTTTGATAGGGCGGTAAAAATTGCAGGATCTCAGTTTGTTCTTCATAGAGGTGATGGTGCACTTTTGGAATGGGCACTATTGAATTTTTTCATAGATGAACATCTGAAGAGTGGATACGAATTTATCCTTCCGCCTCACCTTTTAAATAGAGAGTCCGCCTATTCAGCTGGTCAGCTTCCAAAATTTGAGGATGATGTGTATTGGGTTAAGGAGGGTAGTTGCCTTCTTCCAACAGCTGAGACTGCATTATCAAATTTGTATCGTGATGAAATATTAGGTGAGGATGAACTTCCAAAGAAGTTTTTCTCATATACACCTTGTTACCGAAGAGAGGCTGGAAGTTACAGGACGAAGGAGAGAGGATTGATGAGGGTGCATCAGTTTAATAAGGTAGAACTATTTCAATACGTAAAACCGGAAAATTCTGAAAAGGCGTTGGATGAACTAGTACAAAAGGCTGTAAATCTAGTTGAAAAACTTGGGATACACTTCAGGTTATCTTTACTTGCAGCTGGGGATTGTTCAGCTGCTGCGGCAAAAACGTATGATATTGAAGCGTACATTCCTTCTCTAGATCAGTATTATGAGGTAAGTTCAGCTTCTAATGTGAGAGATTACCAGGCTAGGAGGGGAAATATTAGATATAGGACAGGAAATGATGGAAAGACTGAGTATGTACATATGCTGAATGCTTCTGGACTTGCAACAAGTAGGTTAATGGTCTCGATTCTTGAAACATATCAACAAAAAGATGGGAGTCTGAAAGTGCCAGATGTGCTTAAGGAATATGTTGGAAAAGACGTAATTAAGTCTGAAAAATAGGTTTGTTTGTGATAGTATGTAATTAGTTAGTTCTTATATTTGCCCTATGGATTATGTTTCTACAAAAAGAACTTTCTTGATTCTTGGCATCACTTTTTTTGTTGCTGTATCTATTCCTGTCTCTGTCTACCTCTTTAAGAAAGAATCTTTTGATATTCGAAATCTTGCGGGAGAGGAAGATAGTACAGATACTCAAAGTACTGGTTCTGCTGAAACAACAGAGGATGGAGTAGGACTTGAGGAGGATCTTACGGCAGATGATACAAGTGAGGCTGGTACTTCAGGGAGTTCTTCTCAAGACTCGGCTCAGGAGGAGGAAATCGATGCGGATCTTGATGAGGACGGAAAAATTGGGGTTTCTGATTACTACATCTTTATTAACGATTTTGACGACTATAAAAGTGGTGGATTAGCTAATTCCAGATCTGATTTTGATCAAGATGACGAAATAGATATGGCAGATTATGCATTATTCTTCGAAGAGTATTCACTTTGATCAAAAACTCTTTGATGTTATGATATAAGGGTAAATTGTAATGAATCTAAAGATACAATGAAAATAAATAAAAAAGGGGTGATTATTGCAATTATAGTGTTCCTAGCAATAGCTATTCCTGTAACAGTTTACTTGTTTAGGGAAAGGTATTTTGACATTAGAGATAGGGCTTCGGATGAACCAAGCGGTGAAGCTGTACTTAAGTATGGATCTGGTGATGATGGAGAGTGTATAGTTTCTGCCAATACAAATATTAATACCGGGAGTTGTGTGGGTAGATCAAGTGGGGATGCTGTGAATTTCTCTGTTACGGCTGATGTTTCAGCTGGTAGCAATACGGTTGCATTAGGTTCAGGGTCGTATCCTACAGGTCTTGCGGTTGGTGATCAGATTTTGATTATTAACTTGAAGGGTACTAGTACTGAATATTCTGATGTTGGGGAATATGAATTTGCTCTTATTTCCAGTATTGATGGGAATACATTAACACTAAGTAACAATTTGTTAAATGGGTATGACGGTACAACTCAGAAGGTAATGGTTCAGAGGGTTCCTCAGTATACAGATGTAACTGTAAATGAAGAGAAGAATCTTTATCCTTCTGACTGGGATGGTACCAAAGGTGGAGTATTGGCT